>NZ_LZIN01000110.1 GCF_001667375.1 Mycolicibacter sinensis | reverse complement strand
AGTCGAGCGTGTCTTCCACCCCGCCCCAGTCGATGCCCATCCATTCGGTGAAGAAGCCCTCGATGTTGCCGAAGGCGCTGTAGAAGAACGCCACAACTGAGTAGAACAAGCCTTCCCACCAACCGCTGTCGACCAGCCCGTGGCTCCACGCATTGATCCAGGCGCCGAACTGGTCGAAGTCACCGGAGATGTCGATGTCGGTGATCGCGCCGTCGGTGGTGGCCAGGTGGTTGGCCACCTGATCGGGCGTGAGCCCCAGATACATCATGTGCTCGTAGAACAAACCGAGCTCAGAGGTGGACGTGGGGTCGGTGACCGGATCTCCGGGGATCGTGTAATCGGTTACCGCGAACCAGTTGTTCGGGGTCTGGACACCCGACAGCAGAGCAGTGTCGAAGAAGTCGGAGGAGGAAACCCCGCCCATACCCTCCGACGCGGTGTCGGCACCGACCGGATTGCCGATGAACACGAAATGCAGCAACTGCGGGTCGACGCCGTCGTGTTCCAGCTGGGCCATCGCGATCGAACCGGCCGTGGCGCCCTGCGAGTAGCCGAATATCCACAGCGGGTTGTCGGCATCGTAGGCGCCCGGGTTGGCGTCGAGCTGGGCGTGCACCGCCCGCACGATCTCGGCCGCGCCGACGAAACTGCTGTGCCCCTGCAGGATCAGCTGCGGGGTGGTCAGCACCTGCAGCGGGGAATCGCAGATGCCGGCACCGATCACGCAGACCGTCGGATCGTCGCCGGCGTCGAAGCCTAGCGGGTTGAGGAACAGGTCGGCCGCGGTTTGGGCGAACGCCGCCGAGGGCGTCGGCAACATCGTCCCGCCGACGAAGATCGCGGT
>NZ_LZIN01000109.1 GCF_001667375.1 Mycolicibacter sinensis | reverse complement strand
ACCCTGCCCCGGACCGACCGGCGAACGCGCCCAATGGTGGTGGTACCAACCCTTCCAACCCCAACCACCACCGAACAACGCCAACTGACCATGTCGAACACAAACCACCGGCTCAGCCCAGCTGGGCGCGCAGCTCCCGTTTGAGCACCTTGCCGTAGCTGTTCTTGGGCAACGCGTCGACGAACTCGTAGCGTTTCGGGCGCTTGAACCGGGCGATGCGTTGCAGCAGATGGGCGTCCAGCTCGGCGGCGGAGGCATCGCCGACGACGAACGCGACCACGATCTCGCCCCACTCGGGATCCGGCGCGCCCACCACGCCGGCTTCGGAGACGCCGGGATGGTTCAGCAGCGCCTCCTCGACCTCGCGCGGATAGATGTTGCTGCCACCGCTGATCACCACGTCCTTCGAGCGGTCCCGCAGGGTGAGGTAGCCGCGGTCGTCGAAGGAGCCCTGGTCGCCGGTGAACAGCCAGCCGTCCTCGTTGATGGCCTCGGCGGTCGCGCCCGGGTTGTTCCAGTACCCGGCCATCACCACGTCGCCGCGGCAGACGATCTCGCCGACCTCGCCGGCCGGGGCGGGCGTGCCGTCCTCGCGCAACACCGCCACCTCCACACCAGAGCGCGGCCGGCCCACCGAAGCCAGGATCGCGTCGTCACCGGAATGGTCGGCGCGGCTCAGGCCGGTGATGGTCATCGGCGCCTCGCCCTGACCGTAGAGCTGGGCGAACACCGGCCCGAATGCGGCCAGCGCACGCTTGAGGTCCCCGAGGTACATCGGACCGCCACCGTAGATGATGGTGCGCAGGTGGCCCGGTCGCTCGCGTGCGGTGCGCACCAGACGCGCCACCATCGTCGGCGCCAGGAATGCGGTGGCGCCGTGGTGATGCCCGCACAGGTCGAGGAACTCGTCGGCGTCGAACGAGCCGGAGGCCGGCACCACCTGCCGCGCCCCGCGCAGCACGTAGGGCGCGATGTACAGGCCGGACCCGTGCGACATCGGGGCGCCGTGGATCAGGCTGCAGTCGGCGTCGGGGTCGTCGAGGTCGGCGAGGTGCGCCACCGTCATCGCCATCAGGTTGCGGTGGGTCAGCATCGCGCCCTTCGAGCGTCCGGTGGTGCCACTGGTGTAGAACAGCCACGCCAGCCGGGACGGATCCGGGTCGGGTGGTTTGGACGGCTCGTTGTGGAATCGCTCCAGATATTCGGCGCTGCCGAGGATTTCGACCGGGGTGTCGACGACCGCCGCCAGGTCGGGCGTCAGCGCCGGGGAGGCGAAGACCCAGGCCGCCCCGGCGTCGGAGATGATCTGGGCCATCTCCCGCGGGTGCAGCTTGTAGTTGAGTGGGACGACGACGCAGTCGGCCGCCCAGGTGGCGAACATCAGCTCGATGATCTCGGGCCGGTTCTCGCTGGCGATCGCGATCCGCGCGCCGGGTGCCACCGCCGCGCGCAGCGATGCCGCCAAGCGTCGGGCGCGATCGGCAAGCTCGGTCCAGGTATACAGTTGGCGCACACCGTGATACACCGCGCCGCGCTCGCCGAACCCGGACGCGGCCTGATCCAGACACGCGAACAGATTCACGGCTGAACCCAGTGGGAGTCGAGCCCGAAGTCCGAGAGATATTTGGTCGAGCTCCAGCCGCCGTCGACCACGATGGTCTGGCCGTTGATGAACGCACCCGCCTCCGAGCACAAAAAGGCGACGGTATTGGCGATGTCGTCCACCCGGCCCAGCCGCGGATAGGGCGTCATCTCGGTGTTGATCTTGCGGAATCGGGGGTCGTCGAGCCGTTTTTCGACCATCGGCGTCACGGTGACCCCGGGCGCCACCGCGTTGCACCGGATGCCCTGTGCGCCGTACTGGCAGGCGATGTGGGTGGTCAGTGCGGTCAGGCCGCCCTTGGCTGCGGAGTACGCCCCGCCGCGCAGCCCGCCGACCACCGCGAAGGTGGAGGTGACGTTGATGATCGCCGATCCGGGGCGCAGGTGAGGCAGCACGTCGCGCGCCAGCCGAAACGGTGCCCGCAGCATCAGGTTCAGGAAGTGGTCGAGTGATTCGTCGTCGGTTTCGTGCAGTGGTTTGGGGCTGCCGACACCGGCATTGTTGATCAGGAAGTCCACCCGGCCCCAGCGGGCCAGGGCGGCGTCGACGATTCGCGTGGGCGCGTCGGGGGCGGTCAGGTCGACGGCCACGGTGGCGATGCGATCGGGATCTGGCACCGCCGCCGCCAGCTCCGCCAACCGCTGTTCGTCACGTCCGGTCCCCAGCACCGCCATACCGTCCGCGGCAAGCTTTGTGGCGCAGCCGAATCCGATTCCACTGCTGGCGCCTGTCACGATCGCCACCTGCATGTTCACTCACCTGCCTTCGCCCGGGCCAGCACGGCCCGGATCTGCTGTTTGACGACCTTGCCGGCGTCGTTCTTCGGCAGTTCGTCCCAGATCTCCACCTGCTCGGGGGCCTTGAACACCGCGACACCCTGCGCGGTCAGCATGGCGCGCAGCTCCGCGACGCCGGGACCGGTGTCGCCGGCCGGAACGATCACCGCACAGGCCCGTTCCCCGGTGCGCGCATCGGGGATGCCGACGACCACGATCTCGGCGATTCCGGGATGGCCGGCCAGGATGTCTTCGACTTCGCGCGCAGAGATGTTCTCGCCGTTGCGGATGATGACGTCCTTGAGCCGGCCGGTGACCAGCAGATAATCGTCGTCGACCCAGCGGCCGAGATCGCCGGTGGCGAAATAGCCTTCGGCGTCCAAGCACTCGTCCTCGGGATGCTGATAACCCACCAGCATCTGCGGTCCACGGACATAGATCTCGCCTTCACCCGGCGGGGTCCCATGGTGGGCGACCAGCTTGATGTCGGCGATCCCGGCCCGGCCGTCGGTGTCGGCGGCGTAGCGAGCCTCACCGGCGCCGACCGCGCCCACGGTGCTGACCGGAACCTCGCTGGACCCGTATACCCGGGTGACGGCGGCGCCGTCGAAATAGCCGGCCGCTTCCCGGATCAACGAGGCCGGGACCGACGCGCCGCCGCAGACGAACAGCTTCAGGTCGGGCAGCCGGGTGCCGGCGCGCCGGGCGGCGGCCAGCAGCTGGGCGAGAAACGGTGTCGCCCCGGCCACATGCGTGCAGTGTTCGGCGAGCATGAGCTGCACGGCCGCCTCGGCGTCCCAGGTGTCCATCAGTACGGCGGTGGTCTCCAGCAGCAGCGGGGCTTCGAAGGCGTAGATCGACCCGCCGATGTGGGCGATCGGGGACGGCACCAGGAAGCGGTCACCCGGGTCGATCATCCAGTGCTGGGCCAGCTGCTCGATCAACGCGTTGATCGAACGATGACTGTGCAGCACGCCTTTGGCCCGGCCGGTGGTGCCCGAGGTGTACAGCAGCAGCCGGACCGCATCGGGATCGACGTGGGGCAGCGCGGTGTCGCCCCCGGGCGGCCCCGGGAAGTCGGTGCGGCCCGCGCGTACCAGCACCACCTCCGGCGGCTCGGCGATCGCGCCGGTCACCCGGGCCAGCATGCCCGCGTAGTCGTGGCCGCGAAAGCGCTGCGGTGCGAACAGCATTCGGCTGCCCGAGTCGGTGAGGATGAACGACAGTTCCGCCTCGCGCAGCGACGGCAGGATCGGGTTGACCACCATCCCGGCCAGGGTCGCGGCCAGATAGACGACGGCGGCCTCATGCCAGTTGGGCAGCATGAATGACACCACGCTGCCGGTCGGCATTTTGGCTGCCATCGCACCGGCCAGTGCCCGTGCCCGGGTGTCCAGCTCCCCGCAGGTCAGCCGGGTCTCGCCGTCGACGAGCAGCACGCGGCCGGGGTCCTGCGCGGCCGCTTCCGCGAGGGTGTCGCCCAGCGTTGTCACGGGCCGGGCTGTCCCGTCACCCGGTGCAGCGTCATCGAGTACCGGTAGTCGTCGCCGGCATGGGTGTTCACCGTCACCTGAGCGATCTCACCCTCGGAGGTGGTGTAGCTGCGTTGCATCTGCAGTGCGGCGGCGCCGGGTTCGACGGCCAGCTGTTCGGCGAGTTCTGCGGTGATGATCACCGCGCGGATGTGCTGGCGCACCTCGACGATGCTGACCCCGAACACATCCTCGATCAACGGGAAGATCGGACCGGAGTGGCGTTGCAGCAACCGGCCCACACCGGCGAAGGCCCGGTTGATGTAGTACTCGGTCCGGCAGATCGGCGCCGTCTGGTTCTCGGCTCGCCGATTGCCGCGCACCGCCAGCCAGTCGCTCCCCGCCGGCAGACCGGTGCGCGCGGCGACGTCGTCGTCATCGATGGTGATCATGGCGTTCGAGTCGATCTCGAACGAGGAGCCGGCCGCGAACGCGACCAGGTCGTCGATCGACACCACGTCGTGGGCGTAGCAGTTCGTCACGGTGCGGGGAATCACCACAGTGCCCGCCCGCGGCCGGGACACCACCAGGTTGTCCTCGCGCAGCCGCCGCAGCGCCTCGCGGACTGTGTAGCGGCTCACGGTGAACCGTTCGCACAGTTCGTGTTCGGTGGGCAGCTGAGAGCCGATCGGATACACCCCGTCGGCAATCTCTTTGCGCAGCACCCGCGCGACCTTCAGGTAGCGGTGATCGGTCACGGGTTCACCGGGTGTAGTGCCAGCACGCTGCCGTCCCCGTCGGCGGCGACGAACAGGGTGCCGTCGGCCCCGCGTGCGATTCCGGCGAACGGGCCCTGCGGTCCGGAGAACGGCGGCATGCCCTTGAGCGGTTTGGGCTGCACGCCCGGCGGCGGCCCGATCGGCAGCCCGTCGGCGAGCACCTGCCGCGTCCCGGTGTCGAGGTCGACGGCGAGAGCTTGGCGGGCGCCGGCGTCGACGATGTAGAGCCGGCGGCCGGCCGCCAGAATGCCTTGCGGGCAGGACAATCCGTCGACCACCGGCGTGACGCCGGCGCCCCCCCCCCCCCCCACCCGCCCGGCGCCGGATTCGGCCACCAGGTAGGCCCCGTCATCGGCGCGGACGATCCCGACCGGGCCCGCCAGCCCGGCGGCGAGTACCTCGACGGTGCCGTCGCCCACGCCCAGCACCCGGCCGGTGCCGAACTCGGTGACGACCACGCCGGCGGATCCCGCGGCCACCCCGTAGAGCTGGTCGAAGCCGTCGGCGAGCACCTCGCTGCGTGACTCGGCGGGCACGTAGCGGCTGACCTGCCCGCCGGAGGTGGTGACGACGAACTCGCCGGAGCCCAGCGCGGACACCCCGCGGATGAAGCCGGGATAGCCGGGCGTGAACAGCATTCCGAGCGTCCGCAGCTGCCCGCCCGGGCCGACCGCGTAGAAGTAGGTGCCGTCGGCGACGTAGAGGGTGCCGTTCTCGTCGACGGTGAGATCCAGCGGCCAGTTCAGGCCGCCGGGCAGCGCCGTGGACACGTCGCCGCCGGCGGCGATCCGGGTGATCTCGCCGCTGAAGTTGGAGACGAACAGCGCGCCGTCGACGAAAGTGCAGTTGTCCAGCCCGGGCGCCAGCTGCGCCAGCACGGTGCGCTCGCCGGTGCGCGGGTCGATGCGCAACACCGCACCGCTGGCCGCCTGGGTGGAGACGATGAAGCCCTGCGCGTCGAACTTCACCGAGTCGGGCACGCCCAGCTCGCCGGCAACCCGTTGCGGCACAGCATCATCGGCGTCCGGGTCGATCCGCCAGATCTCGTTGGCGGTCATCACCGGGAAGTACAACAGCCCGTCGGGGCCGACTTCCATGGCGTTGGGGGACGGCAGATTCTCGGCCAGGATGCGCTGGGCGCCGGTGGCCCGGTCGAGCTCCATCAGCCGCCCGCCGTCGCGGCATTCCCCGATGAACAGCCGGTCGCGATGCACGGTGATCCCGTTGGCGCAGGGCAGGTCGTCGCGCAGCACCCGGCCGCGTCCAGAGGTGTCGAGCACACTGACGCGGGCGTCCATCACCTCGGTGGCGTACAGGTTTCCGGCGCCGTCGAAGGCGACGTCGTCGGGCGCGACGACGTCCCCGCCGCGGGGGCTCACCGCGACCAGGTCCCCGGTGGCCACGTCCAGCGCACTGATCTGGCTGCCGGTCACCTGCGCGACGTAGACCCGGCCGTCCGGACCGGTCCGCAGGCCGTTGGCGCCGAACAGCCGGCTCGGGGCGGTGATCCGCTCCAGGCGCCAGCCCGCCGCGATCGCCGGACTGGTGCGGCCGTCACGGGAGAGCGGATCCGTCATGACTCCGGACGTTATCAAGCGTCCTTAGTCCAGACAATAGCTGGCGTAGATCGGCGCCGCGCCCTTGACGGGTGAATAAGCCCTGCGGAATAGTGTTCTGCAATACGCAGAACGGAGTAATTTGTCCGAACAATTGACGGCTGATGGCGCGGGGGAGGTCTCGGCGGGTGGTCCGCTGCGCGGGGTGCGGGTCATCGATCTGACGACGATGGTGATGGGCCCCTACTGCACGCAGATCATGGCCGACATGGGCGCCGACGTCATCAAGGTCGAGCCGCCCGAGGGTGACGCCACTCGCTACATCTCGGCGGGCCCGGCGCCGGACATGAGCGGGGTGTTCGTCAACGTCAACCGCGGCAAGCGTGGCATCGTGCTGGATCTGCGCACCGACGAGGGCAAAGCGCCGATGGCTGCGCTGATCGCAACCGCTGACGTGTTCATCCACTCGATGCGGGCCAAGGCGATCGCGAAGCTGGGGTTCGACTATCCCGCGGTGGCCGCCCTCAACCCGGGGATCGTCTACACCAATTGCTACGGCTATGGCCGGCGCGGACCGGACGGCGACCGCCCGGCCTATGACGACACCATCCAGGCCGAATGCGGGCTGCCCGCCGTGCAGCAGCAACTCACCGGGCGGGCCGACTACGTGGGCACCATCATGGCCGACAAGATCGCCGGGCTGACCGCCCTGTACGCCACGATGATGGCGCTGTTCCACCGGGAGCGCACCGGCCAGGGCCAGGAGGTCGAGGTCGCGATGTTCGAGACCATGGCCTCGTTCATGCTCGTCGAACACGCCAACGGCGCGATGTTCGACCCGCCCCTGGGCTCGGCCGTCTACCCCCGCACGGTGGCGCCCAACCGGCGGCCCTACGACACCAGCGACGGGCAGATCGCCGCGCTGATCTACAACGACAAACACTGGAACGCCTTCATCGACGCGGTGCAGCCGCCTTGGGCCTCTGCGCAATACGCCACCTTGGCGCAGCGGGCCCAGCGGATCGACACCGTCTACGGGCTGGTGGCCGAGACGATGAAGGAGCGCACCACCGCGCAGTGGCTGAAGTTGTTGCGCGAGCTCGAGATTCCGGCCGCCCCGCTGAACACCCCCGGCGATCTCTTCGACGACCCGCACCTCAACGCGGTCGGCTTGTTCGAGACCGTGGAAACCCCGAACGGCCCGGTGCGTTTCCCCGGCGTGCCCACCTGGCTGTCGGGTACCCCCGGCCGGGTCGCCGGCCCGGCGCCGGAGCTGGGGGCGCACACCACGGCGGTGCTCGCCGAACTCGGACTCGAGCAGGGCGCCTCATGACCCTGGACTTCGACATGGGCACCCGGGCCGGTGAGCTGCGCGGGCAGCTGCGCGAACTGATCCACCAGGAGCTGCCGGAGCGGTTTCCGGGCGCGTTCACCGACAATCCCACCGATCTGGCCGCCGCACAACGGTTCTGCCGGGTGCTGGCCGAGCGTGACCTGCTGTGCCTGTCCTGGCCGAAGGAGTTCGGCGGGGCGGACGCCTCGGTGTGGGAGCAGACCGTGGTCCGCGAGGAGATGTGGGCGCACCACGAACCACGCGGGGCGCAGTACATGGGGGTGAACTGGGTCGGGCCCATCATCATGCGGCACGGCACCCCCGAACAGCAGCGCCGACATCTACCGCCGATCGCGGCCGGCGAGGTGATTTGGTGTCAGGGGTTCTCCGAGCCCGAGGCCGGCTCGGACCTGGCGTCGCTGCGCACCACGGCCCGCCGGGATGCTTCCGACGGCTGGCTGATCAACGGCCAGAAGATCTGGACGTCGTATGCCACCATGGCGCAGTGGTGCTTCCTGCTGGCCCGCACCACCCGGGTGGGGGAGGGGGCGGTCACCAAAAAGCAGCAGGGCCTGACCATCTTCCTAGTGCCGATGGACAACCCGGCGATCCAGGTCCGGCCGATCGGCACCATGATGGGCCCGCATCACCTCAACGAGGTGTTCTTCGACGACCTGCGCGTCACCGACGCCGACGTGCTCGGCGCCGTCGACGCGGGCTGGTCGGTCGTGCAGGACGTGATGTCGTACGAGCGGGTGGGCATCGCCCGGTATGCGCGCTGCGAACGACTGCTGGCCGCCGCCCCGGACGCGCTCGGGCAGCGCTGGGAGACGCTGCCCGGCGAGCTGGTGGCCCGCTGGGTGCGGATGCTCACCCACTGCCGCCGCGCCCGGCTGTTGGCGTATCGCATTGTGGCGCTGCAGGACAGCGGACGCGTTGCGCCCGGCGACGCCGCCGCCTACCGGATCGCGGTCACCCGCCTGGACCAGGAAAGTGCGGAGGTGCTGATGGAGATCGCCGCCGAAGCGCCGGCCGGCGCGCAGGCGCAGTGGTTCCGCGCCGAGGTCGAAGACCACTGGCGCTACTCGCAGGCTGCCACCGTGTCGTCGGGAAGCATCGAGATGCAGCGCATCCTGCTCTCCCGTGCCCTGCTGGCGGCGCCGCGATGATCCTCGAACTCGGCGACGGCGCTGACGAATACGGGCGGGCGGCGCGGCGGGCGTTCGAAGCGGCCGGTGGCGACGATTTGGTAATGCGCGCCGACGCCGACCCGGCCGGGCGCGAACAACTGGTGGGGCCGATCCTGCAGGGGCTGGGCGCGTTCGACCTCAAGCCTCGTGCCGATGCCGACGAACTCGAAGCCGCGGCCGCGCTGTGCCGCAGCGCCGGTTACTGGGCGCTGCCCTATCCGCTGGCCGAACGTCTCGCTGTGCCCGCTGATCTGGACGCGGACGGTCTGATCGTGGTCGACGAGCAGGCCCCGGCCGGCGCGGTGGCCGGACTGTCCAAGCGGTGGGCCGCGGTCACCCTGGCCGGAGTGCGCAGCACCGTGGTGGCGCAGTCCGCTGCCGGGCCGGCTCTGGTGGCCGAGCTGACGCTGACCGAGATCGACGCCCACGGTGCCGACGATGTGGCACTGGCTCTGGTGCTGCCGTGCTGGACACTGCTGGGGATGCTGGATCGGGCGCTGGATCTGACGATCGCCCATGTGCGGCTGCGGGAACAGTTCGGCCAGCCGCTGGCCAAGTTCCAGGGCGTGCAGTTCCAGCTGACCGACGCCGAGGTAGAACGCAGCGGGCTGGACATGCTGGCCAAGTACGCGCTGTGGAGCATCGCGGCCGGGCGCCCCGACGCGGTCGCCGACGCCCTGGCGCTGCGCTCGGCGGCCCTGGACGCCGCCGAGGTGGTGTTCCGGGTCTGCCATCAGCTGCACGGTGCGGTCGGGTTCTGCGACGAGACGGCGCTGTCCTGGTTGTCGCGCTACAGCCAGCCGCTGCGCCGGTTGCCGTGGTGTCTCTCGGCGACCCGGGAGCGGCTGGTCAGTCGCACCGGCCGCGCCGGATTGGCGGGCCTGTACTCATGACATACGAGCTGCCGCGCGAGATCACGGTGACCGGCGACGGGCCGGTGCGCACCGTGACGATCAACCGCCCAGAGGAGCTCAACAGCGTCAACGCGGGCCTGCACGCCGGTCTGGCCAACGTGTGGCGGCAGCTGGCCGCCGACAAGGCGATCCGGGTGGTGGTGCTCACCGGCGCCGGGCGGGCCTTCTCTGCGGGCGGTGACCTGAACTGGATCACCAGCTTCCTCGACGACCAAGTGGCACGCGACGAGAGCATCCGCGAAGGCGCTGCGATCGTCGAGGAGATGCTGCGCTTCCCGCTGCCGATCATCGCGGCGGTCAACGGCCCCGCGGTCGGACTGGGCTGCAGCGTGGCGCTGCTCTGCGACATCGTATTGATCTCGGAGGCAGCCTATTTCGCCGACCCGCACGTCGCGGTCGGGCTGGTGGCCGGCGACGGCGGCGCCGCACTGTGGCCGTTGCTCACCCCGATCCTGCGGTCGCGCGAATACCTCTACACCGGCGACCGGATCGACGCCGCCACCGCCGTGGAACTCGGACTGGCCAGCCGCCGCATCGCACCCGAAGAGCTGTTGCCGCAGGCACATCAGCTGGCCGAGCGGCTGGCCGCCGAGCCGCCCGAGGCGCTGCAAGGCACCAAGCGGGTGGTCAACATGTACCTGTCGCAGGTGCTGGCCGGCCCCCTGCAGGCCGGGTTCGCCGCCGAGGTGGCCACCATGAAGACACCTGAGCACCGGGAGCGCCTGCTGGCCTTGCAGAAGCGGTCGGCCGGGCGATGACCGAAGCTGCCGATTTCCGCGCGCACGTGCGCCAGTGGTGCGCCGACAACATCCCGGCGGACTGGCGCCGCACCCAAACCGGGGTTGAAGAACAGGAGTTCGCCGACTTCCAGCGCAGCTGGTTTGCCACCTTGCACAGCGCCGGGTTCGCGGTTCCGCACTGGCCGCGGGAGTGGGGCGGCGGCATGTCGGTGGCCGATCAGGCCGTGCTGTACCAGGAGCTAGCGGCGCACGACGCGCCGCGGCTGGTGCTGGCGTTCGTCGGCATCCACCATGCGGCGGCCACCCTGCTGGTTGCCGGCACCGAGGAGCAGCGCCGGCGGCATCTGCCGGCGATCTGCGACGGCGAGATCTGGGTGCAGGGCTTCTCCGAACCCGAGGCCGGCTCGGATCTGGCGTCGCTGCGTACCTCCGCGCGCCGGGTGGGCGACGGCTACGTGGTTAATGGCCAGAAGCTGTGGGCCAGCGGCGCGAGCCACGCCCAGTGGTGTCTGCTGCTGGCTCGCACCGACCCGGACGCCCCCAAGCGCAAGGGCATCTCATATTTCCTGCTGGACATGGCCAGCCCCGGCGTGCAGGTGCGGCCGATCCGCAACGCCGTGGGCGACCAGCACTTCTGCGAGATCTTCCTCGACGACGTGGTGATCCCGGCGGCCAACCTGATCGGCGAAGAGAACGCCGGATGGCAGGTCGCGCAGGCGACCCTGGGCGCCGAACGGGGCATGACCATGCTCGAGCTGGCCGAGCGGCTGAGCTGCGCGGGTTTCCGCTGGCTGCTCGAGGCCGCCCCGACCGACGACCCGGTGGTCGCCGACAAATTGGCGCAGCTGGAAACCGAGATCACCGGCCTGCGAGCGGTGTGCCGGCAGTTGGTGCGCGACGTCGAGGCCGGCACGGCCGGGCCGGCCGACGCCTCGATCGTGAAGCTGTTCTACAGCGAACTGCTGCAGCGCCTCACCGATTTCGG
This sequence comes from Mycolicibacter sinensis, assembly GCF_001667375.1. Lineage (GTDB taxonomy): Bacteria > Actinomycetota > Actinomycetes > Mycobacteriales > Mycobacteriaceae > Mycobacterium > Mycobacterium sinense_A. The sequence goes on along the minus strand of NZ_LZIN01000109.1, from coordinate 9,373 downwards.
CGCCGAGATCGGTGGGCTGGCCGCGCACACCGCACTGGCCAAACCGTTGTCCAGCGGCTGGGAATCCGGATCGTGGGTGCTGGACTTCATCGGCTCCTGGGAGTGGACCATTCCCGGCGGCTCCAGCGAGATCCAGCGCACCATCATCGGAGAACGCGGCCTGGGGCTACCGCGAGAGCCGAGCGTGCCATGACGACAACGGATTTCGCCGAACTTCACAACGAGCTGCGGGCGGTCGCCGCCGACGTACTGGCCCGGGGGCGGGATACGGAATGGGCGACGCTGGTCGACGCCGGGTGGGTCGGACTCGAGGTCGCCGACGCGCTGGGCGGGGCCGGCGCGACGTTCGCCGAAGTCGCGGTGCTCTGCGAAGAACTGGGCCGGGCCGCCGCGGCCACGCACTATCTAGGCGGCGCCGTGCTGTCTATCGGTGTGCTGAACGCACTGCAGCACAGCGATGTTCGTGACGAACTGCTCGACGACGTCGCAGTTGGCCGACTAAGGCTGGCGGTGGCCGACGGAGCGTTCACCGTCTCGGCCGACCGACGGCTGACCGGGCGCGCCGAGTTCGTGCCGGACGCCGACGGCGCCGACCGACTGCTGGTGCTGGCCACCGATCACACCGGCACCGAAGTCGTCGTGGTCGCTGACGATCTCACCGTCACACCGCAACCGGTGCTCGACGAGACGCGTGCCGTGGCCACCGTGGCCGCCGACGGGATCGAGGTTCCCGAGCCGCTGCAATTCGCCGATCCGCACGGGATCCAGGACGTGCGCAACCGGGCCGCACTCGCGGTGGCCTGCGACAGCCTCGGCCTGGCCGAGGCGATGCTGGCCGCGACGGTTTCCTATGCGCAGACGCGCCGGCAGTTCGGCCGTCCGATCGGATCCTTCCAGGCCGTCAAGCACGCCTGCGCAGACATGCGGGTCGCAGTCGCGGTGGCACGCGCCCTGGTGCGCGAGGCCGTAGAAGCAGTGGTAGCCGACAACTCCGAGTCCGACACCGCGGTCGCGATGGCGAAGTCCTACACCTGCGGTGCGGCCGTCGACGTGGTCGGCAAGGCCATGCAGCTGCACGGCGGCATCGGCTACACGTGGGAGAGCGGCATCCACGTCTACCTCAAACGCGCCGTCTTCAACCGGTCGCTGTTCGGGTCACCGGCAGCGCACCGGCAACGTCTCGCTCAACGGTATTAACAAGCAGAACAAGGAGTTTCGATCGTGGGTGTACCCGTTTACCGCCGGATACTGGAATTGTTCGAGGCCGAGGGCGTCAACACGCTGTTCGGCATCCCCGACCCCAACTTCGTGCACATGTTCGTCGAGGCCGAACAGCGCGGCTGGTCGGTGGTGGCCCCGCACCACGAGGAGAGCGCCGGATTCATGGCCGAGGCGGCGTCGCGGATGACCGGCCGGCCCGGGCTGTGCATCGGCACCCTGGGGCCGGGGGTGGCCAACATCGCCGGGGCGATGATGTGCGCGAAGGTGGAGAACTCGCCGGTGGTGTTCCTGGGCGGCCAGCGGGCCCGCATCACCGAACGGCGGGTGCGGCGCGGACGCATCCAATTCGTCCGCCAAGAAGAGCTTTTCGCGCCGTCGGTGAAGTACAGCGCGTCGATCGAGTACGCCGACCAGACCGATGAGATCGTGCACGAGGCCATCCGGCGCGCCATGTCCGGCACGCCCGGGCCGGCCTACATCGAATACCCGTCGCACGTGATCCTCGAAGAGCTCGACGTCGCCGCCCCGCCGGAGCCGCACCGCTACCGGCTGGTCAACCAGCGGGCCGGTGCCGCCGAACTCGCCGAAGCCGTCGAACTCATCCGCGATGCGGCCAACCCGATTCTGCTGGTGGGCCACGGCGTGCACACGTCGCGCAGCGGAGCGGCGGTCGCCGAGCTCGCCGAGCTGATGGCCTGCCCGGTGATCCAGACCTCCGGCGGCACCGCGTTCATCCCCGGGCTGGAAGATCGCACCTTCCCCTACGGGTTCTCGCAGTCGGCGGTCGAGGCGGTGGCGGCCTCGGATGTCTGCGTGGCGCTGGGCACCGAACTGGGCGAGCCGGTGCACTACGGCACCACCCGGCACTGGGCAGAGAAGAACGCCGACCGCAAGTGGATCTACGTCGAGCAGGACCCGCTGGCGATCGGGGTGAACCGGCCGATCGACGTGCCGCTGGTGGGAGACCTGCGCGGCGTCGTACCGCAGTTGGTGGAGGCGCTGCGGGACAGCGCCCGCACGCGGCCGGCCGAGCTGGACCGGTGGATCCGCCAGGACGCCGAGCAGTTGGCCGAGCTGGCCGAGACCGCTCCGGCGGGTCGTTCCCCGGTGCATCCGGCCCGCTACGTGGTCGAGGCCACCAAGGCGTTTCCCGCCGACGGCATCATGGTCCGCGACGGCGGCGCCACCGTCATCTTCCAGTGGACCTATTCGCAGGCCAAGCCGCACGACGTGATGTGGAACCAGAACTTCGGCCACCTCGGCACCGGGCTGCCGTATGCGGTGGGCGCCTCGGTCGCCGAAGGCGGCAAGCGCCCGGTGATGCTGCTGACCAGTGACTCGGCGTTCCTGTTCCACATCGCCGAGCTGGAGACCGCGGCCCGGCTGGGGCTGCCGCTGGTCTGCGTGGTCGGGGTCGATCACCAGTGGGGCCTGGAGGTCGGGGTGTACAAGCGAACCTTCGAGCAACCCTCGCCGCAGCCGGGGGTGCATTGGAGCAAGGACGTCCGGTTCGACAAGATCGCCGAGGGCATGGGCTGTCACGGGGAATACGTGCAGGACGAGGCGGAGATCGGACCGGCGATCAAACGGGCCTACGCCGCCGGCGGCACCGCGGTGATCCACGTGTGCATCGACCCCAAGGCCAACTCCGAGGAGATGCCCAACTACGCCGAGTTCCGCACCTGGTATGCCGAAGGGACCCAATAAACGAGAATGCTATTCTCGTTTCCGGCTAATGAACGTCCACGAGGGGTGCTGATGGGCTGGAGGAGATCATGTCCGGCGGAATGAGCTTCGAGCTGACCGAGGACCAGCAGCTGATCCGGCAGTCGGTCGCCGAACTGGCGGCGAAGTTCGACGACCACTACTGGATGACCAAGGACCAGGCACACGAATTCCCGCGCGAGTTCTACGACGCCATCGCCGGCGGCGGTTGGCTGGGCATGACCATCCCCGAGGAGTACGGCGGCCACGGGCTGGGCATCACCGAGGCCACCATCTTGGCCGAGGAAGTGGCCCGGTCCGGCGGCGGCATGAACGCCGCCAGCGCGATCCATCTGTCGATCTTCGGCATGCAGCCGGTCGTGGTCTTCGGCTCGGATGAGATGAAAGCCGAAACCCTGCCCCGCATCGTCAGCGGCGATCTGCACGTGTGCTTCGGCGTCACCGAACCGACCGCGGGCCTCGACACCTCGCGTATCACCACCTTCGCCAAGCGTGACGGCAGCGACTATGTGGTCAACGGGCGCAAGGTGTGGATCTCCAAAGCCCTTGAATCCGAGAAGATCCTGCTGCTGACCCGCACCACCCCGCGAGACGAGGTAGCAAAACCCACCGACGGCCTCACCCTGTTCCTCACCGACATCGACCGCGACCACGTCGACATCCGGCCTATCACCAAAATGGGCCGAAACGCGGTGTCGTCCAACGAGGTTTTCATCGACGACCTGCGAGTACCGGCCGAACACCGGATCGGTGAAGAGGGCAAGGGGTTTTCCTACATCCTGCACGGGCTCAACCCGGAGCGCATGCTCATCGCCGCCGAGGCCCTCGGCATCGGCCGGGTCGCGCTGGACCGTGCGGTCAAGTACGCCAACGAGCGCGTGGTGTTCGACCGGCCGATCGGCATGAACCAGGGCATCCAGTTCCCGCTCGCCGACTCGCTGGCCCGGCTGGACGCCGCCGAGTTGATCCTGCGCAAGGCCACCTGGCTCTACGACAACAACGAGCCCTGCGGCCGGGAAGCCAACATGGCCAAATACCTGTGTGCCGACGCCGGTTTCGCGGCAGCCGACCGCGCGCTGCAGACCCACGGCGGCATGGGCTACTCGGAGGAATACAACATCTCCCGGTTCTTCCGGGAGTCCCGCCTGATGAAGATCGCACCGGTCAGCCAGGAGATGATCCTGAACTTCCTCGGCTCGCACGTGCTCGGACTGCCGAGGAGTTACTGATGGCCGGCTACTTCGACCTGGGCGGCCGAAGCGCGGTGGTGACCGGGGCGGCCGGCGGTATCGGGTCGGCGGTCGCGACCGCGCTGGCCGAAGCCGGGGCCGCGGTGCTGGTCACCGACATCGACGGTGACGCGGCCGCTGAAGTGGCCGAGCGGATTTCGGCGTCCGGGCACCGGGCTGCGGCCACCACGCTGGATGTGGCCGACCGGGACTCCGCCGACGCGGCCGCCAGCAAGGCCGCCGAGCTGGCCGACGGAAAGATCCACATCTTGATCAACAACGCCGGCGTGACCCGCCCGGCGATGTTCGAGAAACTCAGCGCCGAGTCGATGCGGCTGCTGCTGGACGTGCACACCGTCGGCGCGTTCAACTGCACCCAGGCGGTGCTGCCCTACGTTCCGACCGACGGCACCGGGCGCATCGTCAACGTGACCTCGGCCGCCGGGCTGACCGGCACCCTCGGGCAGGTCAACTACTCGGCCGCCAAGGCCGCGCTGATCGGCTTCACCAAGTCGCTGGCCCGCGAGCTGGCCACCAAGCGGATCTGCGTCAACGCGCTGGCGCCGCTGGCGGCCACCCCGATGACCGAGACGATCCGCACCAACGAGAAATTCGCCGCCAACATGATGAACCGCATCCCGATGAAGCGCTGGGCCGAGCCCAGCGAGGTCGCGGGCGCATTCGTCTTCATGGCCTCCGACGCCGCCTCCTATGTCACCGGGCAGGTGCTGCCGGTGGACGGTGGCATGGTGATGTGATGCCCCAACAGTCAGCCGCACCGCTGGCGGGCGTCACCGTGGTGGCCCTGGAACAGGCGGTGTCGGCACCGATGTGCACCCGCGCCCTGGCCGACTTCGGCGCCCGCGTCATCAAGGTGGAGAATCCCGACGGCGGCGACTTCGCCCGCTACTACGACGACGTCGTCAACGGGCAAGCCGCGCACTTCGTCTGGGTCAACCGCGGCAAGGAGTCGGTCACCCTCGACCTGAAAAGCGATGCCGGACGCGATATTCTGCACCGGCTACTCGACCGCGCCGACGTGCTGGTGTCCAACCTCGCACCCGGTGCCACTGCCCGGCTGGGCCTGTCCCCTCCAGACGTGGCGCGCCGGCACCCGAACGTGATCGCGGTCGAGATCGACGGCTACGGCAGCGGGGGACCGTTGTCGCACAAGCGCGCCTACGACCTGCTGGTGCAGGCCGAGTCCGGGGTGTGCTCGGTGACCGGCAACCCGGGCGCCCCGGCCAAACCGGGCCCGCCGGTGGCCGACGTGACCAGCGGCCTGTACTCGGCGCTGTCGATCATGGCGCTGCTGGTCGGCCGAGACCGCAGCGCGCCGGCACCGTCGATCACCGTGAGTCTGTTCGACACGATGGCCGAGATGATGGGCTACCACCTGACCTACGCGCGGCACTCCGGAATCGACCAGCAGCCACTGGGTATGAGCTCACCGGCGGTGGCGCCCTACGGCGCCTACCCGACCGCCGACGGGCACACCGTGGTGCTGGGCACCACCAACGACCGGGAGTGGCAGCGGCTGGCCCGCGAACTGCTGGGCCGCAACGACCTGGCCGACGATCCGCGCTTCGCCGGAAACGCCGCCCGGGTTGCGCACCGGCCGATCCTGGACGAGGCGATCGCGGATTGGTGCGCCCGCCACGACCTGGCCAAGATCCAGGATGCCGCCGATGCCGCCGGAATCGGCAACGCCCGCTACAACACCCCCAGCGATGTATTGGCCCACCCGCAGCTCGCCGAGCGCGACCGGTGGCGCTCTATCGACACCCCCGCCGGACCGATCCCGTCGTTGCTGCCGCCGCCGGTCATCGCCGGCTACCAGCCCCCGATGGGCGCGGTGCCGGGGCTGGGCGAGCACACCGACGCGGTGCTGGGCGAGCTGGGTTTCACCGACACCGACATCGCCGCGCTGCGCGGTCAGGGGGCGATCGGGCAGGCTGGCAGCTGATGTCCCCCGACGACCCGGTACTGCTGCGCAGCGATCGCGACGGCGTGCGCACCCTCACCCTGAACCGGCCCGCCCGCAAGAACGCGATCAACCCGCAGCTGTGGCGGGCGCTGCGGGATGCGTTGCGCGAGGCCGCCGACGACCGCGACCTGCGCGCTCTGATCATCACCGGCGCCGGCGGCGCGTTCTGCTCGGGTGCGGACATCGGTACACCCGACGAGGTTCACCCGGTGGAGAAGCTGCAACGCCTCACCGACGTCGCGCTGGCCCTGCACGAGCTGTCGGTGCCGACCATCGCGAAAGTAGCCGGGGTGGCGGTCGGGGCGGGCTGGAACCTGGCCCTGGGCTGCGACCTGGTGGTCGCGACGCCGGAATCGACGTTCTGCCAGATCTTCTCGAAGCGGGGACTCTCGATCGACCTGGGCGGATCGTGGTTGCTGCCCAAGATCGCCGGCCTTCAGCAGGCCAAGCGGCTGGCGCTGTTGGCCGAGACCATCGACGCCGCCGAAGCCCAGGCGCTGAACCTGGTGACCTGGGTGGTGGAGGCCGAGGAGATCGACGGGTTCGTCGACGACCTCGCCGAGAAGTTGGCGGCCGGCCCGCCGCGGGCACTGGCGCAGGCCAAAGCGCTGCTCAACCAGGGGGCCGACACCACCCTGCCGGCCGCCCTGATGAACGAATCACGCGCCCAGATAGTCAATTTCGCGGGCACCGACGCCGCGGAAGCCTATGCGGCGTTCGCCGAGAAGCGCACCCCGCGCTTCACCGGCGGGTGGCCGGCCAAGTAGATCGGAGTAGTTCAGATGACACAGGCGGTAATCGTCGGGGCGGTGCGCACTCCGGTCGGCAAGCGCAACGGCGGGCTGGCCGGGATGCACGCCGCGGACCTGTCCGCGCTGGTGCTCAACGAATTGATGCAGCGCACCGGTGTCGACCCCGACGCCGTCGACGACGTGGTGTGGGGCTGTGTGTCGCAGGTCGGCGACCAGTCCAGCAATATCGGGCGCTACGCCGTGCTGGCCGCGGGCTGGCCCGAGACCATCCCGGGCACCACGGTCAACCGGGCCTGCGGGTCCAGCCAGCAGGCCCTCGACTTCGCCGTACACGCGGTGATGTCGGGGCAACAGGATGTCGTCGTCGCCGGCGGCGTCGAGGTGATGAGCCGGGTGCCGCTGGGTGCGGCCCGGGCCACCGGCGAGCCCTACGGGCCCAAAGCCCTTGCCCGCTATGACGGTTTCGCCTTCAACCAGGGCGTGTCGGCGGAGATGATCGCGCAGCGCTGGGATTTGTCCCGCACCCGCCTCGACGAGTATTCGGTGCAGTCGCATCAGCGGGCGGCGGCCGCCCGCGGCAGTGGCGTGTTCGACGAGCAGATCGTGGCGGTGACCACCGACGACGGCACCGTCGTCGACGCCGACGAGGGCGTGCGCCCGGGCAGCACCGTCGAGCGGCTGGCCGGGCTCAAGCCGGCCTTTGCCGACGATGGGGTCATCCATGCGGGCAACTCCTCGCAGATCTCCGACGGCGCCGCAGCGCTTTTGGTGATGAGCGAGGACGAGGCCGCCCGCCGCGGCCTGACTCCGCTGGTGCGCTACACCGCCGGCGCGGTGACCGGAGCCGACCCGGTGCTGATGCTCACCGGACCCATCCCGGCCACCGAGAAGGTGCTCAAGCGCGCCGGGCTGCGCCTGGACGACATCGGCGTGTTCGAGGTCAACGAGGCGTTCGCGCCGGTGCCGCTGGCCTGGCAGGCCGAGACCGGTGCCGACGAGAAGCTGCTCAACCCGGTCGGCGGAGCGATCGCCCTTGGCCATCCGCTCGGCGCGTCCGGTGCGGTGCTGATGACCCGGATGATTCACCACATGCGCGACAACGGGATTCGCTACGGGCTGCAGACCATGTGCGAGGGCGGCGGCACCGCCAACGCCACCATCGTCGAGCTGATCGGTTAGGGGCGTCGGGCATGCAGCGCACCCTGTTCACCGAAGACCATGAGGCGTTTCGGGCCCTGGCCCGCGACTTCGTCGACAAGCACGTGGTGCCCGAATATCCGCAGTGGGAGAAAGCCGGCCGGATGCCGCGCGCGGTCTTCGAACACCTGGGCTCGCTGGGGATGCTCGGCATGGCGATCCCCGAGGAGTACGGCGGCGGGGGCGCGGACGACTACCGCTACAACGTGGTGCTGCAGGAGGAGGCGGCGCGCGCTTTGGTGACGCTCTCCACGGTGCGCACCCAGCTCGAGGTGATCCTGCCGTACTTCCTGCATTACGCCAACGACGAGCAGCGGGCGCGCTGGTTTCCCGGGCTGGCGGCCGGCACGCTGCTGACCGCGATCGCGATGACCGAGCCCGGCACCGGGTCGGATCTGGCCGGGATGCGCACCACCGCGGTGCGTGACGGCGACGACTACATCCTCAACGGCGCCAAGACGTTCATCACCGGAGGCATCCAGGCCGATCTGGTGATCGTGGTGGCGCGCACCTCCACCGACCCCGATAACCGTCGCCGCGGGCTGACCCTGCTGGTGGTCGAGGACGGCATGCCCGGATTCGAACGGGGCCGCGAACTGGACAAGATGGGCTGCAAGGTCCAAGACACCGCTGAGCTGTCCTTCGCCGACGTCCGGGTTCCGGTGACCAACCGGCTGGGGGCCGACGGCGAGGCGTTCAGCTACCTGGGCCACAACCTGGCCCAGGAACGGCTCACCGTCGCCGTCGGGTCGGTCGCCCAGTCCCGCTCGGCGCTGGCCGCCACCATCGACTACGTCAAGAACCGCAACGTGTTCGGTTCCCCGGTCGCGTCGTTCCAGAACACCAAGTTCGAGCTGGCCGCGGTCTCCACCGAGATAGAGGCCGCCCAGTGCATGCTGGACCGGGCGGTCCTCGAACACGTCGAGGGCGAGCTGTCGGCGGCCGATGCCGCGCGGGTGAAGCTGTTCTGCACCGAGATGCAGGCCCGGGTGATCGACCGGTGTCTGCAGCTGTTCGGCGGCTACGGCTACATGATGGAATATCCGATCGCGCGGCTCTACACCGATGCCCGAGTGGCCCGGATCTATGCCGGGACCAGCGAGGTCATGAAGATGATCATCGCCAAGTCGCTGGGGCTATAGGCCGCCGCCGGGGGGGGGGGGGGGGGGGGGGGGGGGCGGGCGCGGGGGCCCCCCCCCCCGGCCCGGGCGGGGGGGGGCGGGGATATATTTTTATTGTGGGGGGTGGGCACAGCAAAAAAA
>NZ_LZIN01000108.1 GCF_001667375.1 Mycolicibacter sinensis | reverse complement strand
TACGACGCCGTGCCCGTCCAGGGCCACGCCCAACGACACCTCTTCGACGACGATCGGGCCGAAGCCGGATGACGACGGCGGCTAGGCCGATGCCGTCGGCGGGTAGCGCAGCACCGCCGCGACGCCGTCGGCCGGATCGACCGCCTCGCCGCCGCCGACGACGGCCGCACCGATTGCGATGGCGCCCCACGGCAGCGCCTCATCGGCCCGCAGCGTATGCGCGCGTTCGATCTCCTCGACGAGCCGCTGGCCGACGCCTTGCTGGGTGAGCTGTTCGCTCACCTCCCGCCAGGTGAGTTCGAGCTTGGTCGCCGCGTCCTCGGTGTCGTGCGAGTCCTCAAAGTACACCGAGATGAACGGGGCACGGGCGGTGAGCAATTGACGGAAACGTTCGGCATCCACGGCTATCCGGGTTGCCCGGTCTTCGCCTTGGCAAACGTGCTCACCTGGAGGAAATGGTTGCCGAACCGTTTCGACGGGTATGCCGCCGAGACTGGCTGATTGGAGGACTCATGCCCAAGACGACGAAGAGCGGCGCCGCCAAGCAAGGCGAGTTGCCCAGCACACTGCAACGCTCCAGCGCCAAAGCGCAACGCACTTTCGCCAAAGCGCACGATGCAGCCGCCAAGGAGTACGGCAGCGAGCAGCGCGCGCACCGGGTTGCCTACGCGGCGCTCAAGCACAGTTTCGAGAAGGTCGGGGACCACTGGGAGGCCAAGAAGAAGCGCGGCCCCTCCGACAAGCGTGCCGCCGGTGGCGGGCCGAACAACTCGGGGCCGTCCGCCGAGGGCGTCGATGCCAATGCCAGCAAGGCGCACCTGATGGACGTGGCGCGCCGCCTGGACATTCACGGGCGCTCCACGATGCGGAAATCGGAACTGGTCACGGCGATCAAGAAGCACAACCGCCGTGTCCGCGGCCGGTAGCCGGATTCGAGCGGTCGGCGAAACCCTGCTGTGGTGGCTGATAGCCGCCGCACTGTGGGTGGTGACGCTGACCGAGCGCACCGCGCAGGAGCTGGCGGCCGCGGCGCTGTGCACCTTGCCGTGTGCGGTCGCCGCCCGCGCGGCCCGGCAGGCCAACTCCGGTAGTTGGCGGTTCCGGCCGGGATGGCTGCGCTGGATTCCCACGGTCGCCGGCGAGGTGCTCAAACAAACCGTCCAGGTGTGGGTCTACATTCTGGTCCCGTCGCGGCGTTCCCAGTCGGTGATCGCCCCGGTGGCCTTGCCAGCCGAAGCCGGGCCGGTGGCCGCGGGCCGCCGGGCCGTCGCGACGCTGGCGCTGGCCACGACCCCGGGAACCGTCGTCCTCGACAATGCTGCCCGGTCCGTGCTGGTGCACCGAATCGGGCAGCGGCCGGGCACCCTGGAGGCGGCGGTGGGGCGGTGAGACCGGGCGAGCTGGCCGCGCTGGTACTGCAGCTCGGGGTGTTCCTGCCCGGCGCCTGGATCGCCGCTCGCGGCGCTCCCCGGCGGCGCCTGGTCGGTCTGGAATTCGCCGGTATCGGCGCGATCGGGATGCTGCTGGTGCTGGCGGTCTCCTGGGGCCAGGACTGGGCTTTGATCGTCCCCTTGGTGCTGGCGCTGGTCACCTTTCCCGGGACCCTGGTCTACGCCCGACTGCTGGCGGGCGAGCCGTGATCGCCTGGCTGCTGGTCTTCGCCGGGGTGACGGTGATGGTCTGTTGCACGCTGGCGGCGGCCGCTCTGAACGTGGTCGACCAACTGCACCTGCTGACCGTGACCACCTCGGTGGGCTTTCCGCTGACCGGGCTGGGCTTGATCTTGGACCGGGGCTGGACCGAAGCATCCGCGATGGTCGCGGTGATCGTCGGGCTGGTGTTGCTCACCGCCCCGGCGATGTCAGCGGCCACCGCCCGGTTGACCGCGCAGGAAGCCGGTGTGGTCGACGCGGATTCGCCGCCATGACCGCGCTGATCCTGCTCTCCGTCACGCTGGTCGGCGGCACCGGAACTGTGGTCGCCATGACCGCTGATCCGCACCGGCAGGCGATCGTGCTGGCGGTGTTCGGACTGGCGCTCACCGTGTTGTTCGTGATGTTGCAGGCGCCCGATGTGGCGTTGTCCCAGTTGCTGATCGGCGGAGTGGTGGTGCCGCTGATGGTCATGCTCGCCGTCCGAACGGTGCAGCGCCGGCATCGCGAGGTCGGCCGGTGACCCGAACCGGGCGAACGGTGCTGTTCCTCGTCGGAGCGGCCGGGATGGGTCTGCTGCTGTGGCTGGGCTTCGCCGAACTCCCCGCGTTCGGCCACGACCACCACCTGTATCGGGATCTTGCGGTGCGGGAAGCGTTTTCCCATGCCACGGCCAACGTGGTCGCGTCGGTGAACTTCGACCAGCGCGCCCTGGACACGTTCGGCGAGGAGACCATTCTGGTCGCCTCGGTGACCGGCGTGATGGCGCTGCTGCGTCCGGCTGTGGAGGAGCGCGAATACCACGACAGCGGCCGTCGCGCGGCCCTGGATTCCACCCGGTTCGTCGGCTACCTGCTGCTGCCGGTGACACTGGCGATGGGACTCGACGTGGTGCTGCACGGACACCTGACACCGGGCGGCGGCTTCCAGGGCGGCGTGGTGCTGGCCACCGGCCTGCACCTGCTCTACATCACCGGAAGCTTCCGGGCGCTGGACCGGTTGCGTCCGGTCAACGCCTTCGACATCGGCGAGGCCCTGGGCGCTGCGGCGTTCGCCGGTATCGGGATCGCCGGGTTGATCACCGGCGGAGCATTCCTGGTCAACCTGCTGCCCACCGGCACGCGCGGCCAGCTGCTGTCGTCGGGGTCGGTACCGCTGCTCAACGCGGCGGTCGGGGTGGCGGTGGCGTGCGGCATGACCGTGCTGCTGGCGCAGTTCCTGGCGCAGGAGATCACCGTCGCTCCGCGGCAGGAGCGTTCGTGAGCACCTACATCTACGGGGTGGCGGGCTGGCTGGTGCTGGTCGGTTCCTTCGGAATCGTCCGCAGCCGCAACCTGATCCACGCGGTGGTGTGCCTATCGGTGGCGCAGTCGGGCACCTACCTGTTGCTGCTGGCGGTCGGCTACCAACAGGGCGGGGCGCCGCCGATCTTCGTCGACGCTCCGGCATCGACGCCAGTGGTGGATCCGGTGGTGCAGGCGATGACGTTGACCGACATCGTCATTCAGGCCACCGTCACCGCGCTGCTGCTGGCATTGGCCATCCAGGTCCACAAGCGCCACCACACCCTGGACCCGGATCAGTTGTCGGCGCTGCGGGGCTGAGTCGCCGTGCCGGCCGCGACCACCCTGCTGCCGCTGCTGGTCGCGGTGCCGATCCTGGTGGCGTGTCTGCTACTGGGCCTGGGCCGTCGGCTGTCCAACTCCCTTGCCAACGCGGTGGTGCTGGCCACCTCGGCGGCCTCCACCGGTGCCGCCGGATATCTGCTGAGCGCCGCGGCCGGACGCACCGTGGTGGCCTGGAGCGGGGGCTGGCAGCCGCGCGACGGGCTGGCGGTCGGTATCGCTCTGGCCGCTGATCCGCTTTCGGCGGGACTGGCGGTGCTGATCGGTGCGCTGACCGGGTGTGCGGCGCTCTACAGTCGCCGCGGACTGGACGAGGCCGATACCCGCTTCGACGCACTGCTGTTGATCTTCCTGGCCGCGATGAACGGATTCGTCCTGGCCGCGGACCTGTTCAACCTGTTCGTGTTCTTGGAGCTGATGGGCGCGGTCGCTTACGCGCTGACCGGCATCAAGATCGAAGACCGCTCGGCGATCCAGGGCGCACTCAACTTCGGGATCATCCAATCGCTCAGCGCATGCCTGACCCTGGTGGGCATCAGCATGCTCTATGCCCGCGTCGGCCAGCTGGGCATGGCTCAACTGGGTGCGGCGTTGCGGGGCGGCCCGCCCGATGCCCTGGTGGTGGCCGCCTTCGTGCTGGTTTCGGCGGCCTTGCTGGTCAAAGCCGCGATCGTGCCGCTGCACTTCTGGCTCGCCGACGCGCATGCCGTCGCACCCGCCGGGGTGTGCGTGCTGTTCTCCGGGGTCATGGTCGAACTCGGGCTCTACGGGCTCTGGCGGGTCTACTGGGTGGTGTTCGCCGGTGTGCTGCCGCCGGCCGCGATCGGTCGCGTCTTCGTGGCCGCCGGTGTGCTGACCGCGGTCGTCGGCTCGGTGATGTGTGTGCTGCAGCGGCACCTCAAGCGGATGCTGGCCTATTCGACGGTCGGTCATATGGGGTTGCTGCTGGTCGCCACCGCGACGCTGAGCTCGCAGGGGGTGGCCGGCGCGGCGGTGTATGCGATCGGGCACGCCGGCGCCAAGTCGGCGTTGTTCCTGATAGTCGGGATCCTGCTGGACCGCCACCACAGCGTCGACGAGTGGGAGCTGGTAGGCCGCGGCCGGGGCCAGCCGGTGTTGGCGGCCTGCTACGCCGCGGCGGCCGTCGCCCTGGCCGGGCTGCCGCCGTTCGGTACGGCGCTGGGCAAATCTCTGTGCGAGGAGGCCCTGGGCAGCGGTTGGGGATCGGCGCTGTTCCTGGGTGTTTCGGCGTTCACCGGCGGTGCGGTGCTGCGCGCGGGCATCCGCTGCTTCACCGGCCTCGGCGGCCGGTCCGAGCCGTCCGGCGATCTCGGCCGGACCACCGGAGGCGACGAGCAGCCCGACACCCGGCTGCGGCGGACCCCGCCCAGCATGTACACCGCAATCGGTTTGCTGCTGGCCGGTTGCCTGGCCGCCGGGGTGCTGCCCGCGGTTGCGCGCGGCGCCGACACCGCCGCCCGCCGGTTCATCGACGCCGGGGCTGCCACCGCGGCGTCATCCTGGTCGGCGCTCGGGGCCGGACTGGGAGTCTTGGGCTGCGTGGTGGCGGCGGGCGTGGCGGCCGCCGGGTTGCCCCAGTGGCCTCCGGCGGTCCGCCGCACGGCCGGCACCCTCACCGCGCCGGCGCTCAGCGCCTTGCGCGCAGCGCATTCCGGCCACATCGGCGACTACCTGGCGTGGATGTTCGCCGCGCTGGCGGCGCTTGCCGCGGCGGTGGCGACGCCGTTGACGTGATAGACGGTGTAGGGCGCCCGGATCAGCGTGGTCAGAAACGCACTCTCATCCATGTCCGGCTCGCCGTAAGTCTGCGATCGGCGTCTGATCGAGGTGCGCCAGCAGATCCTCGGCGTTGTCGAAAACGCCCACCGCGCCTGCGGTTTCCAACTCGGAGCGGGACACCCCGCCGCTGAGCACACCGATGCTGGGTACTCCGGCGCGCACGCACGCCTGCGCGTCCCAGACCGCGTCGCCCACGAAAACCGCCCGGTCGGCCGTTGCGCCGATCCGGTCCAACGCGGTCCCGATGATCCCCGGGTGCGGTTTGGCGACGTCAACGTCGGCCGACGAGGTGACCGCGGCGACCAGGTCGTCGCAGTCCAGCACCTTTCGCAGCACCGCCAGTTCGTCGTCGGGCGCCGAGGTGGCCAGCACCACCGGAATGCCGAGGGCGGCGATACGTTCCAGCAGCGGCCGGGCGCCCGGAAGCGGCGACAATAGCGCCGCCGACTCCAAGTAGTAGCGGGAGTGCAGATCCTTGAGCCGTTCGCGGATGTCCTCAGGCGCGTCATCGGAGAGCAGCCGTACCAGTATGGATCCGTCCATCCCGATGGCGCGGTGGATGCGCCAGGACTCGGCCTCGATGCCCACCTCGGCGAACGCGCGCCGCCACGCATGCACATGCAGGTAGTTGGAGTCCACCAGGGTGCCGTCGACGTCGAACAACACAGCCGCTTGGGCGGTCACGATCGTCCCTTCCGTTTGCGAATGTCCCGGCTGGGATACCCACCCCGGGAGTTCCCTACCGTCCCAAACCCCAGAAAGGACCAGCGGTGGCTACCGACGACCGTGACCCCAAGCAGCGACAGCTCGACGACCACCGGTACGACCGGCAGTCCGGCTACTTGACCACTCAGCTGGGCGTGCGGGTGGACCACACCGACGACGCGCTGACGGCCGGGGAGCGCGGACCGACGTTGCTGGAGGATTTCCACGCCCGTGAGAAGATCATGCACTTCGACCACGAGCGGATCCCGGAGCGGGTGGTGCACGCCCGCGGGGCGGGCGCCTACGGCTACTTCGAGCCCTACGACGATTCGCTCGCCGAGTACACCGCGGCGAAGTTCCTGACCACCCCGGGCGCCCAGACCCCGGTGTTCGTACGGTTCTCCACCGTGGCCGGTTCCCGCGGTTCGGCCGACACCGTGCGCGACGTGCGCGGGTTCGCCACCAAGTTCTACACCGAACAGGGCAACTACGACCTGGTGGGCAACAACTTCCCGGTGTTCTTCATCCAGGACGGGATCAAGTTCCCCGACTTCGTGCACGCGGTGAAGCCGGAACCGGACAACGAGATTCCGCAGGCGCAGTCCGCCCACGACACGCTGTGGGACTTCGTGTCGCTGCAGCCGGAGACGCTGCACGCCATCATGTGGCTGATGTCGGACCGCTCCTTGCCGCGCAGCTATCGGATGATGCAAGGCTTCGGCGTGCACACCTTCCGCTTCGTCAACGCCAAGGGTCAGGGCACCTTTGTGAAGTTCCACTGGAAGCCCAAGCTCGGCGTGCACTCGCTGATCTGGGACGAATGCCAGAAGATCGCCGGCAAAGACCCGGACTTCAACCGCCGCGATCTGTGGGACTCGATTGAGGCCGGCCAGTACCCGGAGTGGGAGCTCGGGGTGCAATTGGTGCCCGAGAGCGACGAATTCAATTTCGATTTCGACCTGCTGGACGCTACGAAAATCATTCCGGAAGAACAGGTCCCGGTTCGTCCGGTGGGCAAAATGGTGCTCAACCGCAACCCGGACAACTTCTTCGCCGAAACCGAGCAGGTGGCGTTCTGCACCGCCAACGTGGTGCCGGGAATCGACTTCACCAACGACCCGCTGCTGCAGTTCCGCAATTTCTCCTACCTGGACACCCAGTTGATCCGCCTCGGCGGACCGAACTTCAATCATCTGCCGATCAACCGGCCGGTGGCCGAAGTGCGCACCAACCAGCACGACGGCTACAGCCAACACGCCATCCCGGTCGGCAGGACCAGTTACTACAAGAACTCGCTGGGCGGCGGCTGCCCGGCGCTGGCGGGGTCCGGGGAGGACGCCGAGGTGTTCCGGCACTACACCCAGAAGGTGGACGGCGACAAGATCCGCAAACGCGCCGCGAGCTTCGAGAACCACTACAGCCAGGCGCGGATGTTCTACAAGAGCATGTCCGACATCGAGGCGAAGCACATCGTCGCCGCGTACGCCTTCGAACTGGGCAAATGCGAGACCGTCGAGATCCGTCAGCGCGTGGTCGAACAACTCAACCGCGTCGACCATGGCCTGGCCGGCCAGGTGGCCGAGCAGCTCGGCCTGCCCGCGCCCGAGGAGCAGCCGCTCGACGAGGTCGTTCAGAAGGCGGGGGTGTCGCCGGCGCTCTCGCAGCTGCACAGCGCCACCCTTCCGCCGGATGCGCGAGGGGTCCCCAGCATCGAGAGCCGCAAGATCGCGGTATTGGCCGCCGACGGCGTCGACGTGGCGGGTGTGGAACGCTTCGTGGCGGCGATGCGCGAGCGCGGCGCCATCGCCGAGGTGCTGGCGCCGATCGCCGGCGGAGAGCTGGCCGGCGGTTCGGGCGGGCAGCTGAGCGTCGACCGGGCGATCACCACCATGGCCTCGGTGCTCTACGACGCGGTGGTGGTGCCGTGCGGTCCGGACGCGATGCGCACCCTGTCGCAAGACGGCTACGCGATGCACTTCATCACCGAGGCCTACAAGCACCTCAAGCCCGTCGGCGCGTTCGGGGCGGGGGTGGAGTTGCTACCCAAGGCGGGGATCACCGAACGGCTGGCCGAGGACACGACCGTCACCGTCTCCACAGGGGTGGTCACCACGGCGGCAGCGGCGAACGACCTGAACGACGACTTCTTCGACGCGTTCGCCACCGAGCTGGCCAAGCACCGCGCCTGGGACCGGGCCGCAGACGCGGTGCCTGCCTAGGTTCAGGTCACCGCGCGCAGCGGGCGGCCGGCCTTCTGCACATCGGCCAGGGCGTCTGTCAGCGACGCCACCAGCGGGAGGCGCGACTGCGGGTCACAGATCCGGAGCACGCTGTTCACCGCCGGACTCGGTATCACCATCAGCCGGGTCCGTGCGGTGGCGCACCGCGCGCTGATCGACTGAAGAGCCGTAAACCCGACCGTGCCAATGAAAGTCAGCTCGGACAAATCCAGAATCAGCCATTCGCAGCAGTCGGCGCAGCGCTTGGCGTAATCAGCGAACGGGCCGGCGTTGGCCGCGTCGATCTCGCCGTCCGCGGCGACTACCGCTCCCGCCCGGCCCCAGTGCACGGTGAATTTGGCGGTGTGATTGCGCCAGGCTTGGGTGGCTTCGGTTGCGGGAGTAACGATCGCGGCTTCAGTCATCTTGGTGGTGCTCATTTGTGGCTCCATCAGTCGACGTATCGTGCTGTTGGATCACGTCAGCGTAATCTCTTCCCGAGACGCATAAACACGGTGACGTTCAAGTGCGGCTGTGAACTCAACCGGAGGAATCAGACGTTACCCAGAGTCGCTGCGATTGGCAAAGGGATCAACCACGATTTACGCGAAATCCCAGTGAACGCTTAAGTTTCACATCGTGGGTAGCGAAGATCGCCCCGCAGACCAGGCCGACATCATGAGATCGGCAAGTCGGTTCTCCACCGCGTCGCGGGCCCGCATGCCGAACACCACGTCGGCCTCCAGCTCCGGCTCCTGGCGGATCAGATCCTCGACCACATCGGCGCGCACAACCTGTTCGTGTACCGCGTCCGCCTCGACGTGCTCGGCGTAGAACGCCACGCACGGCTCCGGAGCGCCCATCCGCCGCAGCGCGGCGACCAGCCGGCTGGACCCGGGCGGGGAGGTGATCTCCGTCGAGGCGAAATGCCCGACGGCCGCACCCCGCCACCGGCGATGTAGCCCGAACAGGGACATCAGGTTCACCACCGCGAGCGTCTCGGCCGGGACAAAGTCCAGGTAGGCGAGGTAATCGGGATTCAGTCCGGCGGCGGTGAGCAGGTCGGCGAACAGTTGCTGGTGCACCCGCCGACCGCGCCCGGCGCCGTACTCGTCGAACTCGATGGCGACGAAGGAGGCCTTGGCCTGGCCGGTCAGGCGCGGGATGGCAAAGGCGTGCGGATCGCCCTCCTTGAGGTGATACAGCGACCGGTGCACGAAGTACTCGCGGGCCTGCTCCCAGGTGCCGCTTTCCCGCAGATACCACGACGGGCCGCTCCCGCGCACGGGCTCGGTTGCGGCAGCGGCCATTTCGTCGTTTGCGGTAGTGTCCGGCGGTATCTTTCCGACGTCCTCGCGGACACTATTGAGGAAGGCGCGCTCCAACCGGGCGCGCAGTTCCAGCAATGTGGCATCCCATTCCCACTCCGGGTCCACTCCGGCGAAGCCACGGTAGTGCAGCTCGTAGCAGACGTAGAGGGCCAGCTGCAGATCCCGGCCGTACGGGTCCGCGCCGGCCGTGCGGGCAGCGAATCCTGCGGTGTCGCCCGCGGGCCGGCGGAGCAGCTCGCAGACCGCTGACGACAAGGGCCCGCCCGCGACGGGCAGCGCGGGCTCGGTGCGAAGGGGTGCAATAGTCACGCTCGCGGATACCCCCGGCGTGGCCAAGCCCAAACGACGACGCCGTTTCGGCGATCGGCTGTTGGGTACCCCGGGGACCATGACACGGTTCGGCTACACCCTGATGACCGAGCAGAACGGCCCCAAAGACCTTGTCCGTTATGCCGTCTCCGCAGAAGAACGCGGTTTCGACTTCGAGGTGTGCAGCGATCACTTCTCACCCTGGCTGGCTTCGCAGGGCCACGCTCCGAACGCCTGGGCGGTGCTGGGAGCGGTCGCGCAGGCGACCGAGCGGGTGGGGCTGTGCTCGTATGTGACCTGCCCGACGATGCGTTACCACCCCGCGGTGGTGGCGCAGCAGGCGGCCACGGTGCAGATCCTTGCCGACGGCCGGTTCACGCTGGGCCTGGGCAGCGGGGAGAACCTCAACGAGCACATCGTCACCGGCGCCGGCTGGCCGAACATCCGGCAGCGGCAGGCCATGCTCGGCGAAGCGATCAAGATCATCCGCGAGCTGCTGATGGGGGAGACGGTCACCGTGCGCGGCGACCACTTCCAGGTGGACCAGGCGCGGCTGTGGGACCTTCCGGAGATCCCGGTCGCGCTGGGCGTGGCGGTGTCGGGCGAGAACGGCGTGGCGAGATTCGCCGCGGCGGCCGACGATCTGATCGCGGTGCAGCCCGACGCGGACCTGGTCCAGGCGTGGCATACCGCGCGCCAGTCCTCCGGGCTGGAAGGCGGCCGGGTCATCGGACAGCTACCGGTGTGCTGGGACCGCGACCGGGATGCCGCGGTGCAGCGCGCCCACCAGCAGTTCCGCTGGTTCGGCGGCGGGTGGCTGGTCAACTCGGAGCTGCCGACGCCGGCAGCGTTCGCTGCCGCCACCCAGTTCGTCACGCCGCAGGATGTCGCGGACGCCATCCCGTGCGGTCCCGATCTGGACGCGATCGTCGAGGCGGTACGCGCCTACGCCGAAGCCGGTTTCACCGATATCGCGCTCATCCAGATCGGCGGGGAGACGCAGGAGGCCTTCCTCAAAGAGGCCGCGGAGCCGCTGCTAGCCGCGCTGCGTGAGGCGGTGTAGCGGGTTCGCCGCCATCAGCGCAGAGGGTTTCGCTCCGGCCCCCGGGGGGTATCAGGGTGCCATGGACGAGACCGAGCAGCCTATCGACGACGCGCGCACGACGCGGCCGCGTGCCGGGATGGTCTTCAAGGACCGCCGTGAGGCCCCCGGGCTGGCCATGCTGGTGATGGCGGTACTGGCGCTGGTCGGGCTGGTCAGCGCCGCGACGCAGCACCACACCGGATGGGCGGTGGGTTTCGGAATCCTGGTGTTAGTGCTGGCCGTCGCGGGTGTGTCCTGGATCTTGGTCGGGCGAAACCGCGCCGCTCGCACCACCGCCCATCACCGGCGTCAGACCTAGCGCACCGGCGGCGAACCGAGACACCGCTTCGGCTCCGGTCCGCGCCGCTTCCTCCTGGCCCGCCCGGCTGCGGGTGGTGATCTCGCTTGAGACCGGGTTGAGCGTCACCTCGGCCAGCACCTCGCCGGTAGTCGGCTCGCACACGGCCCACAGATAGCGGGTGTCCTCGGCCCAGCCGGATGCCGCCTTCGCCACGTAGTCCGGGTCGGTCTCGCCGAGATCGGCCAGCGTGGGACGGTCATCGACGCGAGCGTCGGCCCGTGGCATCCGTAGATACCACGGGCCGGCGTTGATCTCGATGGGCTCGATGTCGAAGGCTCCGCTACTTGATCTCGCAGAGCACCGTGCCCTGGGTGATGGCCGCTCCGGCCTCCGCCGCCAGACCGGTGACCACACCGTCCTTGTGCGCGGTGACCGGGTTCTCCATCTTCATCGCTTCCAGGACGACGACCAGGTCACCGGCGGCGACCTCCTGGCCCTCTTCGACGGCCACCTTGACCACGGTGCCCTGCATGGGCGCGGTCACCGCGTCACCGGATGCCGCCGCGCCGCCGTGGGCACCGCGCTTGCGCGCCTTGGGCTTCTTGCGAATGGCTCCGGCGGCACCGCCGGCCGCACCGCCGCCGCCCAGCGCCAGGTCCCCGGGCAGCGAGACCTCCAGGCGCCGGCCGCCGACCTCGACGACCACCTTCTGCCGTGGCTGGGCGTCCTCTTCGTCGAGCGGCTCGCCGCCGGTGAACGGCTCGATGTTGTTCTCGAACTCGGTCTCGATCCAGCGGGTGTGGACGGTGAAGCCGTTCTCGTCGCCGACGAACGCCGGGTCGCGCACCACCACGCGGTCGAACGGGATGACCGTGGCCAGCCCCTCGACGTGGAACTCGTCCAGGGCGCGCCGGGCGCGCTCGAGGGCCTCGGTGCGCGTCGCCCCGGTGACGATCAGCTTGGCCAGCATCGAGTCGAACTGGCCGCCGATCACCGAGCCGGTCTCCACGCCGGAGTCCATCCGGATGCCGGGGCCGGTCGGCGGGTCGAAGCGGGTGACCGGGCCGGGGGCCGGCAGGAAGCCGCGGCCGGCGTCCTCACCGTTGATGCGGAACTCGATGGAGTGGCCGCGGGGCTGCGGGTCCTCGGTGATGTCGAGGGCCTCGCCGTTGGCAATCCGGAACTGCTCGCGCACCAGGTCGATGCCGGAGGTCTCCTCGGTGACCGGGTGCTCGACCTGCAGCCGGGTGTTGACCTCCAGGAACGAGATCAGCCCGTCCTGGCCGACCAAGTACTCCACCGTGCCGGCGCCGTAGTAGCCGGCCTCCTTGCAGATCCGCTTGGCGGACTCGTGAATCTCCTTGCGCTGCGCGTCGGTGAGAAAAGGTGCCGGCGCTTCTTCCACCAGCTTCTGGAAGCGACGCTGCAGCGAGCAGTCGCGGGTGCCCGCGACGACGACGTTGCCGTGCATGTCGGCGATGACCTGCGCCTCGACGTGGCGGGGCTTGTCCAGGTAGCGCTCCACGAAGCACTCACCGCGGCCGAACGCCGCGATCGCCTCACGGGTGGCCGACTCGAACAGCTCGGGGATCTCCTCGATGGTGCGGGCCAC
This sequence comes from Mycolicibacter sinensis, assembly GCF_001667375.1. Taxonomy (GTDB): domain Bacteria; phylum Actinomycetota; class Actinomycetes; order Mycobacteriales; family Mycobacteriaceae; genus Mycobacterium; species Mycobacterium sinense_A. The sequence continues at coordinate 6,145 of NZ_LZIN01000108.1, read as the reverse complement.
CTTCATGCCGCGGCCGCCGCCACCGAACGCGGCCTTGATCGCCACCGGCACGCCGTACTCCTTGGCGAAGGCCACCACCTCGTCGGCGTCCTTCACCGGGTCCGGGGTGCCGGGCACCAGCGGCGCCTTGGCGCGGGCGGCGATGTGGCGGGCGGTGACCTTGTCACCGAGGTCGCGGATGGACTGCGGGCTCGGCCCGATCCAGATCAGGCCGGCGTCGATCACAGCCTGGGCGAAATCGGCGTTCTCGGAAAGGAATCCGTAGCCGGGGTGGATCGCGTTGGCACCCGACTGCGCGGCGGCGTCGAGGATCTTCTCGAACACCAGATAGGACTCGGCCGAGGTCTGCCCGCCCAGGGCGAACGCCTCGTCGGCCAGCCGGACGTGCGGCGCGTCGGCGTCTGGTTCGGCGTACACGGCCACGCTGGGCAACCCGGCGTCGCGCGCGGCGCGGATCACCCGGACTGCGATCTCCCCGCGGTTGGCGACGAGCACCTTGGAGATCTTCGTGCTGGCATGGTTCGCCACTTGCCCTCCTGACGGCATCTTTAAGAAATGTCTTTAAGAATCTAGTTCACAGCAGTGTAAGGCGCGACCGACCCGCCCGAATGACGCGCCCCTTATGCGGAGCGGAGCCGGCGCTTGATCCGGGTCAACATGGCCGACATCCCGCGCAGCCTCAGCGGGCTGATCAGCGCCGCCAGGCCCAGGGTGGAGGCGAAGTCCTCGGGCACCGCCAAGATGACATCGGCCGACTGGCCGTCGAGGCCCGCCGCCCAGATCGACGCGAACCCGCGGGTGGTCGGGGCTTCCGGTGGCGCACTGAAGTACAGCCGCACCCGCTGCCGGTCGGCGGCATCAACATGCATGAACAGTGGTGACTGGCACTCCGGCACCGGCTCCATGGCCGATTCGGCCAGATCGTCGGGCAGGTCGGGGAGCTCGTCGGCGAATTCCAGCAGCAGCCGCAACTTGTCCTGCCCCTCGACTTCCATGAAGTCGGATGCCACCTGCGCCAATCCTTCCGGCAGGCTCATCAGCTGGCTGCGGCTCCCTGCGCTGCCGCGGGCCCCCGGCCCGGTTCCGGGCCGTCGACGATGGGCACCCGCACGGTGTTGCCCCACTCGGTCCAGGAGCCGTCATAGTTGCGGACTCCCTCCATGCCGAGCAGGTGCGTCAGCACGAACCAGGTGTGGCTGGAGCGTTCCCCGATGCGGCAGTACGCGATCGGCTTGTCCTCGGGCTTGATGAACCCGTACAGCTCGTCGAGTTCCTCGCGCTTGCGGAACCGGCCGGCGTCGTCGGCCGCCTTGCTCCACGGGATGGACACCGCGGTGGGGATGTGGCCGCCGCGCAGCACACCCTCCTCCGGGTAGTCCGGCATGTGGGTGCGTTCACCGGTGTACTCCTGCGGCGAGCGGACGTCGATCAGCGGCTCGTGGCCGATGATTTCCAGCACATCGTGCTTGTAGGCGCGGATCGGGGCATCGTTGCGCTGTACCACCGGGTAACCGGTGGTGGTTTTCGACGGCACCTCCAGGGTGGTCTCGCGGCCCGAGGACACCCACAGGTCGCGGCCGCCGTCGAGCAGGCGTACGTCTTCATGGCCGAACAGGGTGAACACCCACAGTGCGTAGGCGGCCCACCAGTTGGACTTGTCGCCGTAGATCACCACGGTGTCGTCGCGCGAGATGCCCTTGCGGTTCATCAGGTCGGCGAACTGCTCCCCGTTGATGTAGTCACGAACCGGGGCGTCGTTGAGGTCGGTGACCCAGTCGATCTTCACCGCCCCGGGAATATGGCCGACGTCATAAAGCAGCACATCCTCGTCGGACTCCACCACGACGAGACCGGGTTTACCAAGATTGCCCGCGAGCCAGTCGGCGGTCACCAACCTCTCGGGGTGGGCGTAGGACTGCAGGGCGGGGCTGGGGTCGGCAGGCACTGGCACATTGTCGAGCCTACCCACCGCGGTTGCACGCGTCGCGGCGAGACGCCGCGAAACAATCAGCCGCACCTACCTGGTCGACGCCGCAGCGGAAATCGGGTGGCTGCTCGCGTGGGCGAGCACGTGCGCCGGGCAACCGCGGGGGTTGGGTCCGCCGCGGGCGGGTACCCCGGTTACCGATGGCTGACGCACCCACCGGAGGAATGTTTCATGGCTGATAGCGACCAGGATTCGGCGAACACAGATGTCGTCGACATCCTCACCGCCGACCACAACGAGATGATCGATCTGCTGACCGAAGTCGAGGACACTGCCGACCCCGACGCTCAGCGCGACATCGCCGACACCGTCACCGCCGAGGTGATGCGTCACTCCGTGGCCGAGGAGATGTTCGTCTACCCGGTCGTGGAGGACAAGATTCCCGGCGGCGCCGACGATGTGAAGCACGACAAGCAAGAGCACGACGAGATCGTGAAGCTCATGAAGAAGCTCGAGGACGTCTCCGCGTCGGAGCCGGCATTCATGGATCTGACCGGACAGCTGAAGTCGCTGCTGCGTCATCACGCGAACGACGAGGAATCCGAGCAGTTTCCCAAACTGCGGGAACACCTTTCGGCCCGGGAACTCGTCGAGATGGGCGAAAAGGTCCAGAACGCCAAGAAGGTGGCGCCCACCCGCCCGCACCCGCAGGCACCGCATTCGGAGTTGTTCCACAAGACCCTCGGCGCCGGGGTGGGCATGGTCGACCGCATCCGCGACAAGCTCACGGGACGACAAACCGGCTAAGCGGCCCGATGCTCAGCCGCCGAGGTCGCGGACGGCGGTGGTCAGCGCCTGGTCGTCGAGTTCCCGCTCCGACAGCGATTCGCCGCCGCCGGCTTCGCTGATGTCAGCTCGGCGGCGGGCACGATTTCCAGGCGCCCCTCGATCAAGATCAGCACCGGGTCGTCGGTCTCGCTGGTGCCGAGCAGCCGGCGTACGTCCTCTGTGGAGATGTCCATCACCCCCCGGTGACTTCCCCGTCGGCGCGTCGCCTACACCGGGTTGGCCGCCCACAATGTGGCGACCGACAGGCCGGCCCCGGCCAGTAGCGAGCGCAGCAACGGCAGGCTGATTCCGATGACGCTGGACGGGTCGCCGTCGACGCCGTCGATGAACCAGCCGCCCAGGCCATCCAGGGTGAAGCCGCCGGCCACCCGTAGCGGCTCGCCGGTGGCCAGGTAGGCCTCCAGATCATCGTCGGTGGGCGTTCCGAACCGGACTGTGGTGACCACAGTCTCGGCGGCCCGATGGCGAGTCTCGTTGTCGCGCAAGCGGATCAGACAATGGCCGGTGTGGAGTGCTCCGGCGCGCCCGGCCATCGACTGCCATCGGCGACGCGCCTCATCGACCGACGGCGGCTTGCCGGCCAACTCGCCGTCGATCAAGAGCATCGAATCGCAGCCGATCACCACGCAATCCGCGGCGATGGCCGGCTCCAAGCGGGCCGCGACGTCATCGGCCTTGGCGCGCGCCAGTGCCCGCACCACCTCGGCAGGACCGGCATCGGGGCCCAGGGCCGCCGCGACGGCGTCCTCGTCCACCCCGGAGACGACCACCAGTGGGTCGATCCCGGCACCGCGCAGAACGGCCAACCGGCCTGACGATGCGGACCCGAGGACCAAACGCGTCACCGGCGGTACCTGCGGCGCCGGTTTCTCGGCCTCGCTGGCGCTCGGCTTCGTCACCGGCGCATATGAACGCGCTCCAGCAGCGTGATCCGCTGCCAGCTGAACAGCGGGTACCGGAGTTTGTCGACCGGGTGGCCCCACAGGTTGCGCTCCTGCGCGCCGGCGTCGGTCACGCCGCCGCCGGCACTGCCCAGCACCGCAACCAGCGCCGCGACTTCCTCGTCGGTCGGGTTGCCCTTGAGTACCCGGATGTGCGGTTCGGCGGCTGCGGGAGCCTCCTGCTCTGGGGCGGCCGCGTTCTCGTCGCCGCTCGCGGCGCTCACAGCGGGATGTTCCCGTGCTTCTTGGGCAGCGGCTGGACGATCTTGCGTTCCAGCAGCCGCAGCGACGTCGCGATGTACCCGCGGGTGTGCGACGGCGGGATCACCGCGTCGACGTAGCCGCGCTCGGCGGCGACGTACGGGTTCACCAGGGTGTCCTCGTACTCCTGCTGCAGGTTGAGGCGAAGCGCGTCGACGTCCTCGCCGTTGCGGGCGGCCTCGGAAAGCTGCTGGCGGTAGACGAACCCGACGGCGCCGGAGGCGCCCATGACCGCGATCTGGGCCGTCGGCCAGGCCACGTTGACGTCGGCGCCCATCTCCTTGGAGCCCATCACGCAGTACGCGCCGCCGTAGGCCTTGCGGGTGATGACGGTGATCTTCGCGACGGTGGCCTCACCGTAGGCGTAGAGCAGCTTCGCGCCGCGGCGGATGATGCCGTTGTACTCCTGCTCGGTACCGGGCAGGAAGCCCGGCACATCGACCAGCAGCACGATCGGGATGTTGAAGCAGTCGCAGGTCCGGATGAACCGGGCGGCCTTCTCCGAGGCGTTGATGTCGAGGCAGCCGGCGAACTGGGTGGGCTGGTTGGCCACGATGCCGACGGTACGGCCATCGACGCGGCCGAACCCGACGATGATGTTCTGGGCGTAGCCGGACTGCACCTCGAGGAACTCGTCGTCATCGAGGATCCGGGTGATGACCTCGTGCATGTCGTACGGCTGGTTCGGCGAGTCCGGGATCAGCGTGTCCAGTTCGAGGTCCTCGTCGGTGAGGTTGTCCTCGATCGCGCCGTCGGCAGCCGGCGCCGGGTAGCGCGGCGGGTCGGCGTAGTTGTTCGGCGGCAGGTAGCTCAGCAGGTCGCGTACGTACTCGAAGGCGTCCTGCTCGCCGGAGGCGACGTAGTGCGCGGTGCCGGATTTGCCCATGTGGGTGTGGGCACCGCCCAGCTCCTCCTGGGTGACGTCTTCGCCGGTGACGGTCTTGATCACGTCGGGGCCGGTGATGAACATCTGGGAAGTCTGGTCGACCATCACGATGAAGTCGGTCAGGGCGGGGGAGTACACGTGACCGCCGGCGGCGGCGCCCATGATCAGCGAGATCTGCGGGATCACGCCCGAGGCCAGGATGTTGTTGTGGAAGATCTTGCTGTAGAGGCCCAGCGAGACCACACCCTCCTGGATGCGGGCGCCGGCGCCGTCGTTGATGCCGATCAGCGGCCGGCCGGTCTTCATGGCCAGCTCTTGGACCTTGACGATCTTCTCGCCGTAGACCTCGCCGAGGCTGCCGCCGAACACAGTGGCGTCCTGGCTGAAGATGCAGACCTCGCGGCCGTCGATGGTGCCGTAGCCGGTGACCACGCCGTCGCCCAGCGGACGCTTCTCGGCCAGGCCGAAGTTGGTGCTGCGGTGCTTGGCCAGCGCGTCGAGCTCGACGAACGACCCCTCGTCCAGCAGGGCGAGGATGCGCTCGCGGGCGGTCAGCTTGCCTTTGGCGTGCACCTTCTCCACTGCAGCTTCCCCGACCGGGTGCAGGGTCTCCGCGGTCCGACGCTTGAGGTCCGCAAGCTTGCCTGCGGTGGTGTGGATGTCGACGACGTGCTCGCCCTGGGCTTCTACAGCGGACTCCCCGGAGTGCTCAGTAACGGTCATAAGAAACGATCTTAATCGTGGACCATCGGTTATCCCGACCGGACCCGGTTAGGGAATGTCGTCGTCGCCGTTGTCTTCGCGGTCGGCGAGCGGTTTTTCGGGGTGGTGGTAGTGGTTGGTGCGGGGTTGGCCGTGGTCGTGGTGGGGTGGGGGCAGGGTTTCGGTGGTGCCGTCGTGGCGTTTGCGGGTTTTCCAGCCGCTTGAGGTGATGAGTTGGTGGTGGGGGCCGCAGCGCAGGGTGAGTTCGTCGATGTCAGTGCGTCCGGTTTGGGCGTGGTCGGTGTCGTGGTGGACCTCGCAGTAGTAGCCGGGGATGGGGCAGCCCGGGTGGCTGCAGCCGCGTTCTTTGGCGTAGAGCACGATCCGCTGGGCCGGCGACGCTAGGCGTTTGGTGTGGAACAGGGCCAGTTCTTTGGCGCCGTGATAGATCCGCAGGTAATGGTGGGCGTGGCTGGCCAGGGCGATCACGTCGCGTATCGGGAGCCAGGTGCCGCCGCCGGTGTGGGCTTTGCCGGTGCCGGCTTCTAGCTCGGCCAGGGTGGTGGAGACGATGGTGGT
>NZ_LZIN01000107.1 GCF_001667375.1 Mycolicibacter sinensis | reverse complement strand
CGCTGTCGACCAGCCCGTGGCTCCACGCATTGATCCAGGCGCCGAACTGGTCGAAGTCACCGGAGATGTCGATGTCGGTGATCGCGCCGTCGGTGGTGGCCAGGTGGTTGGCCACCTGATCGGGCGTGAGCCCCAGATACATCATGTGCTCGTAGAACAAACCGAGCTCAGAGGTGGACGTGGGGTCGGTGACCGGATCTCCGGGGATCGTGTAATCGGTTACCGCGAACCAGTTGTTCGGGGTCTGGACACCCGACAGCAGAGCAGTGTCGAAGAAGTCGGAGGAGGAAACCCCGCCCATACCCTCCGACGCGGTGTCGGCACCGACCGGATTGCCGATGAACACGAAATGCAGCAACTGCGGGTCGACGCCGTCGTGTTCCAGCTGGGCCATGGCGATCGAACCGGCCGTGGCGCCCTGCGACCAGCCGAACACCCACAGCGGGTTGTCGGCATCGTAGGCGTCGGGGTTGGCGTTGAGTTCGGCGTGCACCGCCCGCACGATCTCGGCCGCCCCGACGAAACTGCTGTGGCCCTGCTGGACCAGCGCCGGGGTGGACAGGATCCGCAGCGGGGAATCGCAGATGCCGGCACCGATCACGCAGACCGTCGGATCGTCGCCGGCGTCGAAGCCTAGCGGGTTGAGGAACAGGTCGGCCGCGGTTTGGGCGAACGCCGCCGAGGGCGTCGGCAACATCGTCCCGCCGACGAAGATCGCGGT
>NZ_LZIN01000106.1 GCF_001667375.1 Mycolicibacter sinensis | reverse complement strand
CCGCGTGCGCGTCAGTACTGCATTTAACCGCCTATTGCAGATTCCCGGGGCTTCGGTCACCGATGTCGTCATCGATGGCGGTGAGATCGAGGTCAGCCTGCGTCCGAAGGCCCGGCTGCTGCGTTGCCCGTGCGGCAAACGTTTCCGGTCGATCTATGACCGGCGTCGCCGGCGCTGGCGCCATCTGGATCTGGCTCGAGCACGGCTGTGGCTGGTCTACGACATCCGCCGCATCGACTGCCCGGACTGCGGGGTGACTACCGAGGAACTGCCCTGGGCCCGTCCCGGCGCCCGCCATACCCGCGACTTCGAAGACATGGTGCTGTGGCTGGCCCAACGCACCGACCGCACCTCAGTGGCTACCTTGATGCGCTGCGCTTGGGAAACCGTCACCACGATCATCAACCGCGGCGTGGCCGAGCTGCTTGACCAACGCCGCCTACAGACGCTCTACCGCATCGGGGTCGACGAGATCTGCTACCGCCACCCCCACCGATACCTGACGATCATCGGCGACCACGACACCGGAACCGTCGTCGATATCCAACCCGGGCGCAGCGAGCAATCCCTAGCTAACTTCTATGTCTCCCAGACGGATTCAGCACTCTCGCAGATCGAAGCGGTCAGCATGGACGTCTCACGTGCCTATACGAGTGCCACCACCGCCGCAGTCCCACACGCGGTCATCTGCTACGACGGCTTCCACATCATGCAATGGGTCAACCGCGCCCTGGATCGCGTCTTCGCCGAATCGATCCGTCTACCCGGGCACGCCACCGCCGACTGGAAAGCCGCCCGCTGGGCGCTGCGCACCGGCGAGAACAAACTCACCGACGACAAACGCGCCCTGGTCAACCAGATCGCACGCACCAACCGCCGCATAGGCCGGGCCTGGACACTCAAAGAACAAGCCCGCGACCTCTACCGCTACGACCACGAACCCGGCGTCGCCCGCAGATTGCTCAAAGCCTGGATCACCGCAGCCAAGCGTTCCCGCATCCCCGCCTTCGTCGCCTTGGGCAAACGTTTCGAGGTCTACTTCGAACCCATCCTGGCCGCCATCGAACTCGGCATCTCCAACGCCCTCATCGAAGGCATCAACAGCAAGATCCGCCTCATCAACGCCCGCGGCTACGGACACCACTCCGCCCAAACACTGGCCTCAATGATCTACCTCTGCCTAGGAGGACTGCAGGTCACGCTCCCCACCAGAACCTGAGGAGCCGCAC
>NZ_LZIN01000105.1 GCF_001667375.1 Mycolicibacter sinensis | reverse complement strand
TCCAAGACCGCACCCCGCAGCAGGCCTACCTGAACCCGATTACCCAAGAAAACCCGCCAATTTCTTGACTCAAGACACGAATCCACTGACCGCGTTGACTCATCAAAAATGCGCGCGTAGGCCCGATTGATGGGGGTTGACCTTGACCGAGCGCAGGGCGGGGGTGGTCCGAGATGAGACCGAACCGGGCACGGTCAGGAACAGCCACCTGAAGGCCCGTATGTCATGCCGGCTGTCGAACTACGACCTCCGGTTCCAGCGGATCGGCGACTGATTGTCAGGACCTAGTCGCTCCGGATGGCGCTGCCATCAGGCCTGCGGCACCATGCTGCGCAGCGTGCTGGTCACGAATTTCTTCAGTGCCACATCGCGTTCCGCCCGGGATTCGCCCACCGTGGTCAGCAGCGCGTAGACACCGAGCAGAAAGAACGCCGCGCTGTGGTAGGAGTCCACGTCGTCGTAGAGCTCACCGCGAATGCGGGCACGTTCGATCTCGGCGGCCAGCAGCACGAAGGTCGGGTGGCTGGCCCACTGCTCCGGCTCGGGCCGGTTGGGCGAAAAGTAGAGGCTGAGCACATCGCGGAACAACGCTGCACCCCAGCGGCTTTCGAGGGCCAAGACCAGCTCCACGATCACCTTCAGCACCGCCGCCAGCGAGCGCCGCGTATCGAGGAATTGCGCGAGTTCTTCGGCGAGGCGCATCTCGTCTCGTCGGATCAGCTCGAGAAGCACGTGTTCCTTGGTGGGGAAGTGGAAGTAGAAGGTACTGCGCGCCACCCCCGCAGCTTTGGCGATGGCGTTGATGTCTGCCGCGTTGGTGCCGGCCCGCTGAAATTCCACGATGGCGGCGTCGAGCACGCGAGCCCGTGTTCTGCGGCGCTGGGTCTCGCGCTGGGTCGCACTGTCTGGCACGCGCCCATTGTGCCGTAGTTGCGCCAGTTACTGACCGATGTCATCGAAAGAAGGCAGGCGCAGGGCGCTGTGCTCAACTACAGCAACGCAAGCCCCCTCTTTTCATTGTCATTTGTCAGTGAGTGTGTTAGACCTAGCAACCGAGCGGGTGGTGGCAGACCAGGCAGGGGTGGGCAATGACGGCAGCGACGGCGATGAACACCAGGGGCCAACGCATCCTGTTGTGGACGGTGCCGCCGTCGGCGGCCTTGTTCGCGCTGGCATATCTGTTGTTCCCGGTGTTCTCGCCGCCGCTGTCGCCGACGCTGACCCCCGAACAAGTCGCGGCCTTCTTCGCCGAGAACGTCACCGGCATATTGGGCGTCACGATCCTGTGCAATCTCATCGCGTGCTCGCTGGTTCCGCTCTTCGCGGTGACCGCGGTGCAGATCTCCCGGACCGCAACGTCGAGCAGCGTCTTCACCTACGCCTACCTGCTCTGTGTCGGAGTGGGCCTGACGGCGTTCATCCTCGCCGACTACTGCTGGGCGATGGCGGCGTTTCGCCCCGAACGCGACCCGCAACTCATCAGCCTGCTCAACGACATGGCGTGGTTCTTCTTCATCGCACCCGTCGGCACCATCGTCGTGCAGAATCTCTGCCTGGCCGTCAGCATTTACCTGGATGCCCGGCCAGACCCGGTCTTCCCGCGCTGGGTGGCACACTTCAACATCGCGGTGGCCGCTCTGCTGGTTCCGAGCGCGTTTTCGCTGCTGTACAAAACCGGGCCCCTCGCCTGGGACGGTTCGCTCTCGTTCACCCTGCGGCTCAGCGTTTTCGCCGTCTATCTCGTGGTCATGTTCGCGGTTCTGCGCGATGTGGTGAATCGCCAGGGTGACGAGCGCGAGGCGCTGGCATGACCAAGGCCGCGAAGCGGGATCAGTGGATCGCCTTCTGGTCGGTTCCGGTCTTCTTCGCGCTGTTCGGGCTGGTCTTCGTCCCCTTGAGCTGGATGATGCCGCCCCGCTCGCCGAGCGCCTCTCAGCCCCAGATCCTCGACTTCATGCAGTCGCACAATCTGCTGATCGCCTGCACCGTGCTGACACTGGCGTTCGGCCTGGCGCCGGTATCGAATGCCTGCTACCTCATGCAGATCAAGCGGATGTCGGTCAGCCCGGTGTTCCGGTACACGGTCATGATGGGTGCGATGACCGGCACCATCGTCGGGATGCTGTTCGGCATGTTCTGCTTCGGGCTCGGCGCATTCCGTCCCGGCTACGCCCCGGCGATCCTGGCGATGCTTTACGACTTCGGCTACCTGGCGTTCATCGGTTCGCTGGGCTGCTTCTGCATCATGTGGATGGCGTTCGGCCTGGCGATCATTCTTGACGAGAACAATATCCTGCCGAAATGGCTGGGCTATTACACCGTTTGGCAATACGTGACCGAGTTGATGGCCGCGCCGGTGTGGATCACCAAATCAGGGCCCTTCGCCTGGAACGGTCTGATGACATTCTGGCTCGCCATGACGCTGTACGTGTCATGGCAGTTCATCGTGTACGTGTGCATCTACCGATCGATTAAGAACCAGCCCGAGGCGGAACTGGAAAACGCTTGGGTTGCCCGGGAACCCGCGTCGCGCGGAGCCGTGGCCGGAGCCGGCGCATGACCGAGGTCGAAGTGGGGCCCGGCATCGGTACCGACGAGATGACACCAACCCCCCGGGCACGCGGGCACCTGCCCGGTGAACCGAGCATGTGGTTCTTCGTCATCGGCGACCTGTTCATCTTCGCCGCCTACTTCGTGTCCTACATGTACTTCCGCGGCCAAGACCATGCCATGTTCCTGGCGGGTCAGGCCAAGGTGAACCTGAACATCGGCATCGTCAACACCGTTGTGCTGCTGACCAGTTCGCTTCTCGTGGCACTCGGCACTTCGGCGGCCCGTGCTGGCAAGACCACCGATGCACACCGGTTGTTCAGCGGCGCGCTGGCCTGCGGGGCCGCTTTCCCGCTGCTCAAGATGGTCGAATACATCCCGGAGATCACCGCGGGGATGACACCGGGAACCAATCTGTTCTTCATGTACTACTTCGTGATGACCGGAATGCACCTGTGTCACGTGTTCCTGGGGCTGGTGATCCTGTGTTTCGTCATCCGCAGCCTGCGCGGACCGGCGAAACCCCGAATGTCCTTGGTGGAGACGGGCGCAACCTACTGGCACATGGTCGACGTGTTGTGGCTGATCCTGTTCGCTCTGCTCTACTTGATGAGGTGATCGCTGTGACCGCGTACCGCCGCCACCCGCTGATCTTCGTGTGGGCCCTGCTCACGCTGGTGACCGTAGCGTCGTGGCAGACCGCCCGGGACGCCGGCGAGGCACACCACCTCAACGCCACCGTCACCGTCATCGTGCTATCGATCGCCGCGATCAAGACGCAGCTGGTGATCTGGCACTTCATGGAGGTCCGACACGCGCCCACCTGGCTCAAGGTGACCGCGAACGGGTGGCTGCTGGGACTGTTCGGGCTGCTGTTCGGCTTCTACTTCGCCGCCGGATAGCATCGCCGAACCAGCGGCGCCGCAAGGACGCCAGCGCCTGCCACCAGCATCGCCAGCCACACCAGATGGGCCGCCAGCACGGCCCGGCGCGGCCCGGCGGAAACCTTCGGTGGATGGCCGCCGACCCGGTACACGGTGAAGTCTGCGTCGCGGTAGGAGATCGGCAACCGCATCAGAGTCTGTGCGGCAGCCCCCATTTCGCCGTCCGTGCCGGACTCGCTGACCACCCAGCCCACGCCGTGGACGCCGAGCGTGGCCGGCTCGGCGCCCGAGAGCAGCGCCTGCTGCACCGCGCGGGCGTGGCCGCCCTCACCGCGCACCGTCTGCCCGCCCACCCTCAGATCGCCGGTGGCCAGCACCTCGGCGCGCACCCAACGGGCCAGCGGGTCGAGCACCGGCGCCGGCCCGGCCCAGGAGAAGTGCCGCATCGTGTCGGCGGGCAGCACCGCCACCGGCCGCGGATCGGCGTTGATCTTCGCCGCCACCGCCGTCCAGCCGGGCGGGTAGTGCACCGGTTGGACCCGCCCGGCCACCCCCCAGACCAGGTCGGGCAGCACAACGATGAGCGCGACGCAGCACACCAACGCTGCCCGCGCCGGCGGCAGCCGGTCCCGCAGGGCCGCCACCGCCCCCGCCCCCGCCAGCGCGTAGCCGGGCATCGCCAACGCCACCCACTTCTGCCCGTCGCGCAGCATGCCCAGGCCGGGAATCACGTCGACCGCCCAGCGCAACACCGCCAGCCCCGGACCGGTAGCCAACACGGCGAACACCAGCACCGTCGCGCCCGCCAGCATCAGCAGTGGTCGCGCGGCGGGCAGGTCCCGCACCGTCGACAACCCCAGACCCACGACGCCGACGAACACCGCGGTGGCCAGCAGAGCGAAAACCGTGGTCCGCGAACCCGGCACCGCCTCGGCGTTCCAGATCCCGCCGAGCCCGGCGAGGCTACCCAGGGTGCCCAGACCCGGCTCGGCGCGCGCCGCGAACGCCGCCACCCCGGCCGACTCGCCGCGGACGGATCCCGGACCCACCACCACGGCCATCAGCCAGGGCAGCGCGGCGGTCGCCGCGATCGCCATCGCACTGGTCGCACACCACCACCTCGGCGGTCCTGAACCCGGCACCGCGACGCACACCACCGCGACCACCGCGGCCAGCAGCAGCCCGGTGGGGGTCAACCCGGCCAGCGCCACGAAGAACACCAACCCGAACAGCCCGCCGCTACCGGACCTGAGCCTCAGCATCGCCACTGCCACCCACGGCAGGCACCCGTAGCCGACCAGCAGGCTCCAATGGCCCTGCAATAACCGTTCGGCCACATAGGGATTCCAGATCGCGATGGTGACCGCTACCAGCCGTCCGGGCAGGCCGGGGTCCGGCAGCACCGTCGCCACCAGCCGCGCCGCGCCCCAGCCGGCCAGCCACAGGCCCGCGATCAGCAGCGCTTTGACCACGATGCCGCCGTCGACCAGCCGAGAAGCCAGCGCCACCGCGAAGTCCTGCGGTACCGCCCGAGGCGCCGCCTCACCCAGCCCGAGGGCGGATGCGGTCAGGTACGACCGCGGCGTCGACACCGCATCGCGCAGCAGCAGATAGCCCGGCCGCAGCAGCGGCGCCACAATGAGCAGCGTCAACCCCAGTGCGTAGCACGGCGCGATCCAGCGCCCGCCTCGCACCACCGCGGGGTCAGAGCTGATCGGGTGCCGGATCCGGGGGTCCCGGCTCCGGGGGCGTCGCCGGGCGGTCCAGTTGGGGACGTTGGGTCGGCAGCTTCTCCGTCTCGGCCTCGGCCCCGGAAGCAGGCTCGGTCACCGGTGACTTCGGCGTGAAGCCGCCGAAGAACCCGCCGTCGGAGCCGCGGCCCGGCCGTCCCAGGGCGGTCTCGGCGGGCAGACTGAACCAGCCGACCAGGACGCCGCCGATCAAACAGATCAGCCCGGCGGCGGTGAAGGTGATCGGCAGGACCCGTGACCACAGGGCCACCCGGTCCCGCTCGTTGCGGGCCGCGTCGACCTGAGCCTCGATGGTCTCCTCGGAGCTGGTGACCGTGTAGTCGGCCAGTGCCACCTCTGGCTTCAGCGGATCACGGGCGTAGTAGTGGTTGGCGTGCACCTTCGACTTGACGATGGTGCCCGAAACCGGATCCACCCACATCGTCTTCTGCGCGGCGTAGTACCGCGTCATGGTGACATCTTCCTCGGGGTCGACGCCCTCGATGTTCCACATCCGGGCTGGAGCGCTGATCTCCCCGTCCTCGTCGTGGCCGTACAGCGACGGGTAGCGCACCGGTTCTTTCAGGCTGCCGTCCGGGTCGTAGCCGACGTTCTGCACGAACCGGTAGGTGGTCAGTCCGTTGACGTCGTCCTCGCCCTCGTAGTTGGCCTCGTAGGCCTTCTGCGCGATCGGATCGAAGTACTGATAGGACTGCTTCTGGGTGTCGAAGGGGAACCGGTAGGACAGTCCCTCGTGCGGCAGCGCGATGTTGGTCGGCGGGCTGTCGTCGTCGTAATTGCGCGGCCGCTGCACCGAGCCGCCCGGGTGGCTGTCATCCGAAACCGCTTCGGCGGAAGTGCGATTCAGCGTCACCGTGTCGACGATGGCCAGCAGCAGGCCGGTGTCCTTCTGCCGGTCCGCACGCCGCAGCGACGAGCCGGCCTGCAGGGTGACCACGTCGGCGTTGGCGGGTGCCTCCACCCCGATCTGCTGCTGGGCGACCAGCGGCACATCCTGGTCGACGACGGCATGTTCGCTGCCGAGGGACTCCGGGTCCAGCGCGGCGCCGGAGCCGTTGCTGATCAGGGTGACGTCGAGATCGAGCGGAATCTTGGCGATCTTGCCCGCGGTATAGGTGGACAGCAATAGGGCTGCGATCAGCAGCGCGGCGCCGAGGCCCATGACTGCGCATGCCGCGATACGCATCATGACTGCTCGGTTCACGTCGCCGTATCCTCCCTTTCCACTTTTCCGCCACACCTAAATCTGTCTGACCCTAACAGCAGAACTTCAAACAGCTACTGTGTGTCCATTGAAGTTTTGGACCGTGATCAGATGAACCAGCAGGTTGGCGGCGTGCGCAGCTTCCTGCCCGCAGTCGAGGGAATGCGCGCCTGCGCCGCCATCGGCGTGGTCATCACGCATGTGGCCTTCCAGACCGGGCACTCGTCGGGGATCACCGGCCGGCTCTGGGGCCGTTTCGACATGGCCGTGGCGGTGTTCTTCGCCTTGAGCGGGTTCCTGCTGTGGCGGGGGCATGCCGCGGCCGCGCGCGGCCTGCGCCAGGCGCCGCCGGCCGGGCATTACCTGCGCTCTCGGGTGGTGCGGATCATGCCGGCCTATCTGGTGTCGGTGGTGGTGATTCTGGCCCTGCTGCCCGACGCCGGCGACGCCAGCCTGACGGTGTGGCTGGCCAACCTGACGATGACGCAGATCTATGTGCCACTCACCCTGACGCCGGGACTGACCCAGATGTGGAGCCTGGCGGTGGAGGTCAGCTTCTATATCGCCCTGCCGCTGCTGGCGCTGGGGGCCACCCGACTGCCGGTACGTGCGCGGGTGCCGGTGATCGCCGCGGTGTCGCTGCTCAGCCTCGGTTGGGGATTTCTGCCCATCCATACGCCCTACGGGGTGAACCCGCTGAACTGGGCGCCGGCCTACGGCTGCTGGTTCGGGGCGGGCATGCTGCTGGCCGAGTGGGCGTTCAGTCCGGTCGGCCGGGTGCATCGGCTGGCCCGCCGGCGACTGCCCATGGCGGTGGTGACCGTGGTCGCGTTCGTGGTGGCCGCCTCACCGCTGGCCGGCCCGGAGGGATTGACCTCGGCCACTGTCGGCCAGTTCATCGTGCGCACCGCGATGGGCGGGGTGCTGGCCTGGGCGCTGCTGGCACCGCTGGTGCTGGACCGCCCCGACACGCCGCATCGGTTCCTGGCCAGCGCACCGATGGTCACGTTGGGCCGCTGGTCCTACGGGATCTTCATCTGGCACCTGGCCGCGCTGGACATGGTGTTCCCGGTGATCGGCCGCTTCGCGTTCACCGGGGACATGGCGGTGGTGCTCGTGCTGACCATGGTGTTCACCGTCGCGATCGCCGCGGTCAGCTACGCCCTGGTGGAGCAACCGTGCCGGGAGAAGCTACGCGGCTGGGAGAACCGGCACCGGGCCGCGCGCCCGAACGCCGCTCAGGCGGCCGCGCCCGACGGTGTGTATTCGGCGACGTCGCTGGTGAATTCGGGCGTGCCGTAGGCCTTCAGCCGCCGCTTGAGCAGCCGCAGCACGTAGGCGTTGGTGATCCGGCGCAAGCCGGGGGTGCGAACAGCGCGTTGCACCACCGCCGCGCGGCCGGAGACGAACGGCGCCGTGAGGGCGATCCGCAGATAGTCGCCCGCCTCGAGCGTGACACCCATCTTCGCGGCCACCGCGCGCTTGCCGCCACAGAACATCCGCACGAAAAAGAGCTTGCTGTAGCTCTTCTCGACCGCGTCGGCGATGCGTTCGCGCAGGGTGTCGTCCTGCCGCAGGTAGGCGGCCATCGTGGAGCGAACCAACTCCCCGCAGGTGGCGTCGTCGAAGTCGTCGCGCAGCAGCGCGGCACGGGCGCTGAACACCCGAATGATCTCAGTGGGGGTGGTCGGCAGCAGCTCTTCGGGCAGGCCGAGCAGAACGCAGCGATAGCGGGTGAACTCGACCTGGGCACGCTCGCTGGGCGTGAACTCGGTGCGTCCTTGGCGGCGGGCGTCCATCGCCAGCACGTAGAGGTTGATCATCCCGGCCGGCATCTGATCGATCTGTGGGATCGGCAGACCGTAGACCTCGACGTCCCATTTCGGGGATCGCTTGAGCGCGTTGAAGCGGACCATCGAGTGCATCAGCCGCACCATGGCCGCCGCCTCGAAGCCCGGGCCGTAGCGGTCCAGTGCGCCGGGCAGCGTGGTGACGGCGAAGAAACTGGTGGTCTCGTTGACCCGCCCGGCGGCACGCTTGCCCGACAGCGCGCCGGTCAGTGCCATCGGCAGCGCGGCGTAGGTGTTGAGGAAGGTCGCGATGAACGCACCACGGACGACGAACGGTGCCAACAGCGCCATCGGGAGCCGGGAGTGCTCTGCGCCCTTTCGAACCAGGTCCATGTCCAGCCAGTCCGGGGTGGCTTCCATGTCGGCGATGAACGCCGCCAACTCCGGCGGCGCGTCGGGCACCGCGTCGATGCCGTGGCGGCACGCCTGCTTGAGCATCCCGATCAGGGTGCTGACGCTGTATTGGCCCATCAGTGCGGCGTAGGAGTCCGCCACCACATCGCCCAGCCAGGTCGCCGTCGAAATCAGCTCGACCGCGGCCTCGTCGGCCAGCAGCTTGGCCCGGGTGGAGGGCCGGCCGCGCAGCGACGACACGTCGTCGGGGTCGGTCGTCGTGCGGTAGGGCTGCGTGTCGAAGTCCAGCTCGCCGTAGAGCTCCGGCAGCAGCTCGGCCTGACGGCGGACCCGCTCGCGCAGCTCGGGGTAGTGCGTGGGCAGCGTGGGCACAGCAGACCTCCGAGTAACTAACGTTTCGTTAGTTACAGCTAACAGTTCGTTAGTTATGCTGTCAAGCGTGATCTCGAGCGGCCGTCGGCGGATGACGGGTGAGGCGCGCCGCGAGCAGATCCTCGACGTCACCCATGCGATCGTCGATGCCGAGGGGTTCCACGCCGCCACGCCGAACCGGGTCGCGGCGACGGCCGGCGTCAACCGCTCGCTGATCTACCAGCAATTCGGCAGTCTCGCAGGGCTTTTCGTCGCGCTCATTGATCGGGAAGCGGGTCGGGCCGCCGCCCAGTTCGCGGCCGCGATCACCGGCACCGAGAACCCCGAAGCCGAGGGTTTTTTGGCGCGCGTCTTCGACGGGGTGCTGCACGCCGCCGACAGTCACGCGCCGACCTGGCGGTTGTTCCTCTTTCCGCCCCAGGGAGCGCCGCCGGAGCTGCACGAACGCCTCGCCCGCGCCGAGGCCGGCGTCCGCGGGTTTCTCACGCGCGAACTGCTGCGCACCCTGCCGGATCTCCCGGACCCGGACTACACCGCCCACGTCGTGGCCGCCGTCGGCCGGGAGCTGTTGCAACTGCGGCTCAGCGAGCCCGAGAAGGCTTCGCCGGAGCGGCTGCGGGCGCTGCTGCGGTCGATTCAGTTCACCGCCGTGAGCCGAACCGCGCACGACTGAGCGCGCTCAGTAAGCCTCGGAGTTCTCGAAGATCTTGCGCGGGTTGTCCACCAGCATGGTGCGCAGCTGATCGTCGGTGACCCCGCGCTGCCGCAACGCCGGGATCACGTCGTGGTGGATGTGCAGGTAGTGCCAGTTCGGGGCCGCCACCGAGCTCAGCTCGGCGGGCAGTGCATCGAAGTAGCAGTTGGCGTCGTGGGAGAGCACCATCTTGTCGGCATGGCCGCGCTCGCACAGCTGCGCCACCGTGTTGACCCGGTCTTCGAACGGCAGGATCAGGTCGATGCCGAACCGGTCCATGCCCAGATACGAGCCGGCGGCGATCAGCTCCTCCAGGTAACCCAGGTCGGTGCTGTCTCCGGAGTGCCCGATCACCACCCGGGACAAGTCGACGCCTTCTTCTTCGAAGATGCGCTGCTGTTCCAGGCCGCGGCGCAGCCCGGCGTGGGTGTGGGTGGAGATCGGCGCTCCGGTGCGCCGGTGAGCCTGGGCGACCGCGCGCAGTACCCGCTCGACGCCGGGGGTCACACCGGGCTCGTCGGTGGCGCATTTGAGGATTGCCGCCTTGATCCCGGTGTCGGCGATGCCGGACTCGATGTCGCGGACGAACATGTCCGCCATGAGCTCCGGGCCGTCCAGCATGGTGCCGGGGCCCCGGTAGTGGAAGAAGAACGGCACATCGTTGTAGGTGTAGACGCCGGTGGCTACCACGATGTTCAGTTCGGTGCCGGCGGCGACCCGGGCGATGCGCGGGATGTAGCGGCCCAGCCCGATCACGGTCAGATCGACGATGGTGTCGACCCCGGCGGCCTTCAACTCATTGAGCCGGGTGATCGCATCGGCCACCCGGGCGTCCTCGTCACCCCACGCCTCCGGGTAGTTCTGGGCGATCTCGGTGGTCATGATGAACACGTGCTCGTGCATCAGGGTGACGCCGAGGTCGGCGGTGTCGATCGGCCCGCGCACGGTGCTTAGCTGTGACATGGCTTGATATTAGGGAGATACCGGCGATCCTCGCCGAGAATTGGTGTCAGGTCCGCAATCCCGCCGCAGGGGGAGGTAATCCCATGTCGTCTCAGGTATCTCAACCGGCGGGACGGCCGCGGTCGAGTACCACCCTGCGATTCCTGGCAAAGGCCACCGATGTCGGCTACGGCGAGCGAATCGACGGCGGGCACGTGCTGGAGTGGGTGGACAAGGCCGGGTATGCCTGTGCCGCGCAGTGGAGCGGGCGGTACTGCGTGACCGCCTTCATCGGTGACATCCGGTTCAACAGACCGATCGCGGTGGGCGAACTCGTCGAGATCAACGCCCGGATCGCGGATACCGGTCGCAGCAGCATGCACCTGGTCATCACGGTGTCCTCCGGTGATCCGCGCACCGGGGAACTGACCAGGACGGCTCAGTGCCTCGCGGTGTTCATCGCGGTCGACGACGCCGGCAAGCCGGTCGGCGTGCCGACGTTCACGCCTGGCACGGACGCGGAGCAGCGTCTGCGACTGGCCGCCCAGCATCGTGCGGCCATGCGCGCCGACATCGACGCCGCCCTGGCCGCGCAGGACTACAGCGACGACGGTTCTGCGCCGTGCGCTGTCCTGCGGTTCCTTGCCGCACCCACCGACGTCAACTGGGGCGGAAAAGTGCACGGCGGCAAGGTGATGCGCTGGATAGACGAAGCGGCCTATCTGTGCGCTGCGCAGTGGGCCGGTGGCGACGTGGTCGCCTCTCGGATCAACGGGATCCGGTTCTATCGACCGATCGTGATCGGCACCATGATCGAGGTCCGCGCCAGGCTGATCCACACCTCCGCCCGGCGGATGTACATCAGCGTGCATGTTCAGTCCTCCGACGTGCGCTCCGGTGTCGGCGAGATCGCGGCTCATGCGATGGCGCTGTTCGCGGCGCTCGACGACGACGGCCGCGCGATGACCCTCCGGCAGTGGAGTCCGGTCACTGACGAGGATCGGCGCCTGGACCGGCACGCCCTGGACCTCCTCGAGATGCTGGGGCACGCGGCGACCAGGTAACGCCTACGAGCTCTTCGCCAGGTTGTCGCGGATCTGCGCGTAGGAGTGGGCGAACTGTTCCACCTCGCGCGGGCTGAGCAGATCGAAGAGGTTGGCGCGCACCGCCTCGACGTGCCCGGGCGCCGCCTCGGCCAACTTCTCCGTCCCCGCCTCGGTGAGCTCGGCATACAGGCCGCGCTTGTCCTCGTCGCACTTGGTCTGGTGAACCCAGCCGGCGTCGGCCAGCCGCTTGACCGCCCGGGTGACCCCGCTGCGGGTCGTCACGGTGATGTCGGCCAACTCGTTCATCCGCATCCGCTTCCCCGGGGCCTCGGACAGCAGCGCGAGGATCTCGAAGTCGGACAGGTTGAGCCGCGCGTCGGTAACCAGTTGCCGGTCCAGGGCACGTAGCAGCAGTCGGGTGCTGTCGAGGTACCCGCGCCACATCCGATGTTCTTCCGGGCTCAGCCACTGCGTTTCCATGCCTCCAGAGTAGTTGATTTCGCAACGAGTTGCCCGCGATAACTGCTGGAATAGCCGGCAAAGTAGTTTCGTTGTCAACTATCGGATAGAGTAGCGAACATGAGGAGGGCCATCGTGTCGAGCACTGGTATGCAGTTCGGCATCTTCACCATCGGGGATGTCACCGCCGACCCGACCACGGGCCGCAAGCCGACCGAGGCTGAGCGGATCAAGGCGACCGTGGCGATCGCCAAAAAGGCCGAGGAGGTCGGCCTGGACGTCTTCGCTACCGGTGAACACCACAACCCGCCGTTCGTGCCCTCATCGCCCACCACCCTGCTGGGCTACATCGCGGCGCAGACCCAACGGATACAGCTGACCACCGCCACCACCTTGATCACCACCAACGACCCGGTGAAGCTCGCCGAGGACTACAGCGTGCTGCAGCACCTCGCCGACGGCCGGGTTGACTTGATGCTCGGGCGCGGCAACACCGGTCCGGTGTACCCCTGGTTCGGCAAGGACATTCGGGCCGCCCTACCGCTGACGGTGGAGAATTATCAGCTGTTGCGCCGGCTGTGGCGTGAGGACGTCGTCGACTGGAGCGGGGAGCACCGCACCCCGTTGCACGGCTTCACCTTGGCGCCGCGGCCGCTGGACGGGGTTCCCCCGTTCGTCTGGCACGGTGCGATCCGCAGTCCCGAGATCGCCGAACTGGCCGCGCATTACGGCGACGGCTTCTTCGCCAACCACATCTTCTGGCCGCCGTCGCACACCAAGCGGATGGTGCAGCTCTACCGGCAGCGCTTCGAGCACTACGGCCACGGCAGCGCCGACCAGGCGATCGTGGGCCTGGGCGGGCAGGTGTTCATCCGGCCCAACAGTCAGGACGCCGTGAACGAGTTCCGGCCCTACTTCGACAACGCTCCGGTCTATGGGCACGGCCCCAGCCTGGAGGAGTTCAGCGCGCAGACCCCGCTGACCGTCGGCTCACCGCAGCAGGTCATCGACAAGACCCTGGGCTTCCGGGACTACGCCGGCGACTACCAGCGCCAGCTGTTCCTGGTCGACCACGCCGGCTTGCCGCTCAAGACGGTGCTCGAACAGCTTGACCTGCTGGGCGAGCACGTTATCCCGTTGCTGCGCAAGGAATTTACCGTCGGCCGTCCGGCGCACGTGCCCGGCGCGCCCACGCACCAGTCCCTGGTTCGGGCCGCGAGCCGGTCCGAGATGCAAGAGGCGTCATGAACCTCGTGGTGATCAGCGGTGGGCTGCGTGAGCCGTCGTCCACCCGGCTGCTGGCCGACCGGCTCGGTGCCGCGGTACGCGCCGAGCTCGGCTTGGACGGTATTGAAGTCGACATCGAGGTGATCGACCTGCGGCGCCTGGCCCGGGCGATTACCGACGCCATGCTGACCGGCTTCGCCTCACCGGAGCTGGAGCAGGCCTTCGAGAAGGTCGCCGGCTGCGACGGGCTGATCGCGGTGACGCCGACGTTCAATGCGACCTTCAGCGGGTTGTTCAAGTCGTTCTTCGACGTACTACCCGAGCAGACCCTCAACGGCACGCCGGTGCTCATCGCAGCAACCGGCGGAACCGAGCGGCACTCCCTGGTGCTCGATCATGCCCTGCGGCCGATGTTCACCTATCTGCACGCGCTGGTGTCGCCCACTGGGGTCTACGCCGCGACGTCGGACTTCGGTGCGCGCGGGCTCGACGAGCGGATCACCCAGGCGGCCAACGACTTCGCCCGACTTCTGGAACGGCGCGAACCCGGGCGCGACGATACGGTCAGCGCCGAACTCGATGAGATGCACCGCCTGCTCGCAGGCGCCCAACAGTAAGGAGCAATGAAAATGACGAAGTTGGCGGTGATCTACTACTCGGCCACCGGACACGGCACCGCGATGGCGCAACGGGTGGCGAAGGCGGGTGAGTCGGCGGGCGCCGAGGTGCGGCTGCGCCACATCGAGGAGACCCGGGACCCGGCCACCTTCGCGCACAACCCGGCGTGGACCGCCAACTACGAGGCGACCAAGGACCTGCCGGCTGCCACCGGCGACGATATCGTCTGGGCCGACGCCGTCATCTTCGGCTCGCCCACCCGGTTCGGGTCTCCGGCAGCGCAATTCCGGACCTTCCTCGACTCGCTGGGCGGGCTGTGGGCCAAGGGTGCGCTCGCCGACAAGGTCTACGCCGGCTTCACCTCCAGCCAGACCACGCACGGCGGGCAGGAGGCCACGCTGCTGAATCTCTACGTCTCGCTGATGCACTTCGGCGGGATCCTGGTGCCGCCGGGCTACACCGATCCGATCAAGTTCGCCGACGGCAACCCCTACGGGGTCGGGCACATCACCGGCCCGGAGAACCAGAACGAGCTGGACGAGACCACCCTCGCCGCGCTCGATCACCTGGCCGCCCGCGTGGTTGGCGTCGCCGCCAAGCTCGGTGGGCCAGCGGCCCGCGTTTGACCGACCCTCTTGTGGCGTGACGCACCTCACACTAGGATGACCAGTGGTCATTCCAGTGAGGTGGTCCGATGCCGACGGTGACGTGGGGACGGGTCGACCCGGCGCGCCGGGCCGCCGTGCTGGAGGCCGCCGAGGCGGAGTTCAGCGCGCGCGGCTTCTCGCACGGCAGCCTCAACGTCATCGCCCGGCGGGCCAAGGTCGCCAAGGGCAGTCTGTTCCAGTACTTCGCCGACAAGGCCGACCTGTACGCGTTCGTCGCCGACACCGCCGGTCAGCGGGTGCGGTCCTACATGGAGCGACAGATCGTCGAACTCGACTCCAGCCGGCCGTTCTTCGAGTTCCTCACCGACATGCTCGACGTGTGGGTCGCCTATTTCGCCGACCATCCGCGGGAGCGGGCGCTGCACGCCGCGGCCAGCCTGGAAGTCGACACCGACGCAAGGATCAGCGTGCGGACCGTCATCCACCGGCACTATCTGGAGGTGCTGCGCCCCCTGGTGCGGGAGGCGCGGGACCGCGGCGACCTGCGCGCCGACGCCGACACCGACGCGCTGCTGTCGTTGCTGCTGTTGATCTTTCCGCATCTGGCGCTGGCGCCTTACCTGCGCGGCATCGATCCCATCCTCGGACTCGACGAGCCCACCCCCGAACTACCGGCCCTGGCGGTACGCCGGCTGGTCGCCGTGCTGGCCGCGGCATTCGGCGGCGAGACAACTCGCCATCGGCACCACTCGAAGGAGGCAGTTCCATGACCCGTACCCACTTCGACTCACTGGCGGCGGGCGGACTGAACTGGGACAGTCTGCCGCTCAAGCTGTTCGCCGGTGGCAACGCGAAATTCTGGAATCCCGCCGACATCGACTTCTCCCGCGACCGGCAGGACTGGGAATCGCTGACCGACCGGGAACGCGACTACGCCACCCGGCTGTGCGCGCAGTTCATCGCCGGTGAGGAGTCGGTGACCCAGGACATCCAGCCGTTCATGGCGGCGATGCGCGCCGAGGGCCGGCTCGGTGACGAGATGTATCTGACCCAGTTCGCCTTCGAGGAGGCCAAACACACCCAGGTGTTCCGGATGTGGCTCGACGCGGTCGGAATCACCGAGCAGCTGGACAGCTACCTCGAGCCGCTTCCGACCTATCTGCGGATCTTCAACGAGGAGCTGCCGGAATCGCTCGGAGCGTTGTCGGATGATCCCTCACCGGTGGCACAGGTTCGGGCGGCGGTGACCTACAACCATTTCGTCGAGGGCACGTTGGCGCTGACCGGCTACTACGCCTGGCACCGGATCTGCGTGGAGCGCGGCATATTGCCCGGCATGCAGGCGCTGGTCGGGCACATCGCCGACGACGAGCGACGCCACATGGCCTGGGGCACCTTCACCTGTCGGCGCCACGTCGCCGCCGACGACGCCAACTGGACGGTGTTCGAGGCGCGCATGAACGAGCTCATGCCGCTGTTGGGGAGCTACACCGCCGAGGGTGACGCGATCTACGGCGGCGACACCCCATTCGGCCTGTCCCCCGAAGTGGTGTTCAACTACGCGATGGACAAGGGAATGCGGCGGTTCGGCACGATCAGCAGCGCCCGCGGCCGCCCGGTCGGCGAGATCGACCTGGACTACAGCCCGGTGCAACTGGAGGACACCTTCGCCGATGAGGACAGCAAAATGCTGGCGGCCGCCTCCGCCTGAACCGGTTCAGGCCACCCACACCGTCTTGAGGTTGCAGAACTCGCGAATGCCGTGCCCGGACAACTCCCGGCCGTAGCCTGACCGCTTGATCCCGCCGAACGGCAGCTCCGGGTAGGACACCGTCATCCCGTTGATGAACACCTGCCCGGCTTCGATCTCGTCGGCGAAGCGGCTGATCTCGGCTTCGTCGCGGGTCCAGGCGTTGGATCCCAGCCCGAAGGTGGTGGCATTGGCGATCTCGATGGCCTCGTCGATACCGGCGGCGCGGTAGACCGATGCCACCGGACCGAACACCTCCTCGGTGTACAACGCCATGTCGCGGGTGATGTCGGTGACCACGGTGGGCGGGTAGAACCAGCCCGGGCGGTCGAGTCGCTTCCCGCCGCAACGGATCACCGCACCCGCCGCGGCCGCGGTGTCGACCTGCTGCTCGACCTCGTCGCGGCCCTGCTCGGTGGCCAGCGGCCCGACGTCGGTGTCGGGGTCGGTGGGATCGCCGACCCGCAGCGCCGACATCTGATCGGTGAACTTGGCCACGAAGTCGTCGTAGATGTCGGTGTGGACGATGAACCGCTTGGCCGCGATACAGGATTGGCCGTTGTTCTGTACCCGGGCCTTGACCGCGGTGGTTACCGCGGCTTCCAGATCGGCCGACGGCATCACGATGAAGGGGTCGCTCCCGCCCAGTTCCAGCACGGTGTGTTTGACCTCGTCGCCGGCGATGGCCGCCACCGACCGCCCGGCCGGCTCGCTTCCGGTCAGGGTTGCCGCGGCCACCCGCGGGTCGCGCAGCACTCGCTCGACAGCGCCCGATCCGATCAACAGGGTCTGGAAACAGCCGTCGGGAAAACCGGCGCGCGACAACAGGTCCGCCAGGTACAGCGCGGTCTGCGGCACATTGGAGGCATGTTTGAGCAGGCCGACGTTGCCGGCCATCAGGGCCGGCGCAGCGAACCGCACCGCCTGCCAGAGCGGGAAATTCCACGGCATCACCGCCAGCACCACCCCGAGCGGCTGGTAGCGCGCGAACGCCTTCGACGCGTTGACCGACGAGGCGTCGGCGGGCTCGTCGGCCAACAACGCCGCACTGTGGTCGGCGTAGAACCGGAAGCCCTTGACGCACTTGAGTGCTTCGGCCTTGGCGGAGGCCAGCGTCTTGCCCATCTCGAGGGTCATCATCGCGGCAACCTCGTCGGCTTCGGCCTCCAGCAGGTCGGCGGCCGCGTGCGTCCACCGAGCGCGCTGGGCGAAATCGGTACGACGGTAGTCGGTGAAGCGGGCCGCGGCGCGAGCGATCGCGGCCTCGATCTGCGCCTCGGTGGCTGCGGTGAACGTCTTGACCGTCTCCCCGGTCGCCGGGTTGGTGGTGGCAATTGCGGGCACGCGGGCCTCCTTCGAGCGCTGCGGTGTGGCGTGTGCAGGTCCAGCCTGCCACCCCCGAACCGCGTAGGCTCGCCACGAGCCAGAATCAGTACGTCGACACGGGAGTCACCGGATGCGTTTCAACCCCCCGCCCAACTGGCCGCCTGCGCCGCCCGGCTGGGCGCCGGACGCCAACTGGGCGCCGGATCCGTCGTGGCCGCCCCCGCCGCCGGGTTGGCAGCTGTGGGTCGACGACACGACTCCGGTGCCTTACCCGCCGTACGGGGCGCCGTGGCCGATGCCGATGCCCGAGCACCGGCCGCGCAAAGTGCTGTGGCTTTCGCTGGCCGCGGCCGCAGTGGCCCTCGTGGTGG
Source organism: Mycolicibacter sinensis (assembly GCF_001667375.1). Taxonomy (GTDB): domain Bacteria; phylum Actinomycetota; class Actinomycetes; order Mycobacteriales; family Mycobacteriaceae; genus Mycobacterium; species Mycobacterium sinense_A. The sequence continues at coordinate 109,634 of NZ_LZIN01000105.1, read as the reverse complement.
TCGTCGGGCTGGTGCTGAGCTTCGGCGGTCGCCTCACCGCCGAGGAGAAGCCGTCGCGCAAGCCCGACATCACCGAGCTGACGTCGGACATGCTGGTCGACCGCGCATCCTTCCCGGACCCTTCGGGCGGCAAATGGATCAGCGGGGTCAACGACGCCGGTGACGCTCCTTCGGAGATGCCGAATCTGACCGTCGACCCGCCGGAATGCGCTGACTTTTACTCCAGTCCCACGTCGGCCACCCAGACGGCGACGGCCACGTTGGCCAAGCTGCAACCCGGTGGTCTGCACTCGATGAGGGTGCGCCTGGCGCTGACGCCAGATCGCCCGAACCTCAAGGCCTTTGTGGACAAGTGTCAGTCGTTCCGGCAGACCTTCGAGGCCGGTGGGCGCAGCGTCACCACCGATATTCAGCTCAGCCCGCTCGATGCCGAGGGGGTGCCGCCCTGGGCGGTCGCGACGGTGATCACGAGCTCCAGCAAGGCCGCCATCCGGCTGCCGATCGCGATCACCGCTTCCACGATCTCCGGTTACTACCGCGGGGTGCTCGTCGTCGCCACCAGCAACGACATCGGGTTGCGGACCGGCAACGACGACGCCGACGACGATGCCGCCAACGCCGAGGCACTGGTGAAGCTGTTCAACACCCAGATCGAGAAGCTCGAAGCCGCCCCGTAGGGCCCCGGCAGGCCCAGTGGCCCCATGGCTGGACTGGGTAGACGCGTACGAATCGGATAGCGCCGGCGCTATCGCTGGAGCTTCGTGCCCACTGATATCGCTTCCGATACCCGATTCGAACAGCTCACTATGCCGAGTTGGCGGTGCCAATGGTGCTGTTGGGGCCGAGGTTATCTCGACCACCGCCTACGACCACCGCCGTCGCGACCAGCGCCGCAACCGAGACCAACGCCGCCAGCTGCACCCCCGCGGAATGGCCGGCATAGCCGTCGACCGACCGCCACGGATGCCGGCACAACACCGCACCGGCCACGATCAACCCGCCGGCACTCAACCCGAGCCGGGCCGCATCGAAGGCGCGCCGGCGATGCCGCAGCGCGAACATCAGGGCCAGCGCCGCCCCGAACACCGCGGCTCCGGCGGTCCCGGCGATCAGCACGCCGACCGTCAACGCCGCCACCACCGCCGCCCCGCGGCCGGGTTGCCAGGGCTGCGCCGGTGGACCGGATTCACGCCGTCGGCGCGCCGGCCACCAGGCCAGCAGCGCCAGCAGCGGCAAGAGGGCCAGACCGCCGGCCATCCCCAGGCGATACATCCGGTTGGGCCCGTACGCCAGCGTGAGCGTGCCGTCGGTACCGGCCGGCACCACCCAGCCCTGCTGCCACCCGTTGACCGCCACCGGAACCAGCCGGGTGCCGTCCGCCGTGCGCGCCACCCAGCCGCCGTTGATGCTCTCCGGGACGACCAGCACCCGCGGCGTCGCCGCGCCGGGCACCGTCACCTCCCGACGGGCCGCATCCCAGGTGCCGATGTCGGCGGGTGTTGTCGTGGATCCGGTCAGACTGTGCGCCGCCGTCGGCCCGGACAGCGTCGCGCTGTCGACGACGAACGCCGAACCCGGACTGATCAGCAACTCCTGTTCGCCGGGCGGCAAGGCGATCGGCTGTTTGTCGCAGGGGTGTGCCGGCACCGGTTGGTCATCGAGCAGGGCACCCACGGTGGTCGTGATCGAGGTGTGGACGAATCGGCCGGCGATCGCGATGATCGGGCCGTGGCCGCAGCCCAGGCTGACCCGGCGCGACCGGTTGCGCGACGGGTCGGTGGGGGCGACCGGACGGCCGTCGGCGCCGAGCACGCTGACTTCGGCCAGCCCCGGCGGTTTGAGCTGGTCGAAGCCGATCGCCGTGCGGTCGATCACGTCCTCCCAGTTCAGCAGACTGATGCTGACGGTGTCGGTGACCCGCGGCTGCAGCGCCACGCGCTGGTCGTCGGAGTCGTCCAGTTCCCGGATCTGCGGGCCGGAGCCGAGATCGATGGCCACCATGGTGGGCCGGGCCGGCAGCGGCGACCTGCTGGCGGCGAACTGCAATCCGGTCACCTGGACCGGCCGCGGCAGGGTCAGGGTCAGTGTCGGCGGAGAGCGGTGGGCGACCACCCGCTGCGACGCGGTCCAGGAGGTGCGCGGATCACCGTCTGCGGCGGCGTAGGCCGATCCGAGCACGTCGAGCACGTCGGCGTCGCCATGGGCGCGGGTGGTGCCGGGCTCAGCGATCAGGTCGACCAGATTGGGCCCCTGGCGTGGCCGCACCCAGACCGTCGGGGTCACCGATATCGGCCGCGGCACGTTCAGGGTGCGGCTGAAGGTGGCGGGTTCCTCGGGCTCCAGCATCATCGAGGCCGCGCAGCGGACGGTGTCGGCGGTCGCCGCGCACCCGGTCCGGCCGGGCAGGCCGGCACCCAGATCCCACTGCGCCACGTGTGCGCCCGCCGGCGGGGCCGGCACCAGCGCGGTATGGCGCAGGTCGACCGGATGCGCGAAACCCGAAGCGTCGTACTGGGTGACCGACAAGTCGGTGATACCGAACTGCACGCCGCGCGATCCGTCGTCGGTGCCGGAGGCCGTGATGCGCACCCAGGGCGTCTCACCGTAGGGCAGCGCGGCGGTCAGCGGCTCGCCGGCGCGGTCGAACCGCAGCGTGGTGGTGCCGTTGACGGTCGAGATCTGGATCCTCCGCACCTGCGCGCCGACGGCCGTCGCGCTGGGCGTCACGGTGATGGTGCCGTTGGTCAACGGACGATCGAAGTCCACCTGCAGCCACTGACCGACCGCGGACTGCAAAGCGTTGGACACCCAGGCGGTGCCCGAGTCGCCGTCGATGGCGGCGGCCGGCGACGTCGACGGTGCGACGTCGGGCAGGGTGGTGGCGTCCGAGGAGGAACTCGACGCGGTGAGTCGCCCGCCGACCCAACCGCCGAAGACGGTGGCGGCCCCGGGCGCCGGATAGTCCGGGACCCGGCTGTGGGTGTGGCGGGCGTCGCCGGCGGCCCGGATCGTCGATGAGTGGTCATCGACCCGGCCGTAGTCGGTTTCGCGCGCCAACGGCGTATCGGTGACGGTGACTCCGACATGGCGCGGCGGCCCCAGATCGGCGCGGCGGGCATCAGCGGTCAGCAGCACCGGGCCCAGCACCGGCTCGCCGCGCAACCGACGGTGTTCGTCCAGTCGCAACAGCACCTCCGGGCCCCCGGCGACCCGCGGCATCGCATCGAGCTCGGCCAGATACGGCGCGCCCGGATTGGCGCCGGCGTCGCCGACCCGGTAGATCTCGATCGCCGGATAGGCCGGGCGCAGGCCGCTGTCGGAGACGAATCCCGGCACCGTGCCCGACCCGACCGGCTCGCCGAACTGCGCCACCCGGTGCAATCCCGGAGAGCCGTCGACGGCGCGGTGCACCAGCAGCGGCCGGGCCGACCGCGAGGTGTCGGGGTCCAAGTCGTTACGTACTACCAGATACGAGATGCCTTGGCGGGCAAGGGTGTCGGCCAGTCCAGCTGAGGGGCGGCCGGCGGCGAACAGGCGCTGCACCGAGTCCAGTGCCCGGATGGTCTGCGGTGGGGTCAGCGGAATCGAGTCCCGCACCCCCCACGGACCCGCGTCGAGCACCTGCAGGGGTTCGTCGTGACTGCTGCCCCAGGTCTGGGTGGCGAACGGCGCCCCCGGCGCCACCAGCACCCGTCCCGGAGTAGGGCCGCCATTGTTGTGTTCGTCGAGCCAGGCGGCGGCGTCGCGCCAGTACTGGGGCAGCGCGGAAAACGTCCCCGGCGGGGTGAGCCGGCCGGTCCAGGCCAGCGACGTGCTGACCATCAGCGCCGTCAGGAGCACCAGCCCGACCGCTGCGGCCTTGTGGTGCTCGGGGTGCACGTAAGCGCGCCGCCACACCGGCGCCGGGGCGCTGCCCGGCAGTGGGATGCGGCCCAACAGGTAGGTGAGCCCCAGCACCAGGGGGATCCGGATCACCGACTCGAGCTTGTGCACGTTGCGCAGCGGGGCGCCGGCGCCGTCGAGGAACGCCTGCACCAGAGGCGCCAGCGGCGAACCCAGGCTGCCCGCATAGCCGAGGGCCAGCAGTGTCACCCCGATGAGCAGCATGGCCACCAGCCGCCCGGCGCCGGGAAGCCGCCGGCGCAGCATGCCGGTCAGGCCGGCGAGCCCGCCGGCGGCCACCAGGCAGGTGCCCAGGATCATCACCGGACGGGTGACCAGCGGCGCGCCCGCGGTGGCGTTCGGCGCGACGAACGGCGTCCAGCTGTGCGTGCCGCGCAGCATCTCGGTCAGCGACGTCCACCGGGTCGTCACACCGGCGGATTCGATGAAGTCCAGGAACGGCGGACTGACCCGGCCTAGCAGCACCAGGGCCACCACCCACCACGTCACGGCCAGCGCCAGGGCCAGTAGCCACCAGCCGGTGAAGGACCACCAGCGCCGGGTTGGGCGATGACACAGCCACCAGAGGATCGCCGGGAGGCAGCCCGCCAGCGTTGCGACGGCGTTGACGGCGCCCATCAGGGCGACCGCCACCCCGGCCTGGCCGGCCAGCATTCGCACCGGGCGCGCGGGGGTTTCGGCGCCCAGCGCCCGGATGACGGGCAGCAGCACCCACGGCGCCAGCATCATCGGCAGCGTTTCCGAGGAGATCGAGCCCAGGGTGGTCAACACCCGCGGCGACAGCGCGAAGGCCGCGGCGCCGATCAGCCGCGCCGTCGGAGTTCCGATCCGCAACGTCTCGGCGACCCGCAGCAGGCCCCAGAATCCGACCGTGAGCAGCAGGGCCCACCACAGTCGCTGGATGATCCAGCCGGGCAGCCCCACCAAATCGCCGAGCAGGAAGAAGGCGCCGTGCGGAAACAGGTAACCGTATGCCTGGTTCTGCACCTGGCCGAACGGCAGTTCGCTGCTCCACAGGTTGACGGCGCGGGCCAGAAACCGCAGTGGAGCAGCGGTCAGGTCGAGTTTGGTGTCGGGGGAGATCCGTCCGGGTGCCTGGATGAAGCTGCAGGCCAACGAGAGTGTGCCGACCAGCCACAGCCAGCGCCGGGACAACGGTGTCACATCCTGCGACTCCGCCTGCGAACGGCCGGAAGCCGGCGGCGTCCGCAGGTCAGCCGCGGTTGCCGTATTCCACCCTGTTCAGCACCGAAGACGCCGGGTCGCCTCCGGCGATCTGCGGCTTGGTGTCTTGCTGCACCATCAAGGTGACCCCGAAAACAGCCGCCGCACCGAGCAACACCCCGACGACGATGCTGATGGCCGCCGGCACCACGAATCGAGGCATGCTTTGGTTCCTTCCGCAGTCTCGCGACGTGATCTCGGGGCACCGTCAAACCCCGCTGGCCCCGACCGCCAACCTAGCATGCGGGCCTTGCGTGCCCGGCGGTTCAGCGAGGCTCGACGAGGGAGGGGTGAAGCTGGGACCGCCGCATGAGCCCGGCTTTTCCGGTCGTGACAGCATGGTCCGATGCCTGGATCGCTGACTCGCCACCTGCCCGGCCTGCTGCTGGCGGCCGTGATGCTGCCGGCCCTGGTGACGTCCTGCTCGCGCACCCAGCCCTCCGAACCGTCATCGGAAGCGGAGTCATCTGGCGCCACGACGGCTGCCGCAGCACCGGTCGATCCGGTCTGCGAGCAGCTGGCGGCACTGCCACTCCGCGACAAGTTGGCGCAGCTGGTGATGGTCGGGGTCCGCGATGCAGCCGACGCGCGGGCGGTGGTGACCGATCACCATGTCGGCGGCATCTTCATCGGCAGCTGGACCGAGTTGTCCATCCTGACCGACGGTTCGCTCAAGGAGTTCGCCGGTACCGACGCGCTGCTGCCGCTGGCGGTCAGCGTCGATGAGGAAGGCGGCCGGGTCTCGCGGCTGTCGAAGCTGATCGGGGCCTCGCCGTCGGCGAAGGAACTGGCCGCCACGCGCACCGTCGCGCAGGTACGCGAGCTGGCGGCCGAGCGGGGACGCAAGATGGCCGAGCTGGGCATCACCGTCGACTTCGCGCCCGTGGTCGACGTGGTGGACGCCGGCACCGACGACGAGACGGTGATCGGGGACCGCTCGTTCGGGTCGAATCCGGCCAAGGTCACCGAGTACGCCGGGGCGTACGCCCAGGGGCTGCGTGATGCCGGGCTGTTGCCGGTGCTCAAGCACTTCCCGGGTCACGGCCACGGCTCCGGTGACTCGCACACCGCCGGCGCGGTGGCCACGCCGCCGTTGGCGCAGCTGCAGGACAACGACCTGGTGCCGTACCGCACGCTGGTCACCCAGGAACCGGTGGCTGTGATGCTGGGCCACCTGGAGGTGCCCGGCCTCACCGAGGACCCCGCCAGCCTGAGCCCGGCCGCGGTCACCCTGCTGCGCACCGGCACCGATTATCACGGCCCGGCATTCTCCGGGCTGGTGTTCACCGACGACCTGTCGTCGATGGCCGCCATCACCGAGCACTACGGCGTCGCCGAGGCGGTGCTGCGCAGCCTGCAGGCCGGTGTCGACATCGCGCTGTGGGTCACCACCGACGAGGTACCGGCGGTGCTGGACCGGCTGGAACAGGCGGTGGCCGCCGGCGAACTGAAGCAGGAGTCCATCGACGCCTCGCTGGCGCGGGTCGCCGCGGTCAAAAAGCCCGGGACCCACTGCCAACGGTGATCTCGCCGCCGCGACCGATCGTTGAAGTTACTCTTCGGTAAGATCGGGCGTCGGGCAGAATGCGGAAGGATTCCGAGTCGATGGCAGCTGGCAGTAAGCGGTTACCACGCGCCGTGCGGGAACAGCAGATGCTCGACGCCGCGGTGCAGATGTTCTCGATCAACGGCTACCACGAGACCTCGATGGACTCGATCGCGGCGGCCGCGCAGATCTCCAAGCCGATGCTGTATCTGTACTACGGCTCCAAGGAGGAGCTGTTCGGGGCGTGTCTGGACCGCGAGCTGCAGCGCTTCGTCGAGGCGGTGCGCACCGCTATCGACTTCCAGCAACCCCCGAAAGACCTGCTACGGAACGCGGTTCGGTCGTTCCTGCACTACATCGACGCCAACCGGGCGTCGTGGATCGTGATGTATGCCCAGGCCACCAGTTCGCAGGCGTTCGCTCATACCGTGCGCGAGGGTCGCGAGCGGATCGTGGAGCTGGTCGGCCGGCTGTTGCGCGCCGGGACCCGCAACCCCGAGCCCGGCGTCGACTTCGAGCTGATGGCGGTGGCGCTGGTGGGCGCCGGCGAGGCGATCGCCAGCCGGGTCAGCACCGGCGACACCGACGTCGACGAGGCGGGCCAGCTGATGATCGACCTATTCTGGCGCGGCCTCAAAGAGGCTCCGGGCGGACGCGAGGGCGTCGAGAGCGCCGCGGCGGGCTAGAGCGCCCGCACCGCGCCGGTCAGATACGGATAGCCCTTGGCGACGTTGCGCAGCGCCAGATCCCAGCCGCCCTCGACCCGGTCGACATAGAGACCCGGGCTGGCCGGCAGCAGCATCGGCTTGCCGAACTTCACCGAGTACTCCGCCGCGTCCGGCAGGGCCCCTTCGATGTTGGCCAGAACCGCTGCCGCGGAGAACATTCCGTGGGCGATCGCGGTCGGGAAGCCGAACAGCTTGGCGCCGATCGAACTGGTGTGGATGGGGTTGTGGTCGCCACCGGCCGAGGCGTAGCGCCGGATCTGGCCCGGCGTGACCCGCAGCACCGCATTGGGCGGGCCCAACTTGGGCTGTTTGGCCGGGGGCGGCTTCGGCTCGTCGGACAGGCTGGTGCGCTGCTGGTGCAGGAACGTCGTCACCTGATGCCAGGCCGGGTCGTTTCCGACGTTGATGTCGGTGACGATGTCGACCAGCAAACCCTTGCGATGCTCGCGCAGGTTCTCCGCGTGCACACTGAACCCGACGGTGTCGGTGACAGTGATCGGGCGGTGCCGGACGATCCGGTTCTCGGTGTGCACCGAACCCATTGCGGCGAACGGGAAATCGAAGCCGGTGGCCAGCTCCATCACTGTCGGGAAGGTCAAAGCGAACGGGTAGGTCAGCGGCACCTGATCTCCGTAGCGCAGTCCGGTCACCGCGGCGTATTCGGCGACGTGGCCGGGGTCGATGGCCAGCTCGTCGACCTGCAGCGTGCGGTCCGGCACGGTGCCGGCGCGCGGCACGAATGGCAGCGCCCCGGCGACCGCCCGCAACATGTTCCTGGTGCCACTTGGTTGAGTCATGTCATGCCCCCAGCATGGCCTGGCCGCAGACCCGGATCGTGTTGCCGGTCACGGCGTTCGACGCCGGGCTGGCGAAATAGCCGATCAGCTCGGCGACGTCGACGGGCTGGCCGCCCTGGAACAGTGAGTTGAGCCGGCGGCCGACCTCGCGGGTGGCCAGCGGGATCGCCGCGGTCATCTCGGTCTCGATAAAGCCGGGAGCGACGGCGTTGATCGTGATGCCCTTGGGCGCCAGCACCGGCGCCAGCGCGTCGGTCAGCCCGATCATGCCGGCCTTGGTGGCCGCATAGTTCGTCTGGCCGCGGTTGCCGGCGATGCCGGCCATCGACGACAGGCCGATCACCCGGCCGCCGTCGCCGATGCTGCCATTGGCCACCAGTCCCTCGGTAAGCCGTTGCGGGGCAAGCAGGTTGACCGCCAGCACTGAGTTCCACCGGGCGTCGTCCATGTTGGCCAGCAGCTTGTCACGGGTGATGCCGGCGTTGTTGACCAGGATGTCGGCCTTGCCGCCATAGTGCTCTTTGAGATGGGCGGTGATCTGATCGACCGCGTCGTCGGCGGTGACGTCCAGGGCCAGCGCGGTGCCGCCCACCCGGGCGGCCGTCTTCTCCAGCGCTTCGGCCGCCTGCGGCACGTCGATCGCCACCACCTTGGCACCGTCGCGGGCGAACACCTCGGCGATGGTGGCTCCGATGCCGCGCGCGGCGCCGGTGATGACGGCCACCTTGCCCTCCAGTGGGCGGTCCCAGTCGGCGGGCGCGGTGGCGTCGTCGGCGCCGACGTAGAACACCTGGCCGTCGACGTAAGCCGAGCGGGCCGACAAGATGAACCGCATAGTCGATTCCAGACCGGTGGCCCCGGGCTTGGCGTCCGGCGACAGGTACACCAGCTGCGCGGTGGCGCCGCGCTGCAGCTCCTTGCCCAGCGAGCGGGTGAAGCCCTCCAGCGCTCGCTGGGCGATCCGCTCGTCGACGCCGTCGATCTGATCCGGGGTGGTGCCGACCACGACGAGCCGGCCGCAACGGCCCACGTTGCGCAGCAGCGGGGTGAAGAACTCGTGCAGCCCGGTCAGCCCGGCCGGCGAGGTGATGCCGGTGGCGTCGAAGACCAGCCCGCCGAACGAGTCGGCCCACCGGCCGCCGAGGTTGTCGCCGACGACCTCGTAGTCGCCGGCGAGTGCGGCGCGCAGCGGCTCCGCAACCCGGCCTTCGCCGCCGATCAGCAGCGGTCCGGCCAGCGGCGGCTCGCCGACCCGGTAGCGGCGCAGCGTCTCGGCTTGCGGAACGCCGAGTTGCTTGGACAGGAACGACCCGGGGCCGGAGTTCATGATCTGGGACAACAGGTCCGAGGGAAGCTTGGGGGCCACTTGAGTTGCCTTCCGTGTGGGGACGTGTGCCTGGTGCAGGCGACGGTGTCGACAACGAACTTACTCCAGAGTAAGAATACTGGGTAGTATTAGTCCAACCGCCCCGGCAGTGCGGGGCGCCCCAGTAGACGGAGAGATCGTGGCATCTGGATCTGCTGCTAAGCCCACACCCGCCGACACCGGCGCGCGACGTCGCGTCGCCGTCCTCGGTGGCAATCGCATCCCCTTCGCACGCTCCGACGGCGCCTACGCCAGCGCGTCCAACCAGGATATGTTCACCGCGGCGCTCGGCGGCCTGGTCGACCGGTTCGGGCTGGCCGGCGAGAAGCTGGACGCGGTGATCGGCGGCGCGGTGCTCAAGCACAGCCGTGACTTCAACCTGATCCGGGAATGCGTGCTCGGCTCGGCGCTGTCGCCTTACACGCCCGCCTTCGACCTGCAGCAGGCCTGCGGCACCGGCCTGCAGGCGGCGATCTGCGCAGCCGACGGTATCGCCGCCGGTCGCTACGAGGTGGCCGCCGCGGGCGGGGTGGACACCACCTCCGACGCGCCCCTGGAGGTCGGCAACGAACTGCGCCGCACCCTGCTGGCATTGCGTCGGTCCAAGTCGAACATGCAGCGGCTCAAGCTGATCGGCAAGCTGCCGGCCACCCTGGGGGTGGAGATCCCGGCCAACAAAGAGAACCGCACCGGTCTTTCCATGGGCGAGCACCAGGCGATCACCACCAAGAAGATGGGGATCAAGCGGGTCGACCAGGACCAGCTGGCCGCCGCAAGCCACCGCAACATGGCCGCCGCCTACGATCGCGGCTTCTTCGACGACCTGGTCACCCCGTTCCAGGGCCTCTACCGCGACAACAACCTGCGGCCCGAGTCGAGCCCCGAGAAGCTGGCCACCCTCAAGCCGGTGTTCGGCGCCAAGGCCGGCGACGCCACCATGACCGCGGGCAACTCCACGCCGCTGACCGACGGCGCGTCGACGGTGCTGCTGGCCAGCGAGGAGTGGGCGGCCGCGCACAAGCTGACCCCGCTGGCCTACTTCGTCGACTCCGAGACCGCCGCCGTCGACTACGTCAACGGGCCCGACGGGCTGCTGATGGCCCCGACCTACGCGGTGCCGCGGCTGTTGGCCCGCAACGGTCTGGCCCTGCAGGACTTCGACTTCTACGAGATCCACGAGGCGTTCGCCTCGACGGTGCTGTGCCACCTGGCGGCGTGGGAGTCCGAGGAATACTGCAAGGAGCGGCTGGGACTGGACGCCGCGCTGGGCGCCATCGACCGATCCAAGCTCAACGTCAACGGCTCGTCGCTGGCCTCCGGGCACCCGTTCGCGGCCACCGGCGGGCGGATCGTGGCGCAGGCGGCCAAGCAGATCGCCGAAGCCAAGGCCGCCAAGAAGAACAAGCCGGTGCGTGCGCTGATCTCGATCTGCGCCGCCGGGGGCCAAGGCGTGGCCGCGATTCTGGAGGCGTAGCCCACGTTTGTGCCGGGTCACCCCGGGGTAGTCCACAGCACGGCGTGCTCCGTGTGGTCGTCTGCCCCCAGCGTCAGCGCGGAGCAGCCTGGACTTGGCTCGCCGCTGGACTGAGGGGATCCAGCGGCGGCCAACGTCTCCGGTTAGCCTCGCCGGCTTCGGGCCGCTCCGATTGCGGCGTCCCACAGCAGCAACGCGGAGGCCTTCAACTGCGCCGGCTTGGCCAGATCCCGGGCCATCAACGCGGTCGCCGCCGCTTTGGTCTTCGCCGACGCCTTGGACAGATGACCGGAGTCGAACGGCGGTTGCGGGTCGTATTCCATTGACAACTGGATGACCTTCGCGCGGTCCTCGCCACCGATCCGCCCGGCCAGCCACAACCCGAGGTCGATGCCGGCCGAGACCCCGGCGCAGGTGACGATGTCACCGGAGTGCACGATGCGTTCGTCACCGACCGGGGTGACGCCGAACGCCTTCAGCGCGGGAAGCGCCAGCCAATGTGAGGTGGCCCGCTTACCGGCCAGCAGCCCGGCGGCGGCCAGGATGATCGACCCCGAGCACACCGACGCCGTCCAGGCCGCCGTCGTATGGGCTTGCCGCACCCACGCCAACAGTTTCTCGTCGCGGGCGTGCTCGGTCGTGGTCATGCCGCCGGGCACCACAATGACGTCGGGAGAAGGGGTTTCGTCGAAGGAGTGGGTGGCTCCGACGATGAGCACACCGGAATCGGCGGTGATCGGGCCGGGCTCATGCCAGACGAACCGTACCTGGGCGTCGGGCAGCCAGCGCAGTACCTCGTAGGGGCCGATGAAATCCAGGGCGGTGAAGCCGGGATAGAGCACGATTGCGATTTGCATGGGTTGTCCTTCCGGTGTCAGGCGAACGTCTTGCGGTAGTGGTCGGGGGAGATGCCGAGCCGACGGATAAAGGTGCGGCGCAAGGTTTCCGCGGTGCCAAAGCCGCAGCGGCCGGCGATCACGACGACGGTGTCGTCGGTCTCTTCGAGCTGTCGGCGCGCAGCCTCGGTACGCACCCGCTCCACGTAGGCGCCCGGCGCGAGCCCGACCTCGTCGGTGAAAACCCGGGTGAAGTGCCGGGGACTCATCGCGGCACGGGCGGCCAGGTCGTAGATCCGGTGCGGGCCAGCGGGTTCGGACTCGATGAGTTGTTGCACGTCGCGGATCGGCGCGCGGCGCGCCCTCGGTAGCCAGACCGGGGCCGCGAACTGGGTCTGCCCGCCCGGCCGGCGCAGGTACAGCACCAACCAGCGGGCCACGGTCTGGGCCACCTCGGTGCCGTGATCGTCTTCGACCAGCGCCAGCGCCAGGTCGATTCCGGAGGTGACACCCGCTGCGGTCCACACCGATTCCGAGCTCCGCAGGAAGATCGGCTCCGGGTCGACGTTGACCGCCGGAAACTCCCGGGCCAGTGCGTCGGCGAACGCCCAGTGCGTGGTGGCTCGGCACCCGTCGAGCAGCCCCGCCGATGCGGCCAGAAAAGCCCCGGTGCACACGCTGATCACCCGTCGGCTGTGCGCCGAGGCGATGCGGATCCACTCCAGCACGTCCGGGTCGGCCCGAGCTGCATCCACACCGCTGCCGCCGGGCAGCACCACCGCGTCGACGGCATCGGTGGGGTCGGGCAGCGCGCTCGTCGCCAGCACCAGTCCGCTGCTGGTGGCGATCGGCTCGCCTCCGGCGCTGGCCACCGTGACGTCGTACCCGTCCTCGCCGCGGCCGGCGCCCAGCAGGGCCAGCGATGCCCCGGCGAACACCTCCGACGGCCCGAACACATCCAGCGCCTGGATGCCGGGATAGCCCAAGATGACGACCTTGTGTGTCACACCCCCAGTGTCAGCCGCCGACCCCGGTGGCGTCTACGCCATACATCCCACTAATCAGGACACGCGCTTTCTCGCCCGTCTGGGCGCGCCAATGGCAACAGGCCCCCGGGGGATCGCCCCGGAGGCCTGCGCGGTCTGTGGTGTTGTCAGCGCTTAGAAAGCCGCTTCGTCGAGCTCCATGATGTCGTTGTCGATGGCGTCGATCACCGAGCGGGTGCTGGTCAGCAGCGGCAGGAAGTTCTTGGTGAAGAACGACGCCACCGCGATCTTGCCCTCGTAGAAGGCCCGGTCAGCGCCTTGGAGAGTGCTGTCTCCGGCGTCCAGGGCTTGCACGGCCACCGCGGCCTGGCGGGTCAGCAACCAGCCGATCATCAGGTCGCCCACGCTCATCAGGAAGCGCACCGAGCCCAGGCCGACCTTGTAGATGCTGGAGATGTCTTCCTGCGCGGCCATCAGGTAGCCGGTCAGCGTCGCCGCCATGCCCTGCACGTCGGCCAGCGCGGTGGCCAGCAGCTCCCGCTCCGCCTTGAGCCGGCCGTTGCCGGACTCGTTGGCGATGAACACCTCGATCTCGCCCGCGACGTGGGCCAGCGCCTGGCCCTTGTCCCGGATGATCTTGCGGAAGAAGAAGTCCTGCGCCTGAATCGCCGTGGTGCCCTCGTAGAGCGAGTCGATCTTGGCGTCGCGGATGTACTGCTCGATCGGGTAGTCCTGCAGGAAGCCCGAGCCGCCCAGGGTCTGCAGGCTCTCGGTGAGCTTGGCGTACGCCTGCTCGGAGCCGACGCCCTTGACGATCGGCAGCATCAGGTCGTTGACCTTGACCGCCAGCTCGGCGTCCACCCCGTGCAGGGCCTCTGCCACCGCGGCGTCCTGGTAGGTGGCGGTGTAGATGTACAGCGCGCGCAGACCCTCGGCGTAGGCCTTCTGGGTCATCAGCGACCGGCGGACGTCCGGGTGGTGGGTGATCGTCACCCGCGGCGCGGCCTTGTCGGTCATCTGGGTCAGGTCGGCGCCCTGCACCCGCTCCTTGGCGTACTCCAGGGCGTTGAGGTAACCGGTGGACAGGGTGGCGATGGCCTTGGTGCCCACCATCATCCGGGCCTGCTCGATCACGTCGAACATCTGCGCGATGCCGTTGTGCACCTCGCCGACCAGCCAGCCCTTGGCCGGCACCCCGTGCTGTCCGAAGGTCAGCTCACAGGTCGCCGAGACCTTCAGGCCCATCTTGTGCTCGACGTTGGTGACGAACACGCCGTTGCGCTCGCCGAGCTCGCCGGTCTCGAAGTCGAACAGGAACTTCGGCACGAAGAACAGGGACAGGCCCTTGGTGCCCGGCTTGGCGCCCTCGGGGCGGGCCAGCACCAGGTGGAAGATGTTCTCGAACAGGTCGTCGGAGTCAGCAGAGGTGATGAACCGCTTGACGCCGTCGATGTGCCAGGAGCCGTCCTCCTGCTGGACGGCCTTGGTGCGGCCGGCGCCCACGTCCGAGCCGGCGTCCGGCTCGGTGAGCACCATGGTCGAGCCCCAGCCCCGCTCGGCGGCGATGACGGCCCACTTCTTCTGCTCTTCGGTGGCCACGTGGTAGAAGATGTTGGCGAAACCGGTGCCGCCGGCGTACATCCACACCGCCGGGTTGGCGCCGAGGATGTGCTCGTGCAGCGCCCACATCAGCGCCTTGGGCATCGGCATGCCGCCGAGCTCGTCGACGACGCCGACCTTGTCCCAGCCGCCTTCCAGAGTGGCACGCACCGACTTCTTGAACGCCTCGGGAAGGGTCACCGTGTGGGTGGCCGGGTCGAACACCGGCGGGTTGCGGTCGCCCTCGACGAACGAGTCAGCAATCGGGCCTTCGGCCAGGCGGACCATCTCGCCGAGCATCTCGGTAGTGGTGTCGACGTCCAGGTCGGAATATTCGCCCTGGCCGAAGACCCGGTCCAAGCCGAATACCTCGAACAGGTTGAAGAGCTGGTCACGGACATTGCTCTTGTAGTGGCTCACTACTTCCTCCTCATGGAATGCCACCTGCGGTTGGGTACTAGGCTTAAGTTACCCACCAGTAACGTGCCCTGAAATATACCCCCTGGCGGCCACAGTGCAAGCCAGTGTGAGCTACATCGTCAAAGTAACTAACCAACCAGTTGGTCTCACCAGGTCAGCGGCGGGAACGCACCGCTCCCCCCGGGGTGGCGGCGCGGCGGGTAGGGTTCTTCAGCGACCCGATCCGACGAGGTGAACGAGTTTCCGGTGAATGCCCAGGTGAGTTCCGCGAGCAATCTGAGCCCGTCGTCGCTGCGGGAGGCGTTCGGCCATTTCCCGTCCGGCGTGGTGGCTGTTGCGGCCGAGGTCGACGGCGTGCGGGTCGGGCTGGCGGCCAGCACCTTCGTGCCGGTGTCGCTGGAGCCGCCGCTGGTGTCGTTCTGCGTGCAGAACACCTCCACGACGTGGCCCAAGCTCAAGGACGCGCCCCGGCTGGGCATCAGTGTGCTCGGCGAGGCTCATGACATCGCGGCGCGCACCCTGGCCGCCAAGACCGGTGACCGCTTCGCCGGGCTGGAGACGGTGAGCAACGACGGTGCGGTGTTCATCAAGGGCACCGGGGTGTGGCTGGGCAGCTCAGTTGAGCAGTTGGTTCCCGCCGGGGACCACACCATCGTGGTGCTGCGGGTCTGCGACGTGACGGTGGATCCGGAGGTCGCGCCGATCGTGTTTCACCGCAGCGGGTTCCGTCGGCTCGGAGGCTAGACCATTTAGAACGGTGGTGGATCGGCGTCGCCGGCGGCTTCGCCGAAGATGCGATGCCCGGCGCGGATGTGTTGCTATGGGCAGATGGCGACTCTCAGTAGCGACCCCGGGCAGTTGCGGTCCACGGCCGAGACGCTGGTGGCCGAGGCGGCGGAGTTCGTGCAGCGGCGCCGCGCCGAGGTGTTCGGTGCGGAAGGGGCCGGCTCGGCCCACGACCTGGTCCAAACCAAAAGCACTCCGACCGATCCGGTGACGGTGGTCGACACCGAGACCGAGCGCTTCATCCGCGACCGGCTGACGCAGCTGCGGCCCGGCGATGCGGTGCTCGGAGAAGAAGGCGGCGGCTCCGGCGACGTCTCGGGACGAGAACCCGGCGCCGTCACCTGGGTGGTCGACCCGATCGACGGGACCGTCAACTTCATGTATGACGTGCCCGCCTACGCCGTGTCGGTGGCCGCCCAGATCGGTGGGACCTCGGTGGCCGGCGCGGTCGCCGACGTGGCCGGTGACCGGATCTACTCGGCGGCCAGCGGGCTGGGCGCCCAGGTCACCGACCGGGCCGGCACCGCCGCGCTGCGCTGCAACGACGTCTCCGAGCTGTCCGTGGCCCTGCTGGGTACCGGGTTCGGGTATTCGCGCGGGCGCCGAGCAGTGCAGGCCCAGTTGCTGGCGCGACTGCTGCCGATGGTGCGCGACGTGCGTCGGATCGGATCAGCGGCGCTGGACCTGTGCATGGTGGCTGCCGGGCGCCTCGACGTCTATTACGAGCACGGGATCAAACCGTGGGACTACGCGGCGGGTTCGTTGATCGCGGCGGAGGCGGGTGCGCGGGTGGTGCTGCCCGGCCCGGAGATCGACAGCGCGGACCCGATCATCGCCGCGGCACCCGGTATCGCCGACGAATTCATCGCAACGCTGCGGCGCGAGGGCGGTCTCGGGCCGATTTCGCAGTAGCAGTGACGCCACTTGAATTGTGGCTGAATTCACCGTGACTCGGTAAATGTCGCGTATCACGCTTTGACCTAACCAGGAGGAGCTGCGCCGGTTCCACGCCCAGCACCGCATCGTCACCGAGGCGCACAGCCCGCTGGGCTTCGGCGAACGGCACATCATCGTTCGGGTGATCGACAACCCGACGGTGAAGGCGATCGGGGCCAAGCACGACCGGTCACCCCGGGCTGCGCCAACGCCCAGGCCAACGCGAGCTGGCTCAGCGTGACACCTAGGTCTGACGCCAGGGATCGAAGTCCCGCAACGACTTTCAGGTTGCGAGCGAAGTCGGCACCGCTGAAGATTCCGCTTCGGGCCCGCCAGTCGTCGGCGGCGAGACTGCTGTCGGAGGTGATGGCCCCGGTCAGCAGGACGTGCGCCAGCGCACCGTAGACCAGCACGCCGACGTCGTGTTCCCGACAGTAGGGGAACAAGGTGTCCTGCAGTCCGCGGCGCAACATGTTGAACGGCGGCTGGACGGTTTCCACCGGCAACGTGGCCGAGAACTCCGCGATCTGCTCGGCGTCCTAATTCGACACCCCGACGTGGCGGATCTTTCCGGTCGCCACCAAATCGGCCAGCGCGCCGGCGGTTTCGGCAGCCGGCACGGCCGGGTCGGGCCAGTGCACCTGATAGAGGTCGATGCGATCGAGGCCCAGCGCGGCCAGGCTGGTGTCGACGTCGTGACGAAGCCATTCGGGCCGTGCGTCGCGGACCGGTCCGTCGTCGGTCTCGCGCAAGCCGCCCTTGGTGGCGATCAGCACCTCGTCGCGGGCGTGGTCCAGGTCGTGGCGCAGCGCGGTGCCGAGAATGCGCTCGGCCGTTCCGAACCCGTACTCGTGGGCGGTGTCGAAGAAGTTGAACCCAACTCCCGGGCCCGACGGACGATCGCGATCGCCTCGTCCTCGTCGACGCCGCCCCACGCCCCGCTGAACTCCCAGGTGCCCAGCGCCAAGCGTGAGACTCCGAGGCCGCTTCGACCCAGCGTGGTCGTCTGCACGGCTCAGTCGGGCTTGCGGCGGAAGATCTTTCGGCCGAGCCAGACGACCGGGTCGTAGCGGTTCCCGGCCACCCGCTCCTTCATCGGAATGATGGCGTTGTCGGTGATCGTGATGTGCTCCGGGCAGACCTCGGTGCAGCACTTGGTGATGTTGCACAGCCCCAGGCCGGCCTCGTCCTGGGCGAAGTCGCGGCGGTCGGCGGTATCCAGCGGGTGCATTTCCAACTCCGCCAGCCGGATGAACATCCGCGGCCCGGCGAACCGCGGCTTGTTCTCCTCGTGGTCGCGGATGACGTGGCAGACGTTCTGGCACAGGAAGCACTCGATGCACTTGCGGAATTCCTGGGAGCGTTCCACGTCCTTCTGCTGCATCCGGTACTCGCCGGGCTTGAGATCCGCCGGCGGCTTGAACGCCGGCATCTCGCGGGCCTTCTCGTAGTTGTAGGACACATCGGTGACCAGATCCCGAATCACCGGGAAGGTCCGCACCGGGGTGACGGTGATGGTCTGGTCGGGGTCGAACGTCGACATCCGCGTCATGCACAGCAGTCGCGGGTAGCCGTTGATCTCGGCCGAACACGACCCGCACTTGCCGGCCTTGCAGTTCCAGCGCACCGCCAGGTCGGGGGTCTGGGTCGCCTGCAGCCGGTGGATGACGTCGAGCACCACCTCGCCTTCGTTGACCTCGATTTCGAAGTCCTGCAGCTCACCGCCGTCGACGTCACCGCGCCAGACCCGCAGCTGGGCGTTGTATGTCATTACGCTCTCCGTCCCGGGTGTTGGGCCAGCTCTTCGTCGGTGTAGTACTTCTCCAGCTCGGAGATCTCGAACAGTTCCAGCAGGTCCTCGCGCATCCCGGACCGGGTCTCGGGGGTGATGGTGATGTCAGGAACCTCGCTCTCGTCCGAGGCCCGGCAGACCAGCAGCGTCTTACGCCAGTTGGCGTCCATGCCGGGGTGGTCGTCGCGGGTATGCCCGCCGCGACTCTCGGTGCGTTGCAGCGCCGCCTTGGCCACGCACTCGCTGACCAGCAGCATGTTGCGCAGGTCGACGGCCAGATGCCAGCCGGGGTTGTAGTGCCGGCCGCCGTCGACGGCGATGGCCGCGAACCGGGCTTTGAACTCCTCGAGCCGGGAGAGCGCCTGCTCGAGCTCGGCGGCGTTGCGGATGATGCCGACCAGGTCGTTCATCGACTGCTGCAAGTCGGCGTGCAGGGTGTACGGGTTCTCCGCGGCCCCGCCGCTACGGTCCAACGGCGCCAGCGCCAGCTTGGCTGCGGCGTCCAGCGCCGCCGGCGCCACGGCCGGCCTACTGTCCAGCTTCTGCACGTATTCCGCGGCGCCCAGGCCGGCGCGGCGGCCGAAGACCAACAGGTCCGACAGGGAGTTGCCGCCCAGCCGGTTGGATCCGTGCATTCCGCCGGAGCATTCACCGGCGGCGAACAGTCCGGGAACCACCGAAGCGCCGGTATCCGGGTCGACCTCGATGCCGCCCATCACGTAGTGACAGGTGGGGCCGACTTCCATTGCGTCCTTGGTGATGTCGACCTCGGCGAGCTGCATGAACTGGTGGTACATCGAGGGCAGCCGGCGCTTGATCTCCTCAGATGTCAGGCGCGAGGCGATGTCGAGGAACACCCCGCCGTGCGGCGAACCGCGCCCGGCCTTGACTTCGGAGTTGATGGCGCGGGCCACCTCGTCGCGGGGCAGCAGGTCGGGCGTGCGCCGGGCCGAGTCGTTGTCCTTGAGCCACTGGTCGGCCTCTTGCTCGGTCTCGGCGTACTGGCCTTTGAACACCGGCGGGATGTAGTTGAACATGAACCGGGTCCCGTCGGAGTTCTTGAGCACCCCGCCGTCGCCGCGCACGCCCTCGGTGACCAGAATCCCTTTCACGCTGGGGGGCCAGACCATCCCGGTCGGGTGGAATTGGACGAACTCCATGTTGATCAGCGTCGCGCCGGCCCGTAGCGCCAAGGCGTGCCCGTCGCCGGTGTATTCCCAGGAGTTCGAGGTCACCTTGAACGACTTGCCGATGCCTCCGGTGGCCAGCACCACCGCCGGCGCCTCGAACAAGACGAACTTGCCGCTTTCCCGCCAATAGCCGAACGCGCCCGAGATGGCGCCGCTGGCCTCATCTTTGAGCAATTCGGTGATGGTGCACTCGTGGAAGATCTTGATCTTGGCTTCGTAGTCACCGAATTCCGCGTGGTCGTCCTGTTGCAGCGAGACCACCTTTTGCTGCATGGTGCGGATCATCTCCAGACCGGTGCGGTCGCCGACGTGGGCCAGCCGCGGGTAGGTGTGACCACCGAAGTTGCGCTGGCTGATCTTTCCCTCTTTGGTGCGGTCGAACAACGCGCCGTAGGTCTCCAGCTCCCAGACCCGCTCCGGCGCCTCCCGGGCGTGCAGCTCGGCCATTCGCCAGTTGTTCAGGAATTTTCCGCCGCGCATGGTGTCCCGGAAGTGCACCTGCCAGTTGTCCTTGGCGTTGACGTTGCCCATCGACGCGGCGCAGCCGCCTTCGGCCATCACGGTGTGCGCCTTGCCGAACAACGACTTGCACACCACCGCCACGCTCAGACCCTGCTCGCGGGCTTCGATCACCGCGCGCAGGCCAGCGCCGCCGGCACCGATCACGACCACGTCGTAGGAGTGCCGTTCGACTTCATCCATGAATTCTCGCTTACCCTTCGTGTGATTGCGGCACTCAGCCGATGAATCGGAAGTCGGTGATGACGCCGCTGGAGACCATCCAGACGTAGAAGTCGGTGAATGCCAGGGTGGCCAGCGTGATCCAGGCGAACTGCATGTGCCGGCCGTTGAACCAGCTGATCTTCGTCCAGAACCAATAGCGCACCGGGTGTTTGGAGAAGTGATTCAGGCGGCCGCCGAAGATGTGCCGGCAGGAATGGCAGCCGCCGGTGTAGGCCCACAGCATCGCCACGTTGACCAGCAGCACGATGTTGCCCACGCCGAAGCCGAATCCGCCCGCGCCGTTATTGGCGTGCACCGAATAAAACGCCATGATCGCGTCGTAAGTGTTCAACGCCGTGATCGCGAGCGCGGCGTAGAAGAAATAGCGGTGGCTGTTCTGCAGGATTAGCGGGAAGCGGGTTTCGCCGGTGTAGCCAGCGCGCGGCTCGGGGACGGCGCAGGCCGTCGGTGACTGCCAGTAGGCGCGGTAGTAGGCCTTGCGGTAGTAGTAGCAGGTCAGTCGGAAGGCGAGCAGGAATGGCAGCACCAGCATGCCCATCGGGACCCACCACGGCGCCGCAAACGGGAGCCACACCCCCAGGTGACTGGAGCCGGGCGCGCACGACTCCCAGATACACGGCGAGTAGAACGGCGTCAGGTAGTGGTAGTCGGACACCCAGTACCCGCTGCCCCAGAACGCCCGGACGGTTGCGTAGATGACCCAGGCGGTGAGGCCCAGGTTCACCCGCAGCGGCGACAACCACCAGCGGTCGGTACGCAGGGTGCGATTCGCGATTCGTGCGCGAGTCGCCGAGAAGACGCCGGTGCCGGGACGGTTCACGGCGGGTGCGCTCATCTAGGGGTTCCCTTCGGCTGGATTCGTCGGAGGGCGCCCCTGTGAAGCAGCACCCAATGGTGTCAGTACCTGCCTTGGCCGCCGACGCCCTCGTCGTCGACGTCACGCCAGAATTCGCTGTCGTACTCGGTGTCGGGGATGGTGATCTTGTCCTGGGCGCGTTCGGCGGCCCAGCGCTGCAGGTCGAGTTCGCCGGCGTCGGATTCGAGGAGTTCGACGTCGGTGAGGATTCGCTCGGCGTCCAGTTCGATGCGGCGCATCCCGGGTATGTCGCCGAACCGGGATTTCAGCCCCAGCACGCAACGCCGCAGGTCCCCGATCAGGGCGTGAAGTTCGGCGAGTTCACTAGTGCCAGACACCGGTGCCTCCTCAGGTGTTACGGATCACAGTACGTTCACCCGATGCTAGTCATATCCGGAACGGAACGTGAGACAGATCACGTTGCGATGGTTGCGTGTTCGCCGCACGAAAAACCCCCACACACGGTGTGTGCGGGGGTTTTCCGGGCCTTCGCCGATTACCGGCCTACTTCGTGATGGCGATCCGTCGCGGCTCGCTGCCCGCGTAGACGCCGGCTACCCGGAGGGTCAGCACACCGGCGTCATAGGACGCGGTGACGGCGTCGCCGGTGACATGCGCCGGGACCGCGAACGAGCGGCGGAAGGCGCCGTAGCGCACCTCGCGCAGCGTGCGCTTGGTCTTGGCGTCGGTCTCGGCGTGCTCATCGCGACGTTCGCCGCGGACGACCAGCCGGCCGCCGTCGAGTTCGACCGTCACGTCCTTGTCCACGTCGATGCCGGGCAGCTCCAGCCGGACCACCGCGTCGTCGCCGTCTTTGGTGATCTCGGCGGCCGGGCTGAACCCGCTCGGTGCCCGCCAGTCGCTGGCCGTCGCCGGGCCGAAGAAGTCGCGTACCCACCGGTCGGTGTCGAAGGGGTGTTGCCACAGGGTCAGGGTGCTCATGGTGTCGCTACCTTTCTTGAAGATCGATCGCTGCGTACCGGTCGGTCGCCGGCCCGTCACCAGGTGGAACTTGAGTCGACCACGCTAAAGTTCCGTGTTCGCCGACGGTGAACAAACCGACAGTTCGCGCCCCCGTGAACGACGTCACATGCGCGTGAGCACACCGTCACACGCTTGTAACGCATGGCGATCCTGCGGCAATATCGGCTTTCTAATCTCATCCGCATGGCCCCGATCGAAACCCCCCGCGCCGGCGACCCCGTTCGGGAACTGGTCGTAGTCGGACACGGCATGGTGGGCCACCGATTCGTCGAGGCGCTGCGCAGCCGGTCCGACAGCGGGCACTGGCGGATCACCGTGCTCGCCGAGGAATCCGATCCGGCCTACGACCGGGTCGGACTGACGTCGTACACCGAAGGCTGGGATCGATCCCGGCTGGCGCTGCCCGGGAACGACTACGCCGGCGACGACCAGGTGCGGTTGCTGCTGCGCTCCCGGGTCGCCGAACTCGACCTGGCCGGCAAGTCGGTGCTCGCCGCGGACGGGCAGCGCTACGGCTACGACACCCTGGTGCTGGCGACCGGATCCCGAGCGTTCGTTCCGCCGGTTCCCGGCCACGATCTACCCGGGTGCCATGTCTACCGGACCTTGGACGACCTGGACGGCATCCGGGTCGACATCCAGTGCATGCTCGAAGCCGGCCACACTCGCGCCGGCGTGGTGATCGGCGGCGGTCTGCTCGGGCTGGAAGCCGCGAATGCGCTTCGTAGCTCCGGCATCCAGCCCCATATCGTCGAGATGGCGCCGCGGTTGATGCCACAGCAGCTCGACGACGCCGGTGGCATGCTGCTGAGCCGGATGATCTCCGACCTGGGCATCGCGGTGCACGTCGGGGTGGGCACCGAGTCGATCGAACAGCTCACCCACCAATACGGCTCACCCAGTCTGCGAGTGCGCCTCTCCGATGGTACCGACATCGATGCCGGGCTGGTGATCTTCGCCGCCGGAGTGCGTCCGCGTGACGAATTGGCCCGCGAGGCCGGCCTGGCGATCGCCGAGCGCGGCGGCGTGCTGACCGACTTGTCCTGTCGGACCAGCGATCCCGACGTCTATGCGATCGGTGAGGTGGCCGCCATCGAGGGCTGCTGCTACGGCCTGGTCGGACCCGGCTACACCAGCGCCGAGGTCGTCGCCGACCGGTTGCTCGAGGGAGCCGCCGAGTTCGGTGAAGCCGACATGTCCACCAAGCTGAAGCTGCTCGGTGTCGACGTGGCCAGCTTCGGGGATGCGATGGGCGCCACCGAGAACTCGCTGTCGGTGGTGATCAACGACCCGGTGAAGCGCACCTACGCCAAGCTGGTGCTCTCCGACAACGCCAAGACCCTGCTCGGCGGCATTCTCGTCGGTGACGCATCCTCCTACGGTGTGCTGCGCCCGATGGTCGGCGCCGAGTTGCCCGGCGACCCGCTGCACCTGATCGCGCCGCCAAGTGACGGCGCCAAGACCTCGCTGGGCATCAGCGCGCTGCCCGGGGCGGCACAGATCTGCTCCTGCAACAACGTCAGCAAGACACAGTTGTGCGACGCGATCGCTGATGGCTGCCATGACGTGCAGGCGCTCAAGGACCGCACCAAGGCCGGCACCTCGTGCGGTTCCTGCATCCCGCTGCTCAAAGAACTGCTGATCGCCGAGGGCGTGGAACAGTCGAAGTCGTTGTGCGAGCACTTCGCCCAGTCCCGCGCCGAGCTCTTCGAAATCATCCAGGTCACCGGAATCCGCACGTTCTCCGAGCTGCTGGAGCGCTTCGGCACCGGACACGGCTGCGACATCTGCAAACCGACCGTCGCCTCCATCCTGGCCTCCACCGGATCTGAGCACATCCTGGAAGGTGAGCAGGCCGCGCTGCAGGACTCCAACGACCACTTCCTGGCCAACATTCAGCGCAACGGCAGCTACTCGGTGGTTCCCCGGGTGCCCGGCGGGGAGATCAAGCCCGAGCACCTGATCCTGATCGGCCAGATCGCCCAGGAGTTCGGCCTGTACACCAAGATCACCGGCGGGCAGCGGATCGACATGTTCGGCGCCCGGGTCGATCAGCTGCCCGAGATCTGGCGCAAACTGGTCGACGCCGGCATGGAATCCGGTCAGGCATACGGAAAGTCGCTGCGCACCGTGAAAAGCTGTGTGGGCAGCGACTGGTGCCGCTACGGGCAGCAGGACTCGGTGAAGATGGCCATCGACCTGGAGATGCGCTACCGGGGGCTGCGCGCTCCGCACAAAATCAAGATGGGGGTGTCCGGCTGCGCCCGGGAGTGCGCCGAGGCGCGCGCCAAGGACGTCGGCGTGATCGCCACCGAACTCGGCTGGAATCTCTACGTCGGCGGCAACGGCGGCATGACGCCCAAGCATGCCCAGTTGCTGGCCGGCGACCTCGACACCGAGACCGTGTTCCGCTACATCGACCGATTCCTGATGTTCTACATCCGCACTGCGGATCGGCTGCAGCGCACCGCACCGTGGATCGAGTCGATGGACAACGGGCTCGACCACGTCCGCGAAGTCGTCTGCGATGACTCATTGGGCCTCGCTTCTGAATTCGAGGCGGCGATGGCCCGCCACGTCGACAACTACACCGACGAATGGAAGGGGGTGCTCGACGATCCGGAGAAACTGTCGCGCTTCGTGTCGTTCGTCAACGCCCCCGACGCCGAAGACACCACCGTCGCGTTCACCGAACGCGACGGCCGCAAGATCCCATTGCCCATCCCGGTACTGCGCATTGAGGAGGAAGCATGATCACCGCTCACAACATTGAGGCATGGACCACCGCCTGCCGATACGACCAGCTGATTCCCGGCCTCGGCGTGGGCGTGCTGCTGGATAACGGCAAGCAGGCCGCGCTGTTTCGGCTCGACGACGGCTCGGTGCACGCGGTGTGCAACGTCGACCCGTTCTTCCACGCGGCGGTGCTGTCGCGGGGGATCGTCGGTGACCGCGGCGGCCGGCTGACCGTCATCTCACCGCTGAAGAAGCAGGCGTTCGCCTTCGACGACGGCAGCTGCCTGGAGGACCCCCGCATCTCGGTCCGGGTGTACCCGACCCGGATCGTGGACGGCTACGTGCAGGTCGGCCGGACCGCTGACGCCCCCGGGCATTCCAGCTCCACCGGGTCCACCGCACTGGCCGTCGCTTAGCGCGGCCGGACCGCCACCGCCCCGGGCCGTGGCTCAGCCGGTCGACTCTACTGCCAGCCGGTAACCGCGCTTGACCACGGTGGCGACAATGTTCTTGTCGCCCAGGGCGGTTCGGAGTCGCAGCACCGCGGTTTCCACCGCGTGAGTGTTACTTCCGTTGCCCGGCAGCGCATCCAGCAGATCATCGCGGGAAACCACCCTGCCGGGGTGGTGGGCCAGCGCCCGCAGGGTCGCCATTCCGGCGGGGGACAACGACTTGGCCTCCCCGTCGACCATCACGCAACTGCTACGGATCTCGATTCGGTGCCCGGCCGTATATACGGTGTGGGTGCGCAACCGGGGTAGCTGGTCGACGATATGGCGGGCCAACGCGCCCAAGCGCATTCGCCGGGGGGACGAGGTGGGTACGCCCAGTACCGCCAGCGGGCGGGCAGTCACCGGACCAACGCACATGGCATGCACATCCGATCGCAGTGCCCCGAGCAACTCGTCAGAGAGACCGAGTTCGGTGGCACGCGTCAGGGTCGCCAGCACGGCCGCTGTTGATGTGAAGCTGACGGCGTCGAATTGCCGCTGGGCGATCTCGGTGGTCAGCTGGTCGAATTCTCCGCCCGGGCGGGCGGCCTGCCACCGGTAGACCCTGATGGGCACCACATCGGCGCCCGCATAACGGAGTTGGCCTAGTAGCTCCGGAATCGGATCACAGCCGCTGGCGGAACCGTGCAGCTGGACTGCGATCCGGCAACCGATCATATTTTCCTGCATCAAGTAGCCGAGCACCGCCGACGACGACTCGGATTGGGGTGACCACTCCTCGGGCAGCCCGGCCGCACGCAAGGCGCCGACCGCCTTCGGCCCACGTGCCACGATGCGGGCTGATCGCAATACCTCGATCAGCTCGTCGACGAGCCCCCAGCCCTCGGCCGCGGCGATCCAGCCGCGGAAACCGATTGCGGTTGTGACAACCAGAATGTCAGGCGGCTCTGCGATCAATTCGTCAGTGCGCCGGTGTAGTTCGTCATCATCGGTCAAATCGATCATCGCGATCGCCGGCGCGGCGCAGACCGTCGCGCCGTGCCGGCGCAGTATGGCGCAGAGCTCGTCAGCACGGCGCGACGAGGTCACCGCAACCCGGTAGCCGCTCAGCGGCGTTTGATTCAGCCGGCTCATGAGCATCCCCGCTGCGGCGGTGGCCACCTTTTTATGCCGGAGCCAGAGCGGCCCGGGCAGGTTGCACGGTGAGGATCGGGCTGCGCACATACCTCAGCCAGGTCAAGCCCGCGGCGACGACATAGCCGGCCAGGAAGATCCAGAATGCCGCCGTTGCCGAGCCGCTGGACAGATACGACTGGCGCAGCGCCAGATTGATACCGACCCCGCCGAACGCGCCGATGGCACCGGCGAATCCGATCAGGGCCCCCGACATGGCCCGGGACCAGTGCTGGCGCTCGCTTTCGCTGAGACCCAGTGCGTGACTGCGGGCCTCGAAGACCGACGGGATCATCTTGTACACCGAACCATTGCCGATCCCCGAGACGATGAACAACGCTACGAAGCCGATGACAAAGCCGACCATGGTGGCGCTGCTCGTGGGACCGCTGCGATGATCGTTGAGGAAGCTGACACCGGCGAGCAGCCCGGCGGCGGCGAACATCCCGCCGAAGGCGGCCAGGGTGACCCGGCCACCGCCGATGCGGTCGGCGACACGACCGCCGATGATCCGCGCCACCGAACCCAATAGCGGTCCGAGAAAGGCGATCTGAGCAGCGTGCAGCGAGGCCTGCGCGGGACTCTGGCCGCTGCCGACGAAGCTGATCTGAAGCACCTGACCGAAAGCGAACGAGTACCCGATGAATGAGCCGAAGGTACCGATGTAGAGCAGCGCGATGATCCACGTGTCGGCCGCAGGTAGAATCGAGCGCATCGCGGTCAGATCGACCTTGTGATTGGCGAGATTGTCCATGAACAGCGCCGCGCCGATCCCGGTGACCGCGAGGAACACCAGGTAGATCGCGCAGACCCAGTGCGGTTGGCGATTGCCTGCGGTTGCCAGCACCGCCAAGCCAACCAGCTGAATCAGCGGCACCCCGAGGTTGCCGCCACCGGCGTTGACCGCCAGTGCCCAGCCCTTGAGCCGGTTGGGGTAGAACGCGTTCACGTTGGTCATCGACGCCGCAAAATTGCCGCCACCGAGACCGGTCAGCACCGCGCACACCAGATACGGCCACAGCGGTAGACCCGGGTGAGCCAGCAGAACCATCATCGACACCGTCGGGATCAACAGGACCAGCGCGGAGAAGATGGTCCAGTTCCGGCCGCCGAACGTCGCGGTGGCCATCGAGTACGGGATGCGCAGGCCGCCGCCGGCCAGGGTAGCGGTGGCCGCGAGCAGAAATTTGTCACCGCTGGTGAAGCCGTACACCGATTCGGGCATGAACAGCACCATCACCGACCAGATCGACCAGATCGAGAAGCCGACGTGTTCGGCGATGGTCGACCAGATCAGATTGCGCCGGGCGATCTTGTCGTTACCGGCGGCCCAGGCCACGGTGTCTTCGGGATCCCAATCGGTGATGACGTGTGAAGGCATGATGACACGGTATGAATCATTCGTTACGGCAAAGCTGCACCTGATGTCCCTCCGGTGAACTTCTGCTCACGGCCGGGCGAGGCCGGCGTGAGACCTGTCTCAAAACCGGGTTACCGGCCGCCGCCGAAGGATCCGGATCGCAACGGAAGCCGAGTCTGTGCGGTGAGGAACCGGTTGGCGACGACGCGGACGAGGAGGGGGTGGGCGCCCAGTGGCTCGGTGACCAGATCCGCTCCGGCGTCGTGCAGTCGTCGCTGAAACAGCCCGTCTGCCAACAGGTAAGAGGCGACCGCCACCCGCCTCGCGCCCCGGCTGCGCAAGGCGGCCACTGAGTCACGAACGCCTGGCGTGCCGGTGGCGGCGAACGCCACCTCGACGTGCGCGCGCAGCAGCCCGGACAGCATTCGGGCGGCCCGGTCGAGGTCGGCCCGCGCCGTCGGGTCCGACGAACCGGCCGCCGCAAGGACCACCGAGTCTCCTGTCCGCCAGCCCGATTCGACCAGCCGCGCGGCGACCACAGCGGCCACGCGCAGGTCCGGCCCCAGACTCGGCGTCATCGTGACGTCAGGGTGGCCGCTGGCCAGCACATGGGTGGGTACATCGACCCGGACGTGATAGCCGCGAGCCAGGAAGGCCGGCACGACGACGGCTGGGCGGCCGGTATCGGCTTCAGCGGAAAGAACCTCGGTCGGGGTGGGGCCCAGCACGTCGACGAACGCCACCCGCACCGGCTGCGCCAGTAATGTGCCGACCCGATCGGCGAGTTCACCGATCATGACGACACCTTCGGGCCGGCGAGTGCCGTGTGCGACCAGGATGGGAATCATGCGGCCCCCGCTTGATCATCGACCGCGAGCCGGTACCCCCGCTTGACCACGGTGGCGACGATCTGGCTGTCGCCCAACGCCGTTCGCAGCCGAAGCACCGCAGTGTCCACCGCGTGTGTGCTGCTGTCGCGCCCCGGTAATGCCCGCCGCAACGCCTCGCGCGGCACGACGACACCGGGCCGGTGCGCCAACGCCCGCAGGGTGGCCAGGCCGGCCGGCGACACCGGCTTGATCATCCCGTCCACGAAGACCCGGCCGTCCTCAATCGTGATGAGATGACCGGCCGCCTGAACGGTACTCATGTATAAGGTTTAGCGGCAGCCGATTTCATCGGTGTTACCGAACGATTTCCAACCCGTTGCCCGGTGCGGTGGCGATTTCGGTCACACCGGCACCGTCTGGGTGTCACGCGGAGCCCGCGGGCTCGTGCCGGGCCGCATCCGCGGCGGGCGGCGCACGTACATCACCCAGGTCAATGCCGCTGCGGCGCAATACGTTGCGAGGAAGATCCAGAAGGCGGGTGTCTCGCTGCCCGTGGCGGCCCAGGCCTGCCGCAAGGTCAGGTTGATGGCGACCCCACCGAGCGCGCCGACCGCGGTGGCGAACCCGATCAATGCGCCGGAATGCGAACGAGCCCAGTGGCGGCGCTCGCCTTCAGGGCAGTCCAGCGACCGGCTGCGGGCCTCGAAGATCGACGGGATCATCTTGAGCACCGAACCGTTGCCCATCCCGGCCAGGATGAACAGCGCGATGAATCCGGTGATGTAGAGCACAATGCTGGTCGAGGTCACCGTGCCCGGGGTGCGGTCGTCGATCGTGCTGGTGACAGCCAGTACTGCGGCGGCCAGGATCATTCCGACGAAGACGACGAAAGTGACCCGCCCGCCTCCGCGCCGGTCCGCTACCCGGCCCCCGTAGATGCGCGACAAGGCGCCCAACAGCGGTCCCAGGAAGGCGATTCGCGCGGCGTACAGCGAGGCTTCGGCGGGGCTGTGGCCGGTCTCCTCGAATGTGACGTGCAGCACCTGGGCGAAGGCGAAGGCGAAGCCGATGAAGGAACCGAAGGCTGCGCAATACAACAGCGAGACGACCCAGCTGTCCGGGATCGACAGGATCGACCGGATGCTGCCCACCTCTTTCGCGCCGTGGTCGAGGTTGTCCATCCGCAGGGCGGCGCCGATTCCGACCAGGGCGAGCAGCACCAGGTAGACGCCGCAGACCAGCTCAGGCTTGGTGTTGCCGAGGGTGGAGAGCACCAGCAGTCCGACCAGCTGGATCGCCGCCACACCGAGGTTGCCGATACCGCCGCAGAGCCCGAGTGCGACGCCCTTGAGGCGCTGCGGGTAGAACGCGTCGACGTTGGCCAGCGACGCTGCGTAATTTCCGCCGCCGAGGCCGGTCAGGGCCGCACACACCAGGTACATCCACAGCGGTTGACCGGGGTTGACCAGCAGCAACAGCGTACCGACGGTGGGAATCAGCAGAATCAGCGATGAGGACACCGCCCAGTCGCGACCACCGAATTTGGCGGTGGCCGCCACGTACGGAATCCGCGCACACGCACCGACCAGGGTGGCGACCGCCGCGAGCAGCAGCTTGTCACCCGCTTTGATGCCGTAGACCGACTCGGGCATGAACAGCACGACCACCGACCACAGCGACCAGATCGAGAAGGCGACGTGCATGGTCGCCGTCGACCAGATCAGATTACGTCGTGCGACGACCTTGTTGCCGCTTTCCCAAGCCGCACAGTCCTCTGGGTCGAATTCGCTGAGATGGGTGGGCGTCATTGAACTCTCCTCGTGCTCTCCGGTCACCGTCGCCGTGCTGATCCGTCGCGAGGGGCCGCCGTGAGAACATACCGATCCGAACTGGCAGCTTGCGGTGTAGAACCTGTAAAAGCGTTGGAGGGGTTCGCCGGTGTGGGCCGCGTCACCTATTGCGTGTGCGCGCAGCCGAATTCGTCAGGTTGTCAGCCGACCGGTAGCCAGCTGTTGACAGCATGAGTGATCTGAAGATAGAGCGGAATGCCGATCGTCACGTTGTAGGAGAACGTCAGCCCCAGCGATGCGGCGAGCGGCACCGTCGGGCTGGCCTCTGGGATCGCAATCCGTTGCACCGCAGGGACAGCGATATACGACGCCGCACCGCAGAGCACGGCGAACAGTACGTAGCTGCCCGTCTCGAAGTGGGTCCCGGTGAGTTGCGAGTAAGTGTGGATGATGAAAATTCCGGCTACGGCAAAGAGATTCGGGGCCAGTAATCCGAACGCGATCAAGCCGCGTCCCGCGCTCCGCAGATCCTTGAGTTTGCGGGATGCCGTCATGCCCATCTCGAGCAGGAACAGGCACAGCATGCCCTGGAACGCCGTGACGAAGACGTGGTCGCCGTCCTCGATGACCGAGGCGCCTTGCAGCCGGCCGATGAAGCCGATGAGGATTCCGCCGAAGAGCAGGTACAGCCCCGGGTTGAGCAGGACTTCACGAAGTAGCGTTCCGCTGACCGGAGCAGTCGCCACCGTCGGGTTCACCTCGACCGGATCTGGGTGGTCGCGCTTCTCCAGCGAGATCTCCAGTTCCGCCTCGACCTCGAGCTCACGCCGGGTCTGGGGCTGCTGCGCCTGGGCGGCGGTGACCAGTTCGAGACGAGCTTTCGGGTTGTAGCCCGGCTCGTCGGGCATGTTGCCCACCGGATCCATCCCGCGCTCACGCAACCGCGCCACCAGCAGCAGCGCCACGATGCAGCCCGGGATCTCCATGATGGCCAGCATCACCGGCATGTAGGCGTCGAAGGCGATGTCCAACGCGGCCAGTACGCCCAGGCAGGTGGCGAAGGTGCCGGCCGAATCCGAGCCGTAATAGCCGGCCACGGTGGCCCGGTCGACTCGTCGCATCTTCGTCATCCGGGTCAACAGCCCATAGGCGACGAATCCGATGATCAGGTTGGTGACGAACCCCAGCACGATGAAGCCCAGGACCTGGGCGATGCTCGAGGAGTCGATGGTGGCGAGCTCCTCACCGCCGCGCCATCCGATCGCCAGCAGCAGGTACAGCGTCAAACCCTGATACAGCACGTAGGGGAACTCGAACTGGATCTTCAGCAGGGGAATCAGGAAACCCATGTAGAAGAAGAGGAGCAGTGGCTTGAAGAGGTTGTGCGTGAAGTTATGCCAGAACTCAAACAGCATTGGGTCTCCCGAGTCAGTATCCAGCGGGCCAGATTACTTCTCGAGGCTGGCCGACAGCTCCCGTGCAGGGTACTGATTTGCTGTGAGGGCCGCGACCGGAAGAAGCTCGGCTCGGATGAGGTTGTGGTGACGTCCTGCTTCTCGTTTTGGCCTGCGGCATGTTCGAGACGGAAGGCTGGCGGCGTAGACGCAAAGTCGAGCCAGGATGAGGTAACCGGAGCCGACAGCTGAGGCGCGAGACCGGCTGTCTCGCAAGTGTTTCGCTGTGATCTGGAACGCTATCGCCGATGAGGACTCCAGTGCGCAGATCCGGTCGGTGGGGCTCGCCAGGGAGGAATTTTGCACGCTGCTGTCCACCATCACGCGGACGGGGATGCGCACCTGACCCGGCACCGCCTGCACCTGCTGGCCCGAGATCAACGCCGTCATCGCCACCGGATCACCGATGCCCGAACCGGGGGCTACAACCGGCTGGTCAGCAGGTCAAATGTGCTGCCTGCGGATGGCGCAATCCCGATTCCGACTATCGGGAAGCAATAGGAGCTGCCAGTCTGCTGTGAATGCAGCTGCCAATTTTCTGGGAATGCGGCATCGGTGCCTAAGCCCTGCGTCCTGGAGCGCCGATGTTCCTGCCCGGCTGGCATCGACGCTGATGGCCAAGATACCGGCCCGGGCCGGGGTTAATCGGTCGTGTCGGCCGGGCGTTCGGTGTTCACACTTGCCGTGCAGATTTCACGGTAACCGCGTTTAAGTGGCAGCCGCCGCCGTAACGACTATCATACGGTGGTCCGTCCCGCACCCGTATTTCCGTCCTCCCGTCATGGAGTTGGATTCACGCCGCACGAGTTCCGGCAGTGCTTTGCGCCAACGGCTTTAAGCCGCTGCCGAGAGAGCTGACCCATGTCACAGAGCCTGACCGTTTCGACCGAAAAGCCGCGCAACGGCCTGGCCGGCCTCAAACACTGGCGTTACGATCTGCGGTCGGGTTTCACGGTGGCCATGATCTCGCTGCCGTTCTCGATGGGAATCGCGATCACCTCGGGAGCGCCGCCGATCTGTGGAATTGTGTCGGCGATCATCGCCGGTTTCGTCCTGCCGTTTTTGGGCGGCTCGTATGTGACCATCAGCGGCCCGGCGGCGGGACTGGCGCCGGCCCTGTTCGCCGGCATGATCATGCTGGGGCAGGTCCGATTGGGCGACGGCGCCTCGGAAGCCGACTTGCTTGCGGTGGGATACCCCCTGGTTCTGGTTGCCATCGTCATGGCGGGCGTGGTGCAGGTGATCCTTGCCAGGTTGAAGGTGGCCCGCCTGAGCGCCATCTTCCCGGCCGCGGCCATTCAGGGCATGCTGTGCGCGATCGGCCTGATGATCATCGCCAAGCAGATCCCGCTGTTTATGGGCGTGGCGTTCGAGGGCCGCGAATTCTGGGCGATCCTGGGCGAAGTGCCCCGCCAAGTCGGGGCGATGAACCTTCAGGTCTTCGGCCTGGGGATCGGTTGCCTGGCGGGGCTTTTCGTGCTCACGGCGGTTTCCGGGCGGTTGCTGAAGGTCATGCCGCCTCCGGTCTGGGTGTTCTTCGCCGGCACGCTCGCCAGCGTGTTCATCCTGAAGCTGGACGAGCACTACCTGATCAACGTCCCCGGTTCGCTCACGGATGGGGTTGTCCTCCCCCAGTTCGGAACGGTGTTCGCCCATCCTGAGCTGTGGCTGCCGCTGGTCTACCTGGTGGTCACCCTGGTCTTGATCGACGGGACCGAGTCTTTGGCGACGATCTCGGCCGTGGACAAAATCGATCCATTTCGCCGCCGTTCCGACCCGGACCGGACCCTACTGGCCATGGGCGCGTCTAACATCGCCTCCAGCACGCTCGGTGGCTTGACCATCATCCCCGGCATGGTCAAGAGCACGGCCAATATCATGGGCGGCGGCCGCACCCAGTGGGCCAACTTCTACAACGCCTGCTTCCTGCTGGTGTTCGTGCTGCTGTTCACCGACCTGATCAACCTGGTCCCGTTGGCGGTGCTGGCCGCCGTCCTGGTGTTCATCGGTTACAAACTGTGTAAGCCCGCGGTCTGGATCCATGCCGCACGGGTCGGAACCGAACAGTTCGTGGTCTTCGCGATCACTGTGTTCGTGACGGTGACGACGGACCTGCTCATCGGTATTTTCGCCGGCGTCGCCGCGGCATTGGTACTGAATCTGTGGTTGGTGGGCCTGTGGCACACGGTGCGCAACGGCACGGAATCCGCCAAGCCGAGTCTGGCCGGCCGCTTCCTGAGTCTCTTTCGCAATCCGGTGTCGCAGCGGGAATTCGAGGACGGCGTTTACCACCTGTACCTGGATAGTTCTCTGGTGTGTTTCAACCTGTTCCACGTCATTCGGGAGTTGGGTCAGCTCCCGCAGGGCACACGGACAGTGCACCTACACTTGAGCTCACGTGTGTCCCTCGTTGACCACACGACAAGTGAGTCCCTTCGTTCTTACCTGGAGGAGTTCACCGGCCAAGACGAGAGTCCAATGCTGGTGATCGAGGGATGGGAACACTTGCGCCCCCTGTCCAAGCACGAGATGAGCACCCGAATCGCCCTGGCCAGCCTTGAGGAGTTGGGCTACCAGACGTTGCCGTCGCGCCAGTCGCAGGCCAGCTCAGCGGTGGTATCCAAGTCCAGCTCGACCGGCATCACGAATACCGTGCCGTCCTTATCCGGGGTGCGGACCAGCCCGGTCGGGGACAGCACCGAGGTCGGGCCGCGCCACGGCAACCAGCCCCGGGAGGTGTAGAGCCGGCGGCTGATCTCGGCTGAACTGAGCGCACCGAGCTCGAAGGCGCCGCGGATCACCTGTTCGCAGGCATTCAGCACCGCGGTGGCCAGCCCACGCCCGCGCTGGTCCTCCCGGACGGCGACGGCCTCGACGTAGCCGCAGCGCAGGGACCGGTCGCGGTAGAGCAGCTGACGCCGGATCACCGCGCCGTGGGCGATCAGGGCACCGCGGTGCCAGATCAGGGCGTGCATGCCACCGAGCGCGTGCTGCCAGTCGGCGTCGGAGAACGCGTCCCCGTAGGCCTCGATGACCAGCTCATGAGCGGCGCGGCGGGTCTCGTCGTCCAGATCGGAGGTGTGGATCAGGCGGGCGGTGCGGACCTTGCGAAGCACCCTCCGGCCTACCAGGTCGAGTGGGCGGACGGGTGCTGACGCGGCCGCGACCAGTGCATCCGCACGGACTGTCCGGGCCGGACCTGCGCCAGGGTGTCGATGTCCTCCTCGACGACCACGCCGACCACCGGATAGGCGCCGGTCACCGGGTGGTCCGGGCCCAGGATGATCGGAAATCCGTTCGGCAGTACCTGGATGGCGCCGCGGGCGGCGCCTTCGGCGGGCAACTGCCGCTCCGGCCACCGGTATTCCAGCGGCATCCCGACCAGTCGCATCCCGGCCCGGTCGCTGTGGTTGGAGACCAGCCAGTTGGTGCGCACCATGATGTCGGGGTCGACGAACCAGTCGTCGCGCGGCCCCGGGGTCACCCGCAACTCGACGACGTCGTCGGGGATGGTCGCGACCGGGGCCTGGTCGACCTCGGGGTACTCGCCGGTCGGTTCGCCGATCTGCAGCACGTCGCCGTCGCGCAACGGCGCCGGTCCGATCGCGGCCATCACGTCGTAGCTGCGCGAGCCCAGCACGGGGGTGACCTCGATCCCGCCGCGCACCGCAAGGTAGGTCCGCAGACCCGATCGGGGCGATCCCAGCGAGATCACCTGACCATCGTGGGCGCGCTGAATGCTGTTGGTGCCGAACGAGACTCCGCTGACTTCGGGGTCGGTGTCGGCGCCGGTGACCGCGATGTCGACATCGCCGCCGTGGACCCGCGCAGAGAAGCCGCCGAACGCCACCTCGATGGTGGCACGGTCGTCGGGATTGGCCAGCAAACGGTTGGCCAGTTGGTGCGAGCGGCGGTCGGCGGCCCCGGACCGGGTGACGCCCAGGTGGCCCAATCCGGGGCGGCCAAGGTCCTCGACCAAGGCCAGCGGCCCGGTGCGCAGTATCTCCAACGTGATCATCGCAACCTCCCGTTCTCGAGTCCCGCGGCCCTCAGGCGGCCCGGAATTGCACGGTCAGGCCCGGTGTGAGCAGCGCTGGGCTTGGTCGTTTTAGATCCCACAGCACGGCGTCGGTGCGCCCGATCAACTGCCAGCCGCCTGGCCACTGGCGCGGGTAGATGCCGCTGAATTGGCCGGCGAGGGCCACCGAGCCGGCCGGAACGGCGTCCCGCAATTCGGGGCGGCGCGGTACCTGCAGTCGCGGGTCGCCGCCGATCAAGTAGGCGAATCCCGGGGTGGAGCCGCCGAATCCCACCCGCCAGGGTGTTGCGGTATGAGCGTTGATCACCTGGGGAACGGTCAAGCCGGTCCGCTCGGCCACCTCGGTGAGATCGGGGCCGTCGTAGACCACATCGATCGTCACGTCGACGGCGGTGTCGGGTGGCGTGGTCTGGATCTCGCCGGAGTCGACGGTCAGCTTGGCCAGCCGGCGCCGGATATCGGCCTGGTAGCCGGGGTCGGCCAGCTTCACCAGCACGGTGTGCGATGCCGGCACGATGTCGACGACCCCGGGCAGCGCCGCGGCGCTCAGCGCCGAGGTCCAGGCCAGTACCTCGGCGGTGCGGCCGAACTGCAACAGCAGTGCGCAGTCGCCGTAGTCGAGGATCCTGTCGGTTTGGGTGCGATCAGTGAAATCCAATGCCGTGCTCATATCTCCGACCGTAGCCATGGAAAGTGATCCAGGCCACAATTCTGCGGGCTATGCCAGAGCGGCCTTACCAAACGCGCAGAGTTGGGCCGCTAGCCGAGGATTTTGGCGATCGGACCCGGCAACTGCTGGGCCACCAGGGGGTAGCTCAGCGGGGAGGCGAAGGCGATCGCCGCGGCCTGATCCCCGGTGGTGAAGACGCTGCGCGATTCACACCCGGCGATGTCGGGATCGTCCAGCAGCGCCCGGCGTTCGTCGTCGTTCTCGGTGGTCCAGATCAGCACGTCGGCGGCGGCGAGGGCGGCGCCGCGCCGGTCATGCTCGATGACCGCCGGGGTATCGGCGACGGTCAGTCCCATCCGGGAGAGGAACTCGGTGCGCCACCCGGTGCTCGCGGTGAGGTTGCCGCTCTCGAGGCGGCCCGCCAGCAACAGCACCTTCTTGTCTTTGAAGCCGGGGTGCGCGGCGGCGACGTCGGCGAACTTCGCGTCGACGCCGTCGATGAGCGACCGCATCTGGGCGCCCTGGTGTACCGCTGTGCCGATCGCGTTGGCCTGAGTTTTCCACGGCTCGAAGAAGGCGTCGCCGCCGGACTGCGGCACGGTCGGCGCGATCGCCGACAGCTTCTGATAGGTGTCGGCGTCCACCCCGGCGTTCGTCGCGATGATCAGATCCGGCTTGAGCTCGGCGATCCGATCGATGTCAATCCCGTTGTCCAAGTTGAGCACCGCGGGTTTGGCGTCACCGAGGCGCTGCTGCGCCCAGGGCCACACCGCGAAGGGCTGGTCGCCGAACCAGGCGGTGACGGCGACCGGTACGACACCCAGCGCCAGCAGGTCGTCCTGCCCGGTGTAGCCCGCGCAGACCACCCGCTGGGGTGGTTCGGGCACGGTGGTCTCGCCGAACAGGTGGGTGATGGTCACCGGGCCCGGGGCGCCGGCGTCATCGGGCCTGTCCGACGAACAAGCGGCCAGCCACGCTACGCCCGCGGTGGCGCATAGACCTAAGAAGCCGCGTCGGCTCCACTGATCGCGCATGGCGCGAGATTAGTCGGTCTGCATGATTGTGGGAGTAGGAAATGAGGCTGTGTGTCACCGGAGACGCTGGCCGGAAGCGGAAGTTAGGCTGTTTCAGCATGGGCCGACGGGGCAGGCAAAGGTGGCCGGGGTCTGCCACGTCGGCGCCCCGGGGAACGCAGCAGAAATGGCTAATCGCGCTAGGCGGTTTGGGGGTCGTCGCCGCGGCCGCTGTTTTCGCGTTCAATATTGCGCCCAGCCCCGCGGGTCAGCATCCGCCGCCGTCTTCGGCACCCCTGCAGGTGGTTCCGGACTCGCCCCCGGCCGGCCCGCTGGGCCCAGATCGCGCTGGACTGGAGTCCTCCTTTGCCGGTCTGCAGACCAGACTGCATGCGACTGCCGGTGTGGTGATTCGCGCGGTGGGCAGCGACCCTGGCGGGCCTGTCATTTTGGGTGAGTGGACCTCCGGGCCGGCATGGTCGACGATCAAAGTTCCGCTTGCTATTGCTGAGATGCGACAGCGGAACTCCGATCAAGTTTCCGACGACGTGACGGCGGCAATCACGCAATCCGACAATGCGGCCGCGGAGTCGATATGGGCGAGCCTCGGCGAACCAACGGAAGCGGCGGCAAAGGTCGAAGCGGTGCTGGGCGCCGCCGGAGACGCCACGATCGTTCAAACACAGAAGGTACGGCCCGAATTCAGCGCCTTCGGTCAGACGGAATGGTCGCTTGTGAGCCAAGCGCAATTCCTGGCTTCAGCTGCGTGTGATTCGCGGGATCAGCCTGTCTTGGAACTGATGGGACAGATCGAACCCAGTCAACGGTGGGGCCTCGGCGTGATTCCGGGTACGAGGATCAAAGGCGGCTGGGGTCCGTCACCGGCGGGCCGGTACCTGGTACGTCAGATCGCCGTTGTGCCCACCCCCAAAGGTTCGATGGTCGTGGCGATGGCCGTTGAACCCGACTCTGGCGATTATTCGGAGGGAGTTGCCGACTTGACCGAGCTGGCTGGGTGGCTCCGGGCACATGCCGAGGCACTGCCATCCGGCACGTGCGGCGTCTGATCGTGGTCCGACCTCAGTAGAGATACACGACGGCATCGTTCCCGCCACGGCAAGTGATCCAGTTATCGAATCCATAAGCAGCGCAATATAATACAAAGTTATTTCCATCGCAGGTGACATCCCGACCCACGCTAGAGCAGGGGACCGCTCCGGGTGCAGAGACGGTGCGGGACTCTCGACTGGCATTGCCGTACTGGTTCCAGTAGGCAAGTAGAACGCTTTGGGCGAAATAGCACGAGCTTGCCCGGCTGCCGCGTTTGGAGTGGGTTCCGAAACCGCTCGCGTTGGTCAGCGAATAGCCGTCGTCACAGGACTGGTGGTTGACACTGTTGTCCGGACCCGTCACCCCCGGCGGAGTTGCCGGACGCGCCGGTGCCGGTGCCGGTGGCGGTGGCGGCGGCACCGGCTCCGGCCGGTAGGAGGGTGTCTGCGCCGGCACTGGGTAACCGGTGTAACGGGTCGGTTGGGGCGCGGCGTCAGTAGCAGGGGCGGCGTTCTGCCGGGCTAGGAGCCCAATCATCACGCCGATACCGGCGAGCAGGAGGACGGCGACTACCGTTACCACGACCGGTACCAGCCACTGACGGGGTTGCGCAGCAGCATTCGGTCCCGTGGATAGTGTCTCCGGTTGCGTCGAGGACGGAGTCGGTGCGGCCATTGCGGTCGGCGCGAGTTGCGTCACCGCACTTGGTCCGGTGCTCGGTCCAGAAGCCAGGGAACCGAGTGCGCGCTCGGCCGCACGTCCCAGCGCTCCCGCGCTGCCGTACCTGTCGTCGGCCTCTTTGGCCATCCCTCGTGCGATCACGTCGTCCAGCCCTGCCGGGACCCGCGGGTTGACCAGACTGGGACGGGGAGGCGGCAGCGACATGTGACCGGCGATCAACTGTTCGATGCTGTCGGCCCGAAACGGAGTCTCGCCGGTGAGCGTCTCGTACAGCACGCCGGCCAACGAGTACACGTCGACCGCCGGCGTCGTGGGTCCGTCCCCGAACCGTTCCGGCGCCATGTACGCGAGCGATCCGATCGCGGAGCCCGCCACGGTGAGCCTGGTATCAGTTCGGTTGGCGGCGATACCGAAGTCGATGAGATACGCGAAATCCTCACCGCCGGTGACGAGAATGTTCTGTGGCTTGACGTCCCGGTGTACGAGGCCAGCCAGGTGGGCAGCATCGAGGGCTGAGGCGATCTGGCGGATGAGTCGTATTGCTCGCGCCGCATCAATGGGACCCTGCTTGAGCAACTCATGGAGGTCCTGCCCCCGAACCATCCGCATGTCGATGAATAGGTTTCCATCGATCTCGCCCCAGTCGTGGATCGGAATGACGTGCGGCTCGTCGAGCGTCGCCGCGGCGTGTGACTCCCGCTGGAACCGGGTGCGGAACCGCTCGTCGCGCGAGAGTTCTTCGGCGAGGATCTTCAGCGCCACAGTGCGGTTCTTGCTGGTGTCGTAGGCCTCATACACCGCACCCATTCCGCCCTGCCCGAGCAGCTTCTTGAGCGAATACTTGCCGAACATCGACCCTATGCGGGCGTTACCTGGGGCCACGACACCTCCTCGTGTTCGTCAAGCCGCCGTCATACAGGTCAGGAAGCCGATTCGACGGCGGGCTCGTCGGCGAGTATCTGGCCGTGTTGGGCGATCACCAGACCGCGGGTGGTGACCTCATAGAAGGCGTCCTCGGAGCCGTTGATCGCGCGGTAGCCGGAACCCACCGGAACCACGTCGCCGAGTTCGATAGTTGCGCCGTCAGAGATCCGATAGCCCCGGTAGTAAAGACCTTCGGCTGTTCCGCGACAGATCACCACGGCTGATTGTGTGGTCCGCAGGATCATCACAGCGCGGTCGGTTCCGGCGCAGCGAGCACCTCCGTGGTAGCTGACGAACCCGTATTCGTCGGCATCGGGCAATATCGGGCTGGAACGCGCCGGTGCGGTCGATCGCGTCGGGCTTCCCACAGGTGGCGTGGCTGCCCGTGTCGCTGGGATCGAAGGTGCGTCCGGCGCAGTGTAGGTAGGGCTGCGGGTTTGGGCGGCCACCGGAGCAGGCTGGCCGTTGCGCACCAGGAGCATCCCTCCCAATACGGCGGCGACCGCCGTCATCACGCCCAAAAAGGCCAGGGCCCAAACCGGCGGGCGTGGCCGCCTGCCGAGGGCGGTTGGGCCGGCCGGCAATGTCAGCGGTTCCGCGGCGGATTCCGCTCGAGCCGCCGGAGCAGGCGCTACCAGGGTGGGTGCCGATGCTACCGCGGCGCGCTGCCCAGTCAGTGCGGCAGCAAATTCAGCGCAGGAGGCGAAACGGTCATTGGGCTCCGTCGCTAGCCCGCGCGCCAGGACGGGGTCGAGACCTGCTAGGTCGGGACGGGCATACGATAGCCGCGGCGGCGGCTCGCTGAGCCGACGGCTGATGACAACCGCGGGGTTCGAGTGAGCGTATGGAGCCGAGCCGGTGAACAGATGGAACACTGTCGCCGCCAACGCGTACTGATCAGCTCGACCGTCGATCGCCTGGCCCGTCAATTGCTCGGGGGCAGAATAATTCAACGTACCAAGAGTCATATTCGTGGCCGTCAGACCGCTTGTGTCGTCAATGCGGCGAGCAATACCGAAGTCCCCGAGCATAATTCGTCGGTGACCGGAAGCCCGCCCAGCGATGAGGATATTCGCAGGCTTGACATCGCGGTGCAGGAGTCCGCGGCTGTGGGCGTAATCGAGGGCATCCGCCACCGCCTGGGCGATCTGTACCACCTCATTGTGTGGAAGCCCGCCAGGTAAGGTCTCCCGCAGCAACTTCAGCGCATCGAAACCTTCGACGAAGTCCATCGAGATCCACAGTTGCCCATTACACTCCCCGCGGTCATGGACTCCGACGATGTTGGGATGAAACAGTCCTGCCGCGGCGTCTGCCTCGCGCTCGAAGCGCCGTCGGTAGGCGGGATCATCGGCCAGGTCGCGCGGCAAGACCTTGAGCGCGTCATTACGGGACAACCGCGGATGGCGAGCTAAGTAGACCTCCCCCATGCCACCACTTCCCAGCATTCGGAGCACCGTGAAACCGGCGAACCTAGTCCCGTCAGCGAGTGGCATTGGCGAATCGTAACGAGTATCGCCGACAGGCACTGCGTAATGCGGGACCGCGACGTCCAAATGAACCTTCTAGCGAGGTTCGCCATACCCGCCGCCGCCGGGAGTCTCGATCACCAGAATGTCGCCGGGCGCCACGTCGGTGGAGTCGCAGCCGGCCAGTTCGGTGACGGTGCCGTCGGCGCGCTCCACCCGGTTGTGCCCGATCGCCCCGGGGGATCCCCCGGCCATGCCGTACGGCGCGACGGTTCGATGTCCGGACAGCACACTGACCGTCATGGGCTCGCCGAACTCGATCCGCCGCACGCCGCCGTCGCCGCCGTGCCA
Organism: Mycolicibacter sinensis; assembly: GCF_001667375.1. Taxonomy (GTDB): domain Bacteria; phylum Actinomycetota; class Actinomycetes; order Mycobacteriales; family Mycobacteriaceae; genus Mycobacterium; species Mycobacterium sinense_A. The sequence continues at coordinate 67,475 of NZ_LZIN01000105.1, read as the reverse complement.
GCGGCCGGCACCACCGCTACCGTGCCGGATCGCGAACTCGCGCAACAACACCGGGAAACGCATCTCCAGCACTTCGGGGTCGGTGAGCCGCGAGTTGGTCATATGGGTCTGCACCACGGCGGCGCCGTCGAACCCGTCACCGGCGCCGGACCCGGAACCGAGCGTCTCGTAGTACTGGTGGCCGGCATTGCCGAACGTGACGTTGTTCATCGTCCCGGACCCCTCCGCCTGCACCCCCAGCGCGGCCAGCAGCGCCCCGGTGATCGCCTGGGAGGTTTCGACGTTGCCGGCCACCACCGCGGCCGGGTATCGCGGTGCCAGCATCGTTGCGTCGGGGATCGTGATGCGCAGCGGACGCAGGCAGCCGTCGTTGATCGGGATGTCGTCGACCACCAATGTGCGGAACACATAGAGCACCGCGGCGGTGGCCACCGATGACGGCGCGTTGAAATTAGTTGCCAACTGTGCCGAGGTTCCGTCGAAGTCGACGGTGGCACTGCGGGCGGCCTTGTCGACGGTCACCCGGACGGCGATCGTCGCACCGGAGTCCATCACGTAGCGGTAGTGCCCATCGTCGAGGGAATCGATGACCCGGCGTACCGCCTCCTCGGCGTTGTCCTGGACGTGACGCATGTAGGCCTGAACCACGTCCAGCCCGAAATCCTCGATCATGGCGTGGATCTCGTCGATACCCTTCTGATTGGCGGCGATCTGCGCGCGCAGGTCGGCGAGGTTGGTGTCGGGGCTGCGCGAGGCGAACCGCCCGCCGGTGAGCAACGCGCGGGTCTGCGCTTCGCGGAACTGCCCATCCTCGGCCAGCAGCCAGTTGTCGAACAGCACGCCTTCCTCGTCGAGGGTTTGGCTGTTAGCGGGCATGGAACCTGGTGTCGTTCCGCCGATCTCGGCGTGGTGGCCGCGGGATGCCACGAAGAACAGCACCGAGTCGCCGGCGTTGGCCGAGGCTGGGTAGACCGGGGTGACGACGGTGATGTCCGGCAGGTGGGTCCCGCCGTGGTACGGGTCGTTGACCGCGTAGACCTGCCCGGGCCGCATCTGGCCGGCCCGCCGGGCGATCACCTCCTTGACGGTGGCGCCCATCGATCCCAGGTGCACCGGGATGTGCGGCGCGTTGGCGACCAGGTTGCCGTCGGCATCGAACAGTGCGCACGAGAAGTCCAGCCGTTCCCGGATATTCACCGATTGAGCGGTAGCCTCCAGTCGAGCGCCCATCTGTTCGGCGATGGCCATGAACAGATTGTTGAAGATCTCCAGCAGCACCGGATCGGCGTCGGTCCCGGCACGGTCCGTCACCGTCGCGGCGGTTCGCCGCAGGATCAGCTGTCCGTCGGCGGTCGGGCCGGCCTGCCAGCCGTCGTCGACGACGGTGGTGGCGTTGTCCTCGGCGATGATGGCCGGCCCGGTCACCACGTCGGCGGAGGTGATCTGTTCCCGCCGGTGCAGCGGCGCGTCCCGCCAGCGTCCGCCGGTGTAGAGCCGGACGAGTTCGGCTGATTCCCGCGTGGTGCCGGACGCCACGTGCAGGGCCAGGTCGGGTTGTTCGGTCAGGCCGGTAGCCTCGACCGCGACCGCTTCGGCGATCAGCGGGCGCTCCATCAGGAACGAGTACACACCGCGGTGGGTGCTTTCGAACGCCGCGGTCATCTGCTCGAGGCTGCCGAGCTCGACCGGGATCGAGGTGTCGGTGCCCTGGTAGCGCAGGTGGACCCGACGTGTCACCCGTATCCGGTCGGCCGAAACACTTTGGGCGGCAAGGTCGGCGCGGGCCTGCTGTTCCAGGTCGTCGGCGACGTCACCGAGGCCGTCGGTGTCCAGCCGCGTCTCTGTCGCCCGCTCCCGGATCACGGTGGTGTCGGCCAACCCGATGCCCAGTGCGGAAAGCACACCGGCCATCGGCGGTACCAGCACCGTGCGGATGCCGAGTTCGTCGGCGACCGCGCACGCGTGCTGTCCGCCGGCTCCGCCGAAGGTGGTCAGGGCGTAGCGGGTGATGTCGCGGCCCTTGGCCACCGAGATCTTCTTGACCGCGTTGGCCATGTTCGCCACCGCGATGCGCAGGAACCCTTCGGCGACCTGCTCTGGGGTGCGCGCATCGCCGGTGGCGCTGAGGACTTCGCCGGCCAGGTCGGCGAAGCCGCGTCGCACCGCCGCGGCATCCAGCGGCTGGTCGCCGGTGCGCCCGAACACCGCCGGAAAGTGCGCCGGTTGGATGCGTCCGAGCATCACGTTGGCATCGGTGACGGTCAGCGGTCCGCCGCGCCGGTAACAGGCCGGGCCCGGATCGGCGCCCGCAGACTCCGGCCCGACACGGAACCGACTGCCGTCGAAGTGCAGAATCGATCCGCCGCCGGCGGCGACGGTGTGGATGTGCAGCATCGGAGCCCGCAGCCGCACCCCGGCGACTTCGGTGGTGAACACCCGCTCGTAACCGCCGGAGTCCGCGCTGTAATGCGAGACGTCGGTGGAGGTTCCGCCCATGTCGAACCCGATCACCGAGTCGAATCCGGCCAGCGCCGACATCCGCACCATGCCGACGATTCCGCCTGCCGGGCCGGACAGGATCGCGTCTTTGCCGCGGAAGTGATCGACACCGGCCAGGCCTCCGTTGGACTGCATGAACTCAAGGCGCACCCCGCGCAGCTGGTCGGCGACCTGCGCGACGTAGCGGCGCAGCACCGGCGACAAGTAGGCGTCGACGACCGCGGTGTCACCGCGCGGAATCAGCTTCGGCAGCGGACTGACTTCACCCGATAGCGAGATCTGGGTGAAGCCCAGCTGTTCGGCCAGTGCGCCGATCGCCCGCTCGTGCGCGTTGTTCCGGTAACTGTGCAGGCACACCACCGCCAGCGCACGTATCCCGTCGGCATGCGCCGCGCGCAACTGTGTACCCAGGGCTTCCAGGTCCGGTGCGCGCAGGACGCTGCCGTCGGCGCCGATACGTTCATCGACCTCGATGACGCGTTCGTATAGCTGCTCGGGCAGCACGATGTGCCGGTCGAAGATGCGGGGCCGGTTCTGGTAGGCGATGGCAAGCGCGTCGCCGAAGCCGCGGGTGATGACCAGCAGGGTGCGTTCCCCGGCGCGCTCCAACAGGGCGTTGGTGGCCACCGTCGTGCCCATCCGCACCGCGTCGATGGTGCCGGCCGGAATCGGCCCGTCGGGGATCTGCAGCAGGGCGCGGATTCCGGCCACTGCGGCGTCGCGGTACTGGGCCGGGTTCTCCGACAGGAGCTTGTGGGTGACCAGTCGCCCATCGGGGCGCCGGGCCACGATGTCGGTGAAGGTGCCGCCCCGGTCGATCCAGAACTGCCACGTCGTCGACACGGCTCACATTGTTACTCGGTGAGCAGCGATACCGCGAAGTCGGCGTAGATGCGGGCGGTTGCCTCCGGTGTGGCCGGGCCGGCGGCGTTGAACCACTGCGGCAGCGAGGTGCACATCGTCGCGATGGCGCGGCCGGCGATGCGGCGGTCTGCGACAACGACGTCCCCGTCGCGCGATGCGCGGTCTATGGCGGCATCCAGGGTGTGCTGGAGCTGGTTTCGGGAGGTGGCGATGCGCTGCCGATTTATCGGGGTCAGGCTGCGCATCTCGCTGGCTCCGATGAACGCCAGCTTCTGCCGGTGAGTGTGGAACAGGGCCAGCGCTTCGACGATGCGCCGCACCTCGTGGATGCCGGTTGTCGCACCGGCGCGGGCCGCGTCGACGCGCCAGTGCAGTTCGGTCATGGTCAGATCCAGGATCGCGACCAGCAGGGCCTGCTTATCCGGGTAGTGGTGGTAGAGGCCCGGAACGCTCATCCCGGCCCGTGCCGCCAGGTCCCGCATCGTGCTGCCGTGATAGCCGGTTTCGACGAAAGCGTCGATCGCCGCGGTCAGCACACCGTCCAGTGCCAGCGGTGGAAACGTTCGCCAGTCGCCGGGTGGAATCCCCGAATCCGCCGGCACCTTTTCCGAGTTGGTTGCCGGCACTTCGATGCCGCCCTCCAGGAGCTGGGCGGCCGTCACGCCCAACGCCTGCGCGTACTGCTGCAGACGAGTCACCGAGATTCCGGTCTTGCCGTTTTCGACCGCACTCACCGTCGCCGCGCTCGCCCCCAGGCGCTGCGCCAGCTCCCGGACGGTCAGCCCGCGCCCCCGGCGGGCCGCGCGGATCGCAACGCCGCACGCCACCGCTCCGGCCACGCCACCTCCATGTTCAGGAAATCTGAACTATAACGCGCGAGAAGTGCGCAGCCAAGGTCGGCTTTTGACTGGTGACAGCTTCTATGCCACAGTCCGTACTGTTCGGGCCCGAGTGATCGGTCGGTCAGAATGGAGTGACATGGCAATCGAGCTGGGCTACTCGCCGGATGTGATGGCGCTGGTGGAACGCACCCGGGCGTTCATCGAGGACGTCGTGCTGCCGGTCGAGGACCGGTACGGCGGGGACATCGCGGCCGCCGGCGGCGACACGGTGATCAAGGAACTGCAGGCAGCAGCCCGGGAAGCGGGAGTGTTCGCGCCCCACGCCCCCATCGAATACGGGGGCCTGGGCCTGAACATGTCCGATCGCGCGCCGGTGTTCGAGGCCGCCGGATATTCCTTGTTCGGCCCGGCCGCGGTGAACATCGCGGCGCCGGATGAAGGCAACGTCCATCTGCTGGCGGAGGTGGCCAGCACCGAACAGAAGGCTCGCTACCTGGCCCCGCTGGCGGCCGGCGAGGTGCGGTCGGCGTTCGCGATGACCGAGCCGGCCCCGGGAGCCGGCTCGGACCCGGCGGCGCTGGCGACCACGGCGCAGCGCCGCTCGCGAGACTGGTACATCACCGGCCGCAAGTGGTACATCACCGGTGCTGACGGCGCCGCCTTCTTCATCGTGATGGCCCGGACGTCCGGGGAGGCCGGGCAGCGTGGCGGCGCCACCATGTTCCTGGTTCCCGCCGACACCCCCGGCCTGACCGTCGGCCGGCACATCCCGACCCTCGACCGGTCCATGGTGGGTGGGCACTGCGAGGTGCTCTTCGACGACGTTCGAGTCCCCGAGGAAGCGGTGCTCGGCGAGGTGGACCGCGGCTTCGAGTACGCCCAGGTCCGCCTCGGCCCCGCGCGCATGACGCACGTGATGCGGTGGCTCGGTGCGGCACGCCGCGGTCACGACACCGCGCTGGCTCATGTGGTGGAGCGTCAGGCGTTCGGGTCGGCGCTCGGCGATCTGGGCATGATCCAGAACATGGTGGCCGACAACGAGATCGACATCGCCGCCACCCGAGCGCTGCTGGTGCGGGCGTGCTGGGAACTGGATCAGGGCGGCAACGCCGGCGATGCGACATCGATCGCGAAGACCTTCGCCGCTGAGGCGATCTTCCGCATCGTCGACCGCAGCGTGCAGATGTGCGGTGCGCTCGGCGTCACCGAGGACCTGCCACCGGCGCGGCTGTCCCGGGAAGTACGCCCGTTCCGGGTCTACGACGGGCCCTCGGAGGTACACCGCTGGGCGATCGCCAAACGGCGCATCGGCGCGGCCCGGCGCGCGCTCAAGGCGTCCCCGCAGTGACGGTCGACGGACTGGACCCGGCTGCGCTGCGCCGCTACCTCATCGCACACGACGTACCGGTTCGCGGCGACCTGGCCGTCGAGCTGATCGCCGGCGGCCGGTCCAACCTCACCTTCAAGGTCAGCGACGAAGTGTCGGCGTGGGTGGTCCGCCGGCCTCCGCTGGGTGGCCTGACGCCGTCGGCCCATGATGTGGGTCGCGAATTCGTGGTCACCCGAGGCCTGTTCGGTACGGCGGTGCCGATCGCGGAGCCCATCGCGTTCGACGCCGACGGCACGGTGTGCGGTGCGCCGCTGACGGTGACCGAGTTCGTGGCCGGCCGGGTATTCCGGCACAAGGACGATCTCGGCGTTCTCACCGATGCGGAACTGGCCGCCAACGCCTCCGCGCTGGTGCGGATACTCGTCGACCTGCACGCGGTCGACTATCGGGCGGTGGGGCTCGAATCATTCGGCAGGCCAGCGGGTTTCCTGGAACGCCAAGTTCGGCTATGGGCTCGCCAGTGGGAACTGGTCAAGACGCGCGGCGATGACGACGCGGTGGACGGCGATGTGGCGAAACTGGCCGCCGCACTCGCCGAGTCCATCCCGCGGGCTTCGGAGTCCTCGGTGGTGCACGGCGACTTCCGTATCGACAACACCATCTGCGATCCCGAGCAGGCCGGGGTCATCCGGGCGGTGGTGGACTGGGAGCTGTCCACGCTCGGCGATCCGCTCACCGATATCGCGCTGATGTGTGCCTACCGGTCGCCCGCGTTCGATCTGGTCTTCGGCCACCCCGCCGCGTGGACCAGTTCCCGACTGCCCTCCGCCGACGACCTCGCCGAGCGATACGCCCAGCTTTCCGGACGCGACCTGGGGCAGTGGAACTTCTACCTGGCTTTGGCGAACTTCAAGATCGGGGTCATCGCCGAAGGGATCACCCATCGGGCTGCGCACGGGGCCGGAAACGTGCTGCACGCCGATGAGGCAGCGCAGGCCGCGCCGGAGTTCATCGCCGCGGCCCGAAAAGCATTGAACTGCTGACGAAGAAAGGTGAGATGGGTGGGCGTACTGGACAAATTCCGCATCGACGGCCGGGTTGCAGTGGTGACCGGGGCGTCCTCGGGCCTCGGGGTGTATTTCGCTCGGGCGCTGGCCGTGGCCGGCGCCGACGTCGTGCTGGCCGCGCGGCGAGTGGACAAGCTCGCCGATGCCGCCGAACTGGTCGCCGCGACCGGGCGCGCGGCCTTGCCGGTGGCCACCGATGTCGCCGACCCGGCGGCGGCGACCGCAATGGTGGAAGCCGCCGTCGAGCGTTTCGGCCGGGTCGATGTGCTGATCAACAACGCCGGTATCGGCACCGCACACCCCGCCACCCGGGAAACGCCCGAACAGTTCCGCGAGGTGATCGACATCAATCTCAACGGGGCCTACTGGGCCGCGCAAGCGTGCGGCCGGGTGATGGGGCCGGGTTCGTCGATCGTCAACATCTCCAGCATCCTGGGCCTGACCACGGCGGGACTGCCGCAGGCCGCGTATGCCGCCAGCAAGGCCGGGCTCATCGGACTGACGCGGGATCTGGCTCAGCAGTGGGGGAGCCGGAAAGGTATCCGGGTCAACGCGATCGCGCCCGGCTTCTTCCAATCGGAGATGACCGACCAGTACCGCCCGGGCTACCTGGACAGCATCTCCCACCGCATGGTGCTGGGCCGGATGGGCGACCCCGAGGAACTCGCGGCCACCGCGGTGTGGCTGGCCTCCGACGCCGGCGGCTACGTCACCGGGCAGACCATCGCCGTCGACGGCGGTTTCACGATCAACTGAGGTCGGAGAATCGGATCGGGTCCTCCGGGCGATCGTAATGGGCGTACCGCGCCTCCTCTTTCGTTACGTCGTCGTACCCGCTGAACTGCACCGAAAGTTCGTCGGCGAAAAGCAGCAGCTGCTTGGACTTGAGGATCTGCGGGTCGTCGATGTCGAAAACGCGCGGCGGTGCGTCGTCCAGTGCGCGTTGCAACCGGCCCAGGACCGACTCTTGCCCGGGCCGGAAGGCTTGCAGGGCCGCGCCCACGGCCGACGGTTCGGCCCGGGCGAGCTCGGGGCCTTCCTCGCGGGTCTCGTTGTTGAAGTCCCGGATCACCAAGTAGAAGGTCACGGTGGTGAGGCTACTGGGTGACGCCGTCGTGATTCGGGCGTGGCACCAGCGTCGGCGGAACCAGCTGCCCGGGCTGGGGCCAGTTGCTGAACGCCTCGGCGTAACTATGGCTCATCAGCTCGAGCACGGTGCCCCACGGGTCCGTGGAGTAGGCCAGCGTCCACGGCCGGCCGGGCACGAATTGGTAGGGCGGCGCCAGTAGCGCGCCGCCGTGTTCGACGATGCGCTCAACCATGGCCGGAACGTCCGGGTGCGTGATGCACAGATGCCAGAGTCCGGGCTGGAACCACGGCATCCCTTCTCGGCCCGGCGCCGTTTCCTGATCCGGCCGCAGTTCCCGGGTTGGCGGGTCGATGAACTGGAAGAGCTCGATTCCCACCGAATTCCCGGTGAGGAGGTGCGCCTGCCACGCTCGGCGAAAGCCGGCGCCGAACACCGACGACGCCTCGGCATGACCGGCCGCGGTGAGTTCGCGCGGACCCATGATGCATCGGAAGCCAAAGACGGACCCGTACCAGTCGATAGCGGCGTGGATGTCCGGGACGGTAACTCCCACGTGGTTGACGACAAGGGCGGCGGGGGTTGTCAGGGCCATAGCTGCCTCCATCTCTTGTGTGCAGAATAACGCACACGACCCCGAGATAATCGCATGTGAAGTGCGGAGTTGTGTACACTCAGCGTCTGTAATATTGCACATTAGGCGTGGTGAGGGATGACCAAGTGAAGGACCGCGCCGCAAAGAGGCCAACGAGCGACATCGGTGAACGGATCCGCCGGATCCGCACCGCGCGCGGCTTGTCCGTGCGCGAACTCGCCGGACGGGCGGGATGCTCGCCGAGTCTGGTCTCCCAGGTGGAACGCGGCGTGACCACGCCGTCGGCTCGCGTGGTTTATGCACTGGCGCATGAACTCGGTATCAACCTGGATTCGTTGTTCGGTGCGCCGGCTGTCACCGCAGTTCCTGCTGCGCCGGCCGAGTCGTGGGGAAGGGCTACCGGCCCGGACGGAAAAGGCATCGTGCAACGCGCCGATGATCGGCGCAGCATCGATCTGTCGTCGGGCGTTCGCTGGGAGCGCCTCACGCCCAGCCATGACAGCCGGGTCGATTTCCTCAAAGTCGTCTACGGGCCGGGTGGCCAGTCCTCCGATAACGGCCAACCCATTCGGCACGAGGGCAGGGAATACCTCTACGTCTTGCAGGGCGAAATCGAAGCCGTCGTCGGTTTCGAAACCGTGCGGTTGCGCGAAGGAGATTCCATCGCGTTCGATCCTGCAACGCCGCATCGGTACCGCAACCCGACGGCCGAGACTGTCCAGGTGCTGTCGGTCGTCGTACACCCTTAGTCAGCTCGGTCGCAGGTGTCAAGGGAGGAGAAGGGCATTGAAGGACGTGGACGAAAAGCCAAATCGCGTCGGGTTCATCGGCGCGGGGAACATGGGCATCGCGATGGCGGCCCGTCTGATCGATGCCGGCTATGACGTGACGGTGTGGAGCCGGACTGCGGCCAAGGCGGCCGCGCTCGTCGAGCGCGGTGCCACCCTCGGCTCAGGCCCTGAGGACGTTATCGCAACCGGAGTGGTCTTCTCCATGTTGAGCAACGATGACGCGGTACGTCAGGTCTTTAGCCCCGATCGGCTGGCCGCCGCCTCGGAAGGTTTCATCCATGTCAACCACGCCACGATCAGCCCGGCGACCGCACGCGAATTAGCCTCTGCCGCTACGGAGCACGGTAGCCGGTACGTCAGTGCTCCGGTTCTCGGCCGGCCGGAAGCGGTGACGACCGGCAACCTCACCATTCTGGTCTCCGGCGATCCGGAGAGTCGAACGGTCGTTAGGGCCCCGCTCGAAGCGATGGGTCGGCGGGTTTGGGACTTTGGGCCGTCCGCGGAATCGGCTCCCGCCGTCAAGATCTCGGCCAATTATCTCATCATTCACGCGCTACAGGCGCTGGCCGAATCGGTCACCTTGCTCGGCGCGCGTGGTCTCGACACCGGCGCGTTTGTCGATCTGATCAACGACTCCATCCTTCCGGGGCCGGTTTACGGCGGATACGGGCGTGCCATTGCTGCCAGCAGCTACTCACCGCCGGGATTCACCAGTGAGCTCGGGCTCAAGGATCTTCGGCTGGCCCTCGGCATGGCCGACGACCTGGGGGTTGAGCTGCCTACCGGCCCAGTGCTGCAAGGGATCTTCGAGGAAGCCGTTGAACACGTTGGCGCGGAACTGGACTGGGCGAGCATCGCCGAGGTCACCCGACGGCGCGCCGCGCCCGCAGCGAATGCCTGACGACATCGCTTCCATGCTGCTCGACCGACTCGGCGATCACCATCCGGGATTGCTTACCCGACAGCGGGATTGGACCTGGGATGAGGTGGTGCGGGAATCCGCCGCGCGCGCCTCGTTGGCGTCGGCGTTGCGCCGGGACGGGCCGTTTCACATCGGGGTCCTGCTGGAGAACACGCAAGATTTCGTGTTCTGGCTCGGTGCCGGTGCGCTGGCGGGTGCCGCCGTGGTCGGGATCAACCCCACTCGCGGCGACGCCGAGTTGGCCGCCGAGATCCGCCACGCGGACTGCCAGCTGATCGTCACCGACGCGAGCGGATCAGAGCGGCTGCGCGACCTGGACCACGGACTGGAACCCACGCGTTTCCTGGTCGTCGACGACCCCGAGTACACCGCGCTGGTTGAGGCGCACCGGGTCGAGCCGGCCGTCGCGGCAGGCGTCGGGCCTGAATCGTTGCTGTTGCTGCTGTTCACCTCCGGCACCACCGGCGCCTCGAAGGCGGTCAAGTGCAGCCAGGGCCGGCTGGCCCGGATCGCCGAGACCGCCACCGCGAAGTTCGGCCATGTCCGCGACGACGTCGACTACTGCTGCATGCCGCTGTTTCACGGCAACGCGATCATGGCGCTGTGGGCGCCGGCGCTGGCCAACGGGGCCACGGTCTGCCTGACGCCGAAATTCTCGGCGTCGCGGTTCTTGCCCGATGTGCGCTACTTCGGTGCGACGTACTTCACCTATGTCGGCAAGGCCCTGGGCTATCTGCTGGCCACCGAGGAGCGTCCCGACGATGCGGACAACACCCTGGTCCGCGGCTTCGGCACCGAGGCGTCGCCGCAGGATCAGGCCGAGTTCCTCCGCCGGTTCGGCGCCGTGCTGCATGAGGGCTACGGCTCCAGCGAGGGCGGCAACGCCGCGGTGCCCGACCCGGCGGCGCCGGCCGGCGCGCTGGGGCGTCCGGCGCACGCAGGCATCGCCGTCGTCGACCCGCAGACCCGAGCCGAGTGCGCCACCGCGATCCTCGATGAGCACGGGCGGGTGTCCAACGCTGACGAAGCGGTCGGCGAGATTGTCGACAAGACCGGAGCCCGCGACTTCGAGGGCTACTACAAAAACGAGGACGCCGACGCCGAAAAGGTGCGCGAAGGCTGGTATTGGACCGGCGATCTCGGCTACCGCGACGAGGCCGGCTTCCTGTACTTCGCCGGCCGGCGCGGCGACTGGATCCGGGTCGACGGTGAGAACACCTCGGCACTGACCATCGAACGGGTGCTGCGCCGGCATCCGCTGGTCCTCAGCGCGGGGGTGTACGCGGTGCCCGACCCCCGCTCTGGTGACCAGGTGATGGGCGCGATCGAGGTCGCCGATCCCGAGGGCTTCGACGTAGCGCAATTCGGGGCGTATCTGGCCGCCCAGGCCGACCTCGGCAGCAAGGGCATACCCCGGTTCCTGCGGATCTCGGCCGGCCTGCCGGTCACGGGTTCGAACAAGGTGCTCAAACGCGAACTGCAGGAACAACGCTGGCACACCGACGATCCGGTCTACCGCTGGGCCGGGCGCAGCGGGCCGGTCTACGCCCGGATGACCGAGGACGACAAGCGGTCTCTGGATGCCGAATTCGCGTCCTACGGGCGGCAGCGCTATATCTCCGCCCCCCGCTAGCCTTTCCGGCTCTCCCAAGGGCTGTAGTCGGCGATCAGCTCCTCCTGCGGCGGGCGCTGCCCGGCCGGGACGTGCTGTAGGTTGATCCGGATCCGATACCAGATCGAGCTCGGCCCGCGCATGCCGTCGACGAGTACGTCCTCCGGCGCCAGCCGTTTGGCAGCCGCGGCGTGCCGCTCCCGCCAGACGTCCAGGGCGGCCATTGCCTCGTCTTTGGTTTTGGTGCGGGCGATCTCGATCAGCGGCAGCGGTGAGGTGCGGCGCCCGTCGACGTTCTTGCGGGCCCCTTTCGGGGCCTTCTCCGCTGGGCCCTGCGCTTCGGCCAGCTCCAGCAGCGACTCGAGGTCGCCGACAGCGTCATCCATTGCTTCCCACGGGTCGCCGCCGCGCGCGAACCGCTCGGGGACCGTTTCGATGGTGAATGCTGCCGGGTCGACGTCGGTGACCTCGTCCCAGTACAGCGGTGTCGACACCCGGGCGTCGGCGGTGGCGCGCACCGAGTAGGCCGAGGCGACGGTGCGGTCCTTGGCGTTCTGGTTGAAGTCCACGAAGACGCCGTGCCGTTCCTCTTTCCACCACCGGCTGGTGGCCGACTCGGGGGCGCGCCGCTCGATCTCGCGGGCCACCGCCTGCGCCGCCAGCCGAACCTGACCGAACTGCCAGCGAGGCGCGATGCGGGCATAGATGTGCATGCCCCGCGAGCCGGATGTCTTCGGCCACGCGGTCAGCCCGTGGTCGGACAGTACATCTCGGGCCAGCATGGCCACCTCGACGATCTGTGGCCAGCTGACGCCGGGCATCGGATCGAGGTCGACCCGCAACTCGTCGGGGTGGTCCAAGTCGCCGGCGAGCACCGGGTGCGGGTTGAGATCCACGCAGCCCAGGTTGATCACCCAGGCCAGCCCGGCTGCATCGTCGATGACGACCTCTTGCGCCGACCGGCCCGAGGCATAGCGCAGCTCGGCCACCGACACCCACTCGGGACGTTTGGCCGGTGCCCGCTTCTGGAAGACCGCTTCGGCGTCGATGCCGTCGACGAAGCGTTTGAGGATCATCGGCCGCCCGGCCACGCCGCGCAACGCGCCGTCTGCCACCGCCAGGTAGTAGTGGATCAGGTCCAGTTTGGTGCGCGGGGCGCTGCCGTTGTGGCCCGGGAACACCACCTTGTCCGGGTGGGTAACCGCCACCCGGTGTCCCGCCACTTCCAGCGACAACCCGCCGGCCATGAAGCCATGCTAACGATGAGGCCGAATCCGCTGCCCGGCAGCGACCTGTGTCACATAAGGTTGCTCCATGGCAAAGCTCACCGACCTGCCCGGCCAGGCCGTAACCACGCTCAGCCGCTACCTCGAACGCGGTAGCGCCGAGCTGCACTATCTGCGCAAGGTCATCGAATCCGGTGCCCTGCGACTCGAGTCGCCGCGCATCATCGCGAACGCACTCGTCGACGGGGCCCGGTGGGGCGAGCTGGGAATGATTCCGGCCCTCAATGCCCGCCGCAACCCCAATGGCCTCGCCGTCATCGACGACGACGGCAGCATCACCTTCAAAGAACTCGACGCGGCCGCCAACGCGGTAGCCAACGGCCTGCTGGCGATGGGCGTGCGGGGCGGCGACGGGGTGGCGATCCTGGCCCGCAACCACCGCTGGTTTCTGATCGCCAACTACGGCTGCGCCCGGGTCGGGGCCCGGCTGATCCTGCTGAACAGCGAATTCTCCGGCCCGCAGATCAAGGACGTCTCCGAACGCGAAGGCGCAAAACTGATCATCTACGACGACGAATACACCGCTGCGGTCGCGAAGGCCGACCCACCGCTGGGCAAACTGCGGGCGCTGGGCGTCAACCCGGATTCGGAGGAACCGTCGGGCAGCACCGACGAGACGCTGGCCCAGCTGATCGCCCGCAGCAGCAAGGCGCCGGCGCCGAAGGTCACCAAGCACGCGTCGATCATCATCCTGACCTCGGGCACCACCGGCACCCCCAAAGGCGCCAACCGCAGTACCCCGCCCACGCTGGCGCCGATCGGCGGAATCCTGTCGCACGTTCCGTTCCGCGCCGGTGAGGTGACGTCGTTGCCCTCGCCGATGTTCCATGCGCTGGGCTACCTGCACGGAACCCTGGCGATGTTCTTCGGCTCGACGTTGGTGCTGCGCCGGCGCTTCAAGCCGGCCACCGTGCTGGAGGACCTGGAAAAGCACAAAGTGACGGGGATCGTCGTCGTCCCGGTCATGCTGTCGCGGATCCTCGACCAGCTGGAGAAGACCAGCCCCAAACCGGACCTGTCGCACCTGCGGATCGTGTTCGTTTCGGGGTCGCAGCTCGGGGCCGAGTTGGCCACCCGGGCGATGAAGGACCTCGGGCCGGTGATCTACAACATGTACGGCTCCACCGAGGTCGCGTTCGCCACCATCGCCGATCCGGACGACCTGCAATACAACCCGGCGACGGTGGGACGGGTGGTCAAGGGTGTCAAGGTCAGAATCCTCGACGACAACGGTCACGATCTGCCGCAGGGCGAGGTGGGGCGGATCTTCGTCGGCAACTTCTTCCCGTTCGAGGGCTATACCGGCGGCGGTGGCAAGCAGATCATCGACGGGCTGCTGTCCTCCGGCGACGTCGGTTACTTCGACGAGCGAAACCTGCTCTACGTCAGCGGCCGCGACGACGAGATGATCGTCTCCGGCGGCGAGAACGTCTTCCCGGCCGAGGTCGAAGACCTCATCAGCGGCCATCCCGACGTGGTCGAGGCGACCGCTCTGGGCGTCGACGACAAGGAGTGGGGTGCGCGGCTGCGCGCCTTCGTGGTCAAAAAGGAAGGCTCCAGCGTCGACGAGGACGCCATCAAGGGGTACGTCAAGGAGCACCTGGCCCGCTACAAGGTGCCGCGCGAGGTGGTGTTCCTCGATGAGCTCCCGCGCAACCCCACCGGCAAGATTCTCAAGCGCGAACTCCGCGAGCTATAGGGCCGGGTTCTTTGGCGCGAGCGTGCGTGTTTGCTCGCCGCCACGCCGGTGTTTGTGTACAACCGCGCACGCTCACGGCACCCCTCACGCGCCGATGCTGACTGCCTGTTCCCAAGTGGCGCCGCTGATATCGGTGAGTACGAGCGTGTATGGGTGGGTGGCATCCCACCGGGTTTTCTCGGTCGGGATCGTCAGTTGCGCTTTCGCGCCCAACGGGACCACCAGGCTGTGCGCGCCCGGTTTCACCTTGGCCACATAGCGATTGGCTATCGCCGCCTCGGGCAGCCGACTCAGCTGGGTGCCGTCCAGCTGCACGACGGTATCGCCGGTGCTGTCGTTACGGACGCTGACGCCGATCAAGAAGGAGCCGTACACGTCGGCGCCTTCGGTGCGGAACACCTGAAACCGCAGACTGCCGCCGTCGATGCGCGCATCGGTGATCTCGATTTGCGGTGCCACTGATTTGTTGTGCAGCGGGCCGTATACCCCGCCGTGGAAATGCTGGTTGGCAAACAACGCCAATGCCAGGACGGCTAGTGAGCCGGCGAGCACCGCCGGCTCACGGACGCTGATTTCACCGGAAGTCAACCAGCGCAGCGATTTCCGCTGACCCAGTTTCGGAAGGCGTTCACATAGCACACGATCGACCGAATAGTGTCCGCCACCGCTCAAAAACAGCATCAACCCGCACGCCGCCCCGAGGATGCCGATTTGCCACTCGTCCAGGCAGGTAGTGCCCAGCCAACCGGCACTGAGCAGGATGCCGAACGCCAATCCGAAGACGGCCAAGCTCATGATTCTGGTGATGCTAGCAGCGCAATCCCCTTGCGCCGAGCAGACGCGAAAGCCCCCAAATTCCAGTAGATTTGGGGGCTTTCGCGTCTGCTCGCGGAACTACGGGTCGCGGGGCAGCCCCAGCAGCCGCTCGGCGATGATGTTGAGCTGAACCTCCGACGTGCCGCCGTAAATCGTTGTGGCACGGCTCATTAACAGATACTCGGTCCACTTACCGGGCAGCTGGTCGCGGTCGCCGATCGCGGCGTCGCCCCCGAACGTGCTCACCGCGAACTCGGCGTAGCCCTGGGTGGTGCGCATCGACAGCAGCTTGGACACCGCCGCCGCCGGCATCGGGTCGCGACCGGCCAGCGTCAGCAGGGTCGAGCGCAGATTGAGCAGCTTGGCGGCGTGCCCCTCGGCGATCAACTCCCCGGCCCGGCGGTGCTCACCCTGATCGAACTGGCCGTCGCGCATGAACTCCACGAACCCGTCGAGGCTGGCCAGGAACGGCATCTCCGAGCCGCCGATCGAGACCCGTTCGGCCGTCAGTGTGTTGCGGCTGACTTCCCAGCCCCGGTTCACCTCGCCGAGCACCAACTCGTCCGGGACGAACACGTCGTCGATGAACACCGTGTTGAACATCGCCCCGCCGGAGAGTTCACGCAGCGGGCTGATGGTTACCCCTTCGCTTTTCATGTCCAGCAGGAAGTAAGTGATGCCATCGTGTTTGGGAACCGAAGAGTCGGTCCGGGCCAGCAGGGCGCCCCAGGCGGAGAACTGCGCGGCCGACGTCCAGATCTTCTGCCCGCTGATCCGCCAGCCGCCGTCGACCTTGGTGGCCTTGGTGGTCAGGCTGGCCAGGTCCGAGCCCGCTCCGGGCTCGGAAAACAGTTGGCACCACACCATTTCCCCGCGGAAGGTGGGCGGCAGGAAACGCTGCTTCTGTTCGTCGGTGCCGAACGCCACGATCGACGGGATGAGCCACGCTGCGATGCCCATCGCCTGCCGGCGTACCCGCCCGGCGGCGAACTCCTGCTCGATGATGATCTGCTCGATCGGTTCGGCGGCCCGTCCCCAAGGCTTCGGCAAATAGGGCAGCACCCAGCCGCCCTCGGCGATCGCCACGGTGCGCTCCTCGTGCGGCAAGGCCTTGAGGGCGGCCACCTCGGCGCGGATCTCGGCGCGCAGCTTCTCGGTTTCGGGATCCAGGTCGATGTCGATCTTGCGCATGCCACCGGCGGTGGCGGTGTCCAGGACCTGCTGGGGATAGTCGGCGCGGCGGCCGAACGAGGCGGCCAGGATCAGCGCCCGGCGGTAATAGACGCCCGCGTCGTGCTCCCAGGTGAAGCCGATCCCGCCGTGCACCTGGATGCAGTCCTGGGTGCAATGTTGCGCTGCCTCCGGCGCCAGGGTGGCCGCCACTGCCGTGGCGAACTGCACCGTCGAGCTCGCGGTCTCGTCCCAACTGTTTTGGTCGGCCTCGTCGATCGCCCGGGCGGCGTCCCAGACCGCGGCGGTGGCCCGCTCGGTGGTGGCGATCATCTCGGCGCACTTGTGCTTGATGGCCTGGAACTGGCCGATCGGCCGGCCGAACTGCTCGCGGATCTTGGCGTACTCGGCGGCGGTGTCGGTGGCCCAACGGGCCACGCCGACCGCTTCCGCGGACAGCAGGGTTGAGATCAGCGCCTGGGCCCGCACCTGGCTCAGGTTGTTCAGGACGGCCGCCTGGGCGACCTCGACGCCGTTGGCCCGCACGTGGGCGATCGGACGCAGCGGGTCCACGCTGGTCACCGGCTCGATCTCGAGTTGGTCGGCGGTCAGCACCACCCACGCCACACCACTGTCGATCGCCACAGGCAGCACCAGCACCGACGCCTCGGCGGCCGCCGCGACAGCGCGGGCCTCGCCGCGGATCACCAACCCGTCACCGTGGGCGGTGGCGGTCAGACCCGGGCTGAGCGTGTAGGTGGCGATGACCTCGCCGGTGGCCAGGCCGGCCAGCTCGGGGGCGGCCGGGTCGTGGGCGGCGATCAGGGCGCTGGCGATCGCCGACGGCACGAACGGGCCCGGCACCGCGCCGTAGCCGAACTCGGCCAGCACCACCGCCAGCTCCAGGATGCCGAAACCCTGCCCGCCGGCCTGCTCGGCCAGGTGCACGCCCGCCAAGCCCTGCTCGGCGGCGGCCCGCCAGTACGGCGGCGGATTCTCGATCGGGGAGTCCATCGCCGCGTGCAGCATCTCGGACGGCACCGCCCGGGTCAGCAGGGACCGCACGGAATCGGCCAGGTCCTGATGCTCAGAGGTGATCGCTATCGCCATGATGTGCCTTTCGGGTTGTGCGTGTGGCCAAACTAACAACCAGACGGTTGGTTGACGACATGGGTCAGGGGTTGGCCGTCGCGCAGTCGACGGCAGTTGTCGACGGCCGCGGTCAGATAACGCCGCATGGTGTCGGCGGTGTACCAGCTGACGTGCGGGGTCAGCACCACGTTGTCCAGGCCGAGCAAAGGGTTGTCGGCGCCGACCGGTTCGACGGCGAACACGTCGAGTCCCGCGCCGGCCAGCTGTCCGCCGGCCAGCGCCTCGGCCAGGGCGGGTTCGTCGACGACTTGGCCGCGGGAGGTGTTGATCAACACCGCGTCCGGTTTCATCCGCTGCAGGCCGGCGCGGTCGATCAGTCCCTCGGTCGCTGCGGTGAGCGGCACATGCAGTGACACGACGTCGGCTTCGGCCAGCAGATCCGGCAGCGGTCGCCAGCCGGGCCGGCCATCGTCGCCGGTGCTGGTGTGCAGCACCCGGGCGCCCATCGCGCTCACCATCCCGGCCACCCGTTGGGCGATGCTGCCGTACCCGACCAAACCGACGGTGCAGCCGCCGATGTCGCGGCAGTGCTCGCCCAGCGCGGGATCGGTGGGCCAGCCGCGGCCCTGCCGGGTCGCGCGATCCAGCGGCAGCAGCCGGCGCAACACGGCCAGCATCAGCAGGACGGTGCCTTCGGCCACCGAGGCCGCGTTGGCGCCAGGCATATTGGCTACTGCGACACCGCATGCGGTGGCGGCGTCGACGTCGATGGTGTTGATCCCGACGCCGAACTTGTGCACCAGCCGCAGCCAGGGCGCGCTGCGCAGCTCCTCCCCGGTCAGCGGCCGCAGCACATGCCAGATCACCTCGGCATCGGTCAGCTCGCGGCGGAAGGTGGTGTCGTCGTCGGCGGCGCACCACCGGATGTCCAGCCAATCAGACTCGGGTGCAACGAAATCACTGACCTTGGGGCCGGGGACGAAGTGCGCCAGGACGCGCAGGCTCACTGCTGGTCCATCGGCTCGGCGTAGATGGCCCGATAGAAGACATTGGCCAGGGTGCGGATGCACGCTTCGTCGTCCAGGTCATCCGGCTCGGAGCCCGCTGGACGCGCGGTGGCCAGTTGGACGTAGCAGAACTGGTTGAGCATCGACACGATCGCCACCGCGAGCAGTTCCGGGTCGTCATCGGCACAATAGCCGTCGGCTTGGGCGCGCTTCACCATCTCGGTGATGAAAGTTGCCGGCACCGCGCAGATCTCGGCCCAGTACCGGGCGAAGTCGTCGTTGACCATCGCCAGCTGGGAGACCCCGACCATCTCGGCCAGCCGGTTGCGGTAGGTGTACCAGTGTGCGGCGGCAGCCTGCTCGATCCGCTCCCGGTTGGACAGCCCGTGGCGCACCGCGCCGGATGCCCGCTCGCCGGCCTCGTCGCGAAAGCGCAGTGCCCACTCCCGGACCATGGCCTCTTTGGAGTCGTAGTAGTTGTAGAACGACGCCGCCGACCGGCCGGCCTCGGCGGCGATGTCGGCGATGGTGGTGGCCAGCACCCCTTTGCGGGCGATCACCGCGCGCGCGGCCGCGTCGATCGCGGCCTGAGTGCGCCGGCCCCGGTGGGTGGGCAATGGGGCGCGAGGAGCGGGCTGCTCGGAAAGGGTCGCCACCGAATCACCGATTCCTGTCACTGGAGAGTCTGGATAAGAACTGAATCTGATGTTAGATTCAGATCCGGGTCTTGACCAGAGGAGTCGCCATGATCAAACCGCGCGGTGTCAACACCGAGTTCGAGATCAGCGGAATCAATCACGTCGCGCTGGTCTGCGCCGACATGGCGCGCACGGTCGACTTCTACAGCAATGTGCTCGGCATGCCGCTGGTCAAGTCACTGGACCTGCCCGGCGGGATGGGTCAGCACTTCTTCTTCGATGCCGGCAACGGTGACTGCGTCGCGTTCTTCTGGTTCGCCGACGCCCCCGACCGCGTACCGGGCATCTCCTCGCCGGCCGCGATCCCCGGCGTCGGTGAGATCACCAGCGCGGTGAGCAGTATGAACCACCTCGCGTTCCACGTGCCTGCCGAGAAATTCGATGCTTATCGCCAGCGCCTCAAGGACAAGGGCGTGCGGGTCGGCCCCGTCCTCAATCACGACATGTCCGACTACCAGGTCAGCGCAACCCTGCACCCCGGCGTCTACGTGCGGTCATTCTACTTCTTCGACCCGGATGGAATTACGTTGGAATTCGCCTGTTGGACAAAAGAATTCACGGCAGACGAGGAACACGCCACCCCGAAGACCCAGGCCGACCGGCGGGTCGCGGCGGCGACCTAGTCCCGATACAGCCCAGGATCGCCGAGTTTGTCCAGCAGTGCGGCCAATTGCTCGATCAACCGTTCCGGTTTGAACCGCACTTCACCGGCCAGCCAGGCGCTGATCGTCTGGGCCACCCCGCCGACGACGAAGTGACCGGCCGCCTTGATCCGGTCGTTTTCGGGCAAGCGCAGCGCGGTGCCGGCGTGCTGACCCGACAGCATCGCCAGCAGCGCAGTGGATTCCACCCGCTTGCGTACGACGACCGCGTTGCTCAGATGCACGCCGAACAGCAGCCGCCCGATCCGGGCGTCGCCGGCGATCGTTCGCACGATGTTGGCGATGCCGGCCCGGGTCTGCTGGTCGGGCGGCGCCGACTGTACGACCGCCTGGGTCTTCGCGGCCAGGTCGGCGATCACGGTATCGAAGACCGCGCTGACGAATTCGTCCTTGTCGGCGAAGCTTTCGTAGAAGTAGCGTGCGGTCAGGCCGGCCTGCCGGCAGATGCCCCGCACGGTCAACTCGACAGCCTGCGGAACGTCGGCGCCGAGTAGGTCGAGTCCGGCCTCGAGAAGTTTGGCGCGGCGCGACGCGAGCCGGTCGGCGGCGTCGATACCGCCGTACGGGCGCGCCCCCGGGGCGTTCGTGGAAACCATGCCCACCATCTTGACACCGAGGCCAAACGCGGACCAATATCAGGAAACAGGCGTTCTCAGAAATGGGGTGGTGGCGATGACGACAGGCGCAGGGCTTGAGCAGGTGGAGCGGCCGGTCAGCGCGCCGCCGGACCCGACCCGCCGGCGCGCCCCCCAGCAGCAACACGGCGTGGACATGTCCGACGGCATGTTCGGCTTGTCGTTGATGGCCGGCTCGGCCAACGTGATCATGCAGTTGGCGCGCCCGGGCGTGGGCTACGGGGTGCTGGAGAGCAAAGTCGACAGCGGCCGCGCGGATCTGCACCCGTTCAAGCGGGCCCGCACCACGATCGGCTATCTGGCGGTGGTGGCCTTGGGCAGTGCGGCCGAACGGCAGGCGTTCAAGGACGCGGTCGACGGGGCCCATCGGCAGGTCCGCTCCACTAAGGGCAGCCCGGTCAAGTACAACGCCTTTGACCCCGAACTGCAGCTGTGGGTGGCGGCGTGTTTGTACAAAGGCTCGGTCGACCTCTACCGGATGTTCTATGGCGAGATGGACGACGAGGCGGCCGAACGCCACTACCAAGAGGCCAAAATCTTCGGCACCGCGTTGCAGATGAAAGAGGAGATGTGGCCGGCGGACCGGGAGGCGTTCGACAAGTACTGGCAGGATCAGTTGAACACCAACATCCACATCGACGGCCCGATCCGCGATTACCTGTACCGCATCGCCGCGGTCCGGATGCGAGGCGTGACGCTGCCCGGCCCGCTGCACAAGCTGGTCGAGGGGCCGATGCTGTTCATCACGACTGGCTTTCTGCCGCAACGGTTTCGCGATGAGATGCGGCTGTCGTGGGATGCCGACAAGCAGCGACAGTTCGACGCCCTAATCGCCCTGCTGCGGATTGTCAACAACGTGACACCGGGGCCGCTACGGCGCTTCCCGTTCAACGCTCTGATGGCCGACATGCGGTGGCGGATGCGGACGGGCCGGCCGCTGGTCTGAGGCGGTCAGCTGCCGCTGCTGCGTCCCCTGGTTAGCGCCGTCAGGTAGTAGGACGTCAGGTAGAGCATGGCGAACAGGCCGGCCGACGAGATCGTCGCGATGACGAACTGCAGGCGCTGCCGTTGGGCGATCGGATAGCCGAACTTCGCTTCGCCGTAGCCGAGACCGACGCTGAACAATAGGCAGAAAGCGAGCGCCAGCAGAATCAGCTCTCGATCGTCTTGAAAATTGATTCTTTCGCGCCCAGGGAGCAATGAACTGCATAACGCGGCATCGAACGCCAGGGCGAAACCAGCGACTATCCACCACATCTTCGGAGGGGTGGCGATCAGTTCGTGACGCTGAAGTTTGGCGTTTGCATCTTTGGACTCGGCATTGATGTGAACTGGTTGGAAGGCGTAGATTCGGCCGCGAATCCGAATGTAAGGAGTAAAGGCGTATGCTGAGCCCACGGTCGTCAGCGTGACGATGAAAAGTAGCGCGAGGAGCATTTGCAAGTCGTTGTAAGAGCCAAGGATTACGAATATCGCGGCGAGGGCTGAAAGATACCAGTAAATACGACGCCGCGATTCCAGGGGCATTTTCAATCGGTCCACGCTGATTCCAGCCACGATGCACACACAAGCCGCAACTATGAACCCATTGCTCATTTAGTATCCCAAAATCCGATCGACTATTTCCTGTCCCGCTTGTGAGCCCCCGATTATTCCGGCGATCACTACGACGGGCACGACGATCTCAGGGGCGGCCACGAAGGACATCGCCAGTCCAGCGCCCCACGCACCGGCTTCACCGCCCACAAAACGGCCGCCGAATTCCGCGATCCCTTGTTGGGCCGAGATCTCGCCTGCCTTTATGTCCAGGAGGGATAGTGCTCCATCGAGTCCTATTGCCGCGTGCCCCAAGTCATTGCCGACTTTCGTCAGCGCATCGGCATCGGCTTTCGAGAACACGTGACCGTCGAGCGTGTGCCGTCCGGTAGGCAGAGTCGCGCCGCGCGTCTCCAAGCCTCCGCCCACAGCGGAAGTTGCATTCGAAAGCTGGTTGAAGAACTCCCTGGGCGGTGTCCCGTTCTTGATGGCGGTGATGGCCTGTTGGACACCTCCGGAGGAGACACCGTTATTGCGAAGGCGGTCGGCGAAGCTGTTGATCGCCAACGCGCGGGCGGCCGCTTCGGCGTCGTCGAGGGCCCGGGTGGCCTGGTCCGGTGTCATTGGCGGAAGGTCGGGGTGCAGCGCCCCGGATTCCAGCCGGCGTTGTAGGTCCAGTCGGTTGGCGGCATTGCTCCGTGCGTCACCGCCCAGCACCGGGTCCATCGGCAGCGGGCCGATGAAGTGGGCCATGCGGTAGTCCTCAAGTCGGTCACCCGCCAGGCGTCGAGCCTGAGGATCGGCGGCCGGATCGGTGACGGTGGCATAGTCGCGCAACCGCGCCGCGGCGGCCGCCTTCTCCGGCGTCATCTCGCCGGGGCTGTCCACCAACTCCTGATCGCGACCACGCTGGGTGGTGCCGTAGCTCCCGGCAGCCTGATCGGCCTGCTGGTCTTGGTTCGGTTGGCCGTCGCCGTCATAGCCGTGCAAAGGTGCCGGATCGTAACCAGCGGAGAGCAGTTTGGTGGTGGCCTCTTGCAGGACGGTGGCGTAGTCGTCGCGCAGCTTTTCGAGTTGATGCAGGATTCCGGCGGTATCGTCGACCGCGATCTCAAGCAACTCCGAGACGTCGGTGTCGGCCTCGTGCGCCAACAGAATCCCGATGCGGTCATCGATCGCCTGAAGCTGGGCCTCCAGAGCATTGATTTTTTCAGCCGCCGATTTCTGGGCCTCGGCCAGCGCCGCGGCGATGCCTTCCAAGTCGGTGCCGATCGCGGCGAGCTGGATTTGCTGCAGGTGCAAGGTGGTCGTGGCGCGTTGCACTTCGGCGGAGTCGTTGATCGGATGTTCACCGTTCTCCCGGTTCCAGGCGGCCTGGAACCGGCGGCGAGCTTCCGCGAACGCGGCGCTGGACTCGGCGGTGCATGAGCCCGCGTTGTGGAAGGCCTGCGCCAGTTCGTCGACGACGGCCGGGTTGCCGCTTTGTAGCGTGAGGTTGACCTGCCATGGATCCCCACCGGCAGCCGCGATCACCCACGGCAGGTTCAGGTATTGGAGTTGCACCGCACCGCGCGAAGTTCGGCCGCGTTTGCCTGGTCCATGTCGGTGAATCCGCGCCTGGCCAGGTGGGCTTTGTCGGCGAGATCGGCCAGCGTCCGGTGGTGGTCGTTGAGGGTGGAGATGTGCTCGGTGTGGCTGGCCGAGAGCGCCTGGTGGAAGACGTCGGCGGCTCCGAAGCTCCCGAAAATGCCTGTAGCGACGCCGTCCTGTCCCAGTGACGCTGCCCCGGCCCGGGCATGCTGTGCAGCACTGTGAGAATCCGACGCTCCCGCTTTCAGCATCGCCGGATCGACAAACACCGCAACCCCTCTCAGCTCAGTCATCGACAACTCTGGCAGCCGGCCCCGCCAGCGTCAATTCACCCGGCGATGATCGGGCTGATGCGCGCCTGTCCGCCGGTACGCTCATCCCCATGTCATCAGCCACGACGCCCGCCGCGCTGAGCGGCTATGAGGCGCGCTGGCAGCAGCACAACGCCGAACGCCGCACGCAGATCCTGCGGGCGGCGGTGCAGGTGATCGAGGACAGTCCCGCCGGCGCGGATATCTCGGTGCAGGCCATCGCCAAACGCGCCGGTGTCGCCAAGTCGGTGGTCTATCGACAGTTCAGCGGCAAAGACGAATTGGAGCGCCGGATCCGCTCGTATCTGATCGACGACTTCGCCGCGGTGCTCGACGCCAAGCTCGACGTCTCCAGCGGGTCGCTGCGGGAGATCCTCAACCGCTCGCTACTGGCGGTGGCCGACTGGATGGTCGACCACCAATCGCTGAACGAATTCGCCCGTCGCGGACCGGCTTTGGAAGGTTCGCAGGACGCCACCGAAGAGCTCAAGCGCCGCATCGCGCTGCGGGGGGCGGACGCCATCTCTTCGCTCGCCGAAGCCATCGGGATGGGCGGCGAGGTATTCGAGTCGGTGCCGTTCGTGGTCGTCACCATGGTCGATGCGACACTGGCGAGTTGGTTGTCGGAGTCCCCGCCGACCCGGTCCCGCACTCAGATGGCTGAAACACTGACCGACATCATCTGGTTCATCCTCGACGGCGCGGCCCGCTCGATCGGGGTGGCGCTGGACCCGGACGAGGAGCTGACCGCGGTGATCGAGGCCCTGCAACGGTCCTGAGGAACTACCCTTGGGGCGCAGCGGCTTTCACAGGGCGCGCGCGATGATCTCCTTCATGATTTCGTTGGTGCCGGCGTAGATTTTCTGGACTCGCTGGTCGGTCCACATCCGCGAGATCGGGTACTCGGTCATGTAGCCGTACCCGCCGAATAGTTGCAGGCACTCGTCGGCGACGTGCATGGCGCGGTCGGTGGTCCACCACTTGGCCATCGCCACGGTGGGGATGTCGAGTTCGCCGCGGATGTGCTGTTCGATGCAGTCGTCGATGAACACCCGGGCGATCTTTGCCTCGGTGGCCACCTCAGCTAGCTTGAACTTGGTGTTCTGAAATCCGAAGATCGGCCGCCCAAACGCCTGACGTTCCTTGGTGTAACGCAGCGTGTGCTCCAGCGCGGTCTCCATCCCGGCCACCGAGCCGACCGCGATGACCAGCCGTTCCTGGGGAAGTTGTTGCATGAGCTGGATGAACCCCTGGCCCTCCACGGTGCCGAGCAGGTTGGAGACCGGGATCCGGACGTCGTCGTAGAACAGTTCGGAGGTGTCCTGGCCGCGCTGGCCGATCTTGTCCAGCGACCGGCCGCGCCGGAAGCCCGCGCGGTCCGCCTCGACCAGCACCAGGGAGATGCCGCCGGCGCCTTCGGCGGTCTCGGTCTTGACCACCGTAATGATCAGATCCGCCTGCTGGCCATTGGTGATGAACGTCTTGGAGCCGTTGACCACGTACTCGTCGCCGTCGCGGGTGGCGCGGGCCCTGACGTTCTGCAAGTCCGAGCCGGTGCCCGGCTCGGTCATCGCGATAGCGCCGACGACCTCGCCGCTGGCCATCTTCGGCAGCCAGGTCTTCTTCTGTTCCTCGGTCCCGTAGGCCAGCAGGTAGTGGGCGACGATGGTGCTGTGCACGCTGACACCCCAGGCGGTGTCGCAGACGCGCGCCTGCTCCTCCATCAGCACCGCTTCGTGGGCGAACGTGCCGCCGCCGCCGCCGTACTCCTCAGGAATTGAGAGGCACAGCAACCCCAGCTCGCCGGCATTGTTCCACAGGTCGCGGTCGACCTGGTGCTGTCCGATGAACTTCTCGATGTTGGGGGCGATCTCCTTTTCGCAGAAGGCGCGAGCCAGCTCGCGCAGCGCGTCGAGGTCGTCGGTCATCCAGGGGGAGCGGCGGTTGGACACGGCGGTTCCTTATCGAAAGGTCCCGGTGATTTACCGAGACGTACGGTCCCATCAAATTGGTTCAAGGTACTCGACCGCAGCGCCGGGATCAAGAGGAACGATTCGTTCCCAAAAAAAACCTGTGAAAAAACTTGACGTCAGATCGGGACAGCCCTACAATGACGCTACCGTCAAAAGAAAAAGAGCGACGGTTTCTAACAAGGGAGGATGTCATGAAGTTCCGTGCACTGGGTGTGGCGGTAGGTGGCGCTGCGGCAGCGGCGTTCCTGGCGGCCGGGACTGCCAACGCCGATACGGCCGAAACGCCGGCGCCGACGTGGACGCCGGTCTACCAGACCGACACCGCGGAGGTCCTGCAGCAGGCGAACTCGTTCATCAACACCTGGGCCGTCGGGTCCACTTTCGTCAACGGCGACACCACGCTGGTAGGAACCACGTACCTCACGCCGTCGACCGGTGGGCTCAACACCCTGTTCATCGACGAGGCCACCAAGGACGTCTACAACCAGAATCAGTTGGGTCTGGGATTCACCAACCTGTACTACGACGCCGACGGTGACGGCAAGGACGTCGTCGACATCCTGAAGACGCCGTTCGGAAACATCAACATGTCCTCGATGGCGTGGCTGTTCACCCCGGAAGACATCTCAAAGCTGCACGAGGCCTCGCCGGACAAGGCGCTGGAGAACGCCGGACTGTACAGCGCGCTGAACCTGGCGTATGGCAAGGACATTCCGGAGAACCTGACCTGGACGCCGGTGTACGGCACCGATGACGCGCAGTTGCTCGTCGACAAGGATCCGTTCTCGCAGACCTGGAAGCTGGATGCCACCTTCGTTCCCAGTGAGGGCGACACGCTGGTTGGCACCAACTACCTCACGGAGTCGCTGTTCGGCGCCGGGATCAACAACGTGTTCGTCACCGACGATGGGGACGTCTACGCCCAGAACCAGCTGGGCTTCGGCTTCACCAACCTCTACTACAACGCCGCCGGTGACGACACTGCCGCCGTCGACTTCCTGAAGACGCCGTTCGGCAACTTCGACATGTCGTGGGCGGCGTCGTGGTTCGCGCCGGCCGACTACTCCGACGTCGACGTGATCACGCCCGACGCCGACCTGGCAGCCGCCGGTCTGTACAGCGCGCTCGACCTCGGCTTGCTGACGCCGGACGCGTAACCGACCACAACAGCACGCACGAATGCCCCGGTTCGCCGGGGCATTTCGTGTTTGCGGGACCTGTTAGCGCACCACTTCGCGTTGGACCGCATCGATCCGCCGGGTCCAGCCGCGAGCGTCGAGGTACTCCAGTAGCGGGATCATCACCCGCCGGGTGGTGTGCAGCGCTTGTCGGGCCTGGCTGGCGGTGAACGGCTGATCCAGCCGAGCAAGCTCCCGCATCGCCAGGGCGGGCGCGGTCGGCAGCAGCACCAGGTGATCGGTGAGCCGCAACAGCCGCCCGACCCGTTCGGCCGCCGCCAGCTCACGGGTGCCCAGGTGCAGGGCGGCCAGGTCGTCGGCTTCCGGTGCACGGAACGGATCGGCGGCCAGCCGCGATTCGAGCTCGGCGATCGCGGCGTCGGCCGGGCCCAGATCGCCGGGCAGGCCGGGCAGCCGGATCAGCCCGTGGTGCTGCTCCAGCCCGGCGCTGGCGACGACGTCGTCGAGCAGGACCGGATCGGGGAGGGCCAACGTGTCAACGGCTGCGCCCCGGGACAGCCCGGCGGCCAACGGATCCCGCTGCCGCAGTTCGCGCACTTCGGCCTGCAGGCGCTCCCGCCAGGCGTCGTAGGTGGGGGCATGCACCCACCAGTCGCCGATCACCCGGACGCCGGCGGGCACCGTGGTGCAGTCGCAGCCCAGAATGTGCAATCGTTGTCGGGTGACCGCGCCACGCCGCGCCACCTCGGCGTGCGCCCGGCCGGCGTGATCGTCCAGATCCAGGCAGGCCAGTGCGGCAGACCGCCGGCCCGCATCGCCGCGCCGGTGCAGGACGGGCGGGTCGGCGTCAAGAACCAGCACCCCGCCGAGGATTCGGCGGCTGCCGGGGTTGCGCAGCAGCAGTCGGTCGCCGGGGATCAGTGGCAGCGGGCGCTGCAGGGTGAGCCGGGCATGGTCGTCGTCGAAACACCGCAATCTGGCTGGTACCGCCGCGGTTCCGATGTGCACCGTGAGCTGCTCCGGCGCCGTGCCCAGCCCAGCTCCGGTGCTGCGCCGCACGTCGATGATCCCGGTGCTGCGCCAACTGTCCGGCGTGGTCAGCGCGGCACCGCGATGCACAGCATCGACGGCGATGCCGCGCAGGTTGACCGCGACCCGGGCCGTGGGCGCAACACTGGTCATCGGTTCACCGCAGCACTGCAGAGCTCGGATGGCGACCGGCGTCGGTCGTTCCCCGGCGAGCAGGTCCAGATGGTCGCCACGGGTCAACGTGCCGGAAGTCAGCGTGCCGGTCACGACCGTCCCGGCCCCGCTGACCGGAAACACCCGATCCACCCACAGCCGCACCCGCCCGTCGGCTCGAGGCGCCGGCACGCCGGCCAGTACGTCATCGAGGGCGGTGCGTAGCTGGTCCAGCCCGGTGCCGCCGACCGCCGACACGGCGACGACCGGGGCATCGCACAGGCCGGTTCGGGCCAGTTCGATTCGGGCTTGCTCCGAGACTTCATCGACACGTTGCGCGGTGGCCCGATCGGCGCGGGTGAGCACCACCAGGCCGTGCGAAACACCCAGGGCGGCAACGGCGTCGCGGTGATCATCGGACTGCGCACACCAGCCCTCGTCGGCGGCGACCACGAAGCACACCACCGGCGCGGGCCCGAGCCCGGCCAGCGTGTTGGGTAGAAACCGTTCGTGGCCCGGCACGTCGACGAAAGCGACCTGCCGGCCGGACGGCAGCCTGGTCCAGGCGAAGCCCAGATCGATGGTCAGCCCGCGGCGGCGCTCTTCGGCCCAGCGATCGGGCTCCATGCCGGTGAGTGCCCGCACCAGGGTGGATTTGCCGTGATCGACGTGGCCGGCGGTGGCGACTACGAACATGGTCGGAACACGCTCAGCCGATCCGGTCGAGGGCGGTGCGCACCGCGGCCAGCAGCCGCTCGTCGTCGGCTTCGGGCACACACCGCAGATCGAGCAGGCAGGCGGCGTCGTGCACCCGGGGCAGTACCGCGGGCTCGCCGGTGCGCAGCGCGGCGGCGGCGGCCTCGGGCAGCCGGACCGCCCAGCCCGCCAGTGGCACCCCGGGGGCGCCGCCGCCCCCGACGCGGCCGTCGTGGGCGATCACGGTCGCTCCCACCGCGGCGGCCAACCGCTCGGCGCGGGCGCGCAGCTGGCCGGGATCGGCGTGCAGGGCCCGGGTCACCGGGGGAGCGGCACCGGCGACGGTGGCCTCGAGTGCGGCCAGGGTGAGTTTGTCGGCGCGGACCGCGCGGGCCAGCGGGTGCCGCGCCAGCCGGGTGAGAATCTCGGCGCGGCCCAACACCATTCCGGCCTGCGGCCCGCCGAGCAGCTTGTCGCCGCTGGCAGTGACGACATCGGCGCCGTCGGAGAGCGCGGTGGCCGCATCCGGCTCGTCGGGCAGCAGCGGGTCGGGCCCCAGCAGTCCGCTACCCAGATCGGCCACCAGCGGCACCTCGTGTTGGTTTGCCAGCGGCCGTAATTCGCGCAGCCCGACGGCGGCGGTGAAGCCGTGCACGACGAAGTTGCTGGGATGGACCTTGAGGATGCAGCCGGTCTGCGGCCCGAGGGCTTCGGCGTAGTCGCGCAGGTGGGTGCGGTTGGTGGTGCCCACTTCGCGCAGCGTCGCGCCGGTCGAGGCGATCAGGTCCGGCAGCCGGAAGCCGGCGCCGATCTCGATCAGCTCACCCCGGCTGACCACTACCTCTTTGCCGGCGGCCAGCGCGGTGGTGGCCAACACCAGGGCGGCGGCACCGTTGTTGACCACCAGCGCGTCCTCGGCGGCCGGGCAGGCGGTCAGCAGCGCGGCCCGGGTGGCGACACCGCGCTTGGACCGGGCGCCGGTGGTCAGGTCGAGTTCGACGTCCACATAGCCGCTGGCCGCCACCAGCGCGTCGACTGCCGCCTTCGATAGCGGGGCGCGACCGAGGTTGGTGTGTACCACTACGCCGGTGGCGTTGAGCACCGGCCGCAGGCTGGTTGCCGAACTGTGTGAAAGCTGCTCCAGCAACGAGGATTTCACCTGCTCAGGATCAAGATCGCCGCGCCGCGCCCGCTCCTGGGCGTCGCGCACCAGGGCGTGGACGACGTGGTCGCCCAGCCGGGTGCGTGCTGAAAGGACTTCGGGCAGCGCCAGCAGCGCGTCGGTGCGCGGAATGCCGCGACGCGGATCGATCTGGCTCACTGGCGCCTCCTATGGCGGAGGCGGACGGGAATCGAACCCGCCAGGCCGAGCTACTCGGCCTCACCGGTTTTGAAGACCGGGGAGCCCACCAGGACCCAAACGCCTCCGGGGATCAACCTATCGGCTGAGGTGCCCACGTGCGGCAAGTCACATCCGTCTCGGGCGTCCCGTGGCGGGACCATGGGGGTCTTTCGAATTGGATATCGCATGCGGTATCGCTTTCCGACGCCCTCACCTGCCTGGTGCTGCGTCAGGGGACACTGAACGGATGAATCCAGATGTCGTCCGGCTGACCGGCTACGCGCACGGCGGCGGCTGTGCCTGCAAGATCCCGCCCGGCGAGCTGGAGGACGCGGTGCGCGGCCTGACCGGGCAGGCGCACGACCGCGTCCTGGTCGGTCTCGACGACGGCGACGACGCGGCCGCCGTGCTGGTGCGTGACGACCTCGCGGTGCTCTCGACGGCGGACTTCTTCACTCCCGTCGTCGACGACGCCTACGACTGGGGCCGAATCGCCGCCGCCAACGCGCTTTCCGACATCTATGCGATGGGGGGGACGCCGGTGGTCGCGATCAACCTGGTCGGGTGGCCGCGAGAGACGCTTCCCCTCGAGCTGATGACCGAGGTGCTGCGCGGCGGACTGGCGGTGGCGCAGCAGGCGGGCTGCCCGGTGATCGGCGGGCACTCCATCGACGACCCGGAGCCGAAGTACGGCATGGCGGTCACCGGGGTGGCCGATCCGAACCGGTTGCTGCGCAACGACGCCGCGGAACCCGGGCTGCCGCTGACGTTGACCAAACCGATCGGAGTGGGGCTGCTCAACAACCGGCACAAACGCACCGGTGAGGTGTGCGCCGAGGCGGTGTCGGTGATGATCGAGCTGAACCGCGACGCCGCGCAGGCCGCGTTGTCGCACGGTGTCCGGGCGGCCACCGACGTCACCGGCTTCGGACTGCTGGGTCACCTCCACAAGATGTGTCGGGCCTCGGGCGTGGGTGCGGTGATCGACCATGCGGCGGTACCGGTCATCGAGGACGCCCGCGCGGCGTTGCGTGACGGCTACGTCTCCGGCGGCAGCCGGCGCAACCTGGACTGGGTGCGTCCGCACCTGCGCCCCGGCCCCGGAATCAGCGAGGATGCGCTGCTGCTGCTGGCCGACGCCCAGACCTCCGGCGGTCTGCTGGTTGTCGGGGAGCTTCCCGGGTATCCGGTGATCGGGCATACCGTGACCGGAGGCGGAATCGAGGTGCGATGAGCAAGTTCAAAGTCGGCGATCACGTGCGGTGGAACTCCGAGGCCGGGCACGTGACCGGCAAGATCACCAAGGTCCATACCAAAGACACCGAATACAAGGGCCACACCCGACGCGCCAGCCCCGATGAGCCGCAGTACGAGATCAGAAGCGACAAGACCGACCACATCGCCATGCACAAGGGATCGGCGCTGGAGAAACTGAAGGACTGAAGTCCGCTCAGCCCGCCGTGGTGATCGAATCCCCGGTGATGCCCGCGGCCCGGCGTTCCGCCAGTCGGCGCTTTTGCGGCTCGATGGTGTAGCGCGGGTCCTTCGCCGATTCCATCCCGGCCTCGAACACCCCGAACCGGGTCAGCGCGGACGCTGCCAGCAGCGCCAGCCCCGACACCGCCGCCACCGCCCGGTTCCGCCCGCCCAGCAGCGTCCCGATACCGCCGGCCACAGCCAGCAGTTCGCTGGCGCGCAGCATCGCCCCCGCCCGGCCCTGGCGCAGCGGTTCGGCGGCGATCGGGTCCATCCGGTGCTCCATCGCGCGGGTGGCGATCACATCACCGAGCACTCCCAGCACCGCCAGCCGGCGCGCCGGGCCGGCCTCGCCCACCGGCGTGGTCAGCATCGCCAGGCCTCCGGACGCCAGGCTCGCCGAGCTGACGAACACGAACGGCAGGTCGCGGTGCGCGCCGTGCCAGGTCGGGGTGGCGGTGTCGCCCAGCAACGCCGCGGTGTAGACGGCCAGCGGCGCGGCGAACACGGCGGCCTCCAGCCCGGCCGGGCCCTCGACGGCGCGCAGCACCCCGCGCAGCTGGCCCAGCGGCAGCCGCTCACCGGTCATCCGGTCGACCTCGGCGACGGCCGCCACCCCGGCGCCGGCACCGAACAAGGACAGGATCCAGGAGCCCAGGTTCATCGGTGAGGTCAGCTTGATGGTGCGCAGCATGTTGACGAAGCGCTCCGGGCGACCCAGGTCGCTGATCAGCGCCGCCGCGCTCAACACGATCGCCACCAGCGCGGCCAGCCGGGAGTTGCGGCGCAACATCTTTCGGTCGGTGAGCTGGGCGCCGGCAGCCAGCAGACCCGAGCCGCCGGCCAGGCCGCCGAGAAACAGATAGGCGGCGATCTCATGCGACCACGGCGCGGGCTTGACCACCGGGCGCCCGTAGTAGGAGGTGAACTGCACGTCGGGCACCATCGGCATCTCGCGGCCACCGTCACCGCCGCCCCGTCGCCGGCGTCTGCCGCCGCCACGCCGCGAACCGCTCGCTGCCGTGCTCACGAGCGTCCCAGGAACGCCACGGCGGCGGCGGCCAGCATCCCGGCCGCAGCCACTGCGGACCGTTTGAACATCGCCGGCAGGTCCGCGGTGCCCACCCGCGGGTCCGGGGGCAGGCCGTAGACCTCTGGCTCGTCGAGCAGCAGGAAGACCGACCCGGTGCCGCCGACTCCGTCGTGTTCATTGGCGCCGTAGAGCCGGGCTTCGGTGCGGCCCAGCGCGTGGAGTCGGGCCACCCGTTCCCGGCCCTCGGCGACGAGATCGTCGTGGTCGCCGAACTTGATCGATTCAGTCGGGCAGGTCTGGGCGCACGCCGGGATCTGCCCGTCGAGGAGCCGGTCATAGCAGAGCGTGCACTTCTGGGCGACCCCTGACTTGGACACCGGCTCGGCGCCGCGGGCGGTCTTCGGCGCCGCGGTGCCGTCGGTGCGGCGCTCGATCACCCCGAACGGGCACGCCGGCACGCAGTTGCCGCAGCCGTTGCAGACGTCGTCCTGCACCACGACCGTTCCGAACTCGGTGCGAAACAGCGCGCCCGTCGGGCAGACATCCAGACACCCCGCGTGCGTGCAGTGCTTACACACGTCCGAGGACATCAGCCAGCGGAACTGATCTGTGTCCGGAGGTGCGGTATTCTCTTCGCCGCCCGGCATTTTCGGCATGCCGAGGCTGATCAGCTGCCGGCCCGACTCGCGAGCCTCCTCGATCGCGTCGCGGCCCTGTTCGATGAACGCGACGTGTCGCCAGGTGTTGGCGCCCAGCGCGCCGGTGTTGTCATAGGACGACCCGAGCAGCTCCAGCTCGCCGTCGGCGGGGTTGTGGTTCCACTCCTTGCAGGCCACCTCACAGGCCTTACAGCCGATGCAGATCGAGGTGTCGGTGAGGAACCCCTTGCGCGGATGCTGCGGCGACCACCGGGCGTCGGCGACAGGGTCGGAAGGTCCGGACAGTTGGCCCATCAGCCCCGCCTTTCCGGGTCGATATCGGTGTTGCCGGTCTCTGGCGTTGCGCCGGAACGGCTTTGGTACTCGGCGATCAGGCGCAGCAGTTCCGCGCCGTGCGGCCGCCGGCCCGGCCGGATGTCACAGGAACCGGCCTTGGACTCCTGGATCTGCACGTTGGGGTCCAGGGTCACCCCGAGCAGATCGTTGGCGGCATCGCCGCTGACCACCGCGTCGCCGCCGACACCCCAGTGATACGGCAGCCCGATCTGGTGCACGGTATGCCCGCCCACGATCAGCGGCGTCATCCGGTCGGTCACCAGCACCCGCGCCTCAATCGCCGCCCGCGGCGAAATGATGGTTGCCCAGCCGTAGTTCTCCAGACCCCGCTCGGCGGCCAGCGCGGGGGAGACCTCGCAGAACATCTCCGGCTGCAGCTCGGCCAGATAGGGCAGCCAGCGGCTCATCCCGCCGGCAGTGTGGTGCTCGGTGAGGCGGTAGGTGGTGAACACGTACGGGTAGACGTCGGCGCCCGGCTCGCCGGCGCTCGGAGCCGACAGATTATCCTTGCGGGGGAACGTGATTCGCGCGGGATTGCGCTGTTGCCGATACACCGGGTTGGCGATCGGGGACTCCTGCGGCTCGTAGTGGGTCGGCAGCGGACCGTCCACCACGCCCTTCGGGGCGAATAGCCAGCCCTTGCCGTCGGACTGCATCACGAACGGGTCGTCGCCGGCCAATGCGTCGGGCCCGCCCAGCGCCGGGTCCGGCCGGGTACCCGGCGCGCGATCGATGACGAAGTCGGGAACATCGTCGCCGGTCCAGCGGCCCGACTCGGCATCCCACCAGATATAGCGTTTGCGCTCACTCCACGGCACCCCATCGGGGTCGGCCGAGGCGCGGTTGTACAGGATCCGCCGGTCGGCCGGCCAGGCCCAGCCCCACTGCGACTGACTGCGACTGGGACCGCCGCCCGGCGCGCGGCGGGCAGCCTGGTTGACGCCGTCGGCGTACACCCCGGTGTAGATCCAGCAGCCGGCGGCGGTGGATCCGTCGGCGCGCAGCTCGGTGTAGGACGACAGCGGGACGCCTTCCGCGCCATGGCCGTTGATCTCGGCCAGCACGGACTCCGGATCGGGGTCACCGTGGTCATCGACCGGGTAATCCCAGACCAGATCCAGCAGCGGCCGATCCCGCGGATCGGTCGACCCGGCCAGCTTGGCGCGAATCCGGTTGCCCAACTCGACAAAGAACTGCAATTCGCTGATGCAGTCCCCCGGTGGGGCGACCGCCTGGTGGCGCCATTGCAACAGCCGTTGAGTCTGGGTGAACGTCCCGGCTTTCTCGACGTGGCCGGCGGCCGGCAGGAAGAACACCTCGGTCTCGATGTCTTCGGTGCGCAGCTCCCCGGAGGCGATCTCGGGGCCGTCCTTCCACCAGGTGGCCGACTCGATCAGGTTGAGGTCGCGCACCACCAGCCACTTCAGGTGCGACATTCCCATCCGCTGCTGGCGGCCGTTGGCCGAGCCGACGGCCGGGTTCTGGCCGAGCAGGAAGTAGCCCTCCACTTCGTCGGCGAGCATTCCGGTCACGGCTTGATAGGTCCCGTGCGGTCCGGTCAGCCGGGGCAAGTAGTCGAATGCCCAGTCATTTTCGGCGGTCGCGGCGTCGCCCCACCACGCCTTGAGCAGACTGACCAGATACGCGTCGGCGCTCGCCCAGAATCCCTTCTGGCTCTTGGATCCGACCCGGTCCAGGTACTTGCCCAGGGTGTCGTCGCGCCCGGCCTTGGGCATCGGCAGATAGCCGGGCAGCATGTCGTAGAGCGTCGGGATATCGGTGGAGCCCTGAATGCTGGCGTGCCCGCGCAGCGCCATGATCCCGCCACCCGGCCGGCCGACGTTGCCCAGCAGCAGTTGCAGGATCGCCGCGGTGCGGATGTACTGCGCGCCCAGGGTGTGCTGCGTCCAGCCCACCGCGTAGGCGAAACAGGTGGTGCGCTCGCGCCCCGAGTTGGCCGTGACCGCGTGGGCCAGGTATCCGAACGTCTCGGGGTCGATGCCGCAGACCTCCTGGACCATCTCGGGGGTATAGCGCGCGTAGTGCCGCTTGAGGATCTGGAAGACCGTGCGCGGGTGCTGCAGAGTTTCGTCGCGCTGCACTCGATGGTGTTCGAGTGCCGGGCCGCCGCTGCCGAACGTCTCGCCGACCGCGCGCGCCGATGCGCTGGTGCCGTGCTCATGGCCGCCCCCTGGCGAGCCGATGTCGTCGTCGCCGGCCTCGCGGCTCTGGTACGCCCAACTCGACGGGTCGTACTGGCCGGTCTTGGGATCGAAGCCGGAAAACAGCCCGCCCAGATCTTCGGTGTCGCGGAAGTCTTCACTGACCAACGTCGCGGCGTTGGTGTAGGCGAGCACGTACTCACGGAACCACAGGTCGTGGGTGAGCACATGGTTGATCAGGGCGCCCAGTAGCACCACATCCGAGCCGGCCCGGATCGGGACGTGCTTGTCGCACACCGCCGAGGTTCGGGTGAACCGCGGGTCGACGTGGATCACCACCGCGCCGCGGGCCCGCGCCTCCTCCACCCACTGGAAACCCACCGGATGGCACTCGGCCATGTTGGAACCCTGGATGACGATGCAGTCGGCATTCGCCATGTCTTGCAGGCTTTGCGTCGCGCCACCGCGACCGAAAGAGGCTCCCAGACCGGGAACCGTGGAGGAGTGTCAAATACGAGCTTGGTTGTCGATCTGTACCGCGCCGGCGGCGGTGAGGAGCTTCTTGATGACGTAGTTCTCTTCGTTGTCCAGCGTGGCGCCGCCCAGCGAAGCGATCCCCATGGTGCGCCGCAGCGGCCGGCCGTCGGCGTCGGTGTCTTGCCACTTGTTCCGGCGTGACGCGATGAACCGGTCTGCCACCATGTCGATCGCGGTGTCCAGCTCCAGCGGCTGCCATTGCGTGGCGCGCGGCGCCCGATACAGCACGCTGATCTGCCGGCCGGGGGAGTTGACCAGCTGCTCGCTCGCGGCGCCTTTGGGACACAGGCGCCCCCTGGAGATCGGCGAGTCCGGATCGCCTTCGATCTGTACGACCTTCTCGTCTTTGACGTAGACGCGCTGGCCGCATCCGACCGCGCAATACGGGCAGACGCTTTGCACCACCCGGTCGGCGGTCGCGGTTCGCGGCGCGATGGCACGGGTGCGTTCGGAGGTGACGGCCGGCCCGCGGCCGAGCAGGTCACCGGTGCGCAGTTGCCGGATTACCGGCCACTCCAGGAATTTTCGCTGAACCATCCCTGCAGAGTAGTCCCGGTGTGCGCGAGCGACGCGCTGTTCGGCGGCAACCGAGGCCGATGAGAACCCGAGCCGGGATGATGGAGCGATGAGTCGGATAACCCAGCGCCGGCGGGTCAGCCACCTTGTCGCCGGTGACGCGACCCAGCGGTCCGAGACCTTGGCGGTCGAGGAACCGCTGGAAATCCGGCTGGGCGGCACGCCGCTCACGGTCACGATGCGCACGCCCGGCTCGGATATCGAGCTGGCGCAGGGCTTTTTGCTCACCGAGGGGATCATCTCGGGTCGCGATGACGTGCTCAGCGCCCGATATTGCGGCCGGCCGGACGGAACGAACACCTACAACGTGCTGGACGTGACGCTGGCCCCGGGCGTTCCCGCGCCCGCGGTGGACGTCACCCGCAACTTCTACACCACCTCGTCGTGCGGTATCTGCGGCAAAGCCTCACTGGAAGCGGTGCGACTCGCCAGTCGCCACGACCCGGGCGACGACCCGGTGCGCGTCACCGCGGCGGCACTGACAGCGATGCCGGATCAGCTGCGGGCCGCACAGGACGTCTTCGCCACCACCGGCGGTCTGCATGCCGCGGCGCTGTTCGACTTCACCGACGGCGGCACCATGCGGGTGGTTCGCGAGGACGTCGGCCGGCACAACGCCGTCGACAAAGTGATCGGGTGGGCCCTCGAGAACGGCCACGTGCCGCTGACCGGGGCTGTGCTGCTGGTCAGCGGGCGGGCGTCATTCGAGCTGACCCAGAAGGCGGTGATGGCCGGGATTCCGGTCCTGGCTGCGCTCTCCGCGCCGTCATCCCTGGCCGTCGACCTGGCCGCCGACTGCGGACTGACCCTGGTGGCGTTTCTGCGGGGGTCGTCGATGAACGTCTACAGCCGCCCCGACCGCATCATCGGCTGAACACCGCAATCGCGGAGATAACCCCGGTCAACGATTCGTAGATCCTGTTAGATTCCGGACAGTCGGTCCTCAAATATTGAGCAGACCGGCTCCCCCGGGCGTACCGTCGTTGCGTGCCTCTCGGGAACCGGACCGGGGTGGTTCGCGACTAACCGGTAGTAGAGAAAGGAGTGCGGTGATGAGTTTGTTGGATGCCCATATTCCGCAGTTGGTGGCCTCGGAGTCGGCGTTTGGGGCTAAGGCGGCGTTGATGCGGTCGACGATGGCGCAGGCCGAGCAGGCGGCGTTGTCGGCGCAGGCGTTTCACCTCGGTGAGGCGGCGGCGGCGTTTCAGGGGTCGCATGCGCGGTTTGTGGCGATGGCGGCGCGGGTGAATGCGTTGCTGGATATGGCGCAGGCGAATTTGGCGGATGCCGGCAGTACGTATGTTGCGGCTGATGCGGCTGCGGCTTCTGGTTACACCGGGGTTTAGGGAGGTTTTGTTCGATGTCGCAGATTATGTACAACTACCCGGCGATGTTGGCCCATGCGGCTGAGATGAATGGGTATGCGGGCACGTTGCAGGCGGTGGGCGCGGATATCGCCAGTGAGCAGGCGGCGTTGTCGGCGGCGTGGCAGGGCGATACGGGGATGACGTATCAGGCCTGGCAGGTGCAGTGGAATCAGGCGATGGAGGAGTTGGTGCTGGCTTATCGTGCGATGGCGAGCACGCATGAGACCAACACCATGATGATGAACGCCCGCGACACCGCCGAAGCGGCCAAGTGGGGCTGAGTGGTCGGCAGCCCGTAGTAATCGGGGATTCCACGCTGGTTACTGCGGCGTAGGGTCACTGGAATGCCTGTAATGCGTAGTGACGGTGATAGCTGGGACATCAACACGAGCGTCGGTTCGACCGCCTTGTTCGTGGCCACCGCCCGGGCCTTGGAAGCCCGCAAACCCGAACCGTTGGCGGTCGATCCCTATGCCGAGTTGTTCTGCCGCGCGGCCGGCGGGGACTGGCAAGCTGTGGTCGAGGGCAACCTCCTCGACCATCAGTTGTTGACCAGCGATTTCGGGGAGCACTTCGTCAACTTCCAGGGTGCGCGCACCCGCTACTTCGACGACTACTTCCGCCGCGCCGCCGACGCCGGGGTGCGCCAGGTGGTCATCCTGGCGGCCGGGCTGGATTCTCGCGCCTACCGATTGGACTGGCCGGACGGGACGACGATCTACGAACTGGACCAGCCCCAGGTGCTGGCCTACAAAAGCTACGTGCTCTCTCAGCGCGGCATCCGGCCGACAGCGGAGCGGCGCGAGGTCGCCGTCGACCTTCGTGAGGACTGGCCCGCGGCGCTTGTCGCCAGTGGCTTCGATCGGGCCCAGCCCTCGGCGTGGATCGCCGAGGGCCTGCTGATTTACCTTCCGGCCGACGCGCAGGAGCAGTTGTTCACCGGCATCGACGGCCTGGCCGCTCCGGGCAGCCAGGTAGCGGTCGAGGACGGCGCTCCGCTGTCCGACGAGGACTTCGCCGCCGCGGTGGAGGCCGAAGTGGCGGCCGACGACGACACTCGCACTTTCCACCGGTTGATCTACAACGAACGCTGCGCGCCGGCCGATGAGTGGTTCGGCGCGCGGGGCTGGACCGCAGTGGCGACGCCGCTGGCGGATTACCTGCGCGAGCTGGGCCGGCCCGTCCCGGGGCCGGGTACCGAGGCCGGGCCGATGGTCGCGCGGAACTCACTGGTCCGGGCGGTCAAAAAGTAGGAGAGGTCGGCTGTTGCCGGAGAACTCGGTGCGGTACCGTGCCGTGATAACGAAAATGATTTTCAATAAGGAGTCTGGTATGGGGTGGAACGGTGGCCGCGCGCTCGGCCCGGGTCCGGGCGCCCGCAAGGCGCGGATAACGGTGACGCAAGCCACCCGGCGATCGCCTCGACCCACCTCGACAGTTAGCTTATGCAATGCTAACTTCAGCCGAGTTAGCTTAGGCAACACTTGCGAAGGGGCGAGCCACGCATGACCAACGGTGACGCGGCTCTATTGACACCGCAACCACGGGTCGACGAGGAAACCCTCAGCAGGTTCGCCACCTGCTGCCGTGCCCTGGGCATCCCGGTTCACCAGCGGCAACGCCCCGCGGACCTGACTGCGGCCCGCGCCGGCTTCGCCGCGCTGACCCGAATCGCGCACGAGCAGTGCGACGCCTGGGCCGGCCTGGCCGCCGCCGGCGACCAGTCACCGCGGGTGTTGGCCGCCGTGTCGGCGACCGCCGCCAGTGCCGGGGCGCTGCAGCGGCGACTGGACCTGCCGGCCGGCGCGCTGGGCTTCCACTACGACACCGGGCTGTATTTGAAGCTGCGCGCCACCGACGCCGATGACTTCCACCTGGCCCACGCCGCCCAGCTGGCGATGGCCGGTCGCTGCGCGGAGGCCAACGAGCTGGTCGCCGAGATCACCCAGCGGCGTCCGGGGTGGAACGACGCGCGCTGGCTGGCGATCGCGGTGAACCACCACGCCGGGCGCTGGTCGGACATGGTCAAACTGCTGACCCCGATCGTCAACGACGCCGACCGCGACGAGCTGTTCACCCACGCCGCCAAGATTGCCCTCGGCATCGCCCTGGCCCGACTCGGCATGTACGCCCCGGCGCTGTCCTACCTCGAGGAGCCGGACGGGCCGATCGCCGTCGCCGCCACCGACGGGGCGCTGGCCAAAGGGCTGATCCTGCGGGCGCAGGGCGACGACGAGACGGCCGAAGAGGTGCTGCAGGACCTCTACGCCGCCAA
This sequence comes from Mycolicibacter sinensis, assembly GCF_001667375.1. GTDB lineage: Bacteria > Actinomycetota > Actinomycetes > Mycobacteriales > Mycobacteriaceae > Mycobacterium > Mycobacterium sinense_A. The sequence goes on along the minus strand of NZ_LZIN01000105.1, from coordinate 26,611 downwards.
CCCGGAGAACGAACAGGTCCAGCACGCCCTGCTGGACCACAGTTTCGGGATCGTCACGACCACCGCCGCGCGGATCGAGGCCCGGACCGATCCCTGGGACCCCGAGACCGAGCCGAGCGCCGAGGACTTCATCGACCCGGCCGCTCATGAGCGCAAGGCCGAGCTGCTGGCCGAGGCCGAACGTGAGCTCGGCGAGTTCATCGGCCTGTCCGAGGTCAAGAACCAGGTGCAGCGGCTCAAGAGCTCGGTGGCCATGGAGGTGGTGCGCAAGCAGCACGGCCTGGCCGTGGGGCAGCGCACCCACCACCTGGTGTTCGCCGGACCGCCCGGAACGGGTAAAACCACCATCGCCCGCGTGGTGGCCAAGATCTATTGCGGCCTGGGGCTGCTGAAGAAAGAGAACATCAAAGAGGTGCACCGTGCCGACCTGATCGGTCAGCACATCGGCGAGACCGAGGCCAAGACCAACGCGATCATCGACAGCGCGCTGGACGGCGTGCTGTTCCTCGACGAGGCCTACGCGCTGGTGGCCACCGGCGCCAAGAACGACTTCGGCCTGGTCGCCATCGACACCCTGCTGGCGCGGATGGAGAACGACCGGGACCGCCTGGTGGTGATCGTCGCCGGCTACCGCGCCGACCTGGACCGGTTCCTGGACACCAACGAAGGTCTGCGGTCGCGCTTCACCCGCAGCATCGACTTCCCGTCCTACCAGCCGCCGGAACTGGTCGAGATCGCCTACAAGATGGCCGAGCAGCGCGACAGTCGCTTCGAGCAGTCCGCGCTCGAGGAGATGCAGGCACTGTTCGGCCAGCTGGCCGAGGCGTCGCACCCCGACGCCAATGGGATCGCCCGGCGCAGCCTCGACATCGCCGGCAACGGCCGGTTCGTCCGGAACCTCGTCGAACGCTCCGAGGAGGAGCGCGAGTTCCGGCTCGACCATTCCGAACAGTCCGGTACCGGTGTGTTCACCGATGAGGAGCTCATGACCATCACGACCGAAGATGTCCGTTACTCGGTGACGCCGTTGCTGCGTGGCCTGGGTCTGGAGGCCAACGCGTGAGCGCCACTTCCCAAGACCCGGAGGAGCGGCGCTCGTTCGCATCCCGCACCCCGATCAACGAGAACCCCGACCGGGTCGAGTACCGAAGGGGTTTCGTCACCAAGCACCAGGTCAGCGGCTGGCGGTTCGTGATGCGGCGGATCGCCTCCGGCGTGGCTCTGCATGACACCCGGATGCTGGTGGAGCCGCTGCGCTCTCAGGCGCGTGCGGTGCTGATGGGTCTGCTCGTGCTGGCCACCGTGGCCGGCGGCTGCTTCGTGTTCACCCTGATCTGGCCCAACAGTGCCGCGGCCAATGACCCGGTGCTGGCGGACAAGTCGACCTCGGCGCTGTACGTGCGGGTCGGCGACCAGCTGCACCCGGTGTTGAACCTGACTTCCGCGCGGCTGATCGCCGGCCGCCCGGTCAACCCGACCGCGGTGAAAAGCGCTGGGCTGGACAAGATTCCGCGTGGCAACCTGATCGGTATCCCCGGTGCCCCGGAGCGGATGGTGCAGAACACCAGCCGTGACGCGGACTGGACGGTGTGCGACTCGGTGGCCGGTACGGCCGCCGGGACGACGGTGATCGCCGGGCCGCTGGGCGACGGCGGATCCCGGGCCGGCGCGCTTGATGCACAGCATGCCGTGCTGGCAGACAATGGTGCCGGCGCCTGGCTGCTGTGGGAGGGAAAACGCAGCCGGATCGATCTGTCCGACCGGGCCGTCACCGGCGCGCTCGGGCTCGGTGAGCGAGGCACGGCAGTCCCCACGCCGCGGTCGATCTCGACCGGCCTGTTCAACGTGATCCCGGAGGCGCCCGCGCTGACCGCGCCGGTGATCCCCGGCGCCGGCGACCAGCCGTCGTACGACCTGCCGGGGGCCGCACCGGTGCCGGCGGTGGTGGCGGCGCACGCCCTGGAGGGCAACGCGCAAGGGACGCTGCGCTACTACGCGGTGCTGCCCGACGGCCTGCAGCCGATCTCCGGTGTGCTCGCCGCCGTGCTGCGCAACACCGACTCGCACGGGCTGGAGCGGCCGCCGCTTCTCGGCGCCGACGACGTCGCGCGGTTGCCGGTCTCGCGCGCCCTGGACACCTCCCGCTTCCCCGAGCAGCCGGTCAGCATCACCGATTCGGTGGCCGCCCCGCTCACGTGTGCGCACTGGAGCAGAGCGGCGGGGGCCAGCACCAGCTCGCTGACGCTGCTGTCCGGCTCCTCGCTGCCGCTGCGCGACGGAGTCCGCACCCTGGATCTGGTCGGCGCCGGAGTCGGCGGCACCGCCGCCCGGGTCGCCCTGGCCCCGGGAACCGGCTACTTCACCCAGAGTGTCAGCGGCGACCCGACCGCCAATCCGGCTGGGGGCCCGCTGTTCTGGATCTCTGACACCGGGGTGCGCTACGGGGTCGACACCGAGGCCGGTACCACCGGTGGCGACGGGGACACCGTGTCGGCGCTCGGGCTGAGCCAGCCCGCGCTGCCCATCCCGTGGTCGGTGCTGGCGCAGTTCGCCCTCGGGCCCACCTTGTCGCGCGCCGACGCGCTGCTGGCCCACGACGCACTGGCGCCGGATCAACGGCCCGTCCGCCGCGCTACCACCGAGCTGGGTGCCACCGACGGGGGAGAGACCCGATGAGCCGACTGATCTTCGAGGCGCGGCGCCGGCTGCCGGCGCCGCCCACCGACAAGGGCACCATCACCATCGAGCCGCCTCCCGAGTTGCCCAGGGTGGTGCCGGCGTCGTTCCTGCAGCGGGCGCTGCCGGTGGTGATCGTGATCCTGATCGTCGGCATGGTGATCGCCATGGTCGCCACCGGTATGCGGTTGATCTCCCCGGTGATGCTGTTCTTCCCGTTCGCCCTGCTGGTGGCGGCGGCCGGCATCTACCGCGGCGGCGACAAGAAGGCCCGCACCGTCGAGGTCGACGCCGAACGGGCCGACTACCTGCGCTACCTGTCGGTAGTGCGGGACAACATCCGGGGTTCGGCCGCCAAGCAGCGCGCCGCCGCGGAGTGGTCGCACCCGGAGCCGTCGGATCTGGCCGCGGTTCCCGGCTCGCGGCGGCAGTGGGAGCGCGACCCGCACGACGAGGACTTCCTGGTGGTGCGCACCGGGCGGCACTCGGTGCCGCTGGCCAGCGCGGTGCGGGTCACCGACACCGCCGACGAGATCGACCTGGAGCCGGTGTCGCACAGCGCATTACGCAGCCTGCTCGACACCCAGCGCACGGTGCGCGACGTGCCCGTCGGCCTGGACCTGACGAAGGTGTCCCGGATCACCGTGCTGGCCGATTCGGCTGACGACGTGGCCGGTGCGGTGCGGGCCTGGGTCGCTCAGGCCGTCACCTGGCACGACCCCACCATGCTCGGGGTGGCGCTGGCCAGCCCCGAGCTGGAAAGCCCGGCCTGGTCCTGGCTGAAGTGGTTGCCGCACATCGACATTCCCGGCGCCATCGACGGCGTCGGCCCGGCCCGCTACCTGGCGAGCAGCGCCGAGGAGCTGGCCGTGCTGCTGGCTCCGGCGCTGGCCGAGCGTCCGCCGTTCACCGGGGAGCCGGCCGAGACGGCGCGGCACCTGCTGGTGATCATCGACGACCCGGACTTCGACCTGGCCGCCTCCTCGCTGGGCGCCGCCCGGGCCGGGGTCACCATCGTGCAGCGCAGCAGCGTCGCACCGAACCGCGAACAGTACTCCGACCCCGAGCGCCCGATCCTGCGGATCAGCGCTGACGGGGAGTCCATCGACCGCTGGCAGACCGGCGGCTGGCAGCGCTATGTGGATCAGGCCGACGCCCTCGGCGCCGAGGAGGCCGCCCATCTGGCGCGGCGGCTGTCCCGTTGGGACTCCAACCCGACGCACGCCGGGCTGCGTTCGGCGAGCACCCGCGGGGCGACTTTCACCACCTTGCTGAACATCCCCGACGCCTCCCGCCTCGACGTGCCCGCGCTGTGGGCGCCGCGGAGCCGCGACGAGGAACTGCGGGTTCCGATCGGGGTCACCGCGACCGGCGAGCCGCTGATCTTCGACCTCAAGGACGAGGCCGAGGGCGGGATGGGCCCGCACGGCCTGATGATCGGCATGACCGGCTCCGGCAAGTCGCAGACGCTGATGGCGATCCTGCTGGCGCTGCTGACCACGCACCCCGCGGACCGGCTCATCGTGATCTACGCCGACTTCAAGGGTGAGGCCGGCGCCGACATCTTCCGGCACTTCCCGCAGGTCGTCGCGGTCATCTCCAACATGGCCGAGAAGAAGTCGCTGGCCGACCGGTTCGCCGACACCCTGCGCGGCGAGGTGGCCCGGCGTGAGCTGCTGCTGCGCGAGGCCGGCCGCCAGGTGCAGGGCAGCGCGTTCAACTCGGTGACCGAGTACGAGGCCGCGATCGCCGCGGGCCACGATCTGGCCCCGATCCCGACGCTGTTCATCGTCGCCGACGAGTTCACCTTGATGCTCGCCGATCACCCCGAGTACGCCGAGCTGTTCGATTACGTTGCCCGCAAGGGCCGTTCGTTTAGGATCCACATCCTGTTCGCCTCGCAGACCCTGGACGTCGGCAAGATCAAGGACATCGACAAGAACACCTCCTACCGGATCGGTCTGAAGGTGGCCAGCCCCAGCGTCTCTCGGCAGATCATCGGGGTGGAGGACGCCTACCACATCGAATCCGGCAAGGAGCACAAGGGCGAAGGCTTCCTGGTGCCCGCCCCGGGCGCGGCGCCAATCAAATTCCGCAGCACCTACGTCGACGGCATCTACGACCCGCCGCGGCAATCGCGAGCCGTGGTGATGCACGCGATTCCGGAACCCAAGCTGTTCACCGCCGGTGCGGTGGCCTCCGGTGCGGAGACCACTATCGTGGCCGAGAACGACGAGGAGACGTACGCGCCGCCGCGCAAGCTGATCGCGACGATCGGTGACCAGCTGGCGCACTACGGCCCGCAGGCTCCGGTGCTGTGGCTGCCTCCGCTGGACGACACCATCCCGCTGGCCGAGACCTTGGCTCGCGCTGGAATCGGCGAGCGGCAGCTGCGCTGGCCGCTGGGCGAGATCGACAAGCCGTTCGACATGCGCCGCGACCCGCTGGTTTTCGACGCCCGCTCGGCCAGTGGCAACATGCTCATCCACGGCGGGCCCAAGTCCGGGAAAACGACTGCGCTGCAGACGTTCATCATGTCGGCGGCCAGTCTGCACTCGCCGCGTGAAGTCACCTTCTACTGCCTGGACTACGGCGGCGGGCAGCTGCGTGCGCTCGAGGACCTGGCCCACGTGGGCAGTGTCGCGTCCGGGCTGGAGCCCGAGCGGATCCGCCGCACGTTCGGCGAACTCGAGCAGTTGCTGACCGCCCGCCAGCAGCGGGAGGCGTTCCGGGACGGCAGTATCGGCTCGCTCAACGACGGGTACGGCGAGGTCTTCCTGGTCATCGACAACCTGTACGCGTTCAGCCGGGACAACACCGACCAGTTCAACACCCGTAACCCGTTGCTGGCCAAGGTGACCGAGCTGGTCAATGTCGGTCTGGCCTATGGCATCCACGTAATCGTCACCACCCCGAGCTGGCTCGAGATACCGCTGGCGATGCGCGACGGGCTGGGGTTGCGCCTCGAGCTCAAGCTGCACGACCCGCGCGACAGCAACGTCCGGGTGGCCGGGGCCCTGACCCGTCCCGCCGAGGCGGTGCCGGCCAATCAGCCGGGCCGCGGCCTGACCGTGGCCGCCGAGCACTTCCTGATCGCCCAACCGGATCTGAGCCAGATCGCCGACATCAATGCCCGCCACCCCGGGCTGGCCGCGCCGCCGGTGCGACTGCTGCCGACGAACCTGGCGCCCGAAGAGGTCGGGACGCTGTGGCCGGGCTCGGAGCGGATCGTCATCGGTCAGCGCGAAGAGGACCTGGCACCGGTGGAGTTGGACTTCACCGACAACCCGTTGGTGATGGTGCTCGGGGACAGCAAGTCCGGCAAGACCACCCTGCTGCGGCACATCATCCGCACCGTGCGGGAGAACAGCACCGCCGAGCAGGTGGCGTTCACCGTGCTGGATCGCCGGCTGCACCTGGTCGACGAACCGCTGTTCGCAGACAACGAGTACACCGCCAACGTCGACCGGGTGATCCCGGCGATGCTCGGCCTGTCCGCGCTGATCGGCTCGCGCCGGCCGCCGGCCGGGCTGTCGACCGCCGACCTGGCCGGGTGGACCTACCAGGGGCACACCCACTACCTGATCATCGACGACGTCGACTCGATCCCGGACTCCCCGGCGCTGACCGGGCCGTACGCCGGTCAGCGGCCGTGGACCAACCTGATCGGGCTGCTGTCCCAAGCCGGTGATCTGGGGCTGCGGGTGATCGTGACCGGCCGGGCCACCGGGTCGGCCCACGCGCTGATGACCAACCCGCTGCTGCGTCGCCTCAACGACCTGCAGGCGACCACCCTGATGTTGTCGGGCAACCCGGCCGATTCCGGCAAGATCCGCGGCCAGCGGTTCGGCAGGTTGCCGGCGGGCCGGGCGATGCTGCTCGGCGACAGCGACGAACCCACTTATCTGCAGCTGGTCAATCCATTGTTCAGCCAGAGTCTGACGCGCTGACGCGCAACGAAGTACGAAGCGATAAGGAGGAGGAACAGCCATGACACTCAATGTGGTTCCGGAAGGTCTCGCCGCCGCCAGCGCAGCGGTCGAGGCACTGACCGCCCGGCTGGCGGCCGCACAGGCCAGTGCCGCCCCGCTGATCACCGCGGTGGTGCCGCCGGCGGCCGACCCGGTGTCGCTGCAGACCGCCGCCGGTTTCAGCGCGCAGGGCAGCGAGCACGCCGCGGTGGGGGCGCAGGGCGCCACCGAGCTCGGCCGCGCCGGTGTGGGCGTCGGTGAATCCGGCGTCAACTACGCCGTCGGCGACGCCGCGGCCGCCTCGACCTATGTGGCGAGGGGCGCGAGCGCCTGATGATTGCCGCCCCGGTCTGGATCGCCTCCCCGCCGGAGGTGCATTCAGCATTGCTGAGCAGCGGTCCCGGAGCGGGTCCGCTGCTGAGCGCTGCCGGGGTGTGGAATGCGCTGAGCGTCGAGTACGCCACCGTCGCAGATGAATTGACCGCGCTGCTCGGTGCGGTGCAGAGCGGTGGCTGGCAGGGTCCCAGCGCCGAGCAGTATCTGGCGGCGCACGTGCCCTACCTGGCCTGGCTGGGCAAGGCCAGCGCGGACAGCGCCGGAGTGGCCGCCCAGCATGAGGTGGCGGCCTCGGCCTACACCAGTGCGCTGGCGTCGATGCCGACGCTGGCCGAATTGGCCGCCAACCACATGACGCACGGAGTTTTGGTCGCCACCAATTTCTTTGGCATCAACGCGATCCCGATCGCGCTTAACGAAGCCGACTACGTCCGGATGTGGGTTCAGGCGGCCACCACCATGGGCACCTATCACGCGGTGTCGGGTGCGGCGCTGGCGTCGGCGCCGCGGGCCGTGGCAGCACCGCCGGTGGTCAAGGCTGACTCGGCGCAGCCCGCCGATGCCGCCGGGGGCGGGGATTTCTTCACCCAGCTGTTCAACCAACTCGGCCAGCTGCTGCAGGATCCGGTCGGGGTGATGCGGGAGATCCTGGGCGGCGGCCCCGCGGCGCTGGCGGCCTGGTTCCCGCTGCTGTTCTTCATCGCCTACGAGGCGTTCTTCATCCCGTTCGGTTTCACCTTTTGGGGCGTGATGCTGTCCGCCCCGGCATTTCTGCCGATCATTCTGGGCGCGGCGTTGAGCCAGCTGCCCACCTTGGGTGAGCCGGCTGCCGGCGACGACGAAATCGTGCCGACGCCGCTCGCGTTCACCCCCTCGGGTGACCGGCCGATCGCGGTGGTGAGCGGTTTCGCCTCCGGCATCGCCACACCCGGTGCGCCCGCGGTGCCGGCGGCCCCGGCCACCTCGGCGGTGGCGCCGCCGCCACCGGCGGCCGGAGTGCTGGGGTTCGGCTACCTGGTGGGGGGCACCGACCCGGGCACTGGTCTGGGGCCGATCCTCACCGACCGCAACAAGGCGCAGGCACCGGCCTCTCGGGTGCCGGCGGCCGCGGCGGGGGTGGCTGCGTCGGCCCGTGACAAGGTCCGGGCGCGACGGCGCCGGCGTGCGGTGTTGCACGACCACGCTGACGAGTACATGGACATGGATTCGCGTCCGGCCGGTCCGGTGGAGCAGCCGGCTGCTTCCGGTTCGGATCGCGGGGCCGGGGCCCTGGGCTTCACCGGAACGGTGGGCAAGCGCAGCACCGCGACCGCGTCGGGGCTGGCCACGCTGGCCGACGACGGATTCGGTGGTGGCCCGAGCGTGCCGATGTTGCCTGACACCTGGAGTGAGAGCGATCGTGGCGATCCGGACTCGGAATCGCCAGTCGAAGTATCAAAGGAAGAGAAAGGAGTGCGGTGATGAGTTTGTTGGATGCCCATATTCCGCAGTTGGTGGCCTCGGAGTCGGCGTTTGGGGCTAAGGCGGCGTTGATGCGGTCGACGATGGCGCAGGCCGAGCAGGCGGCGTTGTCGGCGCAGGCGTTTCACCTCGGTGAGGCGGCGGCGGCGTTTCAGGGGTCGCATGCGCGGTTTGTGGCGATGGCGGCGCGGGTGAATGCGTTGCTGGATATGGCGCAGGCGAATTTGGCGGATGCCGGCAGTACGTATGTTGCGGCTGATGCGGCTGCGGCTTCTGGTTACACCGGGGTTTAGGGAGGTTTTGTTCGATGTCGCAGATTATGTACAACTACCCGGCGATGTTGGCCCATGCGGCTGAGATGAATGGGTATGCGGGCACGTTGCAGGCGGTGGGCGCGGATATTGCCAGTGAGCAGGCGGCGTTGTCGGCGGCGTGGCAGGGCGATACGGGGATGACGTATCAGGCCTGGCAGGTGCAGTGGAATCAGGCGATGGAGGAGTTGGTGCTGGCTTATCGTGCGATGGCGAGCACGCATGAGACCAACACCATGATGATGAACGCCCGCGACACCGCCGAAGCGGCCAAGTGGGGCTGAGCCAGGTGATCCGCTCGACGAGAGAACACAGCTCCCCATGAACAGGGGTGCTGGACCTAACGCCGCTGAACTGACCGTCGAGCAGGCCTGGTACATCGCGGAAACCATTGGCGCCGGGTCCTTCCCGTGGGTATTGGCGATCACCATGCCCTACACCGACGCCGGGGAACGCGGTGCGTTCATGGCGCGCCAGCGCGACGAGCTCACTCGGATGGGCGTCGTCTCGCCGGACGGCACGGTCAATCCGGCTGTGGCCGAATGGATCCGGGTGGTGTGCTTCCCGGACCGGTGGCTGGACCTGCGTTATGTGGGTTCACCGTCCGGCGGGGCGACCGAGATGTTGCGCGGCATCGTAGCTCGCCGCGACCCGGACGCCGGTAAGCGCACCCGGACTGTGGTGGCACTGCGCAACGCCCAACTGGTCACCTTCACCGCGATGGACATCGACGACCCACGGCTGCTGGTCCCGGTGCTCGCGGCCGGGTTGCGCCAGCGCCCGCCGGCGAAGTTCGACGAGTTCACCCTGCCCGCCCGGGTCGGGGTGCGCGCCGACGAGCGGCTGCGTGCCGGCGCCCCGCTCGCCGAAGTCCTTGAATACCTGGGCATTCCGGCCTCCGCCCGACCGGTCGTGGAATCGGTGTTCTCCGGTCCGCGCAGCTACGTCGAGGTGGTCGCGGGCTGTGCCCACCATGGCCGGCACGCCACCACCGAGGTGGGCATGAGCCTGGTCGACACCGACGAGGGCCGGATCCTGGTCACCCCATCGCAGGCATTCGACGGCGAGTGGGTGTCGACCTTCCGGCCCGGAACCGATTTCGCGACCGCAGTCGCGATCGAACAGCTGACCGCCACGCTGCCCGACGGGCAGTGGTTCCCCGGTCAGCGACTGTCCCGAGATTTCACCACCCAGCTGACCTAGTACCGAAAAGAATAGGGAACACCCATGACCGAAGCCCCGGTGCTGACCAGCGCCGTCATGCCGATCGTGCGCATCGCGGTGCTGGCCGACAGTCGGCTGACCGAGATCGCCGTGCCCGCGGAGCTGCCGCTGCGCGAAATCCTGCCCGCCGTGCAACGTCTGGTGGCCCCGGACGCCGGCGAGGACGCCGAGCCCGCCGACGGCGCGACGGCCCGCCTGAGCCTGGCGCCGGTCGGCGGTGCCCCGTTCAGCCTGGACGCCAGCCTGGACACGGTCGGCGTGGTCGACGGCGACCTGCTGGCGCTGCGCCCGGTGCCGGTCGGACCGGCGGCGCCCGGCATCGTCGAAGACATCGCCGACGCGGCCGTCATCTTCTCGGCATCGCGGCGTAAACCGTGGGGAGCGCAGCACATTCAGCGCGCCGCGCTGGCGGCCGGGGTGGGGCTGATCCTCGCGGCCACCGGGCTGGCCACCGCGCATCGCGCGCTCACCGGCGAACCGGCCGGCCTGTTCGCGGTGGCTGCCGTCGCGCTGGTCACCATCGTGGCGGCGCTGGCGACCCGGACGCGTTCGGCCGACGCGGGGCTGACCCTGGCGATCGCGGCGTTGGTACCGGTCGCTGCCGCAGGCATCCTGGCGGTACCCGGGGTGTTCAGCCCGGCGCACCTGGTGCTGGGCGCGGCCGCGGTCAGCGCGTGGTCGTTGATCTGCCTGATTCTGCCGCCGGCTGGGCGCGGCGAGCGCGGGATCGCCTTCTTTACCGCAGCGGTGGTCGCCGGGGTGGGGGTGCTGGCTGCCGCCGCCGTCAAGACCTTCTGGGAGCTGCCGGCGCTCAGCCTTGGCTGCGGGCTGATCACCGCGTCGCTGCTGCTCACCGTTGCCGCTCCGCAGGTCTCGGCGTTGTGGGCGCGACTGCCGCTGCCGGTGATCCCGGCACCGGGTGACCCGACCCCGTCGGCGCTGCCGCAAAGCGTGCTCGAAGACCTGCCGCGCCGCGTTCGCGTCACCGACGCCCACCAGACCGGTTTCATCGCCGGTGCCGTGTTGCTGGCCGTGCTCGGCTCGGTGGCGATCGCCACCCGGCCCGAGGGTCTTTCGGGGTGGGCGTGGTACGTGGTCGCCGGTATCGGGGTGGCCTCGGTGCTGCGCGCCCGGGTATGGGATTCGGCGTGGTGCAAGGCCTGGCTGCTGGCCCAGCCGCACCTGACCGCCGTCGTGCTGCTGGTCTGCTACGCCGCGACGGGCCGCTACGCGGCCGCCTTCGGTGCGGTGCTGGTGCTGGCCGCGCTGGTGGCGGTGTGGGCGGTAGTCGCCCTGAGCCCGGCCGTTGCGTCGCCGGACAGCTACTCGCTGCCGGTGCGGCGGTTGGTGGGTTTCCTGGCCTCCGGCGTGGACGCCACCCTGATCCCGGTCATGGCCTACCTGGTGGGCATCTTCGCCTGGGTTCTGTCTCGATGACGTTGCCTGACATCCGCCAGTGTGCGGTTTCATTCCCCCGGCCCGGCGGGTCGCGGACAAAACCGCACACTCGGCGGGGAGCCGGGAGGCCGGGAGCCGGGATGCGGGGGCGTGCGGTCCGTGGGGCCGGGATCGCGGCGCTGATCGCGCTGCTGACCAGTGCACCGGCGCTGGCGATCACCCCGCCCAAGATCGACCCGACGGTGCCGCCGCCCAACGGGGCGCCCGGGCCCGTCGCCGCGATGGAGCAGCGCTCCGAGTGCGCAAGTTCGGGTTTGCTGCCCGGCAGCGACCTCAGCGCCCCGACCGGCGGGCAGCGGATGCTCGACCTGCCCACCGCATGGCAGTTCTCCCGCGGCGAGGGCCAGACCGTGGCCGTCATCGACACCGGCGTACGCCCGGGTCCGCGGCTGCCGGCGGTGGACCCGGGCGGCGACTATCTGGGCACCACCGACGGGCTGACCGACTGCGACGGGCACGGCACGCTGGTCGCCGGGATCATCGCGGGCCAGTCCGCGCCGGACGGCCAGGACGGTTTCACCGGGGTGGCCCCGGCGGCGCGCCTGCTGTCACTGCGCACCGCCTCTTCGACCATCTCGCCGCGGCTGGCTGGGGACGACCCCCGCACCACCCGCGTGGTCACCGACATCACCGCCCTGTCGCGGGCCATCGTGCGCGCCGCCGACCTGGGCGCGCGGGTCATCACCATTTCCACCACGACCTGCCTGCCGGCCGACCGCGACGTCGACCAGACCGCCCTGGGCGCGGCGCTGCGCTACGCGGCGGTGGAAAAGGACGCGCTGATCGTGGCCGCCGCCGGCGACAGCGGGCAGACCGGATCGGTCGGCGGCGGCAGCGAGGCGTGCGAATCCAATCCGCTCACCGATCTCAGCCGGCCGCACGACCCGCGTAACTGGACAGGGGTCACCTCGCTGTCGGTGCCGTCGTGGTGGCAGCCCTACGTGCTGTCGGTGGCATCGCTGTCGCCGACCGGGCAGCCGTCGGCATTCACCATGGCCGGGCCGTGGGTGGGTGTCGCCGCACCGGGTGAAGGCATCGTCTCGGTCAGCAACCGCGACGACGGTGGTCTGGCCAACGGGCTGCCCGGCAACCAGGGCCGGCTGGTCCCGCTCACCGGCACCGGCTACGCCGCCGGCTACGTCGCAGGGGTCGCCGCGCTGGTCCGCAGCCGCTACCCCGACCTCAATGCCATGCAGGCGGCCCACCGGATCGTCTCCACCGCCCACAACGGCGCCCGCGCTCCGTCGGGCCTGGTGGGCGCCGGGGCCGTCGACGCGGTAGCCGCCCTGACCTGGGAACTGGCGCCGGCCGCCGATCCGGCCGACCCGCCGTCGAAGAAACTCTCGCCACCGCCGGCCCCCCAACCCGAGGACCCGGCGCCGCGGATCGTGGCCTTCGCCGGAACCGCGCTGCTGGCCGGACTCGTCGTCGCCGTCGGCGCCGCGGCGGCCGCCCGCCGACGAAAGGAAAACCAGCTGTGAGCCCGCTCCGTTCCACCATCCCCCGGCCCGGGCCGGCCCGGATCACCCTGGTGCTGTTGGCCGTCGTGCCGGCGCTGCTGGCCTACCCGTGGCCGACCACTCGGGACCGCTGGGTGCTCGGCGTGGCGGTCGTCGTCGCCATCCTGCTGCTGAGCTGGTGGCATGGCCTGCATCTGACCACGATCGTCCGCCGCCGGCTCGCCATGATGCGCTCGCGGCGCGGCGCGCACACCGACCGGCGAGCGGTCTCCGGGGCCCGGGCCACGTCGGCGCTGCGGATCTCGGCGTCGGCGGCCGGGGAGGCGTTGCCGCTGTCGCTGATCGCCGGCTACCTCAACCGCTACGGCCTGCGAGCCGACGCGGTGCGCATCACCAGCCGCGGTACCCGGCCGGACGGCGGTACGGCCGCCTCCGACACCTGGATCGGCCTGACCTATTCGGCCGCGCCTAATCTGGCTGCGCTGCAAGCCCGTTCGTCGCAGATCCCGCTGCAGCGGACCGCTGACATCGCGGTCCGGCGCCTCGCCGACCATCTGCGGGAGCTGGGCTGGGATACCGCTCTGGTCGCCGCCGACGAGGTGCCCGCACTGCTCGACGCCGGTGCCCGGGAAACCTGGCGCTCGGTGGTCGACGGCTCGGGCGACCACGTCGCCGCCTATCAGGTCGCCATCGACGCGGCGCTGGCGGACACGCTGAGCCGGATCCGCGCCGCGAACGCCGGGGAGACCTGGACGGCAGTGGAATTCGCCGACGACGGCGGTCAACTGAGCGTCGCTGCGGCGTGCGCTCTGCGCACCGGGTCGGCACCCGACGGCGCGGCGCCGCTGGTCGGCCTGGTGCCCGAGCAGGGCAATCACCGCGACGCGCTGCTGGGCTTGCACCCGCTGTCGGGCAGCCGTCTCGTCGGCCACACTGCGCTGTCAGACGATGACCTCGCCGGCCTGCGCTGGCCGGTCGCAGCGGCCGGTGTCGCCGCGCAATAGGCGATCGGGCTAGAACATGTACCCGCGCAGGAATGCGGTCATCCGGCGTAGGTAGGTCGGCTGGCTGACGTGCAGTATGTGGTTGCCGGGGAACCAGTGCAGCGCGCAACGATCCCAGTGATGCCACAGCATTTCGGACTGCTCCGGCGGCGCCAGCCGATCGCCCAGGCCGGTGATGATCAGCCGCCGGTCCTTGGCCACCAGTGGCGGGTAGTTCAGCGGGGAGTGATACGCCGTGGCGGAGGTGAAGTCGCCGTGATCGACCCGGCCCAGCAGTTGTCCGGCCTGTAGCACCATGTTGGCCGGGAACCAGTCCCTGATCTCGGCGTCCACCGAGACCACCGGAACGTTCGGGATCACCGCCTGCAGTCGGGGTTCGACGGCGGCCAGCAGCGCGCTGGTGTAGCCGCCCAGCGACAGGCCGGTCAACGCGATGCGGTCGACACCGGTGAACTCCAGATAGTCGACCACCGAACGGAAGTCGTGCACGGCTTGGGCCATCGCCTCGGCGAATCCCGACATGCCGTGCGAGAAGATGCCGTATCCGCTGAAGGGCGAATACTTTTCGGCGCGCCGACCGTGGAAGGGCAGGGTGTACAACACGACGTCGTAGCCGGACCGGTAGAACCAGGGCAGCGCGAAGAACAGGCCGTTGAACAGATAGGCCGACCCCATGAACCCATGGATGACGCACAGTGTCGGCCGGGGCCCGTCCTCGTGCCGCCAGTGCTGGAACCGGGCGGTGTTGTTCAGGGCCAGGCCGTTCCAGGAATCCCGCATGGCGGGGTTGACCGCCTCGAAACTGCTGTGGAACGCCACGTTTTCCACCACGCCACGCGCCACCCGTTCAGCGAGCGGATTGGCCCGCCGCGAGGAGATTCTGGGCAGCGCTGTGGGGGCGGGAAACGAGCGGGCCGGGTCGCGCTCGGCGGCCAGCTCGGCGTAGAACGCCAGCCGTTCCCGTTCCCGGCGCGACTGGTCGCGCCCGACCGCGGTGGTCAGCACCGAGGGGACCATCGCCGCCGCGACCATGGACGCGACCGCGGTGCGCAAGCCGATGTCCGCCCACGCCGAGGCGTCGACGATCAGCTTGTCCCGCAACGACAACTCGCTGCGATCCGGCAGGCCGTGGGCGCCGGCGTCCTCGCCCGGGACGTCGGGGACCGGGATGGGCGGCGTCAGCGGGGTCACGTCAGAACTCACGGTCGCCGGCCTTTCTCGGGTGAGATCGCCCCCGTAGTGGCGCGGGGCGCCGTCAATCCGATGGTAGCCCGATGGCGAACAGCCGCGCCGCGTTGTCGTGCAGAACGCCCCGCAGCCAGGCGTCGTCGACACCGGGAACTGCGGCGATGGCGTTCAGCGCGTCGCCGTAGCCGTACGGGATGTTCGGAAAGTCGCTGCCGAACAGGATCCGCTCGCCGGCGGCGCGCAGCCGCGGCTCTGCACCGGCCGGAAAGGGCATCATCTCGTCGACGAACGCGGTGAACGCCATCGTGGTGTCCAGGTACACGGCAGCCGAATTCAGGCAGATGTCGAGGAACTCGCCGTACTCCGGCATGCCCATGTGCGCGACGATGAGGGCCAGCCGCGGGTGACGGCGCAGCAGCCGCCGAATCGGCTCGGGACCGGTGAAGCGTCCGGGCTGCGGTCCGGAGCCGCAGTGGACGACGGCCGGAATGCCGGCGTCCTCGAGCGCGCCCCAAACCCCTTCGAGCATCGGGTCGTTCGGATCGTAGTCGCCGACCTGGATGTGCGCCTTGAAGACCTGGGCGCCTGACCGGATCGCCGCAGCCACGTAGTCGGCCGCGCCCGGCTCGGGATAGAACGTCGCGGTGGCCAGGCAATCCGGTGTCTGCCGGGCGAATTCGGCCGACCACTGGTTCAGCCAGGCGGCCATCTCCGGTTTGTGCGGGTAGACCAGCGAGGTGAATCGCCGGATCCCGAACGCCCGCAGCGTGGCGACCCGATCGGATTCCTCGGTGCGGTAGGTGATCGGCCAGCTGCGTCCCACCATCGGGCCGGCCGAGTCGAAGTAGTTCCATACCTTGTCCATCACCGGCTTCGGCATGAAATGCGTGTGCACGTCGATGATCCCCGGCAGCCCGAGACTGGACCAGATCTGCCGCACCGCGGCGGCTTCGTCATCGTATCTCACGAACGTCCCCAGCTGTTCTCGGAGACGAACTCGCTCAAGGGTTTCCGATAGGCCCAGTCATCGAGTTCCAGCGCCGGCCGGTCCGGAAACTCTGGCACCGGGCCCAGGCACAGGATCGCCACCGGCTCGGCATCGGCGGGCATACCCAATAGCGCCGCCAGCGGCTGTGGTTCGAACAGGGACACCCATCCCATGCCCAGTCCCTCGGCGCGGGCGGCCAGCCACAGGTTCTGGATCGCGCACGACACCGATGCCAGATCCATCTGCGGCAAGGTACGGCGACCGAAGATGTGCGCCTGCCTGCCCTCGCGCAACGCCACCACCAACAGCTCGGCGCAGTCGCGGATGCCTTCCACCTTGAGCGCCAGGAACTCCTGTTCGCGCCGCCCGAGCGCCCGGGCGGTGCGATGGCGCTCCTCGTCGACCAGCGCGTGGATGCGATGCCGCAGGTCCTCGTCGGTGATGCGGACGAATCGCCACGGCTGCATGAGCCCCACGCTAGGTGCGGCATGGGCCGCGGCCAGCAGGCGCGCCAGGACGCCGGGCTCGACGGTGCTGCCGGGAACGAACCGGCGCATATCGCGGCGTTCGGCGATCACCCGGTACACGGCTTGACGCTCCTGAGCGGTGAAGGAAGGATCGGCCACGCGATCATGGTAGGAGTCAGGAGAAGGGACGCCCGCCATGAAACGTTCGGAACCGCTCGACCGCCTGTCCACCGACTCCGCCGGAAGCCTGGTCTACGGCGAACCTCACCAGACCCCCGACGGCGCCACGGTCATCACCGCCGCCCGCGTGAAGGCCGCGGGCGATTCCGGGATGACCGCCACGCCGCTGGGCGTGGTGGTGATCCGCGGTGACCGGGCCAAGTGGGTGCCCACGGTCGATGCGGACCGGATCGCGTTGGTGGGGGTGCTCACCGGTCTGCTGTCGGCGGTGATCGCGTCGCTGGCGGTGCTGCGTCGCCCGCCGTGGCCAGACCTGCGGGCCATCGGTGCTCGCGGCGACGAGGGCTCATGACGCCGTCGAGCATGCGGGCGACCGCGCTGGTCTCGGTACTGGCCGCCGCGTCGGTGTATGTGCTGATGCTGGTGGGCTATTGGCAGCATTGGGGTTGGCTGGCCACCGCCGACGCCGCCGCGCTGGACGCGAGCTACGACATCGGGATCAAGCATCGGGGCTGGGTTCGGTTCTGGGACGGGTTGTCCACGATCTTCGCACCGGCGGTGTTCCGGCTGCTGGCGATGGTGGCGCTGGTGGTCGCGCTGGCGCGTCGCCGGTTGCGGCCGGCGCTGTTCCTGCTGGTGACCGTCGAGATGAGCTGGCTGCTCACCGTGGTGGCCAAGGGTTCGGTCGACCGGCCCCGTCCGGGTACCGCGTTGGCCACGGCATCGTCGTCGTCGTTTCCCTCCGGCCACGCGTTGGGGGTGATGGTCGCGGTCGGCGCGCTGCTGGCACTGACGCTGCCGTTGCTGCGGCGCCGGGCCCGGGTGGCTGCGGTGGGTGCCGGCGTGCTGGTGGTGGCCGCAGTCGGGATCGCCCGGGTGGCGCTGGGCGTGCACCACCCCTCCGATGTGCTGGCCGGCTGGGCGCTGGGCTGGGCCTATCTGGCGCTCTGGGCGATGCTGCTGAGACCGTGGCGGGTTGACCGGTCCGGGTCCGCGCCGCAGGATGATCTTGATGACCAGTTGTGAACCCGACCCGGTAGGGGAGCTCGTCTGCTCGCGCAAGGGCTGCAGCGCCGCGGCGACCTTCGGCATGCTGTGGAACAACCCGAAGCTGCACACCCCCGAACGGCGCAAGGTCTGGCTGACCTGTCCCGAGCACCGGGAGTACTTCCGCGGTTATCTGTCGTCGCGGGGCCTGCTCAAGGACGAGACGCCGGTCGAGCAGCTGCAGCGGCGCGCAGAACCCTAAAAGCCCCGGCACGCCGTGAGCGGTGTTTGACCCGACCCCGGTCTGCACCGATCATGAGTCCATGCGCCGACTGCTGAGCTTGTTGTGCGCTGCGGTATGCGCCGCCGGTACGGCACTCGGTGCTTCGCCGGGCGCCCTAGCCGATGTCACTCCTTGGTTCGCCCGGTCGGTCGGCAACGCGAACCAGGTGATCTCCGTTGTCGGAGTTGGCGGTTCAAACGCCAAGATGGACGTCTACCAGCGCAGCGCGACGGGTTGGCAGCCGGTCGCCGCGGGAATTCCCACCTTCGTCGGCTCGGCCGGGATGGCGCAGAAGGCCAAGAGTGGCTATCCGGCGACACCGATGGGCGTCTTCACACTGCCGTACGCGTTCGGCACCGCACCGAATCCCGGTGGGGGACTGCAATATGTCCAGGTCGGTCCGGACCACTGGTGGGACGGCGACGACCACAGCCCCACCTTCAACACCATGCAGGTCTGCAAAAAGGCGCAGTGCGCGTTCGATACCAACGCGAGTGAGAACCTTCAGATCCCGCAGTACAAGCACGCGGTGGTGATGGGCGTCAACACCGCGCGCACCCCGGGCGACGGGGCGGCGTTCTTCTTTCACACCACCGACGGCGGCCCGACCGCGGGCTGCGTCGCCATCGACGACGCCAAACTGGTGCAGGTCATTCAGTGGCTGCGTCCCGGCGCGGTCATGGCCATCGCGCAATAGGCGCCCGGGGTTAGCCGCGGTCGCGTTCCAAGTAGTAGCTGACCATCTCGATCAGCGTCCGCCGCTCGGCCTGCCAGTCGAAGGCGCCGCCGACGATCATCTGCGCCAACACGATTCCCCGTAGTGATGCCCAAATCACCTCGGCCACACCGGAGTCCGCCGGGTCCTCGGAGACCAGCCGGCCCAGTCGGTTGATCGCGTCGTTCATCTGCAACAGGTGCTCGTGGGACTGCTCGC
The DNA here is from genome assembly GCF_001667375.1 of Mycolicibacter sinensis. Classification (GTDB taxonomy): domain Bacteria; phylum Actinomycetota; class Actinomycetes; order Mycobacteriales; family Mycobacteriaceae; genus Mycobacterium; species Mycobacterium sinense_A. Next base: position 7,683 of record NZ_LZIN01000105.1, on the reverse strand, counting down.
CGAGGCTGCCGCGGGTGGCCCGCAGGATCTCGAACGCGGCCAGCGAGGTGGGGCTGGCGTAGCATCGCCAGGCGGTGTCGACGACGGCCTCGATGCGCTGGCGCAGTTTCAGTTCGCCGACATCGACCGCTGAGAGGCTGTCCAACAACCGGGCCACGCCGTCGTCGACCACGGCCATCAGCAGGCCGTTGCGATCGCCGAAGTGGTACTGGATGACGCCCCAGGTCACCCCGGCCCGTTCGGCGACGTGCTTGGCGTTCGCGGCGCCGAAGCCCTCTTCCAGGATGCAGCGCACCGTCTCGTCGATGATCCGGGCCCGCGTGTCGTCGCCGCGCTTGCGGGGCGCGCTGGTTCGTCGAGTGGGGCTGGGGCCTGGAGAAATAACCATTGTTGACTTTATAACATAGACCGGTCTATTTTTTCTCTGTGACCGAATCCAGGTATGCGTCGCTGTCGCGCGACGAGTTGGCCGTGCTAGTACCCGAACTGCTGCTGATCGGGCACATGATCGACCGCTCCGGGATGGCATGGTGCATCCAGGAATTCGGCCGCGAGGAGATGCTGCAGATCGCCATCGAGGAGTGGGCGGGCTCCAGTCCGATCTACACCAGGCGGATGCAGCGGGCGCTGAACTTCGTCGGCGACGACGTGCCGACCATCTTCAAGGGCATCCAGTTCGACATCGGCTCACCGCCGCAGTTCATGGACTTCCGCTTCACCGTCCACGACCGCTGGCACGGCGAGTTCGAGCTGGCCAGCTGCGGTGCGCTGCTCGACGTGGAGCCGATGGGTGACGACTACGTCTTCGGCATGTGTCACACCATCGAGGACCCGACGTTCGACGCCACCGCGGTGGCCACCAATGTCAAGGCGCAGTGCCGCCCGGTGCACCGGCCGCCGCGCGCCCCGTCGGACCGGCAGCCGCACTGCTGCTGGACCGTCATCATCGACGAGTCCTACCCGCCGGCCCAACCGATCCCGGCCCTGGAGGTGGTCGGTCAAACACGGGCCGCTACTTGGGAACTCGCGGACGTCGACCGCACCGACGACGGTCTGGCCGACTACACCGGGCCCCTGCTGTCCGACGTCGACTTCGCCGCGTTCTCGCACTCGGCGCTGGTCCGGCTGGCCGACGAGGTGTGCCTGCAGATGCACCTGCTGTACCTGTCCTTCGCGCTGGCGGTGCGCGCCCGCGCCGCCACCGACGAACTGGCCGCCTCGGTGGGCCGGCGCCAGCTCACCGGGCTCGCCGGGCTGGGCGCGATGCGCATCAAGAACGCCCTGCGGCTCTCCGAGGACATCGACGGGGCGCTGCGCACCTTTGAGCTGCACCCGCTGCTCAACCCGGTCGGCTACGTGCGCGCCGAGATCGGCGAGGGCCGGATCGCGGTGCGCCACTCGCCGGCACACGATGACGGCGCTTGGCTCGCGCTGTGTTCGCCGGCCGAGGTCAATCCGCTGCAGGCCATCGCGACCGCGGTCAACCCGCACCTGCGGGTGACGGTCGACGGGTCGGACACCGACTGGACAGCCCGGCTGACCGAGACTGACACCGCGGCGTCCGAGCTGCCCGAGGTGATGGTGACCAAGGTCAGTGGCGGGGCGAACTTCCAGTTCCGGCCCCGGAAATCGTTGCCGCTAACGGTTGTGTAACCCTATGGTCTCGGCGGTGGCGGCGCACCCCGACCTGCCTCTACCGTGGTGACGATTCCCCGCCGTTGTCGACCCAAGGTAAGCCGCATATGTATGACCCGCAGGGCGACGAGGTCACCCGGGAAGCCGACGCAATCGGAGCAACCGAGATGGCACCGACGGTGACGTCTGCCCCCGGAACCGGTTCCGTGGTGGACGCCCTGGCCTGGTCGCAGGAGGACGGCAGCGCCAGCGCCGAACCGGTGCCCTACGTCGACGACTTCTACGACCCGGCGCCGGGCACTGGCCGCCGCCCGGTCGCGCCACCGCCCCCGGCGCCGATCCCGGCCCGTCGGCACCCGTCGCAGTGGCCGCGCTACGCGCTCGGTATCGGCATCCTGGTGGCGCTGATCGCCGTCGCCGGCGCCCTCTACAGCCTGGCGCGCTCCACCGAGGACGAGGCACCGGTGCAGCCGGAGACCAGCGCCGTCGTGGTGCCGCCGGCGTCCAGTGCATTGCCGCCACCCCCGGCGCCCAGCACGCCCGCGCCACCGCCGCCGCCGGTGGCCACCACCACGGCGCCGCCGGTGACCACCACCGAGGCTCCGGTCACCACCACCACGACGGCGCCGCCCACCACGAGCACCATCGCGCCGCCGAGTACCACGACGACGACGGCGCCGCCGACGACCACCACCGCACCCCCGGCGCCCACGGCGCCGCCGACTACCACGGTGCCACCGACCACGACGGTGCCGATGACGACCGAGTACCTGCGCATCCCGCTGGTGCCGATCCCGATCCCGATCACCGTTCCGGAGAACTGATCGCCGATCAGAGGTGCCGGTTGATGCTGGTCGGACTCTGCTCGCGGCAGGCACACTGGGGTATGGCCATCGCGGCCGGAAGGGTGGTTAGCCATGAGCGACGACGGTGCGTTCGGATTCGACGCCGAGGACTTGGACCGGGTGCTCCGCGAGGCGGGTGAGGGGCTGCGCGCGGCGTTCGACCGCTTCTCCGGCACGTTCGGCTCCCCCGGAAACCGCGCCGGCTGGGGCGCGCTCTTCGCCGACCTGGCTCACGCGGCGCGTTCCGGGCCGCCGACCACCGGCGAGACCGGGGACGGGGTGTGGGCCATCTACACCGTCGGCGACGACGGCGCGGCTCGCGTCGAGCAGGTCTTCGCCACCGAGATCGACGCCCTGCGCGCCAGCCAGCGCAACCCCGATCCCAAACGAAAAGTACGGTTTTTGCCCTATGGGATTGCGGTCGGTGTGCTCGACGACAGTGCCGGCGCGAGCGAGTGAGATAGCCCACTGACAGGCGCGGCTCGCCTGGTTTGACACCGTTGCGGCGTGGGTTACATTGCCACCGTGCCCGAGATGAACCGCCGCCAAGTCATGTTGATGCTGGGTGCCGGGGCGCTGGCCGCCGCCGCCCCGAATCCGCTGGCCAGAGCCGTTCCCGCGTCTCCCGGAGCGCCCGGCGACCCGGCGCAGCAGCCGGTCTCCCCGGCCGATCCCGCGGCACCGCCGGCCGCTGCCAAGCCCGGCGGCTTTATCTGGCATGACGAATTCGACGGCCCGGCCGGTTCGGCCCCGGACCCGTCCAAGTGGACGATCTCCAACCACCGCACCCCGATCCGCCGCCCGGTCGGCTGGGATCGACCGGAGTACTTCTACCAGTACCGCGACAGCCGCAAGAACGTCTTCGTGGACGGGAAGTCCAACCTCGTCATCCGGGCCACCCAGGAAGGCACCACCTACTTCGGCGGCCTGGTGCACGGCAACTGGCGCGGCGGCATCGGCACCACCTGGGAAGCGCGGATCAAGCTGAACTGCCAGACCGCGGGCGCCTGGCCCGCCTGGTGGTTGTCCAACGACGACCCGGGCCGCGAAGGCGAAATCGACATCATGGAGTGGTACGGCAACGGCGAATGGCCGTCCGGCACCACCGTGCACGCCAACCCGTACGGCACCGCGTTCGAAACGTTCGCTTTTCCCGTCGACGGCAACTGGCACAACTGGCGGGTCACCTGGAACGCCAGCGGCATGTACTTCTGGCAGGACTACGTCGAGGGCATGGAGCCCTACTTTTCCGTCCCGGCCGTGGGCATCGAAGACATCGAAGAACCGGTCCGCGTCTGGCCGTTCAACGACCCCGGCTACACGGTGTTCCCGATCCTGAACCTGGCCGTCGGCGGATCCGGGGGCGGCGACGCTCGGCAGGGGTCCTACCCGGCGGACATGCTGATCGACTGGGTGCGGGTCTTCTAGAGCGCGGCGGCGGGGAATAGGTGGCACCATGCGAAGGTGCCCGAGATGAATCGCCGCAACCTGATGTTGAGCACCGGGGTCGGGATGCTGGCCACCGCGATGCGCGTTCCGCAGGCCTGGGCGCAGCCGGCGCCGGCCGGTCCGCTGCCCGCCGCCCCAGGCCAGACCTACCTGTTCAGTGACGAGTTCGACGGTCCCGCCGGGTCGGCCCCCGATTCGGCGAAGTGGACGGTGGCGCGGGCGCGCGAATCCATGAAGGACCCGACGTTCTGGGAGCGGCCCGAGAACGTCGGGCAATACCGTGACGATCGCCAGAACGTGTTCCTCGACGGCAAGTCCAACCTGGTGCTGCGCGCCGCCAAAGACGGCAACACCTACTACAGCGGCAAGGTCCAGAGCCGGTGGACCGGCGGCATCGGCCATACCTGGGAAGCCCGCATCAAACTCAACTGCCTGACCCCCGGCGCCTGGCCGGCCTGGTGGATGGGCAATGACGATCGCGGCGAGATCGACGTGCTGGAGTGGTACGGCAACGGCAACTGGCCGTCGGCGACCACCGTCCACACCAAGGCGAACGGGGCCGAGTGGGCGACCCACCAGATCGCCATGGACAGCGCCTGGCACACCTGGCGGTGCCGCTGGGATGACGAGGGCATCCGGTTCTGGCGCGACTACGTCGACGGCGCCGCGCCGTACTTCACCGTTCCGGCGAACTCGATCGCCGACTGGCCGTTCAACGACCCCGGCTACCAAGTGTTTTCGGTGCTGAATCTGGCCGTCGCCGGCTCGGGCGGTGGCGACCCCGGGGCGGGCAGCTACCCGGCGGAGATGCTGGTCGACTGGATCCGGGTGTCCTAGCCGGCGGCGTGCTCGTCGAGCCAGGTGACACCTTCGGCGGCGGATCGAAACAGCGCGTCGCGCTCGCCGAAGTAGCCGGCGATCGCCCCGACTCCGGGTAGGACGCTCAGCCGCCGGTAGAGCTTGTTGGGCTGCGGGCGTTTGGCGGCCTCCTCGAATGTCGCCCGCAAGATCCCGGCCAGCCGCCACAGCGTCCGCGGGATCGCCCGGCGTTGCGGGAGCGGCTCGGGGTCGGGCGGTGGTGGCACGTCGATGTTCTCGGGCAGCTCACGCCGGCACAGCACCGAGGCGAGCAACCGCACCTGCCCGCGCCGGTCGGTGACGCCGTACTCGCGGGCCAGCGCGCACAGCACGACGGCGTGGTTGACGAATCCGGCCAGCTCGCCGACCGGCAGCAGCCGCGCCAGCCATCCGAAGACGCGCGGTGAGGCCACCACCAGGGTGTTCAGCGCGCCGACCCGGTGCACCCACCAATGGACGCGCTCGTCCCGGCTCATCCGCTCCCAGGCGGCGGTGCCCGGAAGGTCGGCGGCGTTCATCAACTGCGCGCCGGCGTTGCGGGCCCGGTCGGCGTTGCCGGGACCGCGGCCGGCCTCGTGGCGGCGCCGCCGCAGCCGCAAGCGGCGGATCCGCTGGATCAGACCGCGGGGCGGGGTGAGCAGCCGATGGGTGCGGTCGCGCAGGCCGATTGGATCCGCTTGCGCGAGCAGGTCGAGCAGTGGGTTGATGATGGCCACGGCGCGACCGAGTGCGTCGGCGACCTCGGCGTCGGTGAGGGCGGTGTGCGGCTTGGGAAACAGGCGCATGGTGTTGATTGTGGCGTGCATCGCTGCTCACCGTGGAGCCGATGACGGGAATCGAACCCGCGTATTCAGCTTGGGAAGCTGATGTTCTGCCATTGAACTACATCGGCATTGCTGCGCTAGCAGGCTAGCATCTGGGCGCTCGCTGCCTGCGAGAGTGCATCTTCATCCGCCGGACGCGGCGTGTTGCGGATGAAACCGCACGCTCGGCGCCCCCGCGGTACAGCCCATCCAAGCGGTCAGCGGATACGCTCGTGCGGTGCTGCTCTCCGATCGCGACCTGCGGGCCGAAATCGCCGCCGGCCGGCTGGGCATCGACCCCTTCGATGACGCCCTGGTACAGCCGTCCAGCGTGGACGTCCGCCTCGACAGCCTGTTCCGGGTGTTCAATAACACCCGCTACACCCACATCGACCCGGCGAAACAACAGGACGAACTGACGACGCTGTTCGAGCCCGATCCCGGTGAGCCGTTCGTGCTGCATCCCGGCGAGTTCGTGCTGGGCTCCACCCTGGAGTACTGCACGCTGCCCGACGATCTGGCCGGCCGGCTGGAGGGCAAATCGAGCCTGGGCCGGCTGGGATTGTTGACCCATTCGACCGCGGGTTTCATCGACCCGGGCTTCTCCGGGCACATCACGTTGGAGCTGTCCAACGTGGCGAATCTCCCGATCACGTTGTGGCCGGGGATGAAGATCGGCCAGCTGTGTCTGCTGCGGCTGACGAGTCCGGCGGAGCACCCTTACGGCAGCACGCGGGTAGGGTCGAAATATCAGGGCCAGCGCGGGCCGACGCCGTCCCGCTCGTACCAGAACTTCATCCAGTCCGGTTAGCCCTTCGGATGCGACGGCCGCCGCGCCGCCGGGATGAAGCCGGTACCGCTGGCCTTGGCGGGGGGTCTGGCCCTCAATCACTGGCCGATCAGCAGCGCGTGGAGGTATTTGTGGACATCGTTCTCGGGGTGTCGGTAGCGCCCTCGACGGTCCGCATGGTGTTGGTGGAAGGTGAAACCGCCGACGGGGTGACGGTGGAGCATGACGACTTCGACGTCGGCGCCGGTAACGAGGGCGCCCCGGAGCGGGTGGTTTCGGCGATCCTGGGCACCCGCGAGGGTGCGCGCGAGGGCGGCTATCAGCTCAGCTCGACCGGGGTGAGCTGGAGTCATCCCGCCGAGGCCGCCGCGCTGCGCGATGCCCTGGTCAGCCACAAGGTCGAGAACGTGATGCTGGTGTCGGCGTTCCTGGCCGCCGCGGCGCTGGCCCAGGCGGTCGGCAGCGCGACCCGCTACAACCGGACGGCACTGCTGTTCGTCGAGCCGGAGGCCGCCACCCTTGCGGTGGTCAACTCCGACGACGGCTCGATCGCCGAGATCCACCGGCAGCCGCTGTCGAGCGATGACGCCAGCGCCGTCAGTGAGCTGACCGAGCTGGCGGCCGGCGCCCAACGCCTGGAGTCGCGTCCCGACGGGCTGTTCGTGGTCGGATCGGGGGGCGTCAACGTCGCCATGATCAAGCCGGAGCTGGACAAGGCCAGCCCGCTGCCGGTCAGCGCCCCCGAAGAACCGGACATGGCGCTGGCTCGAGGAGCTGCGCTGGCCAGTGCACACGCCCCGTTGTTCAACTCGTCCACCCGGGCGCTGGCCTGGGCGCAGGATCCCGGCACCGGCGCAGTGGACCCGGCGCTGGTCAGTGCCGGCTACGCCTACGTCCCGCCCGGGGCGGTGGATTACAACGCCACCTCGGACATCGAGCCGCTCGCCTACAGCGCGGTTCCCGACTTCGCCGACAGCGGCTACCTGCCCTCGGGCATCCAGGACGTCGTCGACCAGCCCGAGCTTGTCGACTCCCGAATGCTGGACTTCAGCACCGGGATCCAACAGCGGGAACGCAAACCGATGCTGGTGACCGGTGGGGTGGCGGCATTGTTCGTGGTTGGTGTGCTGGCCCTGGCGATCGCGCTGGCGGTGGGCATGCGGGCGGCCAACCACCAGGGCCCGGACGTGCGGGCCAACGTCGTCACTCACCAGCCCCCGCCACCCAAGGCCGCTGTTCCGCCCCCGGCGCCGCCACCCTCGGCGCCGCCGGCACCGGCCGCCGAGCCTGCCCGGCCCGAGCA
>NZ_LZIN01000104.1 GCF_001667375.1 Mycolicibacter sinensis | reverse complement strand
ACATAAACCCCCCCTTTCGGGGCGCCTGCGCCATTTGTTTAAAACCCCCCGTCGGGCCCGCCCCCACCCGGCGGCGCGACCCGGGTCGCGGCCGTCGACGGGATCGCCGATGGCGCGGCACGCCCGGGCGGCAGCGATTGGCTGGGCCGGGGCGGTCGCCGGCCCGAGCGCACCGCGGCGACCGCATCGGCGAACGGGCCACCGCTGCGGTAGCGCACCCCGGGGTTCTTGGCCAGCGTGATCTCGATGAGCTCCCGGACGTTGGGCGGCAGCTCGGCCGGCAGCGGCGGGGGCGGCTCTTTGATGTGCTTCATGGCGACGGTCAGCGCGCCGTCACCGGTGAACGGACGGCGCCCGGACAGCACTTCGTAGCCGACCACGCCCAGGGAGTAGACATCGCTGGCGGCGGTGGCGTCCTGGCCCAGGGCCTGCTCGGGGGCGATGTACTGGGCGGTGCCCATCACCATGCCGGTCTGGGTGACCGGTGCGGCGTCGACGGCTTTGGCGATACCGAAGTCGGTGATCTTCACCTGGCCGGTGGGCGTGATCATGATGTTGCCCGGTTTGACGTCGCGGTGCACCAGCCCGGTGCTGTGCGCCACCTGCAGCGCCCGGCCGGTCTGTTCCAGCATGTCCAGGGCGTGCCGCAGCGACAGCCGCCCGGTCCGTTTGAGCACGGAATTCAGCGGCTCGCCGTTGACCAGCTCCATGACCAGGAAGGCGGTGCGGCCCTCGCCGTCAAGCTCGGTCTCGCCGTAGTCGTGCACGCTGGCGATGCCCGGGTGGTTGAGCATGGCGGTGTTGCGCGCCTCGGCGCGGAACCGTTCGATGAACTCCGGGTCGGAAGAGAACTCGGGTTTGAGCACCTTGACCGCGACCCGGCGACCCAGCCGGTTGTCGACGGCCTCCCACACCTGACCCATGCCGCCGGTGGCGATGAGCCGCTGCAACCGGTAGCGCCCGGCCAGCGCCGCTCCGACCTGCGGACTCATGATCGCCCCTGAAGTGCTGCTTCGATGACGGCGCGGCCGATCGGTGCCGCCAGCGCGCCGCCGGTCGCGGCCAAACGGTCGCCACCGTCCTCCACCACGACGGCGACGGCCACCTTCGGGGCGCTGGCCGGGGCGAAGGCGATGTACCACGCGTGCGGCGGAGTGTTCCGCGGATCGGGACCGTGCTCAGCGGTGCCCGTCTTCGACGCGATCTGTACGCCCGGGATGGCCCCCTGCTGCTGGGTCACTTTTTCGGCGTCGATCATCAGTTCCGTTAGCTTAGCCGCGACCTGCGAGGACACTGCACGGCGTAGTTCGCGCGGTTGCGTCGTCGCGATGCCGGCCAGATCCGGCCCCTCCAGCCCTTCCACCAGGTAGGGCTGCATCGTCAGCCCGCCGTTGGCGATGCTTGCGGCGATCACCGCGTTCTTCAGCGGCGTCACCGCGACATCCTTCTGTCCGATGCTGGTCATTCCCAGTGCGGCGGCGTCTCGGATCGGGCCGACGGTGGACTCGGCGACCTGCAGCGGGATGGCTTCGGGCGTGATGTCGATGCCGAAGCCCTGGGCGGCAGTGCGCAGCGCCTCGGCGCCGGTGCGGAGACCGAGCTGGACGAAGGCGGTGTTGCAGGATCGGGCGAACGCCACCCGCAGCGAGACGGTCGCCACGTTGCCTTCGCAGTTGTTGCCACCGAAGTTCTCCAGCTTGACGGTGCTGTCGGGCAGCGCGATGCGTGCCGCGTTGGTCAGCTGTTCGTTCTCGCTGACGCCGGACTGCAGGGCGGCCGCGGTGGTGATCACCTTGAACGTCGAGCCCGGCGGATAGGTCTCACTGATGGCGCGGTTGGTCAGCGGCGAACTGGGGTCGTCGCGCAGCCGCTGCCAGGCCCGGCCCTGCTGCACCGAATCGTGCGAGGACAACTGGTTGGGGTCATACGAGGGCGCCGACACCAGCGCCAGGACTTTGCCGGTGGACGGCTCCAGGGCCACCACCGCACCGCGGCAGCCACCGGAACAGCCGTTGCGCATCGCCTCCCAGCCGGCCTGCTGCACCCGCGGGCGGATGGTCGTCTCCACGGTGCCGCCGCGGGGACTGCGGCCGGTGAAGAAGTCGGCCAGCCGCAGCCCGAACAGCCGCGGGTCCGAGCCATTGAGCACGGTGTCCTCGGCGCGCTCCAGGCCGCTGCTGGAGTAGCGCAGCGAGTAGAACCCGGTGACCGGCGCATAGACCGCGGGGTCGGGGTAGATGCGCTGGTACTTGATCCAATCGTCGGTGGCCACCGAGTAGGCCAGCAGTTGGCCGGAGGCGGTGATCTGGCCGCGCTGGCGGGAGTATTCGTCGAGCAGCACCCGCTGATTGCGGGGGTCGGCGCGCAGCCCGTCGGCAGCGAAGACCTGGGTCAGCGTGGCGTTACCCAATAGCAGCACGATCAGCGCCATCAGGGTCATCGTGACGCGGCGCAGTGAGGTGTTCATACGCGCTCGATCACCGCCGTGCCGGTATCGCCGATCCCGGCGGTGCGCTGCGGCCGGGTGCTCAGCGGGCGGCGGGCGGCATGTGAGACGCGCAGCAGGATCGCCAGCAGCACATAGTTGGCCAGCAGCGACGACCCGCCGTAGGACAGCCACGGCGTGGTGAGCCCGGTCAGCGGAATCAGCTTCGTGACGCCGCCGACCACGATGAACAGCTGGATGCCCAGGGTGGCCGCCAGGCCGGCCGCCAGCAGCTTGCCGAAACTGTCGCGAACCGCGATCGCGGTCCGCATGCCGCGCACGATCACGATCGTGTAGAGGATCAGCACGCCGGCCAGCCCGACCAGACCCAGTTCCTCGCCGAACGCGGCGATGATGAAGTCCGTCGACGCCGCGGGCACGTAGCCGGGCTGACCGTTGCCCAGCCCGGTGCCGAAGATGCCGCCGGTGGCGAAACTGAACAGCGACTGCACCATCTGGTAGCCGGCCCCCTCGGGGTCGGCGAACGGGTCCAGCCAGGTCTGCACCCGCACCCGGACGTGGCTGAACATGAAGTACGCGGCGATGCTGCCGGCGGCGAACAGCAGCATTCCGATCACCATCCAGCTGAATCGGCGGGTGGCCAGGTACACCATCACCAAAAACGACGCGTACAGCAGCAGCGACGTGCCCAGGTCCTTCTCGAACGCCATCACGCCGACCGAGATCACCCAGGCGGCCAGCAGCGGCGCCAGGTCGCGCGGGCGGGGCAGGTTCATCCCCAGCACGTGTTTGCCGGCGCTGGTGAACAGCTGGCGTTTGGAGACCAGGACCGCGGCGAAGAAGATCAGCAGCAGGATCTTGGAGAACTCGGCGGGCTGAATTGAGAAGCCGGGCAAGCGGATCCAGATCTTGGCGCCCTGTCGCTCCGACAGCGAGGCCGGCAACAGGCCGGGGATCACCAGCAACACCAGGCCCGCCAGCCCGCAGACGTAACCGCTGCCGGCGAGCTGACGGTGGTCCTTGAGCAGCTCGAGGACCAGGGCGAAGACGATCACGCCGACCAGCGTCCACAGCATCTGGGAGGTGGCGCCCGGTCGGGTGCCGGCGCCGTCGAGCACAGCGCCCAGATCGATGCGGTGGATCATCACCAGCCCGAGGCCGTTGAGCAGAGCCACCACCGGCAGCAGCAGGGGGTCGGCGTACCGCGCCGCGCGCCGGATGACCAGGTGCGCGAAGAGGAACAGCACCAGAAACGCCGTCCCGTAGCCGAGCAGGTCCCAGCGCAAGCCCTTCTCGTGGCCGGCCTCGACGATCAGCATCGCCACCGCGATGATCATGGTCGCGAAGCACAGCAGCAGGAGTTCGGCGTTGCGTCGATCGGGCAGCGCCGGGGTCAGCGCCACCGGCGGCTGCGGCGCTGTGGTCATGACGCCGCCCGGCAGTCGGTTCCCGGTTCGGGCGGGGCCGGTGGCAGGTTGGTCAGCGTGGGCAGGTGCGGCACCCCGGGCCGCGGGCCGGACGGGGCCGGGCCGGGATCCGGGGCGCGCGAGGGCGTCGCACCGCTGCCGTCGGCCTTCCCGCCGGTGCTCCGTGCCGGGCACGGCGGCAGCAGTGAGTCACGGGCCAGGTTGCGCAGTTGGGTGATCGCGTCGTCAAGGGTGCCGGCGGGCAGGCCGTTGCTGACCTGCTGACGTGCCGGCAGCCGCAGATCCTGCAACGTCATCAGCCGGCAGGCCAGCTTGTCGCCGGACTGGCTGAAGCTGATCTGTACCAGGTCGCCGCGATTGTCAAGGCAGCCGAGCAGGTAGGGCTCCTGCAGCGGCAGACGCAGGAACGAACCCTGCACGCCGCGCATGATCGCCACCGTGTCGCCGTAGGCGGCGACGTAATAGTTGGTGCGCACGATCGCCCGTCCGATCAGCAGCGCGGCGGCCAGCAGGGCCAGCAGCAGCACCGCGATGATGATCTTGCGGCGCCGGGACCGGGGCGGTGCGGTCAGGGTTTCGATCCGCGGCAGCACCCTTTTGGCGACGGTCTTGCGCGGGGAGATCGCCGAGGCCCGTCCGGCGGCGGTGTTCAGGACGGTGGTGTGGTCGTCGTCGCTGTCGGAGACCGCCCCGGCCAGGATCGGCTGGGTCTGGCCGTAGTCGACATCGACGACGTCGGCCACCACCACGGTCACGTTGTCCGGTCCCCCGCCGCGCAGCGCCAATTCGATCAGCCGCAGTGCGCTGTCGTTGACGTCGGGGATCTCCAGCGCCTCGTGGATGGTCTCGGTGCTCACCGGGTCGCTCAAGCCGTCGGAGCACAGCAGGTAGCGGTCGCCGACCTGCGCCTCGCGCATGATCAGCGTCGGCTCCACCTCGTGCCCGGTCAGCGCCCGCATGATCAAGGACCGCTGCGGATGACTGTGCGCCTCCTCCAAGGTGATCCGACCTTCGTCGACCAGGGTCTGAACGAAGGTGTCGTCCTTGGTGATCTGGCTCAGTTCGCCGTCGCGCAGCAGGTAGCCGCGCGAGTCGCCGATGTGGGCCAATCCCAGCCGGGGCGGGGCGAACAGGACCGCAGTCAGCGTGGTGCCCATGCCCTCGAGTTCGGGATGCTCCTCGACGTAGGCCGCGATCGCCGAATTGCCTTCCCGCACAGCGGATTCCAGCTTCGCCAGCAGGTCGCCACCAGGCTCGTCGTCGTCGAGGTGGGCCAGCGCGGCGATCACCAGCTGGGAGGCGACTTCGCCGGCCGCGTGCCCGCCCATACCGTCGGCCCGCGCCAGCCGGCGCGGGCCGGCGTAGACGGAGTCCTCGTTGTTGGAGCGCACCAGGCCGCGGTCACTGCGGGCGGCATACCGCAGAACCAGGCTCACCGCCGGAGCTCGATCGCGGTCTTGCCGATGCGTATCGGCGTTGCTAGGGGCACCCGTACCGCTGTGGTCACCTTCACCCTGTCAAGGTAGGTGCCGTTGGTCGAGCCGAGGTCTTCGACATACCATTCGGACCCTCGTTGAGATAGTCGGGCGTGTCGGGTGGACGCGTAATCGTCGGTGAGCACCAGGGTCGAATCGTCGGCTCGCCCGATCAGTACCGGCTGATCACTGAGGGCGATGCGGGCCCCGGTCAGCGGTCCCTCGGTCACCACCAGGTGGCGTGCCCCGGTGCGCGGCTGCCGGGAAGGCAGCAGCACGCCCCGGATCGACAAGCCGCGGCGCACCATCACCGCCCCGGTCGGCGCATAGATGTCGGTCCGCAGTATCCGCAGCACCGACCAGATGAACAGCCACAGCAACGTCAAAAAACCGGCGCGCGTCAGCTGCAGCACGAGTCCCTGCATCCGGCGTCCTCTCCGTCCTTGTGCCGTCCATGTCGTGCTCACGGCGGAGCACTTCGGCAAGGTCACGATACTTGGACGTGGGTGGCCGTAGGGCAAAGCGGGAGGGCTTCGCTGCTAGCCGGCGGCGCGGGCTCCGTTCCTCCCTAGTGAACCCGGACGATGATCTCGGAGTGCCCGAGCCGGATCACGTCGCCGTCGGCCAGCTGCCATTCCTGGACGGGGGCGTTGTTCACCGTGGTGCCGTTGGTGGAGTTCAGGTCGGACAGGAGAGCCACCCGGCCGTCCCAGCGAATCTCGAGGTGACGTCGCGACACCCCGGTGTCCGGCAGCCGGAACTGGGCGTCCTGGCCGCGGCCCACCACGTTGGTGCCCTCGTGCAGCTGGTAGGTCCGCCCGCTGCCGTCGTCGAGCTGCAAGGTGACAGAGGCCGGAGCCGAGTAGGCGCGCTGGCCGTAGCCGCCGCCCGGAGCGTCATAGCCGCCGGCGGCCGGCGGCTGGCCGTAGTCATATCCGCCTGGGCCACCCTGGGCGTCGCCGTAGCCGCCTTGCTGGCCGTAGTCATAGCCGGCCGGGGCGCCCTGCGATTCGCCGTAGCGGTAGTCGGGCTGGCCGTAGTCGGGCTGGCCGTGGTCCTGCTGCCCGTAGTCCTGCCGGCCGTAGTCCTGCCGGCCGTAGGAGGGCGCACCCTGGTCGTAGCCGCCCTGGTCGGGGTAGGAGGGGCGCTGCTCGGGCTGGGCCTCGGGGTAGGCCCCGTGCTGGGAATAGTCGTCGGGGCGGGCCGGGGGGCGCTCGTAGTCGCCGTAACCGGGCTGGCCGCCGCCGCCCGGATACGCCGGTGCCGGCGGAGGCTGCTGCTGCGGGTAGCCCTGGTCATAACCGGAGGGCGCGCCATACCCGCCCGGCGGGCGCTGCTCGTAGGACTGCGGGTAGCCGCCCTGGCTGCCGGGATAACCGCCCTGGTCCGGGTAGCCGCCCTGCTCGGGGTAGCCGCCCTGCTCGGGGTAGCCGCCCTGCTCGGGGTAGCCGCCCTGCTCGGGCCGACGTGGCGGAGCATAACCGCCCTGGCCGCCCGGGCCCTCGGGGTAGCCGCCGCCGCGCTGGTCCTGCTGGTAGGGCTCAGGCTCCGGGGCGTAGTGGCCACGAGGATCCTGACCGCCCCGAGCGTCGTCGGCCGGGCGGCCGTAGCGCGCGTCGTAATAGTCGTCGCCGGGACGGTCCTGTTGCCCGTGGGCGCCGCGGTAGCTCGGATTATCGGTCATCGGTGGCACTCCTGATTCTGCGGTAAACGCATGATCTGATTCTGGCGGGCGGGATTCACTGACCGTGTGGTGGGGGCGGGCGTCCGGATTGACAGCTCCCCGCGTGCGGACCTGACCGGTACGCAGACTCGGTGACTGCTCAAACCGGACAACCACATCACCATACGTTTGCCACCCCTGTTCGCCGATATACCCCGCTAAATGCCGGGCGAAGGCCTTCGACGTCAAATCCTGGTCGGCGCCCACATTGTCGTAGTCGTCCCCACCGAGGGTAATGACGTATTCGTTGGCTGCCAAAAGTTGGTTTCCCGCCAACGCCCGCACCCCCGCGGCGGCCTCCCGTCGCAGCGCGGCCTCGACCTCCTCGGGGACAACCTCCCCGCCGAAGACCCTGGCCATCGCATCCTCCACGGCGGATTCGAGTCGGCGCTCGATGCGCTGAACCAGCCCGCGCTGGCTGTCCATCCCCTGCCGCCTCACTCGCCGCCGTCAATTCGTCGTGCCGGGGACGCGTCGCCGCGGCGTGTCGCTGCGCTGCATCCGCCCTGGACATGGTATCGACCCGGTATGCCGCCGCGGCACCCTTCTACGGCGGAGAATCGGATAAGACCAGGTCACGAAGGGGTCACGGCAGGCTGCGCTACGGTGGTCCCCGGGTGCCGAACCGGGTCGGAAGTGCCCTCCAGGAGCCGTGATAGGCTCCCCCGGTCGCTCGGGCGAGTGGCGGAATGGCAGACGCGCTGGCTTCAGGTGCCAGTGTCCTTCGGGACGTGGGGGTTCAAGTCCCCCTTCGCCCACAATTGTGATGAGCCGCGTCATAGGTGACAGATTGCCCCGGCTTTTGCCGGGGTTTTCTGTTTCTTGGGCCAGTAGGTGTGGTCGGGGTCGATGTGGTGGCTGAATACGTGCCGGTTTTGCTGATGACGGTGAGCGCAGTGAGTTCTCCAAGTGGTCGACGACCACGGTGCGCATTCCAGAGACCCCGCGGCGAAGCCAGGACGGTCGACAACAGGCTCGACGCTGCCGGCAGTTGTGCAGCATCTTCAAGGGGCCTCCCCGGCGAGGGCGCACCTTTCGGCGGGCGCTAGACCGCTGAACCGCCGCCGTCGACATAGAGCGTCGATCCCGTGACGTAACTGGCGCGCGGCGAGGCCAGGAACAACACCGCCTGGGCGATCTCCTCCGGTCCGGCGGTGCGCGCCAGCGGCAGCGCCGCCGCGACGTCGTCGATGAACTCCCCCAGTGCCGCGGCTCCCGGAGTCCGCGTCGGCCCCGGCGAAACACTGTTGACGCGGACACCGTGGGCACCGAACTCCGCGGCCCAGGTGCGGGTCAGCGATGCCAGCGCAGCCTTGGTGGCGCTGTAGACCGACGTACCCGGGAAACCCTTGTAGGCGGCCGCGGAGGTGAGGTTGATGATGCTGCCCGCCCGACGAGGCGCAGGCCCCGCGCGCTCAGCTCGAATCCGGTGATACCCGCAGCGCCGGCAGCACGTACCGCCGCAGATGCCGCCGCAGCGACGCCGGGTCGTCGGGGTCGATGTGGTTGCCCGGGACGCTGCCCAGGCTGATCATCACTCGCGCCACCCACTCACTGGCCTCGGGCAGATCGGTGTCCGGGTGGATGTCGCCGGCGGCGGCGGCGGCGGCCACGAACGGGTACCAGAACGTCGCGAGGTCGGGCACCAATTCGTGGACCCCGGCCCCCGCGCAGGCGGCGAACTCGTCGGGCTCGGCGGTGCGCAACCGCAGCAGCAGGGTGCCGGGGTCGTCGTAGGCGCGGCGGCCGATCTGTACGCCGGCCAGCAGCTGCTCCTCGAAGGAGCCCAGCGCGGAAAGATCGGCCCGCGATTTGGCCCAGCTGGCCTCAATGAGCCGGATGATTGCGGCGCCCACCAACGCGGGCTTGTCGGCGAACTTCCGGTACAGCCAGGCCCGCGACACCCCGGCGCGCTCGGCTACGTCGATCATGGTCGTCGCCCGGATGCCCTTCTCGGCCAACAGTTGTTCGGTCGCATCCAGGAGCCGGTCGGTGGTCGACGGTGTCGCATCCGCCGGCGTCTTTGCGTCCACGGCTCACCTCCTGTGCTGGTAAGCCTAACAAGGAAGTAGACAGATTCGACGATCTGTGTACTATGGCCAATCACACCCTGTAGACATTTTTGCGAACCTGTCTACTACGGATCTTGGAGGTTTCCCATGTCCGCACCCCGCACGGCGATCATCGGTGCCGGCATCAGCGGCCTGACGGCCGGCAAGATGCTGGCCGACTACGCGATCGACTACACCTGCTTCGAATCCTCCGACCGGATCGGCGGGAACTGGGCATTCGGCAACCCGAACGGGCACTCCAGCGCCTATCGGTCTCTGCACATCGACACCTCCAAGCACCAGCTGTCGTTCCGGGACTTCCCGATGCCGGCCGACTACCCGGATTTCCTGCACCACACGCTGGTCAAGGAGTACCTGGAGTCCTACGCCGCAGCGTTCGACCTCAAGGACAACATCGAGTTCGAGACCGGGGTCACCCACGCGCGGCGGCTTCCCGACGGCGGCTGGGAGCTGGAACTGGCCGGCGGGGGCCGGCAGCGGTTCGACCTGCTGGTGGTCGCCAACGGCCACCACTGGGATCCGCGCCTGCCGGACTTCCCCGGTGAGTTCACCGGTGAGATGCTGCACGCGCACCACTACATCGACCCGAAGACGCCGCTGCAGTTCTCCGGCAAACGCATCCTGGTGGTGGGCCTGGGCAACAGTGCCGCCGACATCGCCGTCGAACTGTCCTCGCGGACGCTTGAGAACGAACTGACCCTGTCGACGCGTTCCGGAGCCTGGATCGTGCCGAAGTATGTGGCCGGCAAGCCCGCCGACAAGTACTACCGGACCAGTCCCTATGTGCCGTTGTCCTGGCAGCGCAAGGTTGCCCAGTGGGCCCAGCCGATCCTCTCCGGCCGGCCGGAGGATCTCGGCTTGCCCACGCCCAACCACAAGTTCTTCGAGGCGCACCCCACGCAGTCGATGGAGCTGCCGTTTCGGCTAGGATCCGGCGACGTCATCGCCAAGCCGAACATCGACCGACTCGACGGCGACACCGTGCATTTCGTCGACGGCACCAGCGGCCAGTTCGACATCATCGTCTATGCCACCGGCTACAACATCACCTTCCCGTTCTTCGACCCGGACTTCATCAGCGCACCGGAGAACCGGATCGACCTGTACAAGCGGATGTTCTATCCCGGCATCGACGACCTGGTGTTCGCCGGATTCGCCCAATCCACCCCGACCCTGTTCCCGTTCGTGGAATCCCAGGCCCGCCTGATCGGTGCCTACGCCGCCGGCCGCTACCGGCTGCCGTCGGTGGCCGAGATGCGCCGGGTGATCAGCGCCGACATGCGCAAGTACACCGGCCACATGGTGGACCGACCCCGACACACCCAGCAGGTCGACTACTTCCTCTACGAGCACGACATGCGCACCCGCGAGATCCCTCGGGGTGCGAAACGCGCGGCCGAACTCGGCGCGCCGGTGTGGGCCGGGGTCGCCGCGACGCAGATCGGAGCAACGGCATGAGCACGACGATCCGTTTCGACAGCGGCGGTGCGACATGCGTCGGCCAGTTCTTTCCGGCCGCCAAGCAGGTTGACGACAACGGCTCGCCGGTGGTGGTGCTCGGGCACGGACTGGGCGGCACCGTCGACTCCGGCCTGGTTCGGTTCGCCGAGGCGTTGAGCGCGGCCGGATTCGCCGCCTTCGCCTTCGATTACCGCTACTTCGGGGCATCCGAGGGTCAACCGCGCCAACGGATCTCGATGAAGGAACAGATCGCCGACTTTCGTGCGGCCTGCAAGACCGCGGCAGCACAACCCGGGGTCGACCCGCGGCGCATCGTGGTGTGGGGCGTGTCGCTGGCGGGCGGTCACGTCTTCGAGCTGGCCGCCACCATGCCGGATGTCGCCGCCGCCATTTCGCTGACCCCGATCGTCAGCGGGCCGGCCGCCGCCATCGCAGCACTGCCGCAGCACCGCCCGGTGACCATGCTGCGCTCCGCGGTGACCGGCTGGCGCAGCGCGCTGTCCCAGCGCACCGGCGGGGCCCCGGCGACGGTCCCGCTGGTGGGCCGCCCCGGCGAGCTGGCCACGCTGACCCCCGAGGGCTACTACGCGGCCTACACCGCGATGGCCGGTCCCACCTGGCGCAACGAGATCGACGCCCAGGTCGGGGTCCAGCTGGGCGGCTACCGGCCGGGCAAGCACGCCGATGCCATCGCATGCCCGATGCTGGTGCAGATCGCCGACTTCGACCGCTGCGCTCCCCCACACGCCGCGGCCAAGGCGGCCTTCGCCGCGCGCGCCGAAGTCCGCCACTATCCGTGCGATCACTTCGACGTCTTCGCCGGCGGCGCCTGGTTCGACCACGTCGTCGACCATCAGATCGCGTTCTTGGCCAGGCATCTGGCCGCACCGACCGCTAGCGTCACGGGTTAGGAGGGCGCCATGGCCGAGACGATGCAGGAATTGCTCACCGAACGCGCGGACGCCGACGGGCCGGCGGTGCTTTACAACGACGCCCGCGGCGGCCAGATCCGCTGGACCTGGCGCGAGTACGTCGCCCGCGCGTCCCGGCATGCCGCCGCGGTGCTCGCCCGCGCCGAGACCGCCCGGCCGATGCACGTCGGTGCGCTGTTGGGCAATACGCCGGCGATGCTCACCGCGGTGGCCGGCGCCGCGCTCGGCGGCTATGTGCTCTGCGGGGTCAACGACACCCGTCGCGGATCGGCACTGGCCGCCGACCTGCGCACCGCCGACGTGCAGATCCTGCTGGTCGACGCCGATCACCGGGCCCTGCTGCACGGCTTGGACCTGACCGGTGTCGTCGTCATCGATGTCGACGACCCGGGCTGGCAACAGATTTGCGACGGCGCCGGCGAACTGACCCCGCACCGGCGGGTCCAGGCAGCGGATCCGTTCATGTTGATCTTCACCTCGGGTACCAGCGGCGACCCGAAAGCCGTCCTGGTCAACCACCTGATGGTGCTGGTCGCCGGGCAGGCGTTGACCGAACGGTTCGGACTCGGACCCGATGACGTCGCCTACCTGTCCATGCCGCTGTTTCACTCCAACGCGATCGCCGCCGGCTTCGGGCCCGCGGTGGCTGCCGGCGCAGCGATGGCGCCGGCGAGGTTCTCCGCCTCCCGCTTTCTGACCGATATTCGTTGCTACGGAGCCACTTACATGAACTACGTCGGTAAGCCGCTCGCCTACGTGTTGGCCCACCCCGAACAACCCGACGACGCCGACAACCCGCTGCGGGTCGCCTTCGGCAACGAAGCCTCCGAGCGCGACATCGGCGAATTCGCCCGGCGGTTCGGCGTCCAGGTGGTCGACGCGTTCGGCTCGACCGAGAACGCCGTCACCATCACCCGCGACGAGGGCACCCCGCCTGGTTCGGTGGGCCGGGGATTTCCCGGCGTGGCGATCTACCGCAGCGATCCGGTCGCCGAGTGCCCGCCCGCGGTCTTCGACGAGCACGGGATGCTGGCCAACCCCGACGAGGCGATCGGAGAACTGGTCAACACCACTGGCGCCGGCTTCTTCGCGGGCTACTACAACAACGAACAGGCCACCGCCGAGCGGATGCGCGGCGGGATGTACTGGTCGGGCGACCTTGCCTACGCCGACGCCGACGGCTGGATCTATCTGGCCGGCCGCACCGCCGACTGGATGCGGGTCGACGGTGAGAATCTCGCGGCAGCCCCGATCGAACGCATCCTGATGCGGCACCCCGAGATCAACCAGGCCGCGGTATACGCGGTGCCCGACGGGAATGTCGGCGACCAGGTGATGGCCGCGCTGGTGCTGCGCGACGGCGCGGAGCTGTCGCAGGACGAATTCACCGATTTTCTTGCTGCCCAGGAGGATCTGTCGCCCAAGGCCTGGCCCCGCTATGTCCGGGTAGCCGCGGCACTGCCCGCCACGGCGACCAACAAGATCCTCAAACGCGTACTGGTGGCCGAGGGCACCGAGGTCGGCGCGGACACCTTATGGGTTCGCCCGGATCGGCAACGCGCCTACGGCACGACGGCAGGAGGCAGGCGATGACCCAACCGGTCGCCCTGATCGTGGGCGGTGCCTCCGGAATCGGGCTGGCCACCGCGCACGCCCTTGCCGCGCGCGGCGATCACGTGGTGATCGCCGACCTCAATGCCGAAGCAGCACAGCAACGGGCGGCTGAACTCGGGGATTCGGCCAGCGCCGTGGCCGCCGACGTGACCGACGAAGACAGTGTCGCCGCGGCCTTCGCGGCCGCCGGCGCGGCCGGACCGCTGAGCACGGTGGTCAGCTGCGCGGGAATGTCGGTCATCGGCGCCATCCCCGACATCGAGCTGGCCGGCTGGCAGGCCACCATCGATGTCTGCCTGACCGGCACCATGCTGGTGATCAAGCACGCGGCGCGCGCCCTGCAAGACGGCGGCAGCATCGTTGCGATCTCCTCGTTGAACGGCCGGCAGCCCGGGACCGCGATGGCCGCCTACTGCAGCGCCAAGGCCGGGGTCAACATGCTGGTCCAGGTGGCCGCCCTGGAGTTGGCCGCCCGCGGCATCCGGGTGAATGCGGCCTCCCCCGGCCTGGTCGACACTCCCCTGGTCGCCGGCCTGGCGATGGTGCCGGGCCTGACCGACGAGTACCTCGAGAACACCCCGCTCGGGCGGGCCGGCCTCCCCGACGACATCGCCGACGCCGTGGAGTTCTTGACCTCACCGCGTGCGGCGTGGATCACCGGGTCCGCGTTCGACATCAACGGCGGCGCACACCTCAAGCGCTACCCCGACGTGCTCGGCAAAGTGCAAGCGTTAGCTGAAGGATGAACACATGCGCAGTGTGGTAATCGATGGCCCCGGATCGATCCGGGTCGACACCCGCCCCGACCCGGTGCTGCCCGGCGCCGACGGAGCCGTGGTGGCGGTGACAGCGACCGCGATCTGCGGCTCGGATCTGCACTTCTACGAAGGCGACTACCCCATCGCCGACCCGGTGCCGCTGGGCCACGAGGCCATCGGCACCGTCGTCGAGACCGGCCCCGAGGTGGCTTCGGTGCGCGTCGGCGACCGGGTGATGGTGTCGTCGGTGGCCGGCTGCGGGCACTGCGGCGGGTGTGCGACCCGCGACCCGATCCGCTGCCACTCCGGCCCGCTGATCTTCGGATCGGGCGCCCTGGGCGGGGCGCAATCGGAGCTACTTGCCGTGCCGGGGGCGGACTTTCAGCTCGCCCGCATCCCTGACGGGTTGTCCGACGAGGAAGCCCTGCTGCTCACCGACAACCTCGCCACCGGGTGGGCGGCAGCGTTGCGCGCCGACATTCCGGTCGGCGGGACCGTGGCCGTGATCGGGCTGGGGGCGGTCGGGCTGTGCGCGGCGCGAAGCGCGCTATTCCTCGGCGCGGCAACGGTCCTCGGCATCGACCCGGTGGCGCAGCGCCGCGACCGGGTGGTGGCCATGGGGATCACCCCGGCGGAGCCGTCGGCAACGACCGCGGTGATGGAGCTGACCGGCGGACGCGGGGTGGACGCGGTCATCGATGCGGTCGGTTCCGATGTGACGATGTCGGATGCGCTCACCGCGGTGCGGGCCGGGGGAACGGTGTCGGTGGTGGGCGTGCATGACCTGCAGCCGTTTCCGTTCCCGGCGCTGCCGGCGCTGGTCCGCAGCATCACGTTGCGGATGACCACCGCCCCCGTGCAGCAGACCTGGCCGCAACTGATTCCGCTGCTGCAGTCCGGCCGGCTGTCGGTCGACGGGATCTTCACCACCGAGATGCCGCTGGATGCCGCGGCCGACGCCTACCGGGCTGTCGCCGCCCGATCCGGCGATGTGGTGAAAGTCCTGCTCACGCCGTAGCGATCAGCCCGTAGCGAAGGTGTTGACAACGTACAACACTGTAGTTATGTCGGTGAATGTTTCGGTGCGCCTGGATGAGCGCCTGGCGGAGCGATTGCGGTTGCGCGCGCGAGCCGCTGGCGAAAGCCTCTCGGATCGGCTGCGTCGCTATGCCGAGGAGGGCGCGCGGCGTGACGAGCACCCGTTGATCACATTCCGCGACGGTCCCACCGGGCGGCGTGCCGGAATTATCGGCGGCCCCGACGTCTGGGAGGTCGCCATGTGGATTGACGACCTCGGGCCGGTTGAGGATCCGGCGGCGGAGCTGGCTAGCGACGGGACTGTCAACCGACCGCATATTGATGCAGCGCTGGCGTATCGAAGCGCCTATCCGGACGAGATTCAGGCCCGCATCGATCTGCACCGAAGCGAAACGGATTTGGCTGACCGGACGGTCTTCCTGAAGCCGCTCTACCCACCGGGTTGATTCGGCGGTTCAGCTTCGCCTCTCCTCCGTCGAGCCTCGTTAACCGCCGCCTGTCCGCCGTGGCCGCAACCGCACCGGCGGCAGGGGCGGGGCGGGCAGCCGGTCCAGCCGGCCTTGGTAGCCGCCGACCGCGCCGAAGCGTTCGTCGCCGTCCTGCCATTGCCGCCGATACTCGACGATTTCCTCGTGGCTGCGGCCGATGAAGTTCCACCACAGCACCAGCTCCTCACCGAACGGCACCCCGCCCAGCAGCAGCACCCGGGCGGGGGAGTCGCCGGCGTTGC
Organism: Mycolicibacter sinensis; assembly: GCF_001667375.1. Taxonomy (GTDB): domain Bacteria; phylum Actinomycetota; class Actinomycetes; order Mycobacteriales; family Mycobacteriaceae; genus Mycobacterium; species Mycobacterium sinense_A. The sequence continues at coordinate 16,020 of NZ_LZIN01000104.1, read as the reverse complement.
GCAGCGCCAACACCGTACGGCCCGGGCCTTGGTAGCCCAACTCGCCGACACTCAGGGTGACCCCGCCCAGACCGACCGCACCCTGATCCCCCAGCACGCCGTGCTCGAATGCCGGATCGATGTCGAGCGCGAGGTCGCTGCGCGGGTCCAGATCGATTTGGGCGCCGAGCAGGGGAGTGAAGGACGGAACGGGGGAGCGGTGCCCGGCCAGCTCGCCGAGAAACACCAGCGCTGTGCCGCCGGGGAGGAAAACCCGTTCCGGGGCGAAGTGGTTAAAGGCGCGCTCGGTATGGCGCGCGGAGTCCGGCAGCGCCACCCACAGCTGTACCCCGTGCAGGACGGGCGCCGATCGCGAATCGACGGAGACCTCGGAGTGGCAGATGCCCGCGCCCGCGGTCATCAGGTTCAGTTCGCCGGGACGCACCAGGGCGTGCACGCCGGCGCTGTCGCGGTGTTCGACCAGTCCGCTGAATAGCCAGGTCGCCGTCTGCAGACCGGTGTGCGGGTGCGGCGGCACGTCCATGCCGCCGTCGCGGCCGAGGTCCTGCGGCCCGTAGTGGTCCACGAAGCACCAGGCGCCGATCAGCGAGCGGTCCCGCTGCGGCAGGGTGCGGCGCACCCGCATCGCGCGGGGTCCGCCCAGTGGCACGTCACGCGGGGTCAGGACCTCAATACCGTCGGCAGGGCCCGGCGCGCAGGCGAATTCAGCCGAGGAGACTTCCAGGTTGCTCAACCGCCCACCTCCGCGCCGCAGACCAGACCGCGCCGGTGACGTTACCGGTCATGCTGCGGAGGGGGAGCCGACCCGGCCGGCGGGCAGGTGAAAGACGGCCGCTGTCACCGGCAGCCGCTCTCGTTCGTGGTTGGTCAACAGCGCCTCGTTCTCGGGCAGCTCGCGGCTGTTGATTTCTCCGGCGGCGATCGCCCGCAGGACCGCGTGGGCGCGGGCGAGTTCGGCTCGCTTGCGGTACTGGCCGCCGGGCAGTTTCACGCCGGCCCATACGCCGTACTCCTCGCTGCGTTCGACGGCGAGTGCGGCGCATCGGCGTTGCTGTGCCAACGGGCAGCGGCGCAGGCACAGCAGCCGCGCCTCGGTGGAGGACTGTTCGTAGGCCCGGGCCTTGGCGGCCCCGTCGGCCCCGTCGGCGTCGGGGTAGCCGAACCACAGTTCCGGGTTCGCGGAGCAGGGGGGTGTCATCGGTAGACCTCCTCGTAGGAACAGAGCGGATAACGTAGACGGAAACGTATACGATGAAACAGGGCACACGCAACAGAAAGTGGATAAAAACATATATGTAAGTCACTGCGGCCGGGGCTGTGTAGTATCCGGACATGGTCGGGGCGCGACGGTGAGCCGCGAGTCAGCGGGCGCGGCCATTCGGGCACTGCGCGAGGCGCGGGACTGGTCGCTGGCCGACCTCGCCGCCGCCACCGGCGTCAGCATCATGGGTCTGAGCTATTTGGAGCGCGGTGCCCGCAAGCCCCATAAAGGCACAGTTCAGAAGGTGGAAAATGGTCTCGGCCTGCCGCCGGGCACCTATTCCCGGCTGCTGGTCGCCGAAGATCCCGACGCCGAGCTGGCCCAGCTGATGTCCGCGAGCGGGCCCCGGGCCTCGGCGGCCCGGGCCGGCACGACCATCGTCGTGGACCGCCACAGCGACACCGAAGTACTCGAGGGGTACGCCGAGGCGCAGCTCGACGCGTTACGTTCGGTGATCGCCAGATTGCCGTCGGAAGCATCAGACGAATACGAGACGTATATTCTTTCCGTGATCGCGCAGTGCGTGAAGGCGGAGATGCTGGCGGCGAGCTCCTGGCGGGTCGCCGTCAATGCGGGCGGGGACCACGCCGCCCGGCTGATGGCCCACCTGCAGGCCCTGGAGTCCACCCGGACCGACCTGCTGCAGCGCCTGCCCGCCAGCTTGACCGCTCGGTTCGATGAGGCGTGCGCGCGATCGTCATTGCCCGAGCCGGTAATCGCCGCATTGCTCGGTGTCAGCGTCGAGGAGATGTGGGACATCCGCAACAGGGGAGTGATCCCGGCAGGTGCGCTGGCCCGGGTGCGCGCGTTCGCCGACGGGGCCTCGGATGCGGCCTCAGCACGTCCAGAGGGTGCCGACGGAGGGAGGCAACGATGACCGACGGTGAGGTGGAGGTGCTGACCCGCGCCTACCGGTTGTTCGCGGCCCGTCCGCAGCCGGTGTCCTTGGATGCCGCGCTCGATCGTTACGTCGACCTGCTCGACCGGACCACGCATTCAGCTACCGGACCGGGCCACGACCGTTACCGGGAGGCGGTGCTCGCCCAGCGGGATCGGTTACTGGCGAACACCCACACCGATGCCGCCGCAACGGCCGCGCTTGCCGCCGCGGTCGCCGACCACGCCCGGGCCGGCGAGCAGACCAAGGGCGTGGTCGCGGCAGCCCGCGCCGACACCGCCGTCGTGCACGACACCCCGCTGGCACAGCGGGAGGCGATGCGCCGACGAGCGGCTCGGTTGCGAGCCCAGCGAACCCACGTGCTGGCGGCCCGACGCCGTGCCCAGATACATCGAGCGGGGTTGCGACGACTCCGCTACCGGTCCCGGCGCCGCGCGCCGAACTTGGATCGGTTGCGGCTACCGAATACTCGCGCCGGACTGGCGGTTCGCGCGGCGCTGTCCAGGCTCGGGAAGCCCTACGTCTGGGGCGCCACCGGCCCGGACCGGTTCGACTGCTCGGGCCTGACTCAGTGGGCCTACAACCAGGCCGGAGTGCCGCTTTCGCGCACCACCTACACCCAGATCCACGATGGAATCCCAGTGCCGCGCTCCCAGATTCAGCCCGGCGACTTGGTGTTCCCCAGCACCGGCCACGTCCAGCTTGCGATCGGCGGCAACATGGTGGTCGAAGCCCCACACGCCGGCGCCACCGTCCAGATCAGCCCGCTGGGCGCCCAGGTGGCGATCCGGCGCCCGGTCCCGTGATCGGCCTGTTCACAGCTGGCCGGCGAGTGAATTGTCGGCCGGTCAGGGCATCGGTACAGTCACCGGCCATGAAGTGGTCAGCGCCTGAACAGCATTACAGCGCACCGGCGTTGGGCTGACGGCATGACAACCCTGCCTCTGCCGGAAGCGGGCTACGACCGCATCCCGAACGGGCTGCGATCAGTTCAGCCGAGCCCGGGCGAGGAGCAGCAAGGTCGTGCGGCGCAAGCGATGAAAACTGCCGAAGCCGCACTGGCGCAACAGTTGTCATCGACTGCAGAGTTCGACCGGCAGATCATCGAAGCGCTGCGACGCGCACACAAGACCACCGTTGAGGGCCGCCGCCGCCTGGACGATCTGGAGGCGGAGATCGTGGGCGCCGCACAAGGCTGGGATCTGGGCACCGCTGCGGGGGCGCGCGAGTTTCAGCGGTTCCTGATCGCCAAACTCTCCGAGATCGTCAGAGTGGTCGAAGAGGCCAACGACGACGACACCTCCAAACGGGCGTTGGCCTCCGCCTTGACCGCTCTATATGCCACGCCGGCCGATCGTGACACCGCCGCGCCGGCCGAAGGGCAGCCCGAACCTCCCGACGATCCGGCGCTCGCCGCGACAGGCGGCGATGAGGAGGCCTACCTCGACCCCCTGCCAGACGACGAGCCGGAGGCGGGTTATTCGCCGTCGCCCCAGGGGACGTCGGCGGCACCCACCCTGCCGATGGTCCCCGGTCTCGGCGGCGAGGGCCCTGGGTTCGGTGCGATGCCGGCCGCCATGCCGACCGGGTTTCCGTCGGCAGGCCTGCTGCCCGGACCGGAGGGCGGCGAGGCAGCCGCCGGCGACGAGTTAGAACCAGCGGAGCCGACTCCGGCCGACGCCGCCTTGGACGACGACAAGGCCGACGCCGACGCGCCGCCGGAGACCGGGCACGACAAGAGTCCGGTCACCGTGACGTTGCCCGACGGTGCGACGACCACCGTCGCCGATCCGCGACTCGCTGCAGCGATGCAGGCCGCCGCCGATGGGACGCCGGTAGCGGAGGCGTTCCGCCGCCAAGGGATTGACGTTCCCCCGCCAGGCGTCCCGGTGACGGCGCCGGTCGACCAGGCCGGCCTGCGGCCCGGTGACATCGGCGTGTTCACCGATCGCCATGCGGTGGCCGTCGGCGACGGCAAAGCACTGCTCGACGGACAGGTCCACCTCGCGGGCAATCTGCGCGGTCCGGGATTTCTGGGCTGGCAGCATCTGCGAGTCGCGGAGTACACCCCGACGGGTGAGCCGGCTCCGACCCGGCCGGCGGGGCTCCTGCGAGGCCCCACCAGCTTGAAAATTCGCGTTTCACCGGTCATCGTCGACTAGCCAGGGAGGTAACAGATGGCAGAGAAGATCCACGTCGACCAGGGCGTTCTGACCAACGCTGCCGGAAATCACCAGCAGGCGTCGGATTACCTGGCCACCGTCGCGGCATCCCATGAGGCAATCCAGACCACGTTGACTGCACTCGGGCCGATCTACGGCGATTTTCGTCGCGCAGCCGACGCGTTGCTCGAGGCCCGCAAGAACTGCTACGACGATCAGTCGAGCGAACATGCGGAGATGTCAGACAATCTGAAGCTGGCCGTGGCAACGTGGAACGAGCATGAAGACGACGCGGCCAAGGCCTTCCGGCACCTCCCCGATGGGCGCTGATGACTGAACCGAACCCGGCGTTCGACACCACCCATCCCAGCGGTGACGTTATGTTCCGGTCCTGTCGTGGAGGCTATTTGCACAGTGTGGTGCTGAGCGAGGCGGCGATGTCGGCCGACGCGCAACGGCTGGCTGAGGCGGTTGTCTTGGCGGCGGACGTGTCGTTTCTCAAGGCCGCGTTGGAGATCCGCGGCGAGATCGTCATCACCGGCCACGCTCCCTCGGCGGCGGTGCCGACCCAGGAAGACCTCCGGGTGGCCACCGAGCGCCTGCTGAACCACCAGCTGCACGCCGGCCACCAGTCCGGTGACGGCGTCAGGCGTTAAACCACCCAGCGCCCGGCGGCGTCGGCCCGGGGCGCGAAGTCAGCCGGAGGATCAATCAACGTGTCGCCGAACAGGTTTCGAGCACGGTCCAGTAGGGCGAGCACTTCGCTCAGCTGTGCTGCACACCCGGTTGCGGGGGACCCGACGTCGGCCATGGTTTGCACGCTACCGACCTGCTGTGGGGCTGACAATTCACGGCGCGCAGCGGGTGTGGATGATCGGCTGAGGCTGTGGCGCGCTGGGTTCGGCGGAGGCGAAATTCCGTCGGGGCCTACAGGACGGCAACGGTAGGCTTGCGCGGTGGCAATCTTCGGTCGACGGTCGGCGCGCCAGCGCCTCCGGAACGCGGCCCGGGAATCACTCGCGATCCCGGCCTTCAGCGCTCCGGTCGACTGTAGTGCTTGGGTGCTCGGCGGCCTGTGGCCGGCCGAACTGGCGACGATCACCCCCGAGACGGCCCCACTCGCGGACTACCTGAACGCGGATCTACAGCGCATCGCGAATTCGGCGAACGAGAAGCTGCATGCGATCGGTCGGTCCGGTCTTGCCGGGCAAGCGCGACAGACCGCGGAGGCCAGGGTCATCAACGTCGCCAGGGCGTTCGCGGTCCTGCGGGTGGAGTCGACGGTCCGGCAACTCAACAAGGAAGCCCTGGAGATCCGCACCGAATATGTCAGTCTGAATGCGGCCCCGGTGCCCGTCGAGGTGCGCGAGCAGACTCCGCCCGCCCCTCCGAGTCCGCCCAGCCCGCCCGAACCCGAGCAGGTCGGTCCGCCCGAGCCTTCCCGGGCCAGCGGTAGCCGGCGCGGGGGAAGGGCCCGCCATCGGCTTCCCGAGACGGTCACCGCCGAGCCGCCCCTGAATCTCGCGCCGCCGCCCCCGGTCGAAGTGGCTCCGCCGCTACCGGTTGAAATGGCCCCGCCGCCACCGCCGGTTCCTGAGGTCGCCGAGGTGTTCGACGCGGTGGATCAGGATCCGCCCGACCTGCCGTTCCGGGCGGGTCCGCTGGTCATTGACAGCGTCGAGGAGGAATCGCCGACCACCGGATTCCCGGCGGAACCGGTCGTACCGCTGGCCGAGGCGCAGGAGGACCTGACCGCCGTCATTCCCGCGGCCCGCGAACCAGCACCGGCCCCGCCGCCCCCCGCGCAACCGGCGGTCACTGAGTCCAGCGACCAGCGCTTGCAACGCCTGCTGGCCTTCGTGGCCCGTCAGGAACCCGCGCTGCGCTGGGCCATCGGCACCTTCGCCGACGGAAGAACGCTGCTGGTCACCGATATCGCCGACGGGTGGATCCCGTCCGGCATCGAGCTACCGGCCGGCGTGCAGCTGCTGGAGCCGGGCCGGCGGACCGGGACGGCCACCGCGATGCTGGGCACCCCGACGGAGTCGGCCTCCTACAGTCCCGGCGATCGTCTCGGCTGGGCAAGTGACTTCGGTGAGACGGACGCTTCGGTGCAGCCCCGCGAGCTGGCGCCCATCGACGATCTCGGCTGGCAGCTCAGCGAGGCCACCCACTGGCGTGACGGCCTGCCCCGGATCGCCAACACCCTGGCGAAGGCCGGGTCCGCCGGAACCGGTGTGGTCGACGCCGAAATCGACCTGCTGCGGGTACATCTGGACACCATGCGCTACCAACTGTTGGCGCAGTATCCCGACACCGACACCGCCGTGGTGCTGAACTGCATGTTGCTGGCCGCCACCGAAGGCGTCGCGACGGGTGACGCGGTGTCGGCGAACTACCATTACAGCTGGTTCCGGACCCTCAGTGCGCCGCCAGCCGGCCAGTGGGATCCGCAGATCTGACCGCGACGATGAATTGACGCTACTCACACCGGCTCGACATACTTAGCCAATGTCGGGGCCGGACAGCCGCGCGGAACTCAGCGACAAGGACCTCGTTGAGGCCGTCCTGCGGGATCTTCGTGAGGCTGCCGAGAAATGGGAAGCCCTGGTCGCCGAGGCCGAGAACACCACCTACAGCGTCGATCTCGGAGATGTCCGCGCCGTCGCGAACTCCGACGGTCGCCTGCTGGAATTGGCGCTGCACCCCTGCGTGGTGAGCGATTACACCTACAGCGAACTGGCGGATCGGCTCAATCTCGTCTTCACCGCGCTGCGTGAAGAGGCCGAGTCCGACTTCGCCGCCAGATACGGCAGCAGCCCGGTCTGAGAGCGGCTTACCAGTTGACCGCGGCCATCTCGCGTTTGGTGTCGCACACGGCACGCACCGCGGCCTCGATGTCGACGGCGGTAATCGTCTTGAGGTCGTCGACCGTGACCGGATGGCCGGCGCGCTTCTGGGCCGCCACCCGGGTGTCGCGGGCCAATTCGGCTTCCTCGATCACGTTGCGGGCGAATCGGCCGTTGTGCATGACGTTGATGCCATGCTCGCCGCGCGGGCTGACGTAAGCGCGGATCCTGGTCACCATCTCCAGGAACCGCTGTCGCGCTTCCGGATTCAGCTCGGTGGCCCGGCTGGATCCGTACCGCTCACCGATCTCGACGATCTCCTCCGGGGAGTAGGACTCGAACCGGATCTTGCGGTTGAAGCGGCTCGCCAGGCCGGGGTTGACGGTAAGGAACTCGTCGACCTGGTCCTCGTAGCCGGCAGCCAGGAAGCAGAAGTCGAAGCGGTGCTTCTCCAGCGCGATCAGCAGCTGGTTGACAGCCTCCATGCCGATCATGTCCGGCGTCCCGTCCTGATGGCGTTCCACCAACGAATAGAACTCATCCATGAAAAGTATTCCGCCCAAAGCCTTTTCGATCAACTCGTTGGTCTTCGGACCCGACGAGCCGATGTGCTCACCGCAGAAGTCGGAGCGGCGCACCTCGGTGATCTCCGGATTGCGGACGATGCCCATGCCCGCGTAGATCTTGCCCAGCGCCTCGGCGGTGGTGGTCTTACCGGTGCCGGGCGGGCCGACCAGCAGCATGTGGTTGGTCTGGCCCTCCACCGGCAGACCGTGTTCCAGACGCATCGCCCGGATTTCGAGTTGATCCTCCAGGGCCTTCACCGCCCGTTTCACCTCGGCCAGCCCGACCTGCTTCTCCAGCTCGGCGCGACCCTGCGCCAGCAGCTCGGCGCGGCGGTCCAGCGCGTTGTCCTCGTCGAGTTCGGCCCGGCTTTTCGCCGAGTCGGCATCCCAGCGATCGGCGCGGCTGTCGATGATCTGTTCCTCGGTGACCACCAGGCGCAGATTCGGCTCGGCGAGTGCGGCTTTGGCGGGCTCGGTCAGCACACCATTGATGGCGGCCTTGGACAACCAGACCTGGGCCTTGTCCTCCTCGCCGAGCTGACGATGCACCATCCCGCGGACGTAGGCCAGATCCGCTGCGAGCAATGGGATCTCGCTGGGATTGATCGACGCGGTCAATACGCCGGCGGAGAACCGTTCCGAGGAGCGGGCCTGCCCGGCGATGTCGACGCGATCGAGCCAGTCCAACGCCACCCGGCCCTGCCCGAGATGCGCGGCCGCGTAAGCGGCGAGCGCACAGACCGACGCGGTCACCGCCGGCATGACGATCGCGCGGTCGGGCAGCTCCTCGGCGGCGACGGTCAGCAGGTCCGGCCAGCGCTGCGTGACGAACATCAGATAGGCACGGGCCAGCTGGTGCCACTGGTGGTTGATCCAGCTGTCCAGCAGACCCCGATCGGCCAGCAGCGTGTCGGCGCGCTCGTATTCGCCGGCCACTGTCAGGGCCGACGCCAACGCCAGCCCCACGTGCGAGGCGTCGGTGACGGTGATCGACAGGTACGGACCCAACGGAATCTGGGCGGCCAGGTGTCGGCCCAGCCGGGTGGTCTCCTTGTGCAACCAGTCGCTGTTGGCGTAGAGCCGCTTGAGTGTGTCGAGAGCGGTGTCACCGCAGGCGATGCGACCCAGCCAGGCGTCGGCCATGGAAGGATCGGCTTCGGTCGCCGCCACGAACTCGGCGTGCGCTTCAGGGGAGCCGTACCGTCCGTCCATGCTCGCCATGGCTCGGTCGAAGTGCCGACGGGCCGCCAGCAAGTCACTCAATGTCTGTCGTCCTCTGTCGCATGTACGGGTTATTTGGCTTACTGCCGATCCGGCGCGGGGTCATCGCGACGGCATCGGCGCCAGCGCCTCCGGGCTGCAGTACCGGTTTTCCGCCCGGAACAACTCCACCGTAGCCAGCCACGATTTTCCGCCCGCGGCAACCCGTACCGCGGTCCGGTCGATCTGCTCGATACACACCTCGACGGCGTCCGGCGGCGGTGGGGGCGTACCGGGCGGCGCCACGGTGATGACGGTGGCCGGACGCGGTGACGGGGCGATCGGCCCGTCGACCACGCTGACCGTGCTACGCGGTGTCGGCCTGGACTCGCCGACCACCGACACTTCGGGCATCCGGACGCTGGCCCAGCGGGCCTTGTCGCCGGTGTGCACACAAACCCGCTCCCCGGCCCCGGCGGCACGGATGATGATCCGTTTCGCGATCAGGTCCTCGGCGGCGATGAACACCCGGCTCAGCTCCCCGGAATCGGTCAGCGGAACCATCAGCCGATCGCCGTTGGCCAGCTTCCCGATCAGGACGCCCGACGGGCCGATCTCGACGGGCAAGGTGTCGGGTAGCGGCCCCGGCCGCAGTCCGCGCAGCCGCGGGCGGGGAGCGCACATGTTGGCCTCCACGGCAGCGGCCTGCTCGCCGTTGAGCCGCCGCAGCACCACCGCCGGAGGGGTCGGCGCCGGCTGCGGGGTCTGCAGCGTGACAGTGGCCGTACACGTCGCGTCGGGAAAAACCGTGATGTTCTGGACCACCTCGTCGACGGGCAGGGTCCACGCCTGGGCCAGTAGCTGGGCGTTGATCTCGTGGGCCGGGTAGGCGTAGGTGGTCACCCAGCCGCCTTCGGTGCGCAGCGTCTTCCACCGCTCGGCGTCGGCCAGCAGCAAAGCGCCGCCCAGCCGCCGGTCCAGTTCCACCAGATCACTGGCGGTGGCGACCCGCGCCCGCAGGCCTTCGCACCGCAGCAACCCGGCGATCCGCTGGGCGACGGCGGCCGCGGTCGCGCCCAGGGTGGTGCGCCAACGCAGTGCGGCGGTGTTATCGATGACCCGCAACCGCAGCAGCAGCCAGGTCTCGCGTTGGCCGGCGTAGGGCGGGGTGCCGATCTCGGTGTCGTAGACCCGGGGATAGTCGCCGGTGGTGGCGCGGCGTGCGCCGATGCTGATCACACTCATCGAATCCAGCGTCAGCCCGAGCGCGTGCCGCAGCATCGGCAGCAGGGCGGCGACGTCGATGACGTTGTCGGTCTCCACGTTCACCGATCCGGTGGCGACGGTAGCGGCATGCGCCCTGCCCAGCAGGTGCACGGCCACCACCGCCACGCCGTCGGCGATGCGGACCCCGCCGCCGGCGCGGTTGTTGGCCACCGTGATCGGTTCGGCCCAGCCGGTCGTCGTCCGTCGCCGGAGTCGCAGCACTGCCCATGACCATGCCGGCTGGCCCCACCAGGGCACCAGCACCAGCAGTATCGCCAGCGTCACAGCGACCGCGACACCGATCAGACCGCCCAGCGCCCAACCCGCCAACCCGCACAGGGCGATTGCCACAGCGCTGAGCAGCCGCCGGTTGCTTGAGGCGCTGAACCCGGTCAGCCGGACCCGGTCCTGACTCACTTGAGGGACCTGCGGATCCGCGCGGTGATGGCGGCGGTCAGCACTGCGACGGCGATCGCGCCGAGGAATCCGAGGGCGACGGTCCGGGCGCGGTGATCCGGCGGTGGCGGCGGTGCCGCCGGGGTGATGACGCGGCTCTGTGATCCCGGTGCCACCGGCTCACCCGGCGGCACGTTGAACGTCAGCGCCGCCACCGGGTCGACCAACCCGTAACCCACCCGGTTGTCCACGCCGGCGGGCGGGTTGTGCGCGGTCTGCACGATCCGGTTGATGACCTGGTGGGCGGTGAGCTGGGGATACTTGGCCCGCACCAAAGCAGCGACCCCACTGACATAGGCCGCGGAGAAACTGGTTCCCCAGAACGGCATGTTCTTCTCGCCGACCCGGACCGGCGGGTAGGCGTTGACCGGTCCGCCACCCTGCGGGGACAGCCCCATGACGTGGGTGGCGGGCGCGGCCACTCCCACCCAGGGCCCCGACATGCTCTTGTCGATCGGCGCCCCGGTGGCGTCCACGCCGCCGACGGACAGGACATAGTCGGAGAACCACGACGGGCTGGAGATCACCTTGACCTGGTTCCAGTCCCGGGGATCGCTGGGGTTGAGCGGGTCGAACATCGGGTTGTTGGCGCAGCCGGCTTCGCCGACGTTGCCGGCGGCGGTGACGATCACCGCGTCTTTGACGGTCGACGCGTACCACAGCGCGGCCCCCAGGGCCCGCTGGTCGAGTGCGGCCGCCACCTGCACGCACGAGGTCACCGAGATGTTGATGACCTTGGCGCCCATGTCGGCGGCATGAACGACGGCGCGGGCCAGCGTGGCCAGCGTGCCGGCCTTGATTCGCTCGTCGTCGTAGCCGAACCGCTGCGGATTGACCGGCTCGAAGGCCCGGGAGGACTGGCGGATCGAGATGATCGTCGCGTGCGGAGCGACCCCGACGACGCCGTCCGGGGCGCCCGGCGGGGGCGGCGGGACGGCGGGTTCGTCCTCGGTCTGCGGGTCCGGCGGTCCCGACGCCGGTGCCATGGCGCCCTCTTCCGGCGGGGGCGGCGGTGGCGGAGGCGGAGGCGGCGCGGTCTGGGTGATCGTCACCGGCACCGGTGCCGGGGGAGGCGCCGGTGGCCCGGGAATGTCAGCGGGCGGCGGTGGTTCGCCGATGCTCGGCGGCGGGCCGGCCGGTGGCGGGAAGGCGGGAACCTCGGGCATCGGGCGGGGCATCGGCAATACGCCCAGCGGAGCCGCAGCGATGATCGACGCGGCGATCGTGCCGTGGGCGTCGCAGTCCTGCAAACCGTGCAGGCCCTCGGCGCCACCCATGATGTAGTCGCCGCCGGCAACCGCCGGCAACCGCGGGTTCGGTGTGACCCCGGTATCGATGACCGCCACCGGTACGCCATGGCCGGTGGAGTACTGCCAGGCCGCGGTGATGCCCAGCATGTCGAATCCGGGGGCGAGCTGCGCCACGTCGGGGTTGCTCACCGTGATCGGGACGCTGCAGGAATTCGAGCGGCGCATCGGCTGATCGGGACCGGGCGGCCCGTCGGGCGGCGCCATCGCAGGATCGACCGACGGCGGCTCGATCGCCCGGGCCAACGGGGGGACGTCCGCGAGGCCCGCCAGCAGCACCACCGCGGTCAGCGCGACGGCCCGGGTGCCCAGCCGACTCAGTTGCGCACCCACACGAACAGTCCTCCCAGCCATGCGCCGAGCACCCCCACCACGATGAACGCCAGCACTTCCAGCCATTCGACGGCCAACCGGATCCACGGGACGAACTTCGTCTCGGGAACCAGCAGGCCCGCGGCGAGGCCGAGCCCGGCGAAGACCGCCACCGCCGCGGCCGGCCATAGGAAACCGCCCGCGTTGTAACCGGGGGCCGCCAGCGCGTATTTGGTGATCCCGACGAGCACCGCAGCGCATGCCCCGCCGACCAGGGCGATCGCCTGCACCCGGCCGGCGAACCCGCGACCCTGGGTGATGAACAACCCGGCCACCAGCCCGCACAGTGCCACCGCGCCGCGCTGGTGGGTCGAGCCCGGCGCCAGCACCATCCACACCGCGATCGGCAGCGCCACCGCGATCGCCACGCACATACCGACCTGTACCGCGTTGATCAGCCGCGCGGACGCCGCGATCGCCGCCCCCCGCGCCGAGATGTCGACCAGGTCATCCTCGTCGTCCTCGCCATCTTCGGGGGCGACCGGGGAGACGGTGTCGATCGGCATATTGGCGCGGCGGGCGAACAGATCCCGCCCGGTGATCGAGCCGAAGTACGGCGGCCGCACCCGGGCCACCCATAGGGCGATCGTCGGGGACATGCGCACCAGCATCAGCAGGCCGAGCAGCATGCAGATGCCGATCACCGGGGCAGACACCGGATGCCACATCCGCGCCGCGGCCACTGACCCGCCGATTCCGCTGGCGGTGACGACCGCGGTGGCCACCGCGGTCTGAGACCGCAGCAGGACGCTGAGCGCGATCGCGCCCATCGCCAGGACCGTCACGCCGATCAGCAGATGCGGCGCTCCCAACGGCCCGGGGGCCGCGCACAGCGCCGCACCGGACAGCGCGATCACCGCCAGCCAACCGAATCCGCTGAACAGATCGGCACGCGCGGGCCAGTTCCGGCGGACCACCGTGGCACCGAGCGTCAGCAGTCCACCCAGGCCGCCCAAAACCACTGCGGGCGGCCAACTGTCGCTGAACGTGCGGGCACGCACCGCCAGCGCGAAGAGCACAATGACCGCCGTCGCCAACAGGCCGATCGCGGTGTGCGCCGCGGTCACCGCCGTGATGGGGGCGAACATCCGATCAACCTTGACGTTGAGCAATCGGGTGACAGTCTGTTCGTCGGCCTTGTGTCCGCATTCGGCGCACTGAATCTCGGGTTGGGTGCCCAGTCGGCGGGCCGTGGCGGCCAACGCACTCGACAGCGACTCGTATTGCGGTTCGAACGAGTCACCGCCGACCACTGGCACCAGAACCAGGGTGTCGCCGTCCTGCACGCCCAGGTCATCGAGGCTGCGGCTGATGTCCAGTCGCACCCCGTTGACCTTATGGAGTTCGTAACTCCCGGGCGGAAGGGCGACGCCGTCAAAGCCGTGGTGCTTCAAATCCTCGTCGAGTAGTTCGACCATTCCCTCGAAGAATTCCTCGACTGGAATTCCGGCCGGGAAGACCTGCGATACGAGGTGCTTGTCGTAAGCGAGGCTGACCGCGCAGCGTGCCGGAAATGCGACTTTAGCCGGTGTCGGATTAGTCACCGGGACTACCTTTCAGTGTCCGGCACGTATTTATCGGCCAAGCCGGCGGTTATTTCAAATAACCGCAGGCGCGTCTTTTTCTTGACCTCATTGTGGGCGTCGATGATGCCGCCCTTAGCCAGATGGGCGTCGTAGGGCATTACTTCCACGGTGGCGCCGGTTTTGCTGAATCGCTCGGTTAGATAGGCGACCGCCGCGCTGTCCTCGATGGGAGAGGAGTGGTTCAGGATCACCGTCGCCCGTGACACCAGCTCGTGATAGCCCTGGGCGGCCAGATAGTCGACCGCCCGCAGTACCGGCCGGGACCGGTCGGCGGTGATGCCGGAGACGAAGACCAGCGTGTCGGTGTTCTCCAGCACCGGCTTCATCACCGGGTGTTCCAAGTCTGAGGCGGTGTCGACGATGATGACGTTGTGGGTCCGGCGCAGCCGGGACAACACCCCACTGAACATGGCGGGGACTAGCGGTCGGAGCTGATCCGAGGTGCGGTTGCCGGCCAGCACGTCCAAGCCGACGGCATTTTGCCCGAGATGTTCTCGGATATCGGAATATCCCTGCACATCGGTGTCGCTCAGAACGGCCGAGTAGTCGCCCGGTGGGTGCTCGTCGATGCGATCCGACAGCGTCCCGAACCCCGGGACGGCGTCAATGGCGATCACATTTTCGGGCCGGCATTCGCGGAAGACGCTGCCGATGGAGGCGGCCATCGTCGTCACACCGGTACCGCCTTTTCCGGACACCAGTGTGACGACGTACTGCCGGCGGATGTGCCGCCGAATTCTATTCCGCAGGTCGCGGTAATGACGTTCCCGCGGGGACTCGCCCGGATTGATCACCTTCGCCGACGCCAAATACACCAGTTTGCGCCAGCCCGAGCCGGGCGGAATCTTGCGCGGTGTCGCCAGGTCCGAAATGCGCATGGAGTCCGATACGGAATCCCGGTAGCGGTGGCCGGTTGCCGGATCCCGCCGCCCGGATGCGCCTTCCTCAGGCATATTGGGGCTATTCCATGGGCTCGTCACGTGCGTGATGTTAACACGGTGGCGGATACCTTGTTTACGGCATTTCTAACGACTGGCAGTAATACTCGATAATGGTGAGCAGGCAAATTCACTGTTACACAACCCGTCGGTGTGAATGCCAGTCCGCACCCGCCGGCAGCCGGCGGATGAGCCGCAGGATCGCATTGGCGACATCAGCGCGTGATCCGGGGGAGACGATCTGGTAGCGCCGGCCACCGTTGTCGACGTTCTCCACACAGACCCGGCCGGCGGGGGTGTCGGAGATCAGGACCGCGGTGTCGCCGATGGCCATCCGGGCCAATTCCTCCGGCCCGGCGCCGGGCTGAATCGCGACGATATTGGCCTGACCGGACACCTCCGGGTCGGCGGCCATCAGGACGAGCTGCTGCTGGTCGACGTCGAGCCGCTGAGCCGCCAGGTACTTGCGCAGGCTGTCGGAGTCCCGAACCCGTTCGAGCAGCTCGTTGGTGTCCAGGGTGACCGGCCGCAGCGGCGCGGCTTCGGTGACACCGCACAGCCGCTCGATCTGACCGACGACCAGATCGCCCGCGGCTGCCTGATCGGTGGCGCTGCCGGCCGGGTACAGCCGTACTTCCTGGTCGTGGCGTTCCAGCACCACCCACCAGGAGGCGAACCGATTGATCGAGACCCGCGTCATGTGCTGGGCGTCGCCATATGGTCGGCCGGGGAAGTTCAGCTGCAGCATCAACGCGATGTCGCGGCGCATGATCACCGTCAGCCATTCCCGGATCATCGGATCCGCCTCGCCCTGGCCGTCGAGTGCGCCGATCGCGGTCAATTCCTCGGCGATCGGATGCTGCAGGGCCCGTTCGGCGGTGTCCAGCCGCGGCAGCAGTGGTCGTAGGCCCAACTCCGGGCAGAGGGTTTCGATCCCGGTCACAGCCTGCAGCACCCACAGACCGTCGAGGGTCGTCGTCAACATGTCACTGCCGCCTCATCCCTGAGTCCCCAGTCTGAAACGCGAAGTGGGGGGGGGGGGGGGGGGGGGGGGGGCCCCCCCCCCCCCCCCACCGGGGGGGGAGACAAAAACCCCCCCGCCGGCCGCCCGCCCCGAGCCGCCGCGGGGGGGGGTGGAGGATGGGGTGTTGTTGTGGGG
>NZ_LZIN01000103.1 GCF_001667375.1 Mycolicibacter sinensis | reverse complement strand
CCCCCCCCCCCCCCCCCCCCCCCCCCCCCCCCCCCCCCCCACCCCCCCCCCGCCCCCCCCCCCCCCCCCCCCCCCCCCCCGGGGCGCCGCGCGGCCGCCCCCCCCGGGGGGCGCCTAGTTGTCGACCGGCGGTCAGCCCGCGTCGAAGAAGGAGGTCTCCAGCAGGTCGTGCACTGCCTTGGCGTGCACCCGAAAAGACCGTCCCACCCGTACCGCGGGCAGCTCGCCGTTGTGCACCAGGCGGTACACCGTCATCTTGCTCACCCGCATCAACACGGCCACCTCGGCCACGGTGAGAAATTGTGTCCGACCCGCCTCGGCGGAGCCGGCATCCCGTGCCGCCCTGCCGCCAGCCGAGTCTCGTGCCGAAGGCCCGTTCGCAGACGTCATCGTTACCCATTTCAATCAGGCACGTGCAGTCCCAGCGGCTTCCCCTCCGCTAGCCCACACGCGCAGACATAGAGGAGAATAGCGGGACGAATGGGGTTCCTGCGACGTGTGAGAGCCAATATGTGAAAAATAAGTGAATTACTCTGATGTAATTCTTAGCTGCTCAGAGCGGGTTTTTGCGGCCTGGACCGCCCGATCGACCGAGGTACGCAGGCCACCGGCCTCCAGTTCCCGCAGCGCGGCCGCGGTGGTTCCCCCGGGAGAGGTCACCATTGCTCTCAGCTGCGCCGGAGCGGTGTCGATCACGGCGTTCGCGGTCCCCACCGCCTCGCTGCGCCCGTCCAACAACATCTGCGCCGCCCCGGCCATCGTCTGCACGGTCAGATCGGTGGCGCCCTGCCGGCTCAGCCCGGCCGCCACGCCGGCGTCGACCAGCGCCTCCACCATCAGGAAGAAGTAGGCGGGCCCCGAACCCGACACCGCGGTGACGGCGTCTAGCTGTTCTTCCGGAACGATCGTCACCGTGCCGACGCATTCGAACAGCGCGGCGACCTGGTCGACCTGCTCGCTGGTGGGGAATCGGCCCTTGGCCAGCGCGCTGGCTCCCGCACCGACTTTGACCGGCGTGTTCGGCATCACCCGGATCACGGCCGCACCCGCCGGCAGTTTGGACTCCACGTACCCGGTGGTGACACCGGCCACGATCGACACCAGCACCTGTTCGGCGCTGTCGCCGGCGGCGGCGGTGACGTTCTTGGCGAACTCGGCGACCACGGAGTCCACGTCCTGCGGCTTCACCGCGACGATCACGATGGCCGCGTTCTCCATCGCGTCGGCCACCGAGGTCACCAGCACCGAATACGTCTCGGCGAGCTGCCGGGCCCGGTCCCCGAACCGCTCGGCGACCACCAGGTCCTTGACCGGGCGCCCCGCCGCCAGCAAACCTGCCAGCAACGCTTCGCCCATGTTGCCGCCGCCGATGATCGCGATTCTGGCCATGGCGACAGCATGGCAGACCCCATCGCCGGGCTACCGGGCGGGAACCATCGCCAGTTGCCGGGACTGCACCACGATCCGGCCCTCGCAGTCGACCACGGTGTGGTCCTCGTCGAACCAGTCCTGACCGATTTGCACGCAGCTGCACAGCACCCGCAGCCAGCCGTCGGCGGGCAGGCCGCGCAGGTAGGCGGTGAGCTGCACGGTCGGCGCCCAGCCGGTGCGTTCCACCGCAAAGGTCACCGGCGCCGACACGTCCCCGCACAGCAGCGCGAACAGGGCGTCCGGGGCGCTGCCGCGGGGCCGCACCCACAGCTGGATCAGCGGGGGCGCGCCGTCGTCGCTGGACTGCAGCGTCGAGACCACCGGCCGGATGTCGCAGCCCTCGGCCAGGTTCACCAGCCCGGCCATCGGGTGCCCGGGAGCGATGGGGGCCAGGTCGTCGGGCGGTTCGGGCGGCATCAAGGCGGTCACCGGGTTGGCCGACAGCAGCGGCGGGGCGTGATGCTCGGGCTCGCCGAGGGTGATGACGGCGTGCACGGCGGTCCGCTCCCCCTGAGTGAGCTCCACGTCGACCACGCTGATCCGGCGGCCCCGTTTGCGCGCCCGGGTGGTCAACCGCATCGGGCCGGGTTCGGGCGCCCACAGGAAGTTGCCGGAGACCGCGACCGGTTGCAGGCCGCCGGAGGCTCCGTCGCCCGATCGGCCGTCGGCGCAGGCGGTGCGGGCGGCGTTGGCGCACAGCGCCAGCATCGCCCCGCCGTGCACCTTGGGGCCGATTGTCCAGTGCTCGTTCAACGCACCGGCGAAGGTCTGCACGTCCCCGTCGACATCGATCGGCACCAGCGTCATGGCATCGGTGAACAGCGTGGATGAGGACACGCAGGGGCTCCTTGTAGGTAGGCGATCAGCGCAGCAGGTGCGTGCGAGCGAACTGTAGCGACTCGACCAACAACGCCTCGCGCTCGTGCGGCGAGCGCGCCTGGGAGGTGGTCACCTCCAGCACCACGTGACCGGTGAAGTCGCCGGCGGCCAACAGCTGGCACACCTCGACCGTGGGCTGATCGCCGCGCCCGGGCACCAGATGCTCATCGGCCGGCAGCCCGGTGCCGTCGCACAGATGCAGATGGGTCAGGCCCGACCCCATCCGGCGGGCCATCTCCAAGGCGTCGGCGCCGGCGGTCGCGGTGTGCGACAGGTCCAGGGTGTAGTGCGCGTGGCCGCCGTCGAGCGGATCGTGCGACGGCGCGAACGCCGAGATGCCCGCGCCGGGGCCGCCACCACGGCGTCGCATCCGCTCCCGGGACTGGTCAGCGCCGAAGAACCGGTCGGCGCGGAAGGGAAACATGTTCTCCACCGCCACGACCACGTCGCTGGTGGCCTCCAGCTCGGCGACCTGATCGCTGAATCCCTCGGCGTAGCGCCGCTGCCAACGAAACGGCGGGTGCACCACCACGGTCTGGGCCTCGAGCCGTTCGGCGGCCCGGACGCTGCGTTCCAGCTTGTGGATCGGGTTGGAGCCCCAGACCCGTTGCGAGATCAGCAGACACGGCGCGTGCACCGATAGCACCGGCACCCGGTACTTCTGCGACAGCCGCCGCACCGCGCCGATGTCCTGGCTGACCGACTCCCCCCACACCATCAGCTCGACGCCGTCGTAGCCGAGCCGGGCGGCGTACTCGAAGGCGGCCTCGGCCCGCAGGGGGTAAACCGAAGCCGTCGACAAGCCGACCTTGATGGCGGGGCGCACGGACTAATAGTGACCGGCTAATTGGCGTGCAACGCCAGCGGCCCCAAGGTGACCAGCAACCCGACCGCCACCGCGATCAACGTGCTGACGATGTCGACGGTCTTGCGCACGGCCTGTACCGCGGCCACCAGGCCGAGCGTGACCAACACCGTGAGCACCAGAGCCAGGATGCTGTTCCACCGCCACAGCTGATCGAAGGCGATGAACAACCCGCCGCCGAACGCCACCGCCAGGACCGACTGCAGCACCACCAGCGCCCCGCCGACCAGGCCGGGCCGGCCGACGTACTCCTCGACCGGCTCGGTTGGCGCGGCGTCGGCTTCGACCGGATCGGTGACGTCGGCGGCACCGCTGCGGTCGTCGGCGTCGGCGCCGAAATCCGACCGGACCGAACGGTCAGTGCCTCCGGATGTGCTGAGGACGGAACGCACGTAGGCGGAGTCTCCGACCGACAGGTCGGGATCGCGCACCTCGGGGTCCATCACGTCGACTTCGATGTCGGTGTAGGTGTCGACCGGGTCGGGGCGCATCCGTTCGGCGCCGGAGCCCGTCGGCCCGGCAGCGCTCTCGGCGGCCGGGCGGCCGTTCTCGGCTGCCGGCGGAGTGGAGCGCCGCATCGGCCGCGGGTAGGAACTCTGCTGCGGACCGTTACCGCGCGGCGGCGGTGGGGGCGGGGACTTGGGCCAGCGCGGCTCGGGGACCGACCGCGCAGCGAACTCCACCCGCTCGGCCGGGCGCGGCCCGGTGGCCGGCCGGTCCTCCTCGACGAATCCCGGTGCCGGGCCCAGCAGCAGCCCGCCACTCGGCTCGTCGTCGGAGGTTTCGGAGCTGTCCGCCGACGGCTCGGCTGCAGCCTCCGGTTCGGGGGGACCGTCCGCGTCGCGGATGATGGGGATCTCGCCGGTCAGCTCGGCCACGGTGACGGCGTCGGCGTTGCCGCGCCTGCGCCGACGGCGCCCGGTGACCGGCGGTGAACCGATCGTTCCATTCTTGGCGAGCAGTTCGGCGACCGAGATCGGCCGCGTCTCGACCTCGCGGGGATCAGGCTTGGGACCAGTCATCGTCCGCCCCCTCCCGGTCGGGCTGCGGCCAAGCCCACGGCCGAGGATGCCAGCAAGGTGGCGCTGTCGGCTTCGCGGTCAAGTCGCCGCAGGATCAAGCCCTCCCGCAGTGCCCACGGGCAAATCTGAACCGTTTCGATTGACAGCGCTCGCATGCTCGCCTCCGCCACCAGGGCGCCCGCCACGATCTGCGGGGCCCGCTCGGCGCTCACCCCTTCCAATTCGGCACGATCTGCCGTGGTCATCCTAGAGATGAATGATATGAGCTGCCTAAGGCCGGCGGCGGTCAACGTGCGCCGTACCCGCGGCCCGGCGGCCGACGGCGCGGCCCCGGTGAGCCGGGCCAGCGAACGAAACGTCTTGGAGCTGGCCACCGCGAGATCGGGCGGGCCGGCGTCGAGGACGGTCGCGGCCGCGCCCGCCAACTCGGTGTCCAGCCAATCCCGCAGCATCGCCACCCGGCGCCGCCCGGGCGGGTCTTCGGGCAGCCATTCCCGGGTGAGCCGTCCGGCGCCCAGCGGCAGCGACAACGCCACCTCCGGCGCCTCGTCAAGACCGCTGGAAAGCTCCAGCGAACCGCCGCCGATGTCGAGGTTGATGATCCGCCCGGCGCTCCAGCCGAACCAGCGCCGCACCGCCAGGAACGTCAGCCGGGACTCGTCCTCGCCCTCCAGCACCTGCAGGTCGACGCCGGCCTCGTTGGCCACCCGTGCCAGCACGTCCTCGGAGTTGGACGCATCGCGCACGGCCGAGGTGGCGAACGCCATCAGCTCCGCACAACCCGAACTCGCCGCGATCGTGGCGAATTCGCCGATCGTGGACACCAGCTTGTCGGCACCGCGCCGGGTGATCTTGCCGGAGCTGTCGGTGGCCTCCGCCAGCCGCAGCGTGGCCTTGGTCGAACTCATCGGAGTCGGGTGACCGCCCCGGTGGGCATCGACCACCAGCAGATGGACGGTGTTGCTGCCGACGTCGAGCACACCTAATCGCACCCACCCAACTTAGTAGGGCGAAGCAGTGGCACGGTGAGGCAACGCCAATTTCTGGTCTAGCGTGGAGTTTTGTGACCCCCGCACAGCCTGCCTCCCCGCGGCGCGAAGTCGGCCTGGACTTTCCCCGCGAATGGGTGGAGTTCTACGACCCGGACAACCCCGAACACCTGATCGCCGCCGATCTGACCTGGCTGCTGTCGCGTTGGACGTGCGTTTTCGGCACGGCGGCCTGCCGCGGCATCGTGGCCGGCCGTCCCGACGACGGGTGCTGTTCACACGGTGCGTTCCTGTGCGACGACGACGACCGCGCCAAACTCGACGACGCCGTGGCACAGCTGACCGACGCCGACTGGCAGCTGCGCGAGAAGGGGCTGGGCAAGAAGGGTTACCTGGAGTACGACGAGAACGACGGCGAGGAGCAGCTGCGCACCCGGACCGTCAAGGGCGCCTGCATCTTCCTGAACCGGCCCGGGTTCGCCGGCGGTGCGGGCTGCGCACTGCACATCAAGGCGGTCCGCCTCGGCGTGGAGCCGCTGACCATGAAGCCCGACGTGTGCTGGCAACTGCCGATCCGGCGCAGCCAGGAGTGGATCACCCGCCCCGACGACACCGAGGTCCTCAAGACCACGATCACCGAGTTCGACCGCCGGGGCTGGGGCCCGGGCGGTGAAGACCTGCACTGGTACTGCACCGGGGATCCGGCGGCGCACGTCGGCGCCAAGCAGGTGTGGCAGAGCCTGGCCCCGGAACTCACCGAATTGCTGGGCGCCAAGGCCTACGCCGAGCTGGCGGCGATCTGCCAGCGCCGCAACGAACTCGGCCTGGTGGCCGTGCACCCGGCCACCGGCGCCGGCTGACCCCCGGAACCGCCGCCGACCTGGGCCGGCAATGGTGTGCGGGGTCACGGCTGAACGATTTCTGACAAGTGGCTCAGATCGGTATGATCGGAGGTAGCCTCCGCGTAGCGCAACACCACCATCGGAATGCGCAGTGAATTGTAGAGCCAGGCCCTACGCGGGCATGATCCCGTATTTACGCACGCCCGCTGGAGATTCATGATCAGGACCGACATGCACACCGTGGAGCTCGACCATAACGGCCACGCGCCGCCGGTCGTCCTACGGCCTCCCGTGGTCCTGGAAGCGCGCAAGCTCAACAAACAGTTCGGGACGGGCGATACGGCCACACCGGTATTGCGCAACGTCGATATCCAGATAACCCGCGGTGAATTCGTCGCCCTGGTCGGGCCGTCCGGGTCGGGCAAGTCGACGCTGCTGAGCATCCTGGGCCTGCTGGACATGCCTACCAGCGGCGACGTCCTGGTCAACGGTCACAGCGTGTCGGCGCTGTCGCGCCGTCAGCTGGCCACCGTCCGATGTCAGACGCTGGGCTACGTCTTCCAGGCATTCAACCTTCTGGCGGGCCTGTCGGTCGTGGAGAACGTCATGCTGCCCGGCCTGCTGGCGGGCAAGTCCGGTCGCTCCCAGCATGCCCACGCGATGAGCCTGCTGGACCAGGTCGGGCTGGCCGCCAAATCCAAGCGGGTGCCCTCGGAATTGTCCGGCGGCGAACAACAGCGCGTGGCCGTGGCGCGGGCGCTTTTCATGAAACCCGACGTAATTCTCGCCGACGAGCCGACCGGTAACCTGGACACCTTGAATGGCCACCGGGTCATCGATGCGCTGTATAACTTGAATGCGGCCGGCCAGACAATTGTTCTGGTGACCCACGACCGCAAAATCGCCGACGACGCCCCGCGCCTGGTTTCACTACTGGACGGTGAAATCGAATCCGACAGCGGAATGATTCATACGCCCGACAACGTGTCATGGCTCGCGGGACATTAGCCGCGACTTTCGGCCTGCTTCGGATCATCAATTTCCGGGCCGTTCGTAAACACGCCTTCCGGGCCGCATTGGCCGCTTTCTCCCTCGGCGGCGGCGTCGCGGTCGTCGTGGCCGTCATGATCGAGGTCACCAGCGTCTCCAAGGCCGTCGAAGACGTCGGCTACCAGATCGCCGGACCCGCGCCGCTGCGCGTGGTCGGGGCGGCCACCCGTGGCGGCATCAGCCCCGCCGTCGTCGAAGACACCCGATCGGTTGACGGGGTGGCGGCCGTGGTGCCGGTCATCCGCGGGGTGACGATGATCCGCAGCAATGGCACGGAGAGCTACGGGCTGGGTCTGGGAGTGGACTGCTCGGCGCAGTGGATCGTCGACCCGAAGGTCTGCCAGACCGGTCAGCACGAGCCCCCGCCGGCGATCTCGAAGTCGCTGGGCGACTCCCTGGACTCCTCGGCGACCCTGGTCACCGACGTCGGGCAACTCTCGATGGAGAAGTTCCAGCGGGTGGCCGATCTCGACGACGTCAACAACGGCCTGGTCGCGGTGCTGCCGCTGAGCATGGCCAAAGTGCAGTTCGCCCGCGGCGACCGGGTGGACATGCTCTACGTGACCCTGGACTCCGGCGCCGACGCCGGCGCGGTCCAGCAGAAGCTGAAGACCGCGCTGGGCCCCGCCTACAGCGTGCAGCCCCGCAGCGAGCCGGCGCGGGGATACAACGTCAACGACGTGCTGCTGCCCCTGCTGGGCATCTTCGCGCTCATCTCGATCGGGGTCGGGGTCATCCTGATCACCCAGATCACCCGGCTCTCGGTCGAGGAGCGCCGCCGCGAGATCGCGATCGCCTCCGCGCTGGGAGCGTCGCCGGCTTCGATCATGACCGGGTTCCTCAGTGAGGCCGCGCTGTTGGGGGCGGCGGGATCGGCCATGGGCGTACTGACCGGCATCGTCATCTCCGAACCCATCGTGGCCAGCGCCAGCGAGCTGACCGAACGGTTCGTCGGCGTCACCGTCCCGGTGATCCTCAAGCCGGCGATCCTGGTCCTGGGCATCCTGGTCGGCGTCCTGCTGGCGGTGGGGGCCGCGGTCGGTCCCGCCCTGTCGGCGTCCAACACCCCGATCGCGGCCGAGCTGTCGGGACGGGCGGCCCAGGAGCAGACCACCCAGCGCAAGATCTGGTCCAAGGCGCTGCTGTTGCTGGCGATCGGCCTGGCCGGGGTGATCGCGGCACGGCTGGCGACACTGTCCGGCGCGCTGGTCGCCTGGCAGGCGATCCTCGCCGACATCGGCGCGGTCGTCGCCCTGATCGGTCTGCTGCTGGCGACGGCGTACCTGAGCGCCCAGGCGATCACCAGCCTGCGCCCGAGGCCGGACAAGTCCAGCGGAGCGACGCTGACCATCGCGCTCAACGCGCTGCGCTCGGACCGCTCGCGCACCGCGGCGATCTCGGGAGCCATCGCGGTGCCCGTCGTGGTCGCCATCCTGCTGTCCGGATTCCTGGTGGCGATCCACATCGGCGCCACCAAGGTCGCCGAATCGCAGGCGGACGGCCGCATTGCCATCACCACCACGCAGTTCGCCGATTACGGGCCCATCGACGCCCGATTCGCCCCGCAGACGCTCAACAAACTGAACTCGGTGGCCGGGGTGGAAAAGACCGAGCGGATGGCGGAAATCGAGATCAACCTCAAAGACGGGTCGCTGGCGCATATTCAGGCGCAGGACCGGCCCACATTTCCGTTCGGACTACTCGCCGGGCAATCCCCGGAGGCAAGCCAGAAAGCCAATCAGGTGGTGATCGGCAGCGTCCTGGCCCGCGAGAAAAACCTCCACATCGGTGACGCACTTGTATTGGGAAGTGGACTCGAGGCGCAGGCAATGAGCATCGGGACCATTGTCGCAACCCCCGAATACGGCGGCCGCCGGATCTACCTGCCCTACTCGGTCGCCGAGCAGATCTACGGCCCGCAACCGGCCGGCCTGATCTTCGCCACCCCGGCGGCCGGGTTCACCGCCGGAGAGGTCATCGAGAACATCGGGGCCACGAAGTTCGACCAGCCGGTGACCGCGGTGGACACCGACGGCTACGCCTCCGACATCGCGGCATCGATCGGGCGCTATCTCACCCCGCTGAACACCCTCAAGTACGGCCTGCTCGCGATCGCCTTCATCTCGGTGCTGTCGACGCTGCTGCTGGTCGGCATCCGGCGCAGGCGGGAGATGGCCCTGATCCAGGCGCTGGGCGCCACCCGGGCGCGGGTGTTTTCCATCACCACCATCGAGGCCGTGGTCGCCGGCGCCGCCGGCGGGCTGTTCGGCGCGGTGCTTGCGATCGCCATCTCCGAAGCGGTTCGGCGGGCAGCCGTCGTCAACGTCGGCCTGATCACCCCGCTGGTGTTCCCGTGGACCGACGCGGTGCTGTACGCGGTGCTGGCCACCGTCGCCGCCGTGTTCGCGGCCATCATCCCCGCGTGGAAGTCCACCCGATCTACCCCGGCAACCGAACTTCGCGACGAGTGACACGAAGGATGCAATGACCGCGACCGTGCCGGGGTTCACCGGCGACGCCATCTACCCCGACGACGCCCGCTACGACACGGTGCGTCAGGTCTTCAACGGCATGATCGACAAGCGGCCGCAGGTGGTGCTGCAGTGCCGTTCCCGCGAGGACGTCATCACCGCGGTGCGCTACGCCGTGGACGCCGGCGCCGAGATCGCGGTGCGCGGCGGCGGCGACAGCGTGGCCGGCCACTCGACCACCGACGGCGGCGTCGTCATCGATCTGACGCAGATGCGCGGAGTGCGCGTCGACGCGCAGGCCCGGATCGCCTACGTCGACGCCGGCGCCACCTGGGGCGACGTCGACCCGGCCACCAGCCGCCACGGCCTGGCCTGCCCCGGCGGGGTGGTGTCGACGACCGGCGTCGGCGGCTTCTCGCTCGGCGGCGGCATCGGGTGGCTCTCCCGCGCGCACGGGATGACCTGCGACAACCTCATCGGCGCGGAGCTGGTGCTGGCATCGGGCGAGGTGCTGACGGTCAGCGAGACCGAGAACGCCGACGTGCTGTGGGGCCTGCGCGGCGGGGGCGGCAACTTCGGCGTCGTCGCGCAGTTCATGCTGCGGCTGCACCCGGTCGATTCGGTGGTGGCCGGCGTGCAGTCCTACCCCGACACCGACGCCGAGGCGGTGTGCAAGCATTTTCGGGCCCAGATGGACAACGCCCCCGATCACCTGGCGGCCATCCTGGACTTCTCCAGCGACCTCAAGTCCGGTCAGTCGCTGGTCAACATCCTGGGCTGCTCGACGCGAACCGACTCCACCGGCGTCGAGGACACCCATGCGCTGCTCAACGTCCAAGGCGCGGCGGCCAAGCCCGTGCTGGCCCTGCAACACAAGCTGGAGTACCCGACCTGGCAGCAGGCCATCGACCAGACGGCGCCCTTCGGCTGGCTGAACTACTGGAAGTCGCTGTTCGTCACCGAACTCACCGACGAGGCGATCCGCCGCATCGCGCTGCTCGGGCGCTCGCGGCCCTCAGCGCAGACCCGGCTGCATCTGATCCGGCTCGGCGGTTACGCCAGCCGGGTGCCGCCGGAGGCGACGGCCGTGGCCACCCGGGAGCACCCCTACATCGTCCATCTGATGACGACCTGGACCGACCCGGCCGACACCGCGCGCTGCACGGCGTGGGCCGGTCAGGCTTTCGAGATCTTGCGGCCGCTCGGCCCGGCCGGTGCCTACCTCAACTTCGTCGGAGACGAAGGGCAGGACCGCATCCGCGCGACATTCGGCGACGCCGGCTACCAACGCCTGGCCGAGCTCAAGGCGCGCCTTGACCCGGACAACCGGTTCACCCTCAACCACAACATCGCGCCGGCGGGCTGACGTTCGCGGTTCTGTGGTGTGTCACCAAGGCCGACACACGTTTACGCCGTAGCCCGGTGGGTATTGTGGTGCGCGGGGGAAAGGACTTCAGGATGTCGGGCGCGCACGATGATGGGCTGGCCTTTGCCGGCGTCGCGCGGTTGGCGAAGATGGTGCGCGATCGGGAGGTGTCCGCGCGCGAACTGGTGGCGCTGTATCTGGATCGGATCGCCCGACTTGACCCGGCGCTGAACGCATTTCGCATCGTGCTCGGCGACCGGGCGATGGACGAGGCCGCGCACGTCGAGCGCCGGCTGGCCGCCGGAGAGGTGCTGCCACTGGCCGGTGTGCCGATTGCGGTCAAGGACGACACCGACGTGGCGGGCGTTTCGTCCATGTGCGGCACCGGAATTGACGCCGGACCCGCGAGTACCGACAGCGCCGCGGTACGCCGGCTGCGCGCCGCGGGCGCGGTGATCATCGGCAAGACCCACCTCTCGGAGTTCGGCGCCTACCCGGTGTGCGAATCGGCGACCTGGGGGGTGACGCGCAACCCGTGGGATCTGTACCGGACCCCGGGCGGATCCAGCGGCGGCTCGGCCGCCGCCGTGGCTTCCGGGATGGTGCCCGGCGCCACCGGCAGCGACAGTGGTGGCTCGGTCCGCATTCCGGCCGCCTGCTGCGGGCTGGTCGGCCTGAAGGGCCAGCGCGGACGCATCAGCGCCAAGGAGTCACCCGAACGGGCCTACCGGTTCCACGGCCTGAACCACATCGGACCGCTGGCCCGCAGCGTGCTCGACGCCGCCCTGCTGCACGACGCGATGACCGGCCCCGAACCCGACGACGAGATTCCCTCGCCGCCACCGGCGCCGCCGCTGATGGACGCGCTGCTGGCGCCGGTGCGGCCGCTGCGGATCGCGATGTCGTTCAAACCCGTTGTGCCGGTTTCGGTGAGCGACGAGGTGCGCCGGCCGGTGTTGGAGACCGCGGAGTTGTTGCGGTCGCTGGGCCACGAGGTGATCGAGCGCGACCCGGTCTATCCGGTGATCGGCATCGCCGCGGTGCTCGCACTGTTCATGAACGGGTTCGCCCACGAGATCGAACGGCTGCCCAGAACCGAACTGCTGGAACGACGCATGCAGGCCGAGGCCCGCACCAGCCGGCTGGTCCCGGACTGGGCGGCCCGCCGCGCCGTCGCCGCCGAGCCCCGCATCACCACCCGCTCACAACGCGCGATCGCCGACTGCGACATCCTGATGACCCCGGTGGTGGCGATGCCGCCGGTGCAGGTGGGCTACTTCGAGGGCTACGGGCCGACCCGCGCGATGCTGCGGATGCTGAAGTTCATCCCGTTCACCTTCCCGCAGTGCTACAGCGGCCAGCCGGCGATCTCGGTGCCGACCGGGATCGCCGCCGACGGCGTACCGGAGGCGGTGCACCTGGTGGCCAGGGCCAACGACGAGGCGACCCTGATTTCACTTGCGGCACAGCTGGAGTCGGTGCGGCCGTGGATTGCGCGCCGGCCTCCGACCGAAGCGCTGCTCTCGCAGGTCGGTTAACTGGCCGGGTAGCGCTCGCGCAGTCGGGTCAACGTCGCCTCGATACCCGCGGCGTTGGACTTGACTGACCGGGTCAGCTCGTAGAACTTCAACTTGAGCGCACCGCCGTTGCGGTAGTCGAATGTCTCGGTGACCCTGGTCAGCCCCGGCGAGAGCGACTCGAACTCCCATCGCCACCGATGGCCCTCCGGGTGGCGCCACTCGACCAGCTGGTCGGGCTGGTAGGCGGTCACGGTGCTGGTGATGCGGTAGGGCACGCCGTACATCTTCATCTTCGTCGAGAATTTCGACCCGACGGTGATTTCGGCCGGCGCCTTGACGTTGTCGCGGACCGTACCCGACCCGTCGAGTTCCCGATGGCGGCGGGGATCGGCCGCCATCGCGAACAGTTCAGCCGCCGGGGCCGCAACCTCCACCGACCGGCTGACCTGCCGGGGTCCTGCATCGACAACGGTGACCGCCATGGTGTTTCCCTTCGCGCCGGGCCTTCGGACCAACCCTACCGAGCCAGGAGGGCCGATTTCCTCACTATTCTCTTAGAGTCCGGTGCCGGATCGGCCCGATTTCTTGTCGGATGGTCGCACTAGTGTTCGATTTATGGGCAGGGACGTGTTCGCGGATCGGGACACCATCATGGAGTGTCTCGATGAGCAGGAGGCGATTAATGC
>NZ_LZIN01000102.1 GCF_001667375.1 Mycolicibacter sinensis | reverse complement strand
ACCGCGATCTTCGTCGGCGGGACGATGTTGCCGACGCCCTCGGCGGCGTTCGCCCAAACCGCGGCCGACCTGTTCCTCAACCCGCTAGGCTTCGACGCCGGCGACGATCCGACGGTCTGCGTGATCGGTGCCGGCATCTGCGATTCCCCGCTGCAGGTGCTGACCACCCCGCAGCTGATCCTGCAGGGGCACAGCAGTTTCGTCGGCGCGGCCGAGATCGTGCGGGCGGTGCACGCCCAGCTCGACGCCAACCCCGACGCCTACGATGCCGACAACCCGCTGTGGGTGTTCGGCTGGTCGCAGGGCGCCACGGCCGGTTCGATCGCCATGGCCCAGCTGGAACACGACGGCGTCGACCCGCAGTTGCTGCATTTCGTGTTCATCGGCAATCCGGTCGGTGCCGACACCGCGTCGGAGGGTATGGGCGGGGTTTCCTCCTCCGACTTCTTCGACACTGCTCTGCTGTCGGGTGTCCAGACCCCGAACAACTGGTTCGCGGTAACCGATTACACGATCCCCGGAGATCCGGTCACCGACCCCACGTCCACCTCTGAGCTCGGTTTGTTCTACGAGCACATGATGTATCTGGGGCTCACGCCCGATCAGGTGGCCAACCACCTGGCCACCACCGACGGCGCGATCACCGACATCGACATCTCCGGTGACTTCGACCAGTTCGGCGCCTGGATCAATGCGTGGAGCCACGGGCTGGTCGACAGCG
>NZ_LZIN01000101.1 GCF_001667375.1 Mycolicibacter sinensis | reverse complement strand
CGCGCCGGCCCCGCCGCTGCCGCCGTTGCCGCCCGCGCCACCGTCGCCGCCGTTACCGGCGGTCGAGGTGCCCCCGGACCCCTTGGTGGTGGCGTCGCCACCGGCCCCACCGTTGCCGCCGGCACCACCGGTCCCACCGGGCTGGCCGGCCGCACCGGTCGCGCCCTGGGCGCCGACACCACCGGCGCCACCGGCACCAGCGGTCGCGATGCCGCCGGAGCCGTTGGCCCGGGCGTCGCCACCGGCGCCGCCGTCACCACCGGTGCCGGCGATGAGACCCTGTCCGCCGGTGCCACCGGTCCCGCCGTCACCGGCGGTCGCGATACCAAGGTGACCGTTGGACCGGGCGTCGCCGCCGGCGCCGCCGACCCCGCCGGTGCCACCGTGTCCGTTCTCGGCGGTACCACCGGTACCACCCGCGCCACCGGTGCCGCCGGTCGAGTTGCCCTCGGAGCCGTTGGCGGTGCCGTCGCCGCCGCCACCGCCCGCGCCACCGGCACCACCTTCACCGCCATTGCCGATGGGCGCGAACGAGTTCCCGCCGGTGCCACCGGCACCACCGTTGCCGCCGACGTCGGTGCCCTCGTGGCCGTTGGCGGTGGCGTCGCCGCCGTTACCGCCCGCACCACCGGCGCCGCCGTTGCCGAAGATCAAGCTGGCGGCATCGCTGCTGCTGCCACCGTTACCACCGGCACCGCCGTTGGAGCCGGTCGTGACGCCGCCGGCGCCGTTGGCCGTACCGCCGAACCCGTCGCCGCCGGTGCCGCCGACCCCGCCGTTGCCCATGACCGTGCCACCGGTGCCGCCGTTGCCACCGGCCCCACCGTCCACGCCGACCTTGGTTGAATCCCAGCCGTCGCCGCCGTCGCCACCATTGCCGAAGAACCCGGCGTTCCCGCCGTCACCACCGGCCAACCCCTGCACGGTGGAGTCCCAGCCGTCGCCGCCGTCGCCGAACCACAGCCCGCCGGCGCCGCCGTCCGGGCTGTCCTGGGTGCCGTCGATACCGTTGCAGATCAGGCCGCACGCTCCGTCGAGGCTGTCCACGCCGTTCATCTGGATGTAGGCGGTGTTGATGGCATCGTCGATCTGCTGACCGAAGTCACTGGTGATCCAGGCCTGCATGGCCGTGTGCCACGGGTCGTACATCCACGAGTCGATCACGCTCGCCGGGTCAAGACTCGGGTTGGCCAGCAGCAGTTGGTCCCAGAACGGCGAGTCGCCGAACACGTCATCGACCCCGGTGGTGTCCGCGGCCGAGCCGGCGACCATGCCGGGGTCGAACAGGTCCATCAGCCAGTCGAGACCGTCGGCGTGTGCGTCCGGCGCGGTGGCCAATGGGGCCATCCCGAATGCCAAGAATGCGGCCGCGGCGCTTGACACCCCGATCACACGACTGCGGCGGCGTGCCCCCGAGGCACGCGAATCATGCGGTTTCCCTACGTACTTCCTGTCGGCCATCTGCCACCCTCCCTTGTTCGATCCAATTCCCCGGCGTAAGAATCTGGCTCGTTTCTCAGCCACCGTTGAGCCAACCGGGACGCGACGGGGCTGTCAACCTGACCCGCAACAGTCTCAGAAATATCTGCTCGCCCTGTTGCCCTTGCGGGACAACAGGTTACGAAATCACTCCTACAGTCGACATTTTGAGCCGGTTAACCCGTTGGAGCGCACTTGGTTTCGACCGCTGGGTCGTTTAGCAGCCCTTGAGGCGCACGGCCAGATAATCGGCCACCGCGTCGATGGCCACCCGCTCCTGGGCCATGCTGTCGCGTTCTCGCACGGTGACGGCGTGGTCTTCGAGCGAGTCGAAGTCGACGGTGATGCAGAACGGGGTGCCGATCTCGTCCTGACGCCGGTAGCGCCGGCCCACCGCCCCGGCGTCGTCGAACTCGACGTTCCAGGATTGCCGCAACTCGGCGGCCAGATCCCGGGCCTTGGGCGAAAGGTCGGCGTTGCGGCTCAGCGGCAGCACAGCAGCCTTGACCGGCGCCAGTCGCGGGTCCAGCCGCAGTACGGTGCGCTTGTCCACCCCGCCCTTGGCGTTGGGGGCCTCGTCCTCCTGGTAGGAGTCGACCAGGAAGGCCATCAGCGAGCGGGTCAGGCCGGCGGCCGGTTCGATCACGTACGGCACGTAGCGGGTGTCGGACGCCTGGTCGTAGAACGACAGGTCGACGCCGGAATGCTGTGAGTGCGTGGTCAGATCGAAGTTGGTGCGGTTGGCGATGCCTTCGAGCTCACCCCACGGGTTCCCGGCGAAACCGAACTTGTACTCGATGTCGGTGGTGCCGGCGGAGTAGTGCGACAGCTTCTCGAGCGGGTGTTCGTAGAGGCGCAGGTTCTCACGCTTGATACCCAGGTCGACGTACCACTGCAGGCGCGCGTCGATCCAGTACTGGTGCCACTCGGTCGCGGTGGACGGCTCGACGAAGAATTCCATCTCCATCTGCTCGAACTCACGGGTCCGGAAGATGAAGTTGCCGGGGGTGATCTCGTTGCGGAAGCTCTTGCCGATCTGGCCGATTCCGAACGGCGGCTTGCGACGTGCCGTGGTCACGACGTTGGCGAAGTTGACGAAGATGCCCTGGGCCGTTTCGGGCCGCAGGTAGTGCAGGCCTTCTTCAGACTCGATCGGGCCCAGGTAGGTCTTGAGCATCATGTTGAAGTCACGGGGCTCGGTCCACTCGCCCTTGGTGCCGCAGTCCGGGCAGGAAATCTCGCTCATCGGAACGTCGTCGGGGTTACCACCCTTTTTCAGTGCCACCGCTTCCTGCATGTGGTCCTGGCGGTGCCGCTTGTGGCAGTTGAGGCACTCCACCAGCGGATCGTTGAACACCGCGACGTGACCGGAGGCGACCCACACCGGCCGCGGCAGGATGATCGCACTGTCCAAACCGACGACATCGTCTCGCGACGTCACGACCGAGCGCCACCACTGTCGCTTGATGTTCTCCTTGAGCTCCACCCCGAGTGGCCCGTAGTCCCAGGCCGACTTTGTGCCGCCGTAGATTTCGCCCGACTGAAAGACCAGGCCACGTCGTTTGGCGAGGTTGGCAACGGTGTCGATGATGGACGCCACGAGGGGGTGCACTCCTGTCTTGTCGGGTTCACGTCGACAACCCCGACGCGCAACCTCAGACATGGTATCGACACCGCCGAGCTTCTTTGACATGCGTCATTACGCATGAAACAGTGGAGCCAGCTGAAAACGATTTCCAACATGGGCGGAGGTGGTGGTATGTCGCCCACAACATCGGGTCTGGTAGCCGACGACCACCAGCACCACGGGCCCGCGTTCCCCGCCACGCCGCCGCGGGAGATCCTCGATGCCGCCGGCGAATTGCTGCGGGCGCTGGCCGCTCCGGTGCGCATCGCGATCGTTCTGCAACTGCAGGAATCGCACCGCTGCGTGCACGAGCTCGTCGACGCGCTCGGGGTGCCCCAGCCGCTGGTCAGCCAGCACCTGAAGATCCTCAAATCCGCCGGGGTGGTCACCGGGGAACGGTCGGGCCGCG
Source organism: Mycolicibacter sinensis (assembly GCF_001667375.1). GTDB lineage: Bacteria > Actinomycetota > Actinomycetes > Mycobacteriales > Mycobacteriaceae > Mycobacterium > Mycobacterium sinense_A. The sequence goes on along the minus strand of NZ_LZIN01000101.1, from coordinate 3,688 downwards.
AAGTGCTCTACCGGTTGGCCGACCACCACCTGGCGCACATCGTCATCGACGCGGTGGCCCACGCCGGTGAGGACCGTTGACCGCCCCGGGAGTGCGCTCCACCCGGCAGCGCGCAGCGATCTCGGCGCTGCTGGAGACCATCGACGATTTCCGTTCGGCCCAGGAACTGCACGACGCGCTGCGTGAGCGCGGGGAGAACATCGGACTGACGACGGTCTATCGCACGCTGCAGGCGATGGCTGCGGCCGGGCAGGTCGACACGTTGCGCGCCGACACCGGCGAGTCGGTGTACCGGCGCTGCTCGGAGCACCATCACCACCATCTGGTCTGCCGCCACTGCGGTGCCACCGTCGAGGTGGGCGATCACGAGGTCGAGGAGTGGGCGGCCCAGATCGCCGCCGAGCACGGCTTCTCCGACGTCAGCCACACCATCGAGATCTTCGGTACCTGCGCCGACTGCAGGAAGTAAGTAAGCCCGCCCGGTCGGATCAGCCCGGCGAGCCGTTGCTGGCGCCGCTACCTCCTTCGCCACCTTCGCCGCCCCGGCCCAGGTTGCCGCCGTTGCCACCGTTACCGCCGTTGCCGCCGGAGGCGCCGGTGTTGGTCCCCGACGGGTCGTAACCGTCGCCGCCGTCGCCACCGTTGCCAGCCGGCAGCGGGGCCGGGTTGCTACCGGCCGCGCCGGCTGTGCCAGCCGTTCCCCCGCCGCCGGCGCCACCGCTGCCGGCTGCGCCGCCGGACCCACCGGTGCCCCGCAAACTGGTGGTACCGCCGTTGCCGCCATTGCCGCCGGCGCCTTCGTTGTTGCCGGTCGCGGCGCCGACGCCGCCGCCGGCCACCCCGGCTGCGCCCTGGGCTCCCTTACCGCCGTCGCCGGCGAGGGCCCCGTTGCCGCCGGTGCCACCGGAACCACCGTTGCCGTTGGTGCCACCGGCCCCGGCGGTAGTGCCACCGCCGCCACCGTCGCCGCCCTTGCCGCCCCCACCGGCGGTGCCGGCGTTGCCTCCGGTGCCGCCGCCACCCTTGGCCGCGCCGGTGTCGCTGCCGCCGGCGATACCCGACTGGCCGGCGCCGCCGTTGCCGCCTGCTCCGGCGTTGCCACCGGTACCGCCCTGGCCGCCTTGGCCACCGTTGCCGTTGGCGCCGATGGTGCTGCCGGTCCCGCCGTTGCCGCCGGTGCCGCCCCGGCCACCGATGCCGCCGGTGCCGCCCGCGCTTCCGGACTGGCCGTTGGCGGTGACGCTCGAGGTGTTGACGCCGTTGCTACCGGTGTATCCGGTGCCGCCGGTGCCGCCCTGTCCACCGGACCCGCCGGATCCAGCGGTACCGCCGGTGCCGGTGGCCGCCTGGGCACCGGTGCCGCCCAAAAGTTTGCCGCCGGCGCCGCCATTGCCGCCGTTGCCACCGTCACCACCGGCACCGCCGACGCCGCCCTGGGTGCCCGCGACCGTGCTGGAGGTACCGACCGAGCCGACGGTTCCTATTCCGCCACCGCCACCGGACGCACCGGTCCCGGCGTTGCCGCCGGTTCCGGCTGCCCCGGAGATCGAGCCGCCGTTGCCGCCTTGACCGCCATTACCGCCGGAGCCGCCCTTGCCGCCGTCCAGGCCGGTGGTGTCCGCGGAGTTGTCGGTGCCCGCGGTTCCGGAGCCGCCCTCGCCGCCGTTGCCGCCCTTACCGATGTTGCCGCCGTCGCCGCCGGCACCGCCGTTGCCGCCGGAAGTTCCCGCCGGCGCACCGCCCGCTGACGGGTCGTACCCGGCACCACCGGCGCCACCGTTGCCGGCCGGCCCGGCCACACCGTCGCCGTTGGCAGCCGTATCGCCGGCGCTGCCGGTCCCCGCCGCCCCGCCGGTTCCGGCCGCGCCCGCGGTGCCGGCGGCCCCGCCCTGGGTGGAATCGCCGCCGGCGCCACCATTGCCGCCGCCACCGGCGCTGCCGTGGATGGTCTGGCCGGCTACCCCGGCCTTACCGGCTCCACCGTCACCACCGGCGGCACCGTTGCCACCGGCTCCGGCGTTGCCGCCATCACCGTTCGCCCCGAGAGCGCCGCTCCCGCCGGCGGCGCCGCCGCCGTTACCGCCCTGGCCGCCACTGCCACCCGTCCCGACGCCGCCGGCGTCGCCCCCGGCCCGGCCGTCCATGTCATTGACGCCGGTCCCGCCGGTGGTACCGCCGAAGCTGTAGCCGGCCCCGGCATTACCGCCGACCGCCCCGTTACCGCCGGCGCCGCCGATACCGCCGTCGCCGGAGATCGAACCGCCGAGGCCGCCGCTGCCGCCCGCGCCGCCCGAGCCGCCGTTGAGGCCGGATCCGCCGTCGACGAGGGTCGACGTCCCCGCGGCTCCGTTGCTGCCCGCCGTGCCGGAGCCGCCGGCGCCGCCGTCACCGCCCTTGCCGATATTGCCGCCGTTGCCGGCCGCACCACCATTGCCGCCGTTGGTCCCCGCCGCCGCACCGGAACCCGCCGCCGACGGGTCATAACCGGTACCGCCGTCACCGCCGTTGCCGGCCGGCCCGCTCACCCCGGTGCCCGCATTGCCCTCATTGCCCGGAGTCGTCGTGCCGTCGCCGTTGGTCCCGGCAGCACCACCGGCACCGGCGATCGCCGAATCCCCGCCGTTACCGCCGTGCCCGCCCGAACCGGCGACACCATCGAAACCGGCATCGGTGGCGGTGCCTGCCGCACCCTTGCCACCGCCACCACCGGCAGCCCCGTCGCCGCCATTCCCGCCGTGCCCGCCGGCACCGTCGGCACCCGCGGCGGTACCGGCAGTCGAGCCACCCGCACCGCCGTTGCCGCCGGCACCGCCGACACCTGCGGTGCCCGCAGCACCACCGTTGCCACCGCCACCGAGCGCCGCACCGGTGTCACCACCACCGGCGGTTCCCGCCACGCCCAGCGCGCCGGTCCCGCCGGCGCCGGCGTTACCACCGGAACCGCCTTGGCCACCGGAGCCACCCGTGCCGTTGGTGCCCACCGAACCGGCCGCGCCGTTGGTGGCACTGCCCGCCGCACCGCCGTTACCGCCGACGCCACCGTCGCCGCCGCGACCGCCTACGCCGCCGGCGGTGCCGGCGCCACCGTTGCCGAGCGTCGTCCCGGCAGCACCACCGTTAGCACCCGCGATACCCGCAAGCCCACCACCGCCGCCGCCACCATTGGCGCCGCTACCGGCGTTACCACCGCTACCAGCGGCACCCGAGGTCGATCCGCCGTTGCCGCCGTGTCCGCCGTTGCCGCCGGCGCCGCCGGACCCACCGGCCAAGCCATTCACACCACCGGCCTGCGCTACGCCGTTGCCGTCCGCTCCGCCCTGGGTGGCGGAGTTGTCGGTTCCAGCGATGCCCGAGCCGCCGTTGCCGCCCCGGCCGCCGGCACCGATATTGCCGCCGTTACCGCCGTTGCCGCCGTTACCGCCGGAGGTCCCAGCGGCCGCCCCCGAACCGATTGCGGTCGGGTCGTACCCATTGCCACCGGCACCACCGTTGCCGGCCGCTACCGAAAGGCTCTGACCGGCGGTGCCGGATCCACCGGCCGTGCCGGCGGTGCCGGTGCCACCGATGCCGGCGTTGCCGCCGATGCCGGCGGCCCCGCCCTGCGCTGAGTCGCCGCCGTTTCCGCCATCGCCGCCGGCGCCGAGCTTCCCGTCCGAGCCGGCGACGCCCGCCAGCCCCCGCACCACAC
>NZ_LZIN01000100.1 GCF_001667375.1 Mycolicibacter sinensis | reverse complement strand
CGTGGTGGGAACCTCTGCGGTGGTCTATCCGGCGGCCAGCCTGCCCGAGCTGGCACTGGAGCAGCGCAAGACCGTCATCGAGGTCAACCCCGAAGCGACGCCGCTGTCCGCCAGAGCCACGGTGAGCATCCGCGACACCGCCTCGGCGGCATTACCCGGCTTGCTGCAGCGACTGCCCTCGCTGTTGGGTTAACGCGGCTCAGGCCGGGCGGTTGGCACGACCCAGCGCGAACTCCGACACCGGTACCGGCGCCCACGCCGGAAACTGATGGCCGCGCCGGGATGTCCCGACGGTGAAGCCGGCGTCGGTGATCATCTGCTCGGTGTCGCGGTGGGTATGACAATTCCCGAACAGCTTCGGCCAGAACGTGGCGTCGGCCAGTCGCTGCAGCCCGCCCCGCGCCCCGGCGCTGGCGACGTGCTCGAAATAGCGCAGCTCTCCGCCGGGCTTGAGCAACGCGAGCAGTTGGCGCAGCACCTCGCGGGGCTGCTCGACCGAGCACAACACCAGGGAGCACACGATCGCATCGAACGGTTCGCCGGCATCCAACGCCTCGACGGTGCTGGCCACGACGCTCACCGGCACCGGCGCCGCGGCCGCCGCTTGACCGGCGGCCTCCCGCAGCCGCGACTCCGGCTCGGGGGCGACAACCTCGGTGACGGTCTTGCGCTGCTCCAGTGCCAGCTCGGGCAGGCTGGCCGCCGGATAGACCACCGCAGAGGTTCCCACCACG
>NZ_LZIN01000099.1 GCF_001667375.1 Mycolicibacter sinensis | reverse complement strand
GCGATCCGCTTGGCCCGGCCCAGCCACAGCGCCCGGCCTTGGCCGTCGAACACACTCAGATAGTGGTACGCATGGCCGGCCATCCGCAGCAGGTCGGTCATCGGCAACCACGAACCGGCGGCGGTGTGGGCCTTGCCCGCCGCGGCCTGCAGTTGGGCCAGCGTGGTCGAGACGATCACCGTGACCGGCAGGCCATTGAGCTGTCCCAGGTCTCCACCGGCCAGCACCGCCCGCAACGCGGCCAACAGCGCATCGTGCTGGCGTTGATCGCGGGTGCGGTGATCCTGCTCAATCTGCTCCTGCGATGGCGTGCCACTGATACACGGCGTTTCGTCGGCGGCGTTGCACATCCCCGGTGCCCCCAGCTTGGCCAGGACCGGCTCCAGGGTGGCCCGCAACTCCGGGGTGATCGTGCCGGACACGCTGCTCATCCCATCGGGGCGTTGCGGCCCCAGCCGCAGCCCGCGCCGGGCTTGGCGTTCACCGTCGTCGGGCTCGTCGCCGTCTTGATCCAGCACCGCGATCAGGTGCACAGCCAGGCGTTGAAAGGTCTCCGGGGCGAACAGGGTGGCCAGCTCCGCCAGATCACGCTCGGCGCGCTCGCGATCGGCGGCACTGACGCCAGCGGGGATCTTCGCCATCGCCGCACGGGCGATCGCCACCTGCTCGGGGCCCACCCGCCCGTCGGCTTGGGCGGCCGCCAGCCCCGGAAGCACCGGGGCCAGTGGCTCGCCGCAGAGGGCGGTGCGCGGGCCCAACTCGGCGGCCTCATCGATGCGCCGCCGGGCTTCTTTCGCGCTGATCCGCAACCGCTCACTGAGCGCTTTGGCCAGCGAGCACGCCGCCAGCACCTCGGCATGGCCCTCAGCCACCAGCCGGGCCAAGATCTGATGCTCGATCACCGGCGCCTGCCACGCCAACGCCTCCCGGCGGGCCAGCACCTCCACCAACTCCTCGGGACTCAACGCATCAAACGAACACCGCGCCAACCGGGCATTAATCGCCTCCTGCTCATCGAGACACTCCATGATGGTGTCCCGATCCGCGAACACGTCCCTGCCCATAAATCG
>NZ_LZIN01000098.1 GCF_001667375.1 Mycolicibacter sinensis | reverse complement strand
CCCCCCAAAGCCCCGCCCGCGCTGCTGCTGGGCGGCCCGCTGATCCCGGCACCGATGCTGGCCGAACTGATCGCCGCCGGCGCCACCATCAAACCGGTGCGACACCCCGGACCCGATAGTGCCCCCGAACCGAAGTACCGGCCCTCGACCGCGCTCGATGAGTTTGTGCGCTGCCGGGACATGACGTGTCGGTGGCCCGGCTGTGACCGGCCGGCTGAGTTCTGCGACCTCGACCATGCCATCGCCTATGCCCTCGGCGGCCCGACACATCCGTCAAACCTGCGTTGCCTATGCCGAAAACACCACTTAATCAAGACGTTTCACGGTTGGCGCGACCGGCAACACGCCGACGGGACCATCGACTGGCTCAGTCCGACCGGCCAGACCTACACCACCCACCCCGGCAGCCGATTGTTGTTCCCCGCCCTCTGCGAACCGACCGGCCGCCTACCCGCACCGACTGGCCGACAATCGGATTCGGCCGGCCGAACCCTGATGATGCCCACCCGACGACGGACCCGGGCCCAAAACCGCGCCCAAGCCATCGCCGCCGAACGCGCCCTCAACACCAGGCCCCCGCCATCCTGAGCCGCCGAGCAATGTTGCCTTCAACCCAGGAACCGGGCGCGCACTTCCGACGCCGGCACCGGGCAAGTGTCGTGCTTGCCACCGATTCGATAGCGGACGGCGGCGAAGCGGTCGTAGAGACGGTCACGGATTCCGGCGGGAATGAGGCGGGCCGCCAGGAGTAGCCGGAACGGCCCGCCCAGATAGCGCACCACCTTCAGGGCCCCCGCCGATCGGACACTGACTCGCTCATCGGGTCGACCTGGGTTGTCGACGAACACCATGGAGTCGACATCCTGCAGATCCGGATGGCGCTCGATGACCGCGCGGGCGAAGTCGCTGTCCAGGGCGGCGAATCGCAGGGTGCCGCGCCGGTCGTGGCGAAGGATGGTCTGGACCGATCGGTTGCAGACCCCACAGACGCCGTCGTAGAGCAGCACCGGAGCAGCGTGGGCGTTCGTCATCGGCGCACCTCCACGTCGCTCAGACCACGCCGCTGACGTAGCGCCGTTCGCAGACCGCCTCCAGCACCTCGCGCAGGCCGTCAGCGCTTTGCCGCCAAGAGAATTCGGCGCTGCGGTCCTGCGCCTTGCCGCCGAGCTGTTCGCGCAGCACCGGGTCGGCCAGCAGACGGTGCAGCTGTTCGACGAGCTGGTCGCGGTCGTCGACCAGCAAGCCGGTCACGCCGTCGACGATGGAATCGGACAGCCCCCCGGAATCCCGGTATCCGATGGTGGGCACCCCGTGCTGGCCGGCCTCGACGACGGCCAGGCCCCAGCCCTCCTTGCGGGACGGCAGCACATGCACCCACGCCTGTTGCACCAGCCGGTGTTTGGTCTCCTCGTCGACATGGCCGTGGAAGGTGACCGCGTCGGTGATCCCCAGCGCCGCGGCGTGCTGCACCAGCCGGTCGGCCCACCAGCCGCCGCCGATGACGTCGAGGCGCAGCTTGGGCACCCGGGTGCGCAGTGCCGCGACCGCGTCCAGCGCGTCCTCGATCTGCTTGTGCGGTACCAGCCGGGACAGCACCACCACCCGGGGCGCGTCGGCCCGCGGACCGGTCAGCGTCGGCGGGGGCGCCTCGTCGAGCCCGTTGCGCACCACCGCGATGCGTTCGGCACCCACGCCCAGTTCGATCAGGTCGCGCGCCGACGGCAACGACACCGTCAGGTATTGGTTGCGCCGGTTCAGCCACGGCGACAACCTCGACTCCACCAGCCAGCCGATCCGGCTCAACACCGGCCCGGCCACCGGCCACTGCTCCCGGTGGCAGTGGTGCACCAGCACAGCGACGCGGCGCCCGTAGGCCAGCCGGGCCAAAAACGGCAGGCCGTTCTGGGTGTCGATCACCGCGTCGGGGCGCACCCGCCGCAGCGGGCCGAGCCCAAGCCGCGCGGCGACCATGGCCGCACCCGCCCACAGATACACCGTGTAGGGGCCGCCGCGGCGGCTGATCCGCACCCCGTCGACGACTTCGTGTTCGGGTGCGCCGGGATAGCGGGCGGTGCGCAGGGTGACCGCGACTCCGGCGGCGGCCAGCTCGGCGCCGATGCGCTGCAGATAGGTCTCGCTGCCGCCGCCTTGCGGATGTCCGGTGTCACGCCAGCACAGCAGCAGGACGGAGCGCACAGCGGACACAGGACTACAGGGTAGTCCGCCTAGGCTTGGCCGGTGGCCGCCACCGAGCTGTTCGCACGACGCGCGACGCTGGGCCGCTCAATGCGCTTGCTGGGACAGTTCCGCTACGAACAGAGCGACCCGGCCCGGTTCTACGGTGCGCTGGCCGCCGACACCGCCACCCTGGTCACCGACTTGTGGCGGGGCGTCAACGGGGACGATCCGGCCGGCAGAACCCTGCTCGACGTCGGCGGCGGGCCGGGATACTTCGCGACCGTATTCGCCGAGGCCGGGCTGCGCTACATCGGGGTGGAGCCGGACCCCGGGGAGATGCACGCGATGCAGGCGGCCGGGTCCGCTTCTTCCCCGGGTGCCTTCGTGCGGGCGTCCGGGATGGCGTTGCCGTTCGCCGACGACAGCGTGGACATCTGCCTGTCGTCCAACGTCGCCGAACATGTCCCGCGGCCCTGGCGACTCGGCAACGAGATGCTGCGGGTCACCAGGCCGGGCGGGCTGGTGGTGCTGTCCTACACGGTGTGGCTGGGTCCGTTCGGCGGCCATGAGATGGGCCTGACCCACTATCTGGGCGGCGCGCGGGCCGCCGCGCGCTACACCCGCCGGCACGGCCATCCGCCCAAGAACAACTACGGTTCGTCGCTGTTCGCGGTGTCGGCGGCCGAGGGGCTGCAGTGGGCCCGCCACACCGGCACACTGGTCGCGGCTTTCCCGCGTTATCACCCGCGATGGGCGTGGTGGATGACCTCGGCGCCGGGCCTGCGAGAGTTGTTGGTGAGCAATCTGGTGCTGGTTCTGCAACCCCGCTGATGGATTGACTGCAACGTGTTCTAATCCGCCCGTCGGCTAGGTAGGGTGACGCCATGAGCGACTCCAGCATCACCGAATACGACACCCTCTTCATCGGCGGCAAGTGGACCGCCCCGTCCACCGACCAGGTCATCGAGGTTCACTCTCCGGCCACCGGCGAGTACGTCGGCAAGGTGCCGCTGGCGGCCAAGGCCGACGTGGATGCGGCAGTGGCGGCCGCGCGCGCCGCCTTCGACTCCGGGCCCTGGCCGTCGACTCCGCCGGCTGAGCGGGCCGCGATCATCGCCGCCGCTATCAAGCTCATGGAGGAGCGCAAAGAGCAGTTCACCTCGCTGCTGGCGGCCGAGACCGGGCAGCCGCCGATGGGCGTTGAGACCATGCACTGGATGAGCTCGCTCGGGGCGCTGAACTTCTTCGCCGGGCCCGCCGTCGACGAGGTCAGCTGGGAAGAGGTCCGCACCGGCGCCTACGGGCAGACGATCGTGCGCCGGGAACCGCTGGGTGTGGTCGGTGCGATCGTGGCCTGGAACGTGCCGCTGTTCCTGGCGGTCAACAAGCTGGGTCCGGCGCTGCTGGCCGGTTGCACGGTGGTGCTCAAGCCGGCCGCCGAGACCCCGTTGAGCGCCAATCTGTTGGCGCAGGCGTTCGCCGACGCGGGCCTGCCCGAAGGGGTGCTGTCGGTGGTGCCCGGCGGCGTGGAGACCGGCCAGGCGCTGACCTCCAACGCGGGCGTGGACATCTTCTCCTTCACCGGCAGCTCGGCCGTCGGCAAGGAGATCGGCAAGCGCGCTGCGGAGATGCTCAAGCCGTGCACGCTGGAGCTCGGCGGCAAGTCGGCGGCCATCGTGCTCGAGGACGTCGACCTGGCGTCGGCGGTCCCGATGCTGGTGTTCTCCGGAATCATGAACACCGGGCAGGCCTGCGTGGCCCAGACCCGCATCCTGGCGCCGCGCTCGCGCTACGCGGAGATCGTGGACGCGGTCAAAAACTTCGTCACCGCGCTGCCGGTCGGCCTGCCGGATGACCCGGGCGCACAGATCGGTGCACTGATCAGCGAGAAGCAGCGCGAGCGAGTCGAGGGATACATCGCCAAGGGTATCGAGGAAGGCGCCCGGCTGGTCTGCGGCGGCGGCCGCCCCGAGGGGCTGGACTCCGGCTTCTTCGTGGAGCCGACCGTGTTCGCCGACGTGGATAACTCCATGACCATCGCCCAGGAGGAGATCTTCGGGCCGGTGCTGTCGATCATCGCCTACGACAACGAGGACGACGCGATCGCGATCGCCAATGACTCAGTGTATGGGCTGGCCGGCAGCGTGTGGACCTCCGATGTCCCGCGCGGGATCGAGATCGCGAGCAAAATCCGAACTGGTACCTACGGAATCAACTGGTATGCCTTCGACCCGTGCTGCCCGTTCGGCGGCTTCAAGAACTCCGGTATCGGCCGGGAGAACGGCAAAGAGGGCGTGGAGCACTTCACTCAGCAGAAGAGCGTGCTGATGCCGATGGGCTACACCCTGGACAGCTGAGCGCCTATCGTCCTTGCCGTGAGCGTGCTGCTGGGGTTTGCGCCGTGGGCGGTCTACTGGGTTCTGGTCGGAAATGCGCCGCTGCCGATCGCGGCGGCAGCGGCGCTGGCTGTCGCGGCCGCCGTCTTGGTCAGCAACCGCGAGCCCACGACACGGTTCCTGGGGATCGGGGCCGTCGCGACGTTCTTTGCGCTGGCGGTGCTGCCGCTGGTGTGGGGCTGTGCGCAGCGGTGGATGCTGCCGCTGAGTTTCGCCGGACTGCTCGTGGTGGTTCTGGCCGGCAAGCTGTCGGGCCGGTCGGCGGTGGAGGCGGTGGTGAGCGCCGACTTGCCCGCGGCAGTGGTGCAGACCGAGCTGTTCGCTCCGGTCGTGAACCGGCTGACCTGGCTATGGCTGGGTGCGCTCGGGGCCATGTCGGTGTCGGCGCTGGTTCCCCCGATCCTGCGGGCCGGAGCACCGCTGATTTACCTGTTTTCCTGGGTGATCCCGTTCATGATCCTGGCCGGGGCGGCGATCGCGTCGGCCATCGTGGCCGACCGGATGACCGCCGGCTTCGGCGACGCGGTGCGCAAGACCAGCTTCGTCGCGTTCGTCGACCTGGAGATCGATCAGCTGTACTACCTGGCCCAAGAACATGCCAACCGCGAAGTCGGGCCGGGTCAGGAGGCCTACAACGTCACCGTCGGCGCGAAGGGAACAGCGTTGGTCGGCGACGAGACCCGGGTGTCCTGGCCGTCGACGTACAAGGTTCGGCAACGGCGCGGCTGAGGTCGCCGGTTCAGCCGTTGATCCGCCGACGGCGGTGTTCGATGCAACGCCCCACCTCGGCGCGGTAGTAGTCCTCGTCGAATCCGCCGGCGTCGTACAGCCGCGCGCCGAGCCGGTCCCGCAGCTCGCCGATATTCACCTCGGCGGTGGCGTTCGCCAGCACCCAATCGACGGCGGCTTCGCTACCCTGCTTCCGGCAGATCCGGTCGACCCGCCGGGCGGCGGCTCCCTTGTGGAAGCGCGCGAAGCCGGTTTTGCTCCACGACCGGATCTCCCGGGCCTCCAGATCGAGCAGCTCGCGCAGCACCGAGGTCGGCCCGTCCGGCACCGTTTTGAACGGCGCGGCGTCGACGAAGGCCAAGGCCCCATCGGGACGCCGGATGCCTTCGACGTCGGGTTCCACCACCACCGCCCCGCGCCCTTTGGCCAGCTCGTGCGCCCACCGCACGATCGTGTAGCCGTGGTCGGGCAGGCGGTATTTCGGCGTGTGGGTCTCCACCAGGTCGAGCGTAGTAGCCGACTCGCTTAGAAAGCGTCTTCGCTCAGCTCCATCACAGCCAGGTCGTCATTTTCGACGATGCGCCGTTCGGCACTGAGCCTGGGCAGCACGTTGCCGGCGAAAAACATTGCCGCGGTGACTTTTCCGCGATAGAAGTTCGTGTCGTTCTCAGAGATCTCACCATCCAGCGCACCCAACGCGATCTCGGCCTGCCACAACAGCAGCCAACCGATCACCAGGTCACCGACGGACAGCAGGAACCGCACCGACTCCAAGCCGACCCGGTAGAGCTCGCGGGAATCCTGCTGCGAACCGAGCAGGTAGCCGGTCATGGTGGTGGCCATGGCCCGCACGTCGTCGAGGGCGCCGGCCAGCAGCTTGCGCGAGTCAGTCAGCTCCGAGCGCGCATCTCCGCTGTCGAGGAACGCATCGATTTGGGCGACCAGGTGCCCCAATGCCGCGCCGCGGTCGCGGGCGATCTTGCGGAAGAAGAAGTCCTGCGCCTGAATGGCGGTGGTGCCCTCATAGAGGCTGTCGATCTTGGCGTCGCGGATGTACTGCTCGATCGGATAGTCCTGCAGGAAACCGGATCCGCCGAAGGTCTGCAGCGACTCGGTCAGGTACTGGTAGGCCCGTTCCGAGCCGACCCCTTTGACGATCGGCAGCAACAGGTCGTTGACCCGTTCGGCCATGTCCGCATCGGCGCCGGACACCTGCATGGCGACCTGCGGGTTTTGGTGGGCTGCGGTGTAGAGATAGAGCGCTCGCATCCCTTCGGCGTAGACCTTCTGCATCATCAGGGCACGGCGCACATCCGGGTGGTGGATGATCGTCACCCGCGGCGCGGTCTTGTCGGTCATCTGGGTCAGGTCGGCACCCTGGATACGGGTCTTGGCGTACTCCAGCGCATTGAGATACCCGGTGGACAAGGTAGCGATTGCCTTGGTACCCACCATCATTCGCGCGTATTCGATGACATGGAACATCTGCGCGATGCCGTTGCGGGCGTCACCGACCAGCCAGCCCTTCGCCGGAACGTCGTGCTGGCCGAAGGTCAGCTCGCAGGTGGTCGAAACCTTCAGCCCCATCTTGTGTTCCAGGCCGGTGACGAACACTCCGTTGCGCTCACCGGGCTCACCGGTCTCGGGATCCGGCAGATACTTGGGTACCAGAAACAGACTGAGCCCCTTGGTTCCCGGCCCGGCGCCCTCGGGACGGGCCAGGGTCATGTGCATGATGTTCTCGAACAGGTCGTCGCTGTCGCCGTTGGTGATGAAGCGTTTGACGCCGTCGATGTGCCAGCTGCCGTCGGGCTGCTCGATCGCCTTGGTCCGGCCGGCCCCCACGTCAGAGCCAGCATCCGGCTCCGTCAACACCATGGTGGCGCCCCAGTTCCGGTCGATCGCCATGGCCGCCCAGTGCTTCTGTTGTTCGTTGCCCAGGTCGTAGAGGATGTTGGCGAAGACCGGCCCGGCCATGAACATGAACACCGCCGGGTTGGCGCCCAGCACCAGTTCGTTGATCGCCCAGGAGACAATTGCCGGCGCCGGTACGCCACCGACGTCCTCGGTCAGGCCGATCCGGAACCACTCCCCCTCCTGCCAGGCCCGCAGCGACGCCTTGAACGGCTCGGGGAGCGCCACAGTGTGGGTGGCCGGGTCGAACACCGGTGGGTGGCGGTCGCTCTCGGCGAACGACTCGGCCACCGGCCCCTCGGCGAGCCGGGCGGCTTCGGCCAGCATCTGGCGCACCGTGTCGCCGTCGAGGTCACCGAAGGCGCCCCCAGACAGCTCCGGGTCCAGGCACTGCTCCAGCCCCAGCAGCTCGAAGAGATTGAATTCCAGGTCGCGGACATTGCTCTTGTAATGACCCATGGGTCAAGCATGCTCTCAGACCCGCCGCGACTTCCGGCGTTTCAGCGTATCCGGGCCGGCGCCAGCTCAGCTGTCGAGAACCTGCGCCACCCGAGCCTCGACATCACCGAGGCCGCTCAAGTCGATGCCGAACCGCTCGGTCAGGGCCGCACACACCTGCGCGGCATCGTCGAACCGCACCCGCTCGGTGCCGCCGCGGGTGTGGACGGCCAGGTTGCGCCCGCGCAGGTTCCAGCGGGCGTCATCGGTCACCACCGACGCGGTGAGCCCGACGACGAAGTTCGACTCGGGATAGGTCGAGACGTACCAACTGCCCACCTGCATGTCGATCAGCGGCCGGGGCTGCACGCCGAAGGTGTACAGCGGGCGCCAGCGCTGGCCGATCAGCGACTCCAACACATAGCCGTCGCGGTATTCCCGCAGCCGGAACGGCTCGTGCGGCGTGGACTGCGCCTCGCCGGCGACCAGCTGGATCGGGGCCGTCAGGGTCTGTCCGCCGAATCCGACGTCGACCAGGTACGGCTCGTCGCAACCCGGGATGCGTACCGCCAGCGCCTGGTGGGTCTGCGGGTGCGCCGGGCCGTCCAACCCGTCCGGGGTCATCCACACCACCCGCGCGGCCAGCCGATCGACCGCGAACCCGAGTTCGCGCAGCACACCGCACATCAGGTTGTTGTGCTCGTAGCAGTAGCCGCCGCGGCGGCGCGCCACCAGCTTGGCGGCCAGCGCCGACATGCTCAGGTCGATCACCGGCACACCGGTCAGCGGGTCGAGATTCTCGAACGGGATGTGGCGGACGTGCGCGGCCACCAACGCGGCCACTGTCTCGTACGTAGGTTCGGTTCCGCCGCGGTACTGCACGCGGTCGAAGTACGCCGTCAGGTCGACGCGAGAGCTTCTCACTGTCGCCGATGCTATCGGCCACCGCGGCCGAGCCGGTAGCATGGGCAAAACTAGAACACGTTTCAATTGAAGGGGCCCGTGGTGGACACACCGGACAACGACTGGTCAGACGAGGTGCCCGGGCCCATCACGAAGTGGGACCCGGGTCTGACCGAACGGGTCATGGGCCTATTGCGACCGTTCATCAAGGCCTACCACCGCGCCGAGGTGCGCGGCCTGGAGTTCTTTCCCAACGGCGGCGCCCTGGTGGTGTCCAACCATTCCGGCGGCCTGTTCCCGATGGACGTCCCGGTCTTCGCCACCGGCTTCTACGAGAAGTTCGGCTACGACCGCCCGGTCTACACGCTCAGCCACGATCTGATCTTCACCGGCTTCACCGCCGACTTCTTCCGCAAGACCGGCTTCATCCCGGCCAACCACGAAAACGCCGACGAGGCAATGCGCTCCGGCGGCGTGGTGGTGGTCTTCCCCGGCGGCGACTACGACGTGTACCGGCCCACGGCCGGAGCGAACAGGATCGACTTCGGCGGCCGCAAAGGCTACATCCGCGCGGCAATCAACGCCGGCGTGCCGCTGGTGCCGACGGTGGGGATCGGTGGCCAGCAAAACCAGATCTATCTGTCCCGCGGCACCGGACTGGCGAAGGCGCTGCGGCTGGACAAACTGATGCGGGTCAAGATCCTGCCGATCTCGTTCGGCTTCCCGTTCGGGCTGTCCGCGGTGCTACCGGTCAACCTGCCGCTGCCTACCAAGATCGTCATGCAGGTCTGCGAGCCGATCGACATCGTCGCCGAATTCGGTGAGGACCCCGACATCGATGTCGTTGATGCGCATGTGCGCGCCGTCATGCAGGACGCCCTGGACGAGCTCGCGCGCGAGCGTCGCCTCCCGATCCTGGGCTGAGCGGGATGGCCCTGGTCGATTCGCTCAATCGGGCCGGCTCGATGCTGGCGACCTTCACCCGGGCCGGGCTGCTGGCGCCGCTGCGGCCCGACAAGTACCTGCGGATCGCCGCCGCCGCGGCCCGCGAGGGCGGCACCACCACCACCGGTATCGCCATGGCGGCGCAGCGGTGCGGAGACCGCGCGGCGATCATCGACGAGCGCGGCACGCTGACCTACGCCGAACTCGACCGGCGGTGTAACGCGCTGGCCGCCGGTTTGCAGCGGCTGCCCGGCCGGACACCGCGGGCGATCGCGCTGATGTGCCGCAACCACCGCGGCTTCATCGAGGCGCTGGCCGCCGCCAACCGGATCGGCGCGGACGTGTTGTTGCTCAACACCAGCTTCGCCGGACCGGCGCTGGCCGAAGTCGTCGCCCGCGAAGACGTCGACCTGATCTGCTACGACGAGGAGTTCACCGCCGCGGTGGATCTGGCCGTGCCGGTCGACGCGGGCTGCACGCGGGTGGTGAGCTGGGCCGACAGCGCGATTGCCGGTCTGACCATAGACGACTTGATCGACGCCAACGCCGGACGGCGCCCGGCCAAACCGGACCGGTCCGGCAAACTGGTCATGCTCACCTCCGGAACCACCGGCACCCCCAAAGGCGCACGCCGCTCCGGGCGGGGCGGCGGCGGGATCGCCGACCTTGCGGCCATCTTCGACCGAATCCCTTGGCACACCGAGGAAACCGTCGTCATCGCCGCACCGACGTTTCATGCCTGGGGATTCTCCCAGCTGGCATTGGCCTTGACGATGGCGTGCACCATCGCCACCCGCCGCAAGTTCGATCCGGAGGCCACTCTGGCGCTGGTGGAGGACAACGACGCGACCGGCTTGTGCGTCGTCCCGGTGATGCTCGACCGGATCATGTCGCTGCCCGATGAGGTGCGGGCCGAATACCCCTGCACCACACTGCGGTTCGCCACCGCATCTGGTTCGCGGATGCGTCCGGACGTGGTGACAGCATTCATGAACGCCTTCGGCGAGGTGGTCTACAACAACTACAACGCGACCGAGGCCGGCATGATCGCGCTGGCCACCCCCGAAGACCTGCGCTACTCCCCCGACACCGCCGGCCGTCCGGCACCGGGCACCGAGATCCGAATCCTGGGTGCCGATTTCTCCGAGGTTCCGACTGGGATGACCGGGCAGATCTTCGTCCGCAACTCCTCGCAGTTCGACGGCTACACCGGCGGCGACTCGAAGCTGTTCCACGACGGCTTCATGGCGTCCGGCGACTTGGGCTACTTCGATGACACCGGAAGGCTTTTCGTGGTCGGCCGCGACGACGAGATGATCGTCTCCGGCGGCGAGAACGTCTATCCGATCGAGACGGAGAAGGTGCTGACCACGCACGCCGCTGTCGCCGAGGCCGCCGTGATCGGTGTCGACGATGCCGAGTTCGGGCAGCGCCTGGTGGCCTTCGTCGTCGTGAAGGCGGGCGCTTCGGCCACACCTGAGGAACTCAAGCAGCATGTCCGCGACAACCTGGCCGGTTACAAGGTGCCGCGTGACATCACCATTCTGAAGGAATTGCCGCGCAACAACACCGGCAAGGTGCTGCGCCGCGCGCTGCAGGCGCGCGCCTGATCCGCGACGTAGCGAAGAGCAAATCTCATCCATTCGGATGAGGCGCCGGGCCGATCCGGGACGAGTTAATGGGGGAACCGATCATGCGGACCGGAGGATCTCGTCCGGTACCGGACGTGTTTCTTGATCGGCAGCGCAGCACCCCGTCGATCGAGGCGTCGAGGAGGCCAAGGTGGCACGAATCATCGTCACCGGCGGCAACAGCGGAGTTGGCAAGGCCACGGCGGCGGCCCTGGCGGCGGCCGGGCATCAGATGACGATCGCCTGCCGGACTGTGCGAAGCGCCGAGCAGGCCGCCGCCGAGATGGCGGGGGACGTCGAGGTTGCCCACCTCGATCTGGCGGATCTGGCCAGCGTGCGCAGGTTCGCCGATTCGGTGGACACCGTCGACGTCTTGATCAACAACGCGGGGGTTTTCGGGTTGCCGCTCACCTACACCGTCGATGGTTTCGAGGCGCACATCGGCACCAACCACCTCGGGCATTTCGCGTTGACCTGCCTGCTCGGCGCGAAGATCACCGACCGGGTGATCTCGGCGAGCAGTGCGATCTACCGCTTGGGCCATATCGATCTCGACGACCTGCACTGGCGGCACCGCACGTACCGCAATTGGGGTGCTTACGCGCAGTCCAAACTGGCCACCATGCTGTTCACCTGTGAGCTGGCCCGGCGCGGGGTACGCGCCTATGCCACGGATCCGGGGTCCGCTGACACGAACATCACCAGCGACAGCACCGGGGTGATGCACTGGCTCGGCGAGCACAAGGTCGTGACGTTTCACCTGCAGAGCCCGCCGGATGCCGCGCGTGCCAGCATCGAAGCGGTCACCACCGAACTGCCCAGCGGGAGCTATCTGGCGCCGCGGTTCAGCCAGTGGGGCAGGCCCAAGGCAACCCGGATACGCCCCAAGGCATGCGACCCGGTGCTGGCGCGTCAGCTGTGGAATCTGTCGAGCGCGCTCACCGGCTGCGACTGGCCGGCGCAGAGGCCTCAGCCAGAACCGTGGGCCGTGCCGCGAAGCTCGCGCTGTCAAAACCCAACGCGATCCCCGAGATCTTCGTAGTACTAAAGCTTTTCGCTGACGTGAGAGGTGCGCCATGACGTGTACGGCGGCGGTGGGCGACGCCCTCAGCATCGGTGGGGTCGATCTGGCCGATCCCACGACCTACCAGGCAGGTATGCCCTACCAAGCCTTCCAGACCCTGCGACACCGCGCACCCATCGCATGGCACCCGCAGAAGAACGGCCCCGGCTTCCTGGCGCTGACCGCCTATGATGACGTCCTCGTCGTCTCCAGAGACAGCGCGACATGGTCATCGCAAAGCACCGGCGTGAACCTCGATGTGCCGCAACCGGACGAGTCCTACTGGCTGGGAATGCTGATGCTGACGATGGACCCGCCGCGTCACACCGCGCTACGCGGGTTGATCAGAAGAGGTTTCACGCCCCGCCAGGTCGGAGAGTTGACCTCGCACATGGCTGAGATGGCGCGACAGATCGTCGACGACGTGGTGGAGCGCGGTGAGTGTGACTTCGCCAACGACGTCGCCGGCGCCCTGCCGTCGTTCGTCATCTCCGAATTGCTCGGCATCCCCCTGGCCGACGGTCGGCGGCTCTACGAACTCACCGAGATCTTGAACGCCGGCGTCATCGGCGACCCGCAGATCGAGCAGGCCAAGCTGCAGATGTTCGAGTACTCCACAGCCCTCGCGGCCCGCAAACGCGCCGTCCCCGAAGACGACATCGCGACCACACTGTTGCACGCCTCGGTGGACGGGCGCCGCCTCACAGAACTCGAGTTCAACCTCTTCTTCATGTTGCTGATCAATGCCGGGGGCGACACCACCCGCAACCTGATCGCCGCCGGCACCCTCGCGTTGATCGAGCACCCGGCCGAGCAGGCGCGGCTCCGCGCCGACCCGGCCCTGCTGCCGACCGCCATCGAGGAGATGCTGCGCTACGTCAGCCCGGTCACCGCGTTCGTACGCACCGCCACCAAGGACACCGCACTGCGTGGTATCGCGGTCCCCCGAGGGACCCGGGTGGCGATGTTCTACCCCTCGGCCAACCGGGACGAATCACATTTCCTCGACCCGGACCGGTTCGACATAGGCCGCAGTCCCAATCTCCACCTGGCATTCGGCGGTGGGGGCACACACTTCTGCCTGGGTGCCAGCCTCGCCCGCGCGGAGGCCACCGCGATCTTCCCGGAGGTGCTCGCCCGCATGAAGGACCTCGAACTCGACGGGCCGGTCACCAGGGCGCCGTCAACGGTGATCAACGGCATCCACTCGATGCCCGTGCGTTTCACCCCGGCGCACCGGCACCCGAGGATGCCATGACCGAAGCCGGCTGGATACGTGCGGGCGCCATTGCCGGAATCCTCTACGTCCTGATCGGGGCGGCTGCCGGCGCACTGACCGGCGCCATCCCGGCAGCCGGCAGCAGTGCGGCCACCTACCAGGCCAACTTCGTCGAGAAGCAACAGCTGCTCATCGTGCAGGCATGGCTGTTCCCGTTGGCGGTGCCGCTACTTCTGATGTTCTCGGTTGCGGTCCGTCGAATCCTTCGCCGCTCAAGCCAGTACCTCAGCGAGCTGTTCGTCATCGCGCAGACGGTCATCGCCGCGCTCTTGATGGTTACGATGGGCCTGCAGTTCGCAGTAGCGCAGGCCGCTGAGGTTCTGGACGCCCAAGTGGTCTTCACGGTGGGGACCCACGCCGAGGCGATCATCATCGAACTGTTCGGTTTCCTCACCGGCACTGCCGCTTTCGCATACGCTTACTGCGTCTTCAAAGACGGCGTGCTACCGAGATGGAGTGCCTTTCCGGCCATCCTGGCGTCGTCGGTATGCGTCGCCTTCACCGTTGCCGTCTTCATCCGCACCGGACCCTTCGCTTTGGAAGGCGGCGTCTCGGCGTTCGGCCCCGCGGTGGCCACGGTTCTGTGGTATCTCAGTGCATCAATTGCACTGCTGGGCGGCGACCGGCGACCTCATCAGATCCGGTGACGGTCGACGCCTAAGCCGGGGCCATCGCGGTCTCGACCGGCGTCAGCTTCTCGGAAATCCCTGCGGCGCGGCGGATTGCGATGAACTCGTCGACCATGGCACTGGTCACCTCGTGCGGGTCGTCGACGGTGGCGCCGTCGGACAGCACCGAGATGTTGAGCTGGTCGACATAACTCCACACGGTGATGTTCAATCCGCTGCCGGCGGTCAACGGTCCCACCGAATAGATCTCGGTGACCAGCGCACCGCCGACCCGGCCACGTTCGCGGGGGCCGGGGACGTTGGAGATGTTGAGGTTGAGCACCTTGTTCTGCCCGTCTCGGCTGGACAGCCACCGGAACAGCGACTCCGCCGGTGCCGGCGGAAGGTACGCCGACCACCTGCTGACCAGCTCCGGCCCGACCAGGTGGTGGGCTTCCTTGGCCAGATTGGCTGCCTCCCGGGCCTTTTCCACCCGCTCCAGCACATCCTCGACGTCGACCGGCAACGCCACCAGCACCCCGGAGAACCGGTTTCCCGAGATCCGGTCCGGGGAGAAATCGAAGCTCATCGGCACCGACGCCAAAAGCGGATGGTCCGCCTTGCCGTCGTAGCGCAGCAGCAGCGTGCGCAACGCCCCCGCCGAGATGGCCAGCACCAGGTCGTTGATCGTGGCGCCCACTTGCTTGCTGGTCGCCTTGATGTCGGCCAGGGCGAGGGTGGCGGTGGCGAACCGGCGCTCGGGGGTGAGCATGTGGTTGATGAAGCTCGGTGGCGGGGTGAACGGCCGGGTCAGCTCGGCGGACAGTTTTCGGGTGCTGCGCCGGACCCGCCCGACGCCGGCCGCGGTATAGCGGATCGTCGCCGGGATCCTGCCCATCTGCCGGAAGTGATCGCGGAACGCCGAGCGCACCAACTGCCCGCTGGTGGGGGCGGGATCGGTTTCGTAGGAATCCCGTTCGAACTGCGGACCACCCAACAGATCCATACCGCGGGCCATCAGATTCGCCGAGGCGATCCCGTCAGCGAGGGCGTGGTGGATCTTGCCGACCACCGCGATCCGGTTGTTCGCCAGACCCTCGATGAAGTACATCTCCCACAGCGGGCGGCTACGGTCCAGCGGCGTACTGGCGATCTGCCCGATGGCCTCGTCGAGTTCGCGACGACCGCCCGGGGCGGGCAGCGACCACGGCCGGATGTGGTAGCTCAGGTCGACTTCGCAGTTCTCCCGCCACATCGGGTGGTGGAACTTGCCGGGGATGTCCACCAGTTGGTAGCGAAACGGATCCAGCTTGTAGAGCCGGCTGTGGATCACCCGGCGGAAGGCCTCTACGTCGAATCCGCGCCGGTCGGCGTCGAGCTCGATCACCGCGACTTTGAGGGTGTGCATGTGCACGTTCGGCGTCTCGCTGTAGAGCAGCACCGCATCCCACCCGCTGAGCCGCTTCACCGTCGCACCATCCCCATGGGAGCGACCCTACCGCGGCCGGCGGTGCTCAGATGACCTGTTTGCTGCCGATCGTGGCGCGGTCCCGGCGAATCTGATTGAGGAACAACCCGATTGCCGTGCTCACCGCGCCGGCGCGAGCTCCGTCGGTCAGGTCGAAACCGTGTCCTGCGCCGGGCAGCTCCAGGTAGCCGACCTTGGAGCGCGACACCGCCCGTAACCGGTCGGCGAAGACCCGGGCCTGCGCTACCGGAATGACGGTGTCGGCGCTGCCGTGCACCACCAGGAACGGCGGCGCCTCGGGGTGCACCCGTGCGATTGGCGATGCCTTGCGGTAGAGGTCGCGATTCCGTCGGATCGACCTGCCGACCACCACCCGCTCCAGGAAGTCGACGAACGCGGCCCGTTCCGGAGTGGACCGGTCCTGCCAGTCATAGCGGCCGTAGATGCCGACCACGGCGTCCACCGAGGTGTCGGCGCCGGCCGGGAGCTCGTCGGCGAACTCGCGATCGCCCGCCGCGCTGCCGGTCAGCCCGGCCAAGGCGGCCAGATGCCCGCCGGCCGACGAACCCGCCACCGCGACGAAGTTGCGGTCGCCGCCGAACTTGTCGACGTTGGCGTGCGCCCAGGCGATCGCGGTCTTGACGTCGATGATGTGACGCGGCCAGCGGTTGTGCGGCGCGACCCGGTAGTCGATGGACAGGCACACCCAGCCCCGCTCGGCCAGGTGCGACAGCAGCGCATAGCCCTGCAGCGTCCGGCTGCCATGCACCCAGGCGCCGCCGGGGACGTAGATCAGCACCGGAGCCGGTGTCGTCGGCAACTTTCGGGGCGCCCACACGTCGAGCACCTGGGCGGGGTCGCTGCCGTAGCGCACCCCGGAACGGTGGATGTGCCGCCGGTGCTGCCACGCCTTCCACACCGGCGGGGCCTGCTCCGGCTGCGGCCATTCGATGGCCAGATCGGCGGCGGTGACCACGCCGCTCAAGGCGGCTTCGGAGACCGCCCGGGTCT
Source organism: Mycolicibacter sinensis (assembly GCF_001667375.1). Lineage (GTDB taxonomy): Bacteria > Actinomycetota > Actinomycetes > Mycobacteriales > Mycobacteriaceae > Mycobacterium > Mycobacterium sinense_A. The sequence continues at coordinate 56,270 of NZ_LZIN01000098.1, read as the reverse complement.
GCTCGCGGTCCCGCTTGCGGACGCCGGCCGCCCCCGGCGTCAGCCACGACTTGGCCGCGCTCGACAGGAACTCCGGCATGTGGCGGGTACCCCACACTCCCATCGCCGTCATTCCGCCCAGGGGTTCCAGCCGTTTCCCGACCACCGGCAACGAAGCTGAAGCGACGCTGAAAGCCAGCAGGTAGTCGGCAGGTCGGGCGCGCTTCAGCCAGCGCAGGCGACCGGACAGATTCCAACCGGTCTCCCCGGTCTGCGGTGCTGCCGTCATTAGCGGAGAGTACCGCGCCGGCCCGAGAGTAAACGCCAATCGGGCGGGTTGTCGGCCGGAAGCATCTGGCACCGGCAATACTGAGTCGATGGTAAGCACCGGGTTCCATCCAGATCTGCGCAGAGCCGCCCGATTCCTGCCGCGTGGCGGGATCGGGCCCCGGACACTGCCGGTGCTGCAGGCGCTCGTCGGTTTGCAGGGCCGTCGCACCCCCAGGGACGTCGAGGTGCTGTCGGTGCCCTCGGGTGCCGAGGTGCGGGTCTTTCGGCCGCACAGGCGGCCCACCATCCCCACGCCGGCGCTGCTGTGGATCCACGGCGGCGGCTATGTGCTGGGGCAGGCGGCACAGGATGACCGGCTCTGCCGCCGGTTCAGTGACGAACTGGGCATCACCGTCGCCTCGGTGGACTACCGGTTAGCACCGAAGCACCCCTACCCCGCCGGGTTGGAGGACTGCTGGGAGGCACTGACCTTGCTGGCCGCGCTGCCCTGGGTGGATCCGGCGCGGGTGGCTATCGGCGGGGCGAGCGCAGGCGGTGGGCTGGCCGCTGCCCTGGCGCAACTGGCCGTCGACCGCGGCGGCGTCCAACCGGTGCTGCAGCTGCTGGTGTATCCGATGCTCGATGACCGCAGCGCTTCGTTGCCGGCCCACCCGGGCTACCGGTTATGGAGCCCGCGGAGCAATCTGTTCGGCTGGACGTCGTATCTCGGCGATGCCGATCCCGACGCCGCGGTGCCGGCCCGGCGTGCCGATCTGACCGGACTGGCACCGGCCTGGATCGGGGTGGGCACCCTGGATCTGTTCCACGACGAGAACCTGGCCTATGCGGAGCGGCTTCGGCAAGCAGGTGTGCCGTGCGAGGTCGAAACCATCGCCGGCGCCTTCCACGGTTTCGATCTGCTGCTGGCCAAGGCGCCGGTGTCGCGGTCGTTCTTCGCCAGCCAGTGCGCCGGCCTGCGCAACGCCTTCACCCGGGAAGGCTGATCCGGTGGCGGGTACCGAGGAGCTGCGCGCGCTGCGCGGTGCGGTCGCCGACTTGATGGCCAAGCGCTCCGACGACGGCTGGGACGAGCTGGCCGCGATGGGCTTGCTGGGGCTGCTGGTGCCCGAGGAGTACGGCGGTGCCGGCGCCGGACCGGTCGAGGTGGGCGCGGTGGCCGAGGAGCTGGGCCGGGTTCTGTTCGCCGGCCCGTATTTATCGACCGCGGTGTTCGCGGTGAATCTTCTTACCGCCCTTGATGACCCCGCGCAGTGTGCCGCGGTGTTGCCGGCGATCGCCGCCGGGACGAAGCGGGTTGCGGTCGCGTTCGCCGAGGGTGACTCGACCCGCCCGCCCGCTGCACCGGCGACCTCGGCCCGCAGTGGCGCCGACCGGCCCCTGCTGACCGGCGAGAAGCGATTCGTGCTCGACGCCGACTCCGCCGACCTGCTCTACGTCCTGGCCGCCGCAGAGAGCGGACCGGGTGTTTTCGCCGTCGACCCCGGCGGCCCGGGCATCACCGTGGAACCGTTGACGACGGTCGATGCGTCCCGCCGGCTCTGCCTCGTCCGCTTCGCCGACGCCCCGGCCAGCGCGGTCGGCGCGCCGGGGAGCGGCGTGCAGGCGGTGACCACGGCGCTGGACCACACTGCGGTGGCGCTGCTCGGCGAGCAGGCCGGTGCGGCACGGCACGCGATGGAGATGGCCCGCGACTACGCCAAGACCCGCTACCAGTTCGGCCGGGCGATCGGCAGCTTCCAGGCCGTCAAGCACATGTGCGCCGACATGCTGTTGGAGGCCGAGTCCGCGGTGTCGGCCGCGCGCCACGTCGCCACAGCCGCTGGTTCGACGGGCTGGGTCGCCGATCTGGCGCTGGCTCAGGCCTACTGCTCGGACGCATTCGTCTTCGTCGGCGCCACCAACATTCAGGTGCACGGCGGGATCGGGTTCACCTGGGAGCACCCCGCTCACCGGTATCTGCGCCGGGCGCGCGGCGACGCCCAGTTGTTCGGCAGCCCGTCCTGGCACCGCGAGCGCTACCTGCGTGAGATCGGAGCGTGAGATGACCGACGACGCTGCCCTGCGCACCGAGGTCCGCGACTGGTTGGCCGCCAACTGGTCACCCGAGGTCGACCGGGAGACCTTCGCCGCGGCCGTGTTTGAGGCCGGCTGGACGGCGCCGTCTTGGGAGCCGTCCTGCTACGGCCGTGGTCTTACCGATCGTCAATCTCGGTTGGTGGCAGCTGAATTCGCGGCCGCCGGAGCCCCGGGCGCCGGGCATGACCGAGCTGATCTGTTCGCCTGCACCGTGCACGATTGCGGCTCTGAAGAGCAGAAGCGCAGGCTGCTTCCCCCGGCGTTGCGCGGGGAGAGCAAATGGTGCCTGCTCTACAGCGAGCCCGGCGCCGGGTCGGATCTGGCCGGCCTGCGCACCCGCGCCGAACGCGATGGCCACGACTGGATCGTCAACGGGCAGAAGGTGTGGACGTCGTTCGCGACCACCGCCGACTACGGCATGTTGGTGGCGCGCACCGACCCCGATGTGCCCAAGCACAACGGCATCACGTTCTTCATGCTGCCGATGCGACAGCCCGGCGTGGAGATCCGCCCGATCCATCAGATCACCGGCGAATCGGAGTTCAACGAGGTATTCCTGACCGACGCCCGGGTGCCCGATGCGAACCGGATCGGTGAGCCGGGCGCCGGCTGGTCGGTGCTGCAGGTCGCGTTGGGCTACGAGCGCCGGCTGATGGGTGACATCGCCCGCACCACCCGCAGCCGCCGCGAGAAGTCCAGCGACCTGGTCGAATTGGCGCGCGACGCCGGCTGCCTCGGCGACTCCCACATCCGCCAGCAGATCGCCCGCGCGCATGCGCTGGCAGGCGTGAACCGGTGGAACACCCAGCGGGCCAAGACCAGTCCCGACCGCGCCGAGGCCGCGACCCTGCTCGCGCTGGGCAAGATCGCGATGTCGCGGATTCTGCACGAGACGGCCCGGGTGGCGACCGAGATCGTCGGCGCCGAAGCCATGCTGAGCGGACCGGAGAATCCGGTCGGTGACGCGGTGACGTTCCGGGCGCTCAACGCCTACTTCACCTCCATCGGTGGCGGCACCGATCAGATTCAGCGCAACATCATCGGTGAGCGGGTGCTCGGCCTACCCAAGGAGCCGGATCCCTACCGGGACGCCCCGTTCCGGGACCTGCCGCACTAGAACTGCAATGCGGTGAAGCGCCAGTCCAGCACCTGCCGATCCGATTCATCCCCGGCCGCATAGACCAGCGACCGCAAACTCAAGATGTTGTCGGCGGCCGATTCGATGTGCAGTTCGCTGTAAAGGGTGTCGCCCTCGTGGACCGGCCCGGTGTGATCGCACGACTGCCAGCCCAGCACCGTGACCAGATTCGGCAACAACCGGCAGGCTTGCGCCAGCGCCAGCCCGATAGTGTGCCCACCGTAGACCAGACGCTGACCCGCCACCCGCGAATCATGATGGGTGGCAGCGATATTGAGGGTCAGGCGGGCCAACTCGGGGGCGGAGCTGACCACGTCGCCGGTGCTGGTCAACACGGCACCCGCCAAGCCCGGGTTGAAGTGCGGGCCGGGCACCCGCCGCCGGAACTCGTCGGCGTCCCAGTGCGCGGTGACATCCGGTGGTGCCGCGAGTCCGCTGCCGACGGCCGACAGGTCGTCGCGGTGCCCGGTGTCGTCGGCGCCGGGCGACAGCGGCAGCATCGCGCAGCGGTAGAAGTCGAGCACCAGCCGGTCGGCCTGATCGATGGTGGTCACCCGTAGGGCCGCCAACCCGGTCGGTTCGCGGCCGGGTTTGGCGGAGTTCTGTTTCAACCCGACGACTTCGGTGCGGGTGAACAGGGTGTCCCCGATTACCGGGAAGTGGAAGAAAGCCAGGCCCCGGTAGAACAGGTTGGCCTTGACCCGCCGGGTGGCTAACGTCGACTGGCCGATCGCGACGTCGCACACCAGCCCCGGGTGGGCCAGCGCCGTGGTCGCCCCGGTGACAACGTAGGACAGCCGGGTGTCCAGCGGCAGCCGCAACCGGTCGCCGAGGATCGCCTGGTGCAGCGCCGCGGCTCCTGCGGTCAGCGTCATCGCCGGAGCCGCGTCGAAGACCTGGCCGACCTGGAGTTCGTCGAAGTAGGGCTCGCTGGTCATCTCAAAATCCTGACATACGGTGAACCGATGACGCCCCCACTGACCGACGAAGAGTCGATCCTGGTCGAGACCGTGCGCCAATTCATCGACCGGGAGGTCAAGCCGTCGGTCCGCGACGTCGAGCACGCCAACACCTACCCGGAAGCGTGGATCGAGCAGATGAAGCACCTGGGCATCTACGGCCTTGCCGTGCCCGAGGAATACGGCGGCACACCGGTGTCGATGCCGTGTTACGTGCTGGTCACCCAAGAGCTCGCGCGTGGCTGGATGAGTCTGGCCGGGGCGATGGGCGGGCACACCGTCGTCGCTAAACTGCTGACGCTGTTCGGGACCGACGAGCAGAAGCGCCGCTACCTGCCGGCCATGGCGACCGGAGAGCTGCGAGCCACCATGGCGCTGACCGAACCGGGCGGCGGCAGCGACCTGCAGAACATGACGACCACCGCGGTGTCTTCTCCGGCCACCCCGGACTGCCTGGTGATCAACGGTGCCAAGACCTGGATCTCCAATGCCCGCTATTCGGGGCTGATCGCGCTGCTGGCCAAGACCGATCCGCAGGCCACCCCGCGGCACAGCGGGATCTCGGTGTTGTTGGTAGACAACCCGATTGCCGGGCTCACGGTCTCGCGGGATCTGCCCAAGTTGGGATATAAGGGCGTCGAGAGCTGTGAACTCAGCTTCGAGCGCTGCCGGGTGCCGGCCACGGCGGTACTCGGCGGCGCGCCCGGCCACGGTTTCGCGCAGATGATGAAGGGCCTGGAGACCGGTCGCATTCAAGTTGCGGCCCGCGCGTTGGGGGTGGCCACCGCGGCGCTGGAGGACGCGCTGGCCTACGCCCAGCAACGGGAGAGCTTCGGCCAGCCGATCTGGAAGCATCAAAGCATCGGCAACTATCTGGCCGACATGGCGACCAAGCTGACCGCCGCCCGCCAGCTCACCCGCTACGCCGCCGAGCGTTATGACAGCGGCCAGCGCTGCGACATGGAGGCCGGCATGGCCAAGCTGTTCGCCTCCGAGGTGGCCATGGAGATCGCGCTGAACGCGGTGCGCATCCACGGCGGGTACGGCTACTCGACCGAATACGATGTCGAGCGCTATTTCCGGGATGCCCCGCTGATGATCGTCGGCGAGGGCACCAACGAGATCCAGCGCAACGTGATCGCCGCCCAACTGGTGGCCCGCGGAGGAATCTAGGCCTTGCCGCCGGCGCTCAACCGAGAACGGCGGTGCACCGCTGCGGCCCAGGTAGACTGGGGTGGAAAGCCCGCCGCGGTGAGCAGCAATTGGTGCGGCAGTCGCCGGTAAGGACACATGCAAGGAGAGGCGGGCGAAAGCAGCAGAGACAACGAGGAGCCGAACCATGGTCGCAATCGCAAGGCTGGCAGACACCGACCTTCGGGAGCTCTCGCAGCGAACCGACCCGCTGGGTGTGCTGTCGGTTTATGCGGACACCGACCGCGGCCACGACCCGAACCTGCAAGCGACCGCCATCGATTTGAAAAACCGCTTCCGCGAACTGCAGCGCTGGGCCGAAGATAACTCTTCGGAGGACCGGCGAGCTATTGCCGCAGCGCTTGAACGACTCTGGCCGCACGTAGCGGACATGGCCAGCCCGACCGCCTCGTGCCGCAGCCGAATTGCCTTCGCCGCGCTGGAAAGCGACTGGGTCTTAAGGGTTGAAACCAACATGTCGGTCAACAACCGGCTGGTGTTGGACGACGGGCCCTTCATCCATCCACTGCTGGAGTTACTCGATGAGGGCCGACCGGCCGGCGTCGTGCTGGCCTCAGCAGACGACGCCCGCTTGCTGGAGTGGCGAGTCGGATCACTGCAGTTGCTGAGCCATATGGGGCAGCCGTACGTCCAGGCGCCGCACGAACGGGCCGGCCAGATCGGAGGCGGCCCGCAGGGGCAGTTCCATACTCCGAGGCGCGAGCAGCGCCAGGCCCGCGACCAGGATCGGACACAGCGGTTCTTGGACCAGGTTGTCGAAGTCGCCACCGAGTTGGCCAGTGATCGCGGCTGGGAACGCATCCTGGTCAGCGGTGGCACGCAGTGGACCGAGCCGGTCGCCGAGCGGTTCCCGCAGACGCTGCGCGGCATGGTTTACTCCGACGCCCGGGCCCTTAGCGGGCTCGATGATGCCGCACTGGCGGCCGCGGTCACCGACTGGGCGCATGAGCAACACACCGAGCGGGAGCGGCGGCTGGCCCAGCAGCTGGGCGACGCTGCCGGATCCGGCCGTAGCGCTCTCGGGTTGTCCGAAGTTGCCGCAGCTTTAAACGCCGGGCAGGTCAGCCACCTGGTGTACGACCCGGAGGTCCGCTACGCCGGGGCAGTCGGCGCAGACGGGGCGTTGTACGGCGGTGCAGAGGTCGGCCCGAATGGCCGGCCCGCGACGCCGGAGCCCCGCTTCACCGAGCGGCTGGTCGAGCAGGCGCTTCGGACCGGGGCCCGCGTCAGCCCGGTCGAAGGCGCCGCCGGTGCCGAACTCAGCGACGCCGCCGGGTTGGCCGCACTGCTGCGTTGGTGACGGCCCGTTCGGGTATACGACACCTCCGTTGGGGTCGACGGCCGCAGGGGAAAATATGCAGCACATCGCCGGATACAAGCTAGTCAATTTCGCCAGTGAGATCGATGAACAGACGGTCGAGCAGGCCAAGCAGACCGCCAGCATGTCGTTCATCTACCCGCACGTCGCGCTGATGCCGGATGCCCATTTCGGCAAGGGCTCGGCGGTCGGCACCGTGATCCCTACCGTCGGGGCGGTGATCCCGGCCGCGGTCGGCGTCGACATCGGCTGCGGCATGACCGCGGTCCTGACCGCCGCCACCCGCACCGAGATCGCCGGCCGCGATCTTCGTGAGCTGCGCGAGTCGATCGAGTCGAGCATTCCGCTGTCCCCCGGCCGATACAATCGCCGCCTAGATCGGTTCTCCTTCACCGCACCTCGGTTGGAGACGCTGGAGCGCTCGGCTGCAGATCACGGTGTCGACCTAACCCACAGCCGGAATTGGCGGCTGCAGCTGGGCTCGCTCGGCGGCGGCAACCACTTCATCGAGCTATGCGTCGACGACCGTGACCGGGTCTGGCTTTTTCTGCACAGCGGTAGCCGCGGCGTCGGCTACAAGATCGCGCAGCGCCACATCAGGACCGCACAACGACTTGCGCGCGAACGGCGCATCAGTCTGCCGAACCGCGACCTTGCCTACCTGGAGGAGGGCACCGACGAATTCGATGCCTACTTACGCGAGCTGACCTGGGCGCAGTCCTTCGCTTTCGAGAACCGCGCTGAGATGACCGACCGATTCCGGCAGGCTTTCGCCTACTGGATGGGAATCGATATCGACGAAGCACGGCACACCGAAAAGGACCGGGTGTTCTCGCACCACAACTACACCCGCCGGGAAAAGCACGCCGGCAAGGAGGTTTGGCTGACCCGTAAGGGCGCGATCGACGCCAACGACGGTGTTCCGGGCCTGATCCCCGGGTCGATGGGCACCCGTTCCTACGTTGTGCGGGGCAAGGGCAACCCGACCGCCCTGTGCTCGGCACCACACGGTGCGGGTCGGCGGCACTCTCGGACGCAGGCACGAAAATTGTTCACCGCCAACGACTTAGCCGTCGCCATGAAGGGTGTCGAATACCGGCACGGCGATGCGTGGGTCGACGAGATCCCGCAGGCGTATAAGGACATCGACGTTGTGATGGCCGATGCCGCCGACCTGGTCGAGGTGACGGCGGAGTTGCGCCAGGTTCTCAACGTGAAGGGCACCTAGAAACGGAGGACGACGATGAATCCGACGGTACAGCTGGGCCGAATCGCCGGTGTCAGGGTCGGTGTGCACTGGAGCGTGCTGGTCATAGTGGTGCTGTTGGTAGCCGGGCTGGCGACATCCTTTCCCCGCATGGTCGCCGGTTACCCGTGGGGGGCACACCTGCTGGCCGCCGTTGTGGCGGCCGCGCTGTTCGTGCTGTCACTGCTCGCCCACGAGCTGGCGCACGCGATCGTGGCGCTGCGCAACGGCGTCCAGGTGGAGGGGATAACGCTGTGGCTGCTGGGCGGGGTGGCCCGGTTGCGTAGTGAAGCGCCCACCCCCGGAGCCGATTTCCGGATCTCCGCGGTCGGACCGTTGACCAGTCTGCTGATGGCCGGCCTGTTCGCCGCAGCGGCGCGGCTGGCGGACGTAACCGATGCGGGTGCACTGGTGGTGGCGGTCCCCAGCTATTTGGCGGTTATCAACGTGGTTTTGGCCGCGTTCAACACCATCCCGGCCGCACCGCTGGACGGTGGACGCATCCTGCGAGCCGCGATATGGGCGTGGCGCGGCGACCGGTTGACCGCAGCGGTGGTGGCCGCCCGGGCGGGTCGTATTTTCGGGTTTACCTTGATCGCATTGGGCGTCTTGCAAGCCATCGACGGCCTGGGTGGCGGCCTGTGGTGGATGCTGCTGGGACTGTTCGTCGTGACCATGGCCAGCGCCGAAGAACACCATGCCCGCACCAGCACGGCGTTGGCCGGAGTCCGGGTTCGCGACGTCATGACCGCAGAGCCCGAGACGGTGGACGGCAACGTTACCGTCGCCGAGTTCTTGCAGAATGTCGCGCTGCTCCGCCGGCACTCCGCATTCCCGCTGCTCGATCAGGCCGGGCGGCTGCAGGGATTGGTCACTTTCAGCCGGATCCGGTCGCTACCGGCTGACCAGCGAGCTACCACGCTGCTGCGCGAGGTGGCGTGCCCGCCGGTCGAAATTCCGTTGGCCCAGCCCGACGAACCGCTGTCGGCGTTGCTCACCCGCCTGCGGGGGTGTACTGACGGGCGCGCCCTGGTATTCAGCGGCGACACCCTCGTCGGCATCGTTTCACCCAGCGACATCAGCCGCGCGGCGGCCTTGCACGGGCTGGGAGTCCAGTCCGCTGCGGCCGGTGCCGACATCGCCTAATCTTCAGTGTCAGAGGTATGGACAGCTATTCCTGGGCGGTGATCGGAGCAGGTCCGGCCGGCATCGCCGCGGTAGGCCGGCTGCTCGACCATGGCATTGCCGGGAATGAGATCGCTTGGATAGACCAAGATTTCGGGGCAGGCGATGTCGGAGGCAAATGGCGCGCGGTCTCCAGTAACACCAAGGTCGGGCTGTTTCTGGATTACTTGAACGCGTCGCCATCGTTTGGCTTCGCTGAGGCGCCGGCGTTCGCGCTCACCACCCTCGACCCGGAACAGACCTGCGCGCTCGGCATGATCGCCGATCCCCTGGTCTGGGTGACCCAGCGGCTGTGCGAGCGCGTTGCCCCGTTGCGGACGATGGCGACTGAACTCACCCTGCACGACCGGCGTTGGACCCTGCACACCGAATGCGGAGAGCTCAGCTCGAAGAATGTGATCCTTGCTATCGGGTCGGTTCCCAACAGGCTTAGCTATCCCGGACTCGAGGAGATCCCGCTCGAGGTGGCACTGGACCCCGGCAAACTTTCACAGCTGGCCCTCGACGAGGCCACCGTCGCCGTGTTCGGCTCGTCGCACTCGTCGATGATCGCCCTGCCGAACCTGCTGCAGACTCCGGTACGGAAGGTGATCAATTTCTACCGAAGCCCGCTCAAATACGCGGTGTACCTGAAGGATTGGATTCTGTTCGACGACACCGGGCTCAAAGGGCAGGCCGCCCGGTGGGCTCGGGAGAACATCGACGGGGCCTATCCGCCGCGCCTGCACAGGTGCTGGGTGGACAGTCCTGAGTTCGGCGAACGCCTCCAGGCGTGCAGCCACGTCGTCTACACCGTGGGGTTCGGGCGCAGACAGCTTCCGCTGACGCCGCAATGGGGCCCACTGCCTTACGACGACCGCACCGGCATCTTGGCGCCCGGGCTGTTCGGGATCGGCATCGCGTTTCCCGAGTACCGGATGAACCCGTTGGGATCCGGAGAGTACCGGGTCGGCTTGTACAAGTTCATGCAATTGCTCGACGCTGCCCTGCCGCTGTGGCTGCGCTACAGCACGTGATCACCCCGAGTACTTGGCCACCAGCTCGTTCTTGTACAGCTTGCCGGTGTCGGTGCGCGGCAGTTGCGCCTCGAAGGAGATCGAACGCGGACACTTATAGTGCGCCAACCGATCCCGCAGCCAGGCCGACAGCTCGTCGGCGAAGGCGTCGGTGGCGTCGGCGGGGTCGACGGTCTGCACCACCGCTTTGACACGCTGTCCCATCTCGTCGTCCGGAATCCCGAACACCGCCGCGTCCATCACCTTCGGGTGGGTGATCAACAGGTTCTCGGCTTCCTGCGGGTAAATGTTCACACCGCCCGAGATGATCATGTGGTGGCGGCGGTCGGTGAGGTACAGATACCCTTCCTCGTCGAGGTAGCCGATGTCGCCGACGGTGGCCCACCCGCGGCTGTCGCGCGAATTGGCCGTCTTGTCCGGGTCATTGAGATATTCGAAGTCGTTGCCGCCCTCAAAATAGATCTCGCCGGGCTGGCCGGCGGGCAGTTCGTTGCCGTCCTCATCGAGGATGTGCACCCCGCCCATCATTGGCTTGCCGACCGAGCCCGGACGGGCCAGCCACTCCTCCGCGCTGATCAGCGTCGACCCGTGCGCCTCCGAGGACGCGTAATATTCGTCGACGATCGGCCCCCACCAGTCGATCATCTGCTTCTTGATCTCAACCGGACACGGCGCCGCGGCGTGCATCACCCGTCGCAGGCTGGAAACGTCGTAGGAATTCCGAACCGCCTCAGGAAGTTTCAGCATCCGGGTGAAATGAGCCGGCACGAACTGGGCGTGGGTGACCCGATAGCGCTGGATCGCGTCGAGGCAGCCCTCCGGATCGAACTTCTCCAGCACCACCGTGGTGATGCCCGCGGCCTGCACCTGCATCGACCACACCGACGGGGCGGTGTGATACAGCGGCGCCGGGCTCAGGTAGACCGAGTCGGGCGTCATCCAGACCGCCACCAACATCGACATCAGGCCCGGCGCCTCCGACGGCGGTAGGTGCGGCAGAGCGCGTTTGATGCCCTTGGGCCGGCCGGTGGTGCCCGACGAATACTGCAGCAGGTCGCCCTCGATCTCGTCATCGATGGGCGTATCGGGTTGATCGGCAACGCATTCGGGGTAACGCTGCCAGCCGGGCAGATCATCGTCGGCGATCAGCAGCAGGTCGGGAAGGCCTTGCGGCAGATGCTCGGCCAGGTTCTCACACGTCTGGCGCAGCGCGGCAGATCCGATGACGCCCCTGGCGGAGCTGTTGTCGATGATGTAGGCGGCCTCGGCCGCGGTCAGGTGGGTGTTGATAGGTACGTAGTACAAGCCGCTGCGACGCGCCGCCCACATGACGGCGTGCATGTGCTCGTTGTTCTCCATGAGGATCGCGACGGTGTCGCCCTCGACCAGCCCGGCGCGGCGGAAGAAGTGCGCCAGCCGGTTGGCGCGGGCCTCGAGATCGTCGAAGGTGATGACGGTGCCCGACGGGTGCAAGATGATGGCCGGCTTGCCGGCGCCGACGTGTTCCCGGATCTGCATGCGCAGACTGTACCGCCGTCAAACTTGACGGGTGTCAAGTGGTCGGGTTCGAGTTCGGCGCCCCGGTGATCACAGCCGCGCATCCACGGCTGCGGGCAGCGCCTTGAGGAGCTTCGCGTCCGCCGTCAGCAGATCGGGTCGCTCGACCTCGGCCTGAGCCACCAGCATCGCGTCGAACGGGGTCCCGGTGCGGCGGCGCAGCGATATCGCAACCCATTGCGTGACGACCGGTGATCGGCAGGTTGCGGAAGCCGGATTTCCCGACGGCTTCGTCAAAGTCGGCGGGCATCGCGAGCTTGCCGCTAGCCGCTTTGATGGAGATCTCCCATATGCTGGCCGCCGAGACGAATACCGCCGGGGCAGAAGTCATTCGAGTGCGCGCCCGGTGACCCAAACGTGGACTGTCGTCCAGCGACCAGAGCAGTACGTGGGTATTGAGCAGGATGCCGGGCATTCAATCCCGAACTGGGCGTTGAGGGCGTCGTCGACGTCGTCGAAGTGTTCGTCGTCGTAGTGGAGCCGGCCGGATAAGGCTCCGAAAGCGATGTCGACCCGCGAGTGCGGTGTCATCGGCGACCGGCCTGCCGGCGTGATCGTCTCACCGTTTTCTACGCGGGCGAGGAGGCTGGACAGATGGGTCTTTGCCTCGTGAATGTTGACCATCGCCATGGCCCGCGACTGCCGAACTTAGTCCAGTCGGACTAAGTCCGAGCCGAGCAGACACAAAGCCCCCAATATGCCGGACATTTGGGGGCTTTTTGTGTCTGCTCGCCGGGTATTAACCCAGGCGCTGCTTGAGGGCGTCGAACTCGTCGCGCAGCCCGGTGGGCAGCTGGTCGCCGATGAACTCGAACCACTCCTCGATCAGCGGCAACTCGGCGCGCCACTCGTCGGCGTCGACGGCCAGTGCCTGCTCCACATCCGCGGGGTCCACGTCCAGCCCGGTGAGTTCCAGATCGGAGGCGTGCGGCACGGTGCCGATCGGCGTCGACTCGCCGGAGCCCTTGCCCTCGACCCGCTCGATGATCCACTTGAGCACCCGGCTGTTCTCGCCGAAGCCCGGCCACAGGAAGCGTCCGTCCTCGCCGCGGCGGAACCAGTTGACGAAGAACACCTTCGGCAGCTTGGACTCATCGGAGTTTTTGCCGATGTTGATCCAGTGCTGCATGTAGTCGCCGGCGTTGTAGCCGATGAACGGCAGCATCGCCATCGGGTCGCGGCGCACCGCACCCACCTTGCCTTCGGCGGCGGCGGTCTGCTCGGATCCCATGGTGGCGCCGATGAACACCCCGTGCTGCCAGTCGCGGGCCTCGCTGACCAGCGGGACGGTGGTCTTGCGGCGGGCGCCGAACAGGATCGCCGAAATCGGCACACCGGCCGGGTCGTCCCACTCCGGCGCCAGGATCGGGCACTGCGACATCGGGGTGCAGTAGCGCGAGTTCGGGTGGGCGGCAGGGGTTCCCGACTCGGGCGTCCAGTCGTTGCCCTTCCAGTCGGTGAGGTGCGCAGGCGTCTCGCCGTCGATGCCTTCCCACCAGATGTCGTTATCGTCGGTGTGGGCGACATTGGTGTAGATGGTGTTGCCCGCCTCGATGGTCTTCATCGCATTCGGGTTGGAGCTGTTGGAGGTGCCCGGCGCCACCCCGAAGAAGCCGGCCTCCGGGTTCACCGCGTACAGCCGGCCGTCCTTGCCGAAACGCATCCAGGCGATGTCGTCGCCGAGGGTCTCGGCCCGCCAGCCCGGGATCGTAGGCTGGATCATCGCCAGGTTGGTCTTGCCACAGGCCGACGGGAAGGCAGCGGCGATGTAGTAGGCCTTGTTCTCCGGCGAAATCAGCTTGAGGATCAGCATGTGCTCGGCCAGCCAGCCCTCGTCGTGGGCCATCGCCGAGGCGATCCGCAGCGCGTAGCACTTCTTGCCCAGCAGCGCGTTGCCGCCGTAGCCGGAGCCGTAGCTCCAGATCTCCCGGGTCTCCGGGAAATGGGTGATGTACTTCTCTTCGTTGCAGGGCCAGGGCACGTCCTGCTGCCCCTCGGCCAGCGGCGCACCCACCGAGTGCAGGCCCTTGACGAAGGCGCCGTCGGTACCGATCTTCTCCAGCGCCGCGGTGCCCATCCGGGTCATGATCTTCATCGACGTCACCACGTAGGCCGAGTCGGTGATCTCGACGCCGAGCTTCGGGTCCTCAGCACCCAGCGGCCCCATGCAGAACGGCACCACGTACATCGTGCGGCCGCGCATGCAGCCCCGGTACAGCTCGGTCATGGTGGCCCGCATCTCGTCGGGGTCCATCCAGTTGTTGGTGGGGCCGGCACCCTCCTTGGCGCGGGTGCAGATGAAGGTCCGGGACTCGACCCGAGCCACGTCGGCGGGGTCGGACAGCGCCAGGTAGGAGTTGGGCTTCTTCGCGTCGTCGAGCTTTACCGCGGTTCCGCCCTCCACCAGCAGGGCCATCAGCCGGTCCCACTCGCCCTCGGAACCGTCGGACCACTCCACCCGGTCCGGCTGGGTCAGCTCAGCGACCTCCTGGACCCAGGCCAGCAACCCGCGGTGTTTCGTCGGGGCGGTGTCCAGACCGGGGATGGTCGCTGAGGTCATGAGCTCTCCTGTTGTCACCTGTGTCACTTCGTGGCCTGGCCGCTGGTGCGCCGCAGTCCACCTCTTAATGCTTCATTAGATAAGAGGTTACCGTGGATAGCGCCGCGCGGCGAAGCGGGCATACACCCAGCTAGTCGGCAACGTCCCGGGCGGTCTCCGACGGACCCGATTCACGCACTTCATGCGCCGGTCCCAGCTTCGCCTCTCCTTCGTCGAGCCTCGCTGAACCGCCCGGTTCATGCGCCGGTCCCAGCTTCGCCTCTCCTTCGTCGAGCCTCGCTGAACCGCCGAGTTCGGAGCGCACCGCGGCCAGCGCCCGCTGCAACGTCGGCAGGTGCCGATCCCGGACCGCGGCGGCCCGGGCGGTCGCCGCGGCGTGCTCGCGCAGTTCCCGGTCCAGCCCGGCGATCCGGTCCGCGGCCCGCGCCGCCTCGGTTTCGTTGCGCTCGGCCAGTTCGGTGCTCAGTGCCGACTCGGCGGCCACCACCCGAAGGGCCACCAGCTCCTGCAGCGCCGAGCGCAGCGCGGCGGTGGCCTCACCCACCCAGCGTTCCAGCACCGCCCGGTCACGCAGCAGCCCGCGGATGCGGACCAGCCACACCGTGACCGCCACCCCGACGACGACGCACAGCGCCGCACCGGCCGCCGTCCACCCCGGGGCCAGGTGCGCGAACAGCCGACTCAGCGTCAATGCCACTCCCAGACCGAAGCCGACGCCGAGCAGCGTCATCAGCTGGGTCTCCAGGCGCCGGGACGCCAACGCCGGCGCGCCGGTCTCGAACTGCGGCGGGGTCGAGGTCGACGCCGCGGCATCGCCGGACAGGCCCAACTCGTGGGCCATGTCGGCCAGGTGCTCGGCAACCCCTTCGTCGACCTCGGTCACGACCTCCTCCAGCCGGCTTCGCAGGTAGGCCTCGAACTCGGGCAACCGGCGCCGAGTCATGCCCGCGGCGTCCTCGGCGAGCTCGCCGCGCACCGAGGCGCAACGCTTGCGGGCGAAGTAGGACAGCTGCACCTTGGCCTGGGCGACGCGGCTGCGCAACGCGATCACCCGCTCGGATTTCGACATCCGCCGCTGCCGCACCACCTCGTCGCGTTGCTCCTGCAGCAACGCCACCCGCGCGCGCCGCCCCTCGGCGCGGGCGTCGCGGTCGATCCGGTCGGCATCGGTGCGTAGCTGGAACTCCCAGGACCGCAGCCGGTTTCGTCGCTCCACATCGCTGTCACCGAGCTGTTTGGCCAGTTCGGCAACCAGGTCGTCCACCCGCGGGCCGCCCCGCTCGGGCGCCGCGGCCGCCCCCACCCACTCCACGTCGCGATAGCGGGGCGCGTAGTCGGCGAGGGTCTCGCGAGCCGCGTCCTGCATCTCCCGCCACTGGCGGTGCACGTCGATCTTGGACACCACGCCGATCACCACGTCGGTGTGGGCGGCCGCGGCGTCGAGCAGCGCGCAGTCCGAGTCGGTCAGTGCCGCTGCGGCCGACACCACGAACACCACCGCCGTGGGCACCTCGCCCGGCATCAGGTCGGTGGCTTCCAGCACGCGCCACTCCGGCAGCCGGTCGGCCAATGCGGAGGCCACCGCGCTCACCCCGGCCAACCAGGGCCCGGTCACCATGATCGCGTCGCAGCGTCGCACCGCCGGCGGGCGAATCCCCGGGGCGATCTCGGCCACCAGGGCGTCCACGGCGGCGGTGGCGTCGAGATCGGGGCCTTGTGGGGCGGTCATGAGCGGCCCCGCGTCGTCGCCCAGGCCCGCAACGATCCGCGGGTGATGTCCCCGGCGCAGGCACGCTGGGTGATGCCCATCGGCGCGCTGCGGTAGGCCTGCCACCGGCGCGCCCGCCGCAGCGGTTCACCCGGCACCGCGTGTTCTGGGAGAACGGCCACCGCCGCGGCCATCCTGGCCGCCACCGTCGCGTCGCGGGTCAAGAATTCATCGATGCGTGCGGCGAAATCCCGGCCGACCGCCAGCGCCTCCAGCCGGGCCACCGCCTCCGTCATCCGCCGGTGCCGCGCCCCGGCGCCCAGCGCGGCCAGCCGGGCCAGCACGCCGTCGACGCCGCTGAGCCGACGCAGCAACGCCCGGGCCTGGGCCACGGTGCCGCCGCGCCGGGCCAGCTCGAGGACTCGCTCGATCCCGGACAGGTCGAGGGTCGCGCAGAGCCGCTCGCGCAGCTGCCGCGGCACGCCGTGCGGGCAACTGACGAAGTGTTCGGCGCAACTGAGGTCGGCCGGTTCCGCCGCGAGCCGGCGCAGCGCGGTCCACAGCCCATTGTCCAGCCGCCCTCCCAGCGCGGCGAGTGCGAACAACGCCGAGAGCGGTTCGGCCGGCGCCCCGGTGGCGGCTGCGACGCCGGCGACACCGCAATGCCCGGCCAGGTCCGCCTTGTTCAGCACCACCAGCAGCGGCGCACGCCGCCCCGCGCGTACCACCGCCGCGGTGTCCTCCGGCTTGACCGCTTCGGCGACCACGTAGACCACGGCGTCTGCTTCCACGTCAGGCCGGTCGGCGACGCGCACGCCGGCGGCGGCCAGTGCCGCAGCGACGCTGCGCCTACCCACCCCGCGCCGGCCGCACACCGCGATCGTCAGCGGCGCGGCGATGTCCGCGGCGAGCGACGACAACCCCGGATTGCAGATCTCGCCGGCCAGCCGAGTCAGCTCGGCAGCGAAGAGCTGGTGCCCCTGTGTCACGACCATGCCTCCCACATCGCCCAATCGGCCCGCCCCACTGAGGCCATGTTGTCAGCTGTGCCCGTGTGAAGCGAGTCACCACGGTGCTAACTGTTGGGTATCAATGTGCACCGCGCCGTGGGTACACCACAGTCCATGGGCCACCATGGACTGCATGCATGCGCAGCGCGACGTCGAGACGCCATCAGACGTCGCCGGTACCGAAGCGCCGACTCCACGACGCGCCCGCAACTTCAGCGTCCGCTATCGCCACTCCGCGCTCTCCGCCGGCCAGCGCCAGACCTGGGAGCGGCTCTGGCCTCAGTTGGGCGCCGACGTGCTGCCGCCGGAGGGGCCCGGCCGTCCCGAGCCGCTGGACCCGCACCGCTGGTTCGGCCGTGAGGCCCCGGTGGTACTCGAGATCGGCTGTGGAGCCGGTAGCTCCACGGTCGCGATGGCCCGCGCCGAACCGGATCTCGACGTGATCGCCGTCGAGGTCTACGAGCGCGGGCTGGCGCAGTTGCTCTGCGCAATCGAGCGCGAACAGGTGGGCAACATCCGGCTGCTGCGTGGCGATGGCCTCGACGTGCTCGAACACCTGATAGCCCCGGCTTCGCTGACCGGGGTGCGGGTGTTCTTCCCGGACCCGTGGCCCAAGGCCCGGCACCACAAGCGGCGGTTGCTGCAACCGTCCACCCTGGCCCTGATCGCCGATCGGCTGCGGCCGGGCGGGGTGCTGCACGCGGCGACCGACCATGCCGGCTACGCCGAACAGATCGCCGAGTCCGGCGACGGCGAGCCCCGCCTGCGCCGAGTGACAGACCCGTCCGAAGGCGCCGGCTTACCCATCTCAGTCGCCCGGCCCACCACCAAATACGAAGCGAAGGGCCGCGACGCGGGCAGCGCGATCACCGAGCTGATCTGGGAGAAGCCGCTGTGAGCGACACCGTGGCGGAGGTGCCGGGCCCAACGACGGAGATCCCGCAGGAGCCGGCCTCCCCGGGGCCACCGGCCCGTCGGGTGCTGCTCGTCTGGGACGCCCCGAATCTGGACATGGGCCTGGGTGCGATCCTGGGCCGGCGTCCGACCGGGGTGGAGCGGCCCCGGTTCGACGCGCTGGGCCGCTGGCTGCTCAATCGCACCGCCGAGATTTCGGCGAGCCACCCGCAATGGCCGGTCGAACCCGAGGCCACGGTGTTCACCAACATCGCCCCGGGCAGCGCCGACGTCGTCCGGCCGTGGGTGGAGGCGTTGCGTAACGTGGGTTTCGCGGTCTTCGCCAAGCCGAAGATCGACGAGGACAGCGATGTCGATTCCGACATGCTGGAACACATTGCGTTACGTAAGGAGCAGGGGCTGGCCGCGGTGGCGGTGGCTTCTGCCGACGGCCAGGCGTTCCGGGAACCACTGGAAGAACTTCGCGCGCTGGGCATCGCGGTCTGCGTGCTCGGATTTCGCGAACATGCCAGCTGGGCGCTAGCCTCGGATAGCTTGGAGTTTGTCGACCTGGAAGACATTCCTGGTGTGTTCCGGGAGCGGCTGCCGCGGATCAGCCTGGATTCGCTGCCGGAGCAAGGGGCATGGCTGCAGCCGTTCCGGCCGCTGAGCTCACTGCTGGCCTCGCGCGAGTGACAACTGGAGAGCCTGAAATGGGGCGCGCGGGTCGAAAGATCTCTCAACAGATTTTAGTGAGGAGCGTATAGGTGTTCGCCTGGTGGGGTCGAACTGTATACCGCTACCGGTTCATCGTAATCGGCGTGATGGTGGCGCTCTGTCTGGGCGGCGGGGTCTACGGGATGAGCCTGGGCGACCACGTCACCCAGAGCGGCTTCTACGACGACGGCAGCCAGTCGGTGAAGGCATCGGTGCTCGGCGACGAGGCCTACGGCCGGGACCGCACCAGCCATGTGGTGGCGATCTTCACCGCCCCCAAAGGCGAGACCGTCGATAACAAGCGGTGGTTCGACGGCGTCAAAGACGGGCTGAACCAGGTCAAAAACGACCACCCCGACCAGATCATGAGCTGGGTCGGCTACTTCACCAATCCCGAAGCGCTGGCCACCATGGCCGACCCCGACAAGAAGCACGCGTTCGCGTCGATCCAACTCAAGGGTGACGACGACGACACCATCTTGAAGAACTACCAGGCGGTCCAGCCCGATCTGCAGAAACTCGACGGGGGCAAGGTCGAACTGGCCGGCCTGCAGCCGATCGCCAGTGAATTGACCGGCACCATCGCCAGCGACCAGAAGCGGATGGAGGTGCTGGCGCTGCCGTTGGTGGCGGTGGTGCTGTTCTTCGTGTTCGGTGGGGTCGTCGCCGCCAGCTTGCCGGTCATCGTGGGTGGTTTGAGCATTGCCGGCGCCACCGGCATCCTGCGGTTCGCCGCCATATTCGGGCCGATCAACTTCTTCGCCCAACCGGTGGTGTCGCTGATCGGCCTCGGTATCGCGATCGACTACGGCCTGTTCGTGGTGAGCCGATTTCGCGAGGAGATCGCCGAGGGCTACGACACCGAGGCGGCGGTCCGCCGTTCGGTGATGACGGCCGGACGCACCGTGGTGTTCTCGGCGGTGCTGATCATCGTGTCGGGTGCCAGCCTGCTCGTGCTGCCGCAGGGCTTCGTCAAGGCGATAACCTACGCAATCTTCGCCTCGGTGGGACTGGCGGCCCTGCTGTCGATCACCCTGCTGCCGGCCATTCTTGGCGTGCTGGGCACCAATGTGGACGCGCTGGGGGTGCGCACCCTCTACCGCATTCCGTTCCTGCGGGATTGGGAGTTCTCCAACCGCATCATCGGCTGGTTCGCCGAGAAGACTCAGAAGACCAAGACCCGCGAAGAGGTCGAGGCCGGGTTCTGGGGCAAGCTGGTCAACTTCGTGATGCAGCGGCCGCTGGTCTTCGCGATCCCCATCGTGGTCGCGATGATCCTGCTGATCATCCCGCTGGGCAGGCTGACGTTCGGCGGGATGAGCGAGAAATATCTCCCGCCGGACAACACCGCCCGGATGGCCCAGGAGCAATTCGACGAGATTTTCCCCGGCTTCCGCACCGAGAAGCTGACCCTGGTGATCAAGAGCGACAACGATAAACCGGTGACCGACCAGCAGGTCGCCGAGGTGCGCAGTCGGGCGATGTCGATCAGCGGGTTCGTCGTCCCCGAGGACGACCCCGACGAGATGTGGAAAGAACGGCCCTATCTGCCCGGGGCCTCGAAGGAGACCTCCACCCGGGTGATCGAAAACGGCTTGATCACCCGCGACGAGGCCGCGCAGAAGATCAAGGCGCTGCGCCATATGAGCACCCCCAAGGGCCTCGACGTGCTGGTCGGGGGCACCCCCGCACTCGAGCAGGACAGCATCCACGCGTTGGTCAGGCAAGGGCCGCTGATGGTGTTCATTCTGCTGACCACCACCACGTTGTTAATGTTCCTGGCGTTCGGGTCGCTGGTGCTGCCATTGAAGGCCGCGGTGATGAGCGCGCTCACCCTTGGGTCGACGATGGGCATCCTGACCTGGATATTTGTCGACGGGCACGGCGCCGAGCTGTTGAACTTCACCCCCACGCCGCTGATGGTGGTGGTGATCGCGCTGGTGGTCGCGGTCGGCTGGGGCCTGGCCACCGACTACGAGGTCTTCCTGGTCTCCCGGATGGTGGAGGCCCGAGAATCCGGGATGTCCACCGCCGAGGCGATCCGGATCGGCACGGCAACCACCGGTCGTCTAATCACCGCGGCCGCGCTGATCCTGGCGGTGGTCGCGGCATCGTTCGTGTTCTCCGATCTGGTGATGATGAAGTATCTGGCGTTCGGCCTGATGGCGGCGCTGTTGCTGGATGCCACCGTGATCCGGATGTTCCTGGTGCCGTCGGTGATGAAACTGCTCGGCGACGACTGCTGGTGGGCTCCACGCTGGATGAAGCGCCTCCAGCACCGGATCGGGCTGGGCGAGATCCGGCTGCCCGACGAGCGGCGCAAGGTGACCCGCCGCTTCCCGGCTGCGACGCCCGCCCCCGCAGCGGTAGGCGCCGGCGCGCCGCGCCCCGTGCACGATCCGACTCACCCCGCACCGAGCGGGTCCGCCCAGGCGCGCTCGCGGCCCAGTGAGCAGTTGCCGACCCGGCCGGTGACCGGCAACCCGTCGGGCGCCCGGACCAACCGGATCAACACCGGTTCGCCTGATGCGCCGACCACCCGATTCTCCGCCGCCGATGCGGTGACCGAGCGGGTGGAATCGCCGGGCGACGTTCCGGAACGCGAAATCGAATCCTGGCTCGGCGAACTGCGCGGCGGCCGTGGCGACGAGCGGACACGGGCGCTGCCGGTGCCTCCGCAGGACGCCGGCGACGACGAGAACGCCCCGACCACCGCCATCCCGGTTCCGGGTTCCCAAGGCGCCCCTTCCGACCCGGACACCCCGCCGACCGAGAAGCTCACCGCTGCGGGCGATAAGGCCGACAAGGGCGACAAGGGCGACAAGGCCGGGGACGACCCGCAGCGCCGCGGTGCCGCCGGCGGTCTCAGTGCGGCGGAGCTACTGCGTCGGGAGGGCCGGTACTGACCTCGTCGGGTTCGGCTTCGAGCAAGCCGCCCTCGGACCCGCCGTCGTCCGACGAACCGACCAGTACCCGCACCGCCCGGTCGATGAAGGCGATCGTCGGTACCGCCAGCAGCGCGCCGACGATGCCCGCCAGGATCCCCCCGGTGGAGATGCCCAGCACCACCCCCAGCGGGTGGATCGACACCGCGCGACCCATCACCAACGGTTGCAGCACGTGGGCTTCCAGCTGGTTGACCGCGATGATCAGGCCCAGCGTCACCAACCCATAGACCCAGCCCTTGGCTATCAGGGCGACGAGCACCGCCAGCAATCCCGTGAGCACCGCACCGACCAGCGGTACGAAGGCTCCCAGGAAAACCAGCGAGGCCAGCGGCAAGGCCAACGGCACCGCCATGATCGCCAGCCCGACGCCGATGCCGACGGCGTCGACCAGTGCCACCAGGAAGGTGGCCCGGATGTAGCCGATCAGCGACTCGAAACCCGCGACCCCGGCCGCATGCACCCTGTCGCGTACCCCGCTCGGGAAGAACTTGACGACGAAGTGCCAGATGTTGCGGCCGCCGTAGAGGAAGAAGATCAAGGTGAACAGCACGACGAAGGCGCCGGTGAAGATCTTGGCCATGGTCTCGGCCGTCGACAGCGCCCCGCTGGTCAGCTTGGCCTGATTGTTGCGTAAGCCGTTGATCACGGTTTCGCCGGCGCGGTCGATCTGTTCGCCGCTCAGATGCAGGGGGCCTTCGATCAGCCACCGCTGGGTCGAGTTGACCACCTGGGTGACTTGCTCGACCAGCTCGGGCACCCCGTCGATGAACTGGTCGACCACGAAGCTCAGCAACCCCGCGAGCGCCGCCAGCCCGCCGAGCAGCAGCAGAAACACCGCCAGGCCGCGAGGCACGCCGCGCCGGTCGAGCCAATCCACGCCGGGTAGCAACAACGCCGACATCATCATCGCCAGCGCCACCGGGACGACGATCACTTCCAGCCGCCGGGCGATCAGCAGCACCACCAGCGCCGCGGCGAACAACACCAGCAGGCGCCAGGCCCACGCCGCCGCTTTGCGCACCGTCGGGTGTACGGATTCGTCTGTGCTGGCTGACATTCCGGTAGCGTAACGATGCCGCAGCGACAGCACATCGACTAGTGAGAATCTCGATGGTGCGCGGCTAACCTCTAGTTTCGTGTCCCACGACGTAATCGGTGTCCCGACCCGGGCCCCGCAACGTCTCACCGGCGTCCGCACCTGGGCGCGTCCAGTGGTCCTCGGTCTGGTCGCGGTGGTGCTGACCGTCGAGGTGGTGCTGGTGTGGGATCAGCTCGCCGCGGCGTGGCGCAGCCTTTGCAGCGCCGACCGGCGCTGGCTGTTCGGCGGGATCCTGGCGGCAGCGGCGTCCATGCACAGCTTCGCCCAGATCCAGCGCACCCTGCTGCGCTCGGCCGGGGTGCGCGTCACCCAGTGGCGATCCGAGGCAGCCTTCTACGCCGCCAACTCGTTGTCCACCACGCTGCCGGGCGGTCCGGTGCTGTCGACGACATTCCTGTACCGCCAGCAACGGCGTTGGGGTGCGTCGCCGGTGGTGGCGTCGTGGCAGCTGGTGATGTCGGGAGTGCTGCAGGCGCTCGGGCTGGCGCTGTTGGGGCTCGGTGGCGCTTTCCTGCTCGGTGCGCGCAGCAACCCGTTCTCTCTCCTGTTCACCCTCGGCGGCTTCGTCGCGCTGCTGTTGCTGGCCCAGGCGGTCGCGGCGCGGCCGGAGTTGATCGACGGTATCGGTGTCCGGGTGCTGTGCTGGGTCAACTCGGTGCGCGACAAGCCCGCAGGCACCGGCCTGGCGACCTGGCGCCGACTGCTGGGGCAACTGGAGTCGGTCAGCCTGGGCCGCCGCGCGGCGTCGACGGCATTCGGCTGGTCGTTGTTCAATTGGGTCGCCGACGTCGCCTGCCTGGCCTGCGCGGCCTACGCCGCCGGGGGGCAGGCATCGGTGGCGGGTTTGACGGTGGCCTATGCCGCCGCCCGCGCCGCGGGAACGATTCCACTGATGCCGGGCGGACTGCTGGTGGTCGAGGCCGTGTTGGTGCCCGGGCTGGTGTCCAGCGGGCTGACCTTGCCGGAAGCGATCTCCGCGGTGCTGATCTATCGGATGGTCAGCTGGCTGCTGGTCGGCGCCGTCGGCTGGGTGGTGTTCTTTTTCGTCTTCCGCACCGACGACACGGCCGAGGAGGGCGCTACCGAACCGCCACCGGCTGGGTTACGCCCCCGGCCGGCGGGCCGACTACCGGCCGGCCGCCCGGCAGGCCACCGTGGGCCTGGGCGGCCTGCAGCAGCCCGAGCACCTGCGGCAGGTTGACAGCCAGCTTGCACCGGTCACTCATCTCCTGCACCGGCGCGGTGATCTTGGCCAGGTCGTCGCCGACCTTCGGGTTGGCGTCGAAGTAGCCCTTGAGGTTCGCCAGGGTCTGCGGGCCGGGTTGCTGCTGCAGGGCCCCGGTCAGCACCTGGTTGGTGTCCGGGTGCGAGTCGAGGTAGTCGCCGGCCGAGGTGACGGCTTTACCCACCGTCCGGGCCACCTCACTGGCCACGCAGGGATCCTTGGACGCGGTCGCCGACGGCGTGGAGGGGCCGGCCAGCACCGCGGCGGTGATGCCGCCTACGGATGCGGCGGCAATGACCCCGAGGCCGGACAGGGCACGGGTGGTGTTCACGAATTCTCCTCACGGCTGCGGGTGTGCGCCTCGGTCCCCCACGTTGCGGACCACACTCGGGGTGTTCGGTATGGGCGGGAAGTCTCCCGGCAGCAACGGCACGATCCGGGGGTCCGTACGCGATCCTGTCAGCCCTGATCGACCGCCGCCACCCGAGCGCACGTCAGCCTGGTCACAGTGCGGTTCCCGGACAGCATCAGACCAGCTCAGAGGCGACGGGAAACCCCCGGCGCATCAGTGGGCTGCGGTAGGCTCGCAGCACGCGAGGCACCGGTGCGGGCGAGAGCGGGGAGAGCCGAAATCCAGCAGTTCATGATGCGCCTCAGTAGCAACCTGCGCAGATTCCGCTGGGTGGTCTTCACAGGTTGGCTTCTGGCTGTGCTCCTCTCGCTCTACCTGGCCGGAACCCAGTCCGGTCACCTCACCGGCGGGGGCTTCGAGGTGGCGGGGTCCCAGTCGCTGAACGTGCAGTATCGGCTCGAGGAACACTTCCCCGACCAAGGCACCTCGCCGCTGGCTCTGGTGGCCGCTCCCCGCGCCGATGCCACCTATCAGGACATGAAGAACGCCGTTGCACTGCTCCAGCGCGTCGCCGGCGAGGCGTCCAGCGTCACGGTGATGCCCGATCGAGCACAGCCGCCGCCACGCCCCGACCGGCCCTACGTGGTGTCGCTGCGGGTGGACTTCGACAACACCGGCGCGGTCGACGTCGCCAAGAAGCTGCGGGCCAAGCTGGGGGTGGAAGGCGACCAGCCCGGCCGGATCGAGAACGGCTCGGTGAATCTGTATGTGATCGGCCAGGGCGCCCTGGGGGCGGCGGCGTCGGCGAAGACCAAGCAGGACATCGCGGACGCCGAACAATGGAACATGCCGATCGTGCTGATCGTGTTGCTGGCGGTGTTCGGTTCACTGGCGGCCGCCGCCATCCCGCTGGCGCTCGGGATCGGCACCGTCGTCGTCACCATGGGACTGGTCTATCTGCTGTCGATGTTCACCGCGATGTCGGTGTTCGTCACCTCGACGGTGTCGATGTTCGGGATCGCGCTGGCGATCGACTACTCACTGTTCATCCTGATGCGCTTCCGCGAAGAACTGCGGGCCGGCCGCCAGCCCCAGGAGGCCGCCGATGCGGCCATGGCGACATCCGGGCTGGCCGTGGTGCTCTCCGGCCTGACCGTGGTGGCCTCCCTGACCGGCATCTACCTGATCAACACCCCGGTGCTGGTGTCGATGGCCACCGGGGCGATCCTGGCGGTCTCGGTCGCCGTACTGGCCGCGGTCACCCTCACCCCCGTGGTGTTGGCGGTGTTCGGACGTCCGGTCGCCAAACGCTCGGCGCTGTTGCACTGGGCGCGCCGCCCGCAGGCGACCCAGTCCCGGTTCTGGACCCGCTGGACGGCGGGGGTGATGCGCCGCCCCTGGGTGTCAGCGCTGCTGGCCGCCGGGTTCCTGCTGACGCTCGCGGCGCCGGTGCTGTCGCTGGAACAGGGCAACAGCATGCTCCGCCAGTTCGACTCGTCCCATGAGATCCGGGGCGGAGTGGCCGCGGCTGCGCAAGCCCTCGGTCCCGGCGCGTTGGGGCCGGTCCGGGTGCTGGTCACGGTTCCCGACGCGCACGCATCGGCACCCGAGCATGCCCAGACGTTCCTGGCGGTCCGCCAGGCGATGACGCAGGCCCCCAACATCGCCTCGGTGTCCCCGCCGGTCTTCGGCGACGACGACAGCAGTGGGTTGCTGTCTGCGGTGCTGTCGGTCGACCCTGAGGACATGGCCGCGCGCGAGACCATCGACTGGATGCGCGAACACCTGCCCGAAGCGGCCGGGTCGCCGTCGGTGCGGGTCGACGTCGGTGGACCCACCGCGTTGATCAAGGACTTCGACGACCGGGTCGCGGCGGCCGAACCGCTGGTGCTGGTATTCGTGGCCGTGATCGCGTTCCTGATGCTGTTGATCTCGATCCAGTCGGTGTTCCTGGCGTTCAAGGGCGTCGTGATGACCGTGCTGTCGGTGGGGGCCGCCTACGGAAGCCTGGTCGTGGTGTTCCAGTGGGGGTGGCTGGAGCGACTCGGGTTCGCGCCCACCGGCTCGATCGACAGCTTCATCCCGCCGATCGTGCTGGCGATGACGTTCGGTCTGTCGATGGACTACGAGATCTTTCTGCTGACCCGGATCCGGGAGCGTTTTCTGCAGTCCGGCAACACCCATGACGCCGTCGCCCACGGGGTGAGCAGCAGTGCGCGCACCATCACCAGCGCCGCTTTGATCATGATCGCGGTGTTCATCGGCTTCGCGTTCGCCGGCATGCCGTTGGTCGCCGAACTCGGGGTGGCCTGCGCGGTGGCGATCGCGGTGGACGCCACGGTGGTGCGGTTGGTGCTGGTGCCGGCGCTGATGAAGATGTTCGACGAGTGGAACTGGTGGCTGCCGCGCTGGCTGGCCCGGATCCTGCCCTCGGTGGACTTCGAGAAGCCGCTGCCCACAGTCGAGCTGGGCGACGTCGTGGTGATCCCCGATGACATCTCCGCGCTGATCACCCCCAGCGCCGACCTTCGGGTGGTGGTCAAGTCGGCGGCGAAGCTCAAAGAGCTGGTTCCCGACGCCGTCTGCGTCGGCGACCCGCTGGCACTGCGCGGCTGCGGCCTTGCCGAGATAGCAACCAGCAAGATCGAAGTGCTACCGGTCGGTGCGGCGGCGGTGCCCGCCGGCGGCAAGGCGAGGGCCCACCCGCTGGCCAGGCTGGCCGGCGGGTGGCAGTCGCGCACCGGCACCGGCCGGGCGATGCCGAAGGCGGTGCGGCCGGTGCACCCGGTGACGGTGTGGCGGCGCCGGCTCGCGGTCGCCCTCGACGCGCTGGAGACCGAGGCGTGGGTAGCAAACGAGATCGGGCTCGAGGGCCCGGCGTTGACGCGTCGCCGCCCGATGGAGACCGCGGCCGTGCAACTGCCCACCGGCGACCGGCTGCAGATTCCCACCGGCGCCGAGACACTGCGGCTCAAGGGCTACCTGCTGATGTCACGTAACAGCCGCCGGGATTACGCGGAGCTCGCCGAGCTCGCCGACGTACTGGACCCGAAAACCGTTGCTGAGGCACTCAAGGAGATCGACAAGTACTACTCTGGGCAACCAGCCGAACGACGATGGATGGCCACGCAGCTGGTCTGTCGGCTCGCCGACCCGGAACCCGCCCAACGCGAGGAGGACTACTCCGGCGGCGGTGCGCCCCGAGCGGACACGGACTGGGAACACGTCCGGGGACGCTGCCTGGCGGTGGCGGTGGCGATGTTGGAGGAGGCGAGGTGACGTTGGCCGCGGACCGACGCAGCGGATCGCTGCCACTCCGGGGACAATCCCGGCCCGATTCCCGGCCCGGTGGCACCGACCGGCCGGTGGAGTTCTGGCCGACCTCCGCCATCCGCTCGGCGCTACAGACCGGCGATATCACCACCTGGCAGCTGATCGTGGTCGCCCTCAAGCGCGACCCGTACGGGCGCACCGCGCGCCAGGTCGAAGAGGTGCTGGAGGGCACCGAACCCTACGGCATCTCCAAGGCGCTCGCGGAGGTGCTGGCCCGGGCCCGCGACCACCTGGAGGCCAACGAACGCGCCGAGGTCGCCCGCCACGTGCGGGTGTTGATCGAGCGGTCGGGCCTGAGCCGTCAGGAATTCTGCTCGCGGGTCGGGGTGCCCGCCGACACGCTGAGCGAATACCTGGACGGCACGGTCAGTCCGCCGGCCTCGCTGATGATCCGGATGCGGCGACTGTCGGACCGGTTCGTCAAGATGCACACCCGCGGCGACCCCGGACAACTCTGAGCCATCTGACGCCGCGCGTCAGCGCGCGTGGATCGGGGACATCTCCAGCACCATCCACTGATCTCCGCGCTTGGTCAGCGTCACCCGCACCGGCACCACCGCCTGCTTCACCTGCTGGTTCGCCACCGACTGCACGCTGCGCAGCACCACCGCGACCCGAGCTGCCGAAGGCCCGAGCGCCTCGACGCCGGCGCTGAGCGCCTGCGCGTCCACGGCGATGTTGCGGTTGGCCATCTCGGTGGCGGTGCGGCCGATGCTCTCCCGGAAAGCGTTGACCCGGTCGGGGACCATGAAGGTCGCTGCCTTCTCGATCGACGCGTCCGGGTTGGCCGGCGAGACGGTCGCCGCGGCCTCTGCCATCGCGACGGCGGTCTTGACCACCTCACCGGAGTCGGCCTCGAGTTCCTGATCGGGCACCGTCCAGTCCAGATATCCGAACACCGCTGCGACGACCAGCGCCGTGGCGGCCAGGCCGGCCACGCCCAGTCGCAGGCCCGGCCGGTCGTCGTCAGTGCCGACCGTGACCCCGTCACGGCGTAGCAGCAGGAAGTTCACCACCATGCCCTCGACGATGAGCAGCACCAGCACCGAGCAGACCGACACCCACCACAGCGGCCAATCTTTGACCAGCCCGAAAAACAGCAGACCGGCGATCGCGGCCAGCGGAGCGGCGATGTCGAAAGCCAGGACGCGCCACAGCGCCCGCGATTTCAGGTTCCCCAGCTTGCTCATCGGATCGACCTCAATCGAGAAATCATCAGGTGCCCGTCGACGTCGCTGACGTCGAGGTGCAGCGCCCAGTGCACGGTCTGCGGCCGGCCGCCGACGTTCTCGGCGATCGACGTGGCGATCACCATCACCGGGTCGGTGCGGCCGGGAGTCGACGCCTGCTCGGTGGTGGCGGCCGGATCGTCCAGGTTGTGGCGTTCCGTCTCGATGGCGACCGCCTCGATCCGGCCGCTGCTGCGGGATTGGATCTTCTGCACCACATCGCGGTAGGGCGCCAACGCGGCGTCGAACTCGCTGTTGAGTTCGCCGACGGTCTTGTCGCGCAGTCGCGCCATGCCCTTCTCGACGTTCTCGGCGTTCAGGTTGATCAGCACGCTGGTCCAGCTGGCCGCGGTCTGCAGGACGCGGCTGCGGTAGGAGCGCTCGTCGACATCGCCGCGGTGCATATTCCAGGTGATCAGACCGAAGACCAACGCGGCCACCGCGACCAGTCCGAGGAACGCCGACACCAGGCCGTAGCTGGAGAACATGGCGCCTTTGGCCTCTTTGGCCGCCGGCGCCCGCTTGCCGGGGGCGGGCTTTTTGACGACCGGTCTCTCGTCGGCTTCGCCCTCGGCGCCGGCCGCCTCCGCGGTGGTCGAACCGGGATCGCCGACGCCGTCGTCCGTTTCGTTGGAGATGTCGGGCTGCTCCTCGTCAGGCATGGCGGTGACGCTACAGGACGGCTGTACCGTTCGCCGTGAAAGGATGGGCACCGATGACCTCACCAGCGACGCGTTCCGGCCTCGATCTCAGCCATCTCGACAGGGCCGTCCGCCCGCAGGACGACCTGTTCGGTCATGTCAACGGCCGCTGGCTCGACAGCTACGAGATGCCGCCGGACCGCGCCACCGACGGAGCCTTCCGCGCCCTGTTCGACCGGGCCGAGATCCAGGTCCGCGATCTGCTCACCGAAGCCGCCAAGTCGGGCGCGCCGGCCGGGACCGATGAACGACGGATCGGCGATCTGTACGCGAGCTTCCTCGACGAGCAGACCGTGCAGGCCCGCGGTGTGCAGCCGCTGCTGGCGGAGTTGGCCGCGATCGAGCACGCCGGTGACCGCGACGCCCTGGCGGCGGTGCTGGGCGCCTGCCAGCGCACCGGCGTCGGCGGCGCCGTCGGGCTGTATGTGGACACCGATTCGAAGGACTCCACCCGTTACCTGCTGCACCTGACCCAGTCCGGTCTCGGGCTGCCGGACGAGTCGTACTACCGCGACGGGCAGCACGCCGAGATCTTGGCCGCCTACCCCGACCACATCGCGGGGATGTTCGCGCTGGTCTATGGCGGGGACGCCGCCGAGCACGCCGCGGTCGCGGCTCGCATCGTGGCGCTGGAAACACAACTGGCCGGCGCGCACTGGGACGTGGTGAAGCGTCGCGACGCCGAGCTGAGCTACAACCTGCGCACCTTCGCCGGGCTGCCGCAGGAGGCGCCCGGTTTCGACTGGGCGGGCTGGGTCGGCGCCCTCGGGGTCTCCGGTGAGGTCACCGCCGAACTCGTGGTGCGCCAGCCCGACTACCTGACCGCGTTCGCCGCGCTGTGGCACTCCGTCGAGCTCGCCGTTTGGCGGGACTGGGCGCGGTGGCGGCTCATTCACGGCCGGGCCGGAATCTTGACCGATGACCTGGTCGCCGAGGACTTCGAGTTCTACGGGCGCCGGCTCTCGGGCACCGAGCAAATCCGGGACCGGTGGAAGCGCGGCGTCTCCCTGGTGGAGTCGATGATGGGCGACGCCGTCGGAAAGCTTTACGTCGCAAAGCATTTCCCGCCCGATGCCAAGGCGCGCATCGATGCGCTGGTGGCGAACCTGCGGGAGGCCTACCGGGTCAGCATCGCCGGCCTGGATTGGATGACCCCCGAGACCCGGGAGCGGGCCCTGGCCAAACTGGACAAGTTCACCGCCAAGGTCGGCTACCCGGCGCGCTGGCGGGATTATTCGGCCGTGGTCACCGATCCCGCTGACCTGTACGGCAACTTCCTGCGGGCCTACGCGGTCAACTACGACCGCGAACTGGCGAAGCTGGGCTCGCCGGTGGACCGCGATGAATGGTTCATGACACCGCAGACCGTCAACGCCTACTACAACCCGGGCATGAACGAGATCGTCTTCCCCGCCGCCATCCTGCAGCCGCCGTTCTTCGACCCCGAGGCCGACGACGCGGCCAACTACGGCGGGATCGGTGCGGTGATCGGCCACGAGATCGGCCACGGTTTCGACGACCAGGGCGCCAAGTATGACGGCGACGGCAACCTGATCGACTGGTGGACCGATGCCGACCGCAGCGAATTCGGTACGCGCACAGACGCTTTGATCGCGCAATACGACACTTACGTGCCGCGGGCGCTGGGCGACGGGCGCCACGTGAACGGGTCGTTCACCGTCGGGGAGAACATCGGTGACCTCGGCGGGCTCTCGATCGCCCTGCTGGCCTACCAGCTGTCGCTGGGCGGCGCCGAGGCCCCGGTGATCGACGGCCTGACCGGGGTGCAGCGCGTCTTCTACGGCTGGGCGCAGGTATGGCGCACCAAATCCCGTGACGCCGAGGCGATCCGGCGACTGGCGACCGATCCGCATTCACCGCCGGAGTTCCGCTGCAACGGGGTGATCCGCAACATCGACGCGTTTTACGAGGCGTTCGGTGTCACGCGTGACGACGCGCTGTACCTGGAGCCCGCCCAGCGGGTCCGCATCTGGAACTGACCTGTTTTATTGCGCTTTAGTGCGCGAGCGGGGATCGCGGCACTACATCTGCCAGTCTTGGGCGCCGTCGTTCTTGGTGTAGGTGCCGACGGAGTTCTTCACCACGACCGGGTCACCGCTGCCGAAGTTGTCGTAGAACCACTTGGCGTTGGCCGGGCTCAAGTTGATGCAGCCGTGGCTGACGTTGCGCTTGCCCTGGTCGTTGACCGACCACGGGGCGCTGTGCACGAAGCCGCCGCTGTTGTCGATGCGGACCGCATCCTGCACGGTCACCTTGTAGCCGTAGGTGGAGTTGATCGGCACCCCGTAGGTCGACGAGTCCATCACCAGGGTGGGCATCTTCTCCAACACGTAGTAGGTGCCGTTGGGGGTCTCGTGGCCGCCGGTCGACATACCCATCGACATCGGGAAGGTCTTCTCCAGCTTGCCGTTCCGGGTGATCGTCATCTGGTGGGTCTTGTCGTCGGCGGTGGCCACCAGCGAGTCCCCGGTGCGGAAGCTCGACTTGGTGCCGGCCGCGTCGACGGTGACGGTGGTGCGGGCGGGCCAGAAGTTGAACGGCCGCCACCGCACCTGGCTGGGCGTCATCCAGTAGAACTTGCCGGGCACCGGCGGGTTCGAGGAGATGTGGATCGCCTGCTCGGCCATGGCCTTGTCGGCGATCGGCCGCTGGAAGTTGATGATGATCGGCTTGGCCACACCCACCAGCGAGCCGTCCAGCGGGTTGAACGACGGCGGCAGGAACGGCGGGGTGCCGGTGAACGGCTCCGGGTTCTGCCCGGCCACCGGCCCGGCAGCGACCGGTACCGCACCCGGCTGTGCCGCACCCGGCTCGCCCGGCAGCGGCTGGCCCGGCAGCGGCTCGCCCGGCACCGGCTCACCCGGCACCGGCTCGCCCGCGGCCGCCGGAGCGGGCTCCGCCGGCGGCGGGAACGCCATCGGGTCCGCCGGCGGCGGAGGCGGCGCGAACGGGTCCGGAGGCGGCGCGAAGGGGTCCGGCGGCGGCAACTCCGCCGGAGGCGGCGCGAACGGGTCGACCGGGCCGGCGTTCACCGGCGCGGGCTCCCCGGGCTGCTGCGGCGGGTCGGCCAGCGCCACCCCGCAGCCCAGCGTGAGCACCGCGGCCATTCCCGCGGTGGACAGCCAAGCCCCGATGCCCGCGAGCTTCCATCCCGACATGCGTCTACCTCCGGTGGACAATCTTGGCTTCAAGTGTGGCACAAGGCGACCGCCAGCTAACTCGT
Source organism: Mycolicibacter sinensis (assembly GCF_001667375.1). GTDB lineage: Bacteria > Actinomycetota > Actinomycetes > Mycobacteriales > Mycobacteriaceae > Mycobacterium > Mycobacterium sinense_A. The sequence goes on along the minus strand of NZ_LZIN01000098.1, from coordinate 23,273 downwards.
ACAGCGAGCCGAAAACGTTCCGAAACCGGGTCGGAGATCCCACTGACCTGCGGTTTCTAGCGGCGACGCAGTGGCGAAGGTAACCGCCCCTGTTACGTCAGGGAACGACGAACAACCGCTTGCTGACCGCGATCCCCACCGCCGCGAGGCCCACCAGCAGTGCCGATGCGCTGAGCATCGCCGACGTTCCGGCCCGCTCGAACAGCAGGCCGCCGGCCAGCGATCCCCCGGTGATGCCGACCTGAAACGCCGTCACGTACAGACCCGACGCACCATCGGGATCGTCGGGCGCAGTGCGCATCGCCGCGGACTGCAACATCGGCGACACCGCCATCGCCATGGCACCCCAGAGCACGATCGCCGCCGCTCCCGCAAGTGTCGTGCCGGTCGTGTGGTGCCCGCCGATCGACAGCGACGCCAAGACGACGAAAGCCGCCGACATCGCAGCCATGCAGCCCCCGGTGATCGCCTTGGGCCGGTGATCCAGTGGGCGGGCCAACATCGGCATCGCGATCAGCCCCGCCGCCCCGAACGCCGCCAACAGCCAGGCCAGTCGGGCCCCCGGGACGCCGACCACGTCGCCGATGATCACCACGATGAAGGTGTAGGAGATGAAGTGGCCCATGACCGCGATCAGCATCACCGCGCTCACGCCCAACAACCGGCCATTGCGGTAATGGTGGTGGCCGACCAACGCCAGCTGGTCGGTGCTGAGCACCAGCGCGGGCAGCGCGAACCGCGCCGCCACGGTGATGGCCGCCGCCGCCACGGTGATCACCACCACCGCCAGCCGCCAGCCCCACAGCAGGCTCATGGCCGAGGTCAGCGGGATACCGACCACCAGTGCCAAGCTGGTGCCCACGTAGATCGCCGTGGTCGCCCGCCCGGAGTGACTGGGCGGCACCAACCGAGTGGCGATCGGCGCCAGCACCGACCACATCAGGCCGTGGGTGACGGCGCACAGCGCCCGCCCGCCGGCCAGCACGGTGAAGTTCGGCGCCATCGCCGAGATCACCTGCGAAGCGGTCAGACAGAACAGGGTAAGCAGCAGCACCCGGCGGCGCGGCCAGTGCGCGGTCCAGCGCACCAGGGGAATCGTCGTCGCCGCTGCCACCACCGCATACCAGGCCAGCAGGGTGCCGACCAGCGCTTCACTGACGCCCAGGCCCTCCGAGATCGCGGGCAGCGCCCCGACCGGCAGGATCTCAGCGGTGGCATAGATGAACGCAGCGGCGGCCAGGATGGCCAACTGGGCCGTGGTCCGGGGCGTCCACGGCCCGCTGCGGGCTTTTGCGGTGTCGACAGTCATGGTGTGGGGGCAGCGTCGAGTGGTGTTGGCGCATGGCGCTCCCGGTAACTGCTGGGTCACATGGTAACGGCGCGGGGGTCAGGAACGAACCAACCGCGCAATAGCGGCGGTGGCCTCGGTGAGTTTGGCGTCGGCCTCCTCGCCGCCGGACGCGACGGCACCGCGAACGCAGTGCGCCAGATGCTCGTCGAGCAGGTTCAGCGCCACCGAGCGCAGCGCGCTGTTGACCGCGCTGATCTGGGTCAGGACGTCGATGCAGTACTTGTCCTCGTCGATCATCTTGGCGATGCCGCGCACCTGGCCTTCGATGCGGCGCATCCGCTTGGCGTAGTTGTCCTTCCGCGGGGAGTACCCGGGTGCATCGGTGCTCATAGCGCCCCCAACTGTTGGTTCATCTGGTCTATCTCAATCTGCTGCCGTGCCGCCAGGGACTGCGCGATGCTGATCGCCTCCGGGCTCTGGCCGTCTTGGATCTCGTTGTGCGCCATGGTGATCGCGCCACGATGGTGTTCGATCATCGATTGCAGCCAGAGCTTGTCGAAAGCAGGGCCGCGCAGGCCTCGCAGTCGGTCCAGGGTGGCCCGATCCACCATTCCGGGGATGTCCGCGGCCGCGTGGTGCCCGCCAGACGGCGCCTCCCACTGCAGCAGTTGCGCCTGGCAGCCCTGCAGTTCGGTTTGCTGCTGCGCGGTGATCTGGTTGGCAAGCGCCAACAGCGCCGGATCGGTGCTGCGCCCGCCGACTAGCGCCGTGAGCTCCAGGGCCTGCTGGTGATGTACGACCATGTTCTCCAGGAACGCGATGTCGACAGGGCTGCCGGTGTTGGCCGCCGCCGAACTGCTCGAGACAGCGGCCTCCGGCGGGGTTTCCGGCGGGCGGTGACAGGCGCCGGCCGCGATGCTGACGGCGAGTGCCACGACGACGGCGACGGCGGATCTCATGCGCACACTTTAGCGCATACCCCCGCGGGGTATTTTATTCGTTTGGTCCGCCCACCCCCTACCGGCATACTTAGCGGGTGAATTCTGGAAGCACCGACACCTCGTCCGTCGACATCAAACCCCGCAGCCGCGACGTCACCGACGGCCTGGAGCGGACCGCCGCCCGCGGGATGCTGCGCGCGGTGGGCATGGGCGACGAGGACTTCGCCAAGTCTCAGATCGGCGTGGCGTCGTCGTGGAACGAGATCACCCCCTGCAACCTGTCGCTGGACCGGCTGGCCAAGGCCGCCAAGGAGGGCGTTTTCGAAGCCGGCGGCTACCCGCTGGAGTTCGGCACCATCTCGGTGTCCGACGGCATCTCGATGGGACACGAGGGCATGCACTTCTCGCTGGTGTCGCGCGAGGTGATCGCCGACAGCGTCGAGACCGTGATGTCCGCCGAACGGCTCGACGGCTCGGTGCTGCTGGCCGGCTGCGACAAATCGCTGCCCGGGATGCTGATGGCCGCGGCGCGCCTCGACCTGGCCGCGGTGTTCCTCTACGCGGGCTCGACCATGCCCGGCTACGCCCAGCTCTCCGACGGCACCGAGCGCGAGGTGACGATCATCGACGCCTTCGAGGCGGTCGGGGCCTGTTCGCGGGGGCTGATGTCACGCGAGGACGTCGACATCATCGAGCGGTCCATCTGTCCCGGCGAGGGCGCCTGCGGCGGCATGTACACGGCCAACACCATGGCCAGCGCGGCCGAGGCGCTCGGTATGTCGCTGCCAGGCAGCGCCTCGCCGCCCTCGGCCGATCGCCGCCGCGACGGCTACGCCCGGCGCAGCGGGGCGGCCGTGGTGGAGTTGCTGCGCCGCGGTATCACCGCCCGCGACATCCTGACCAAGGAGGCGTTCGAGAACGCGATCGCGGTGGTGATGGCGTTCGGCGGATCCACCAACGCGGTGCTGCACCTGCTGGCGATCGCGCACGAGGCCGAGGTCGAGCTGACCCTGGCCGACTTCTCCCGGGTCGGCGCCAAGGTGCCGCATCTGGCCGACGTGAAACCGTTCGGGCAGCACGTGATGTTCGACATCGACAAGATCGGCGGGGTGCCGGTCATGTTGAAGACGTTGCTGGAGGCCGGCTTGTTGCACGGCGACTGCCTGACCGTCACCGGAAAGACGATGGCGGAGAACATCGCCGAGCTCAACCCCCCGGTCGTCGACGGCAAGGTGCTGCACGCGCTGACCAACCCCATCCACCCGACCGGGGGCATCACCATCCTGCGCGGCTCGCTGGCCCCGGAGGGGGCCGTGGTCAAGTCGGCCGGCTTCGACACCGACGTGTTCGAGGGCACCGCACGGGTTTTCGACGGCGAGCGGGCCGCACTGGATGCGCTCGAAGACGGCACGATCAGCGCCGGAGATGCGGTGGTGATCCGCTACGAGGGCCCCAAGGGCGGTCCCGGGATGCGCGAGATGCTGGCCATCACCGGCGCGATCAAGGGTGCCGGTCTCGGCAGAGACGTGCTGTTGCTGACCGACGGCCGGTTCTCCGGCGGCACCACCGGGCTGTGCGTCGGCCACATCGCGCCCGAGGCGGTGGACGGCGGGCCCGTGGCGTTCCTGCGGGACGGCGACACGATCCGCCTCGACGTGGCCAACGCGACGCTGGACGTGGTGGCCGACCCGGCCGAATTCGCCGCCCGCGCCGACGGTTTCACCCCTCCCCCGCCGCGCTACACCACCGGCGTGCTGGCCAAGTACCGCAAGCTGGTGGGTTCGGCGGCCATCGGCGCGGTCTGCGGGTAGCCCGTCGCCGGCGGGGATGCCACCGGCGTGAATGTTCTTTCGACGATCGTGACTGCGCTTTAACGGCGGCGAAACGCCCTGACGGTGTGCTGGTCGGTGCATGGTTCGCCACACCCCCGAGGACACATTCAGATGACTTGCATCTACTCCGAGATCGGCGGCGCCGCGGCGCTGACCGCGGTCGTCGAGGACTTCTACGCGCGCGTGCTGGGCGACGCCCGGCTTGCCGGCTACTTCCGCAACAGCGACATGACCGCCCTCAAACGCAAGCAGGTCGCGTTCTTCTCGGCAGCGCTCGGCGGCCCGGGGCCGTACCGGGGGCTGTCGATGGCCGCGGCACATCGTGGCCGCAACATCGGTCGGTTGCAGTTCGACCTGGCCGTCGGTCATCTCACCGCTGCGCTGACCGCGTGCGGTGTACCCGAGACGACCACGGCGGAGATCATCGCCGCTATCGCGCCGCTGTCCGATGACATCGTGGCCGACCAGCACAGCGCCGCACTGGGCTGACCGGCCGACGGTCCGGCCGGTCAGCCGCTTACCGAGGTCACGCCGCGGGCGTGGTCGCGTCGTGCCGGGCCCGCCTACCGAAGTAGGCGGCGGTCAGCCCCAGGGCGGTCAATACCGCACCGGCGACCACATTCGACCAGATCATGCCGGGCGTCGGTGACATGTCCCGCAGGACCCAGGGGGAGATGATGAACCACACGCCGAACACCGGCAGGGTCCACGCCATACCGTGGGTGCGGTCCAGCGCCGAGGCCAGCCCGAACGCCAGGAAGGCCACCACCGCGCCGACGATGAAGTTGTTGAACGTCAGCCGGGACGTGCCGTCGAACCCGACGATCCACGGTGACAGGGCCGCATACACCGCCGTCAACAGCGTCATCCCGAAGGTGAATTGCGCCGCCATCGACTCGGCCGCTCGGTCATAAGTCGCCCGAAGAGCTAACAGATCCGGGTGACGATCGATTGATGAATGGACCGTACTCATTTCGCAACCTTTCTGTTACGCAGCAGGCATTTTGGTGCCGACTGCACCCATCCATCTGATGAAAGGTTACGCTCGCCGGCGATCCGCCAGCAACGCCGAATCCGCCTGGTCGAACAGCGAATACCTCGACTACTGCACCACCGCGATAGCGAAGCCGTCCCAGCTTTTGGCGCCGACCGTCTGAATCGCCGCGGCCTGCAGGCCCGGGTGCTCGCCCATCAGCTCCAGCACGTCTCGGCTGCCCCGCGCGGTCGGATCCGCATCCGGATTCAGGATCGCGCCTTCGCGAATCACGTTGTCCACCAAGATGACCGAGCCGGGATGGCCAAGCTGCACCGCCCAGTTCAGATAGCCGACATTGTTCTCCTTGTCGGCGTCGATGAACACCAGGTCGAACGGCTCGCCGGTCAGGGTCGGCAGGGTCTCCAGTGCAGGGCCGACCAGGATCTCCACCCGCTTCCCCACACCGGCGCGGTCCAGGTTGGCCCGGGCCACCTCGGCGTGCTTGGGCTCGTACTCCAGCGTCACCACGGCACCCCCGGGGCCGGCGGCCCGCGCCAACCAGATCGTGCTGTAGCCGCCCAGCGTCCCGATCTCCAGAATGCGGGTGGCGCGCGTCGCGGTGGCCAGCAGATTCAAGAACTTGCCCTGCTGCGCCGAGACTGCGATCGGCGGGAGTCCGGCCGCATCGCTGGCGGCCAGCGCGGCCTGCAACTCCGGGTCGTCACCGGCCAAGATGCGGTCCAGCAGGGTGTCGACGTCGCGGGGCGATGGGGTTTCAGTCACGTCCACCGAGGCTAGCCTCCCATCAGGATTTCCGGTGCAACGATCTTTACCCCATACCCCTATGGGGTATATAGTCAGCGGGCCGGCACCTCGCCGGCTCTCATCACCGAAGGAGAGACACATGGCGAACTACGAAGCAGGAACCGTGCTGACCTGTGGCCACGAGGGCTGCGGCTGCCGGGTCCGTATCGAATCCGCATGCCACTGCGAGGGCGCCGGCGCGGCCTACCGCTGCACCTGCGGTGACGAACTGGTCCCCGTCAGCAGTTGAGGACTCGCGGTCCGGTGACGCACCTGGAGGCCGTGCGTCACCGGACGCCTTCTTTGGCGAACACCACCCGCAGCACATGGCCCAGTTCGGGACCCATCACGATCTCGGCCAGCTCGCACAACGTCGCAACGAAATCCGGGCCGTGCGGCGGTCGGATGTCGCACAGATGATGGGCGATCTCGTGGAGCACCACCAGTTCCCGCAGCGCCCACTGGGCACCGCGTTGGTCCGGCACCGCGATAACGCCTGCCTGACCGAGCTTTTCGTAGTGCGCCGCCGTGGCGCCGCGGCGGGCGCGCACGCGCAACGCCGGGGCCTCCGGCCAGCGGCCGCGTACCGACGGCAGCGCCAGGACGTCGTCGACGTAACGCTGCACCGCCGCCACCGAGCCAAAGCGGGCCTCCGGCGGAAGCGTCAACCGGGTGCCGAAGAAATCGATGTCGCCCGAACCGCGCTCAGCGGCACGATCGAACAACGTCCGCACGAAGACCTCTGCGGCGTAGACCTTGGCGCGCTGGGTGTCGCGCTCGGAACGCTCGCTCACCGCTCCAGCGCGGAGCGCGCCACCGACAGCTCGGTGTCGTCGCCCAGCCGTGCTCGCCGGCCGGCCCGGTCACCGGCCCGTCGTGCTGCCGAGGAATACCCCGCTGATGCCCGGGTGGCCCGCCAGGTGCCGCGTGCCTGCGACGCGCTGCGGTAATAGTCGTGCAGCTCGATCTCCTTGTTGCGCAACGCGATCGCGGTGCCGGTCGGACGGCGATGGTCCTCCTCGGCCTCCTTTCGCGCCTCGTCGCGGGCCTCGGCCAGCCGCTGGCCGACGCGGGCGCCGAACGCGAGGTGGAAGTTCAGCCGGGCGGTGATGGTCGGGGTGGGCCGGTGTGCGCCGCTGGCGATGTAGACGTCGGAGGCCCGCACCATCTGTACGACCAGGCTGGCATAGAGGGCATGAGTGGCGTCGATGTCCTCGGCGAAGCCGTAGGCGTAGACGAACGTGGAGTTCGACGCCACGTCGCAGCGCACGTCGTTGGCCGCGGCGATGCCCACGAACAATTGCACGTAGGTGCGCAAGCCCTTGGCGCCCGGCGACCCGATGGTGATGGTGCGCTGCACCGGGGCGGTCGCCGCGGTCCGGGTGGCCGAATGCGCGCGGGCCACCGCCAGGTCGATGGAGGTCGCGGTGGCCAGCCGCTGCGCCGCCGCCATGAACGCGTCGGCTTCATGCGCGTTGTCGGTACCTTCGGCCTGGCGCAGCAGTGCGGCGATGCGCGCCAACATCTTGTCGTCGGTGCTCATTGCCGCCGCTCCTCAGCGTCGCTGCGCTCCGCCTCGTCGTCGTCGGTGCTCATGGTCGGCAACGCTAACCGACGTAAGCGACACCGCGCCGACGGCGATTCACAGGTGCGCGTCGATCCAGCCCACCACGTCGTCGAGCACCTGCGCGCGCTCGGGCTCGTTGAACACCTCGTGGTACAGATCCGGGTACACGATCCGCCGCACATCGGTGGACCCGACACTCTCCACCAGCTTCCTGCTGCCCTCGGCGGGGATCAGACCGTCCTGCTCACCGTGCACCACCAGCAGCGGCGCGGTAAGTGCCGCCGCCCGCGACGGCATGGTTTCGCCGACTTTGATCAGCGCCCGCGCCACACCGGCCGGCACCCGACCGTGGTGCACCAGGGGATCCTCGTTGTACGCCGCCACCACCGCCGGATCGCGGGAGACCAGGTTGGAGTCGAGCTTCTCGACCGGCAGGCCGGGGGCGAGCACACCGAGCGCTTTGGCGACGAACGCCAGCAACGGCGAGACGGTGCCGGCCATATCCACCGCGGGCCCCGACAGCACCATCAATTGGTAGTCGTCGGGGCGGTCGACGCCGTAGCTGAACACGATCGCCCCGCCCATGGAATGCCCGAGCACCACCCGCGGCGACCCGGGGTGCTCCCGGGCGGCGATGCCCGCCAACGTGTGGAAGTCGCCGGTGTATTCCGAGATGTCCCGGCACAGCACCCGCTTGCCTCCGGATCGGCCGTGGCCGCGGTGATCCAGCGCGTAGGTCACCAGCCCGGCTTCGGCGAACCGCGCCGCGACGTGGTCGTAGCGGCGGGCGTGTTCACCGAAGCCGTGCGAGAGCACCACCACGGCACGAGGTGCCGTTTCCGGTGTCCAGGTGTCGTAGACGATCTGCACTCCCCGGACACCGTCAAAGGTTCGTTCGGTGCGGGTGACAGCCATCAGGGCAGCGTAACGGGCAAACATCGCGCCCCGGTAACCTGAGGCGCCATGGGCAGACTCGAGGGCAAGATTGCGCTGATCAGCGGCGGCGCGCGGGGCATGGGTGCCGCGCATGCACGCGCCTTGGCCGCCGAGGGCGCGAAGATCGTGATCGGCGACATCCTCGACGAGGAGGGCGCCAAGCTCGCCGACGAGCTGGGCTCCGACACCGCCCGGTTCGTCCGCCTCGATGTCACCCAGAGCCAGGATTGGCAGACCGCGGTGCAATGCGCCGTCGAGGAGTTCGGCCGCCTCAACGTGGTGGTGAACAACGCCGGGATCGCCAAGTACAACACCCTGGAGAACTTCGACGCCGCCGCCTGGCAGCAGGTGCTCGATGTGAACCTGACCGGGACGATGCTGGGCATGCACGCGGCCGTGGCACCGATGAAGTCGGCCGGTGGCGGCTCCATCATCAACATCTCCTCGGTGGAGGGCATCCGCGGCACCGCCGGGCTGCACAGTTACGTGGCCTCGAAGTGGGCGGTGCGCGGCCTGGCCAAAGCGGCCGCCGTGGAGCTGGCCCCGCACAACATCCGGATCAACAGTGTGCTGCCCGGCTTGATCCGCACCCGGATGACGATCGCCATCCCCGACGACTCGCTGCAGATCCCGCTGGGCCGGGGCGCCAAGTCCGCCGAGGTGTCGACCGCGGTGGTCTTCTTGGCCTCCGACGAGTCCTCCTACATGACCGGGGCGGACCTGGTCATCGACGGCGGGCTGTCGGTGGGCATCCCGCACAAGGGGTGATAAGAGCTGTTTTAGCAGCTCAACCCTGGTGCTGGGCACCGGAGTTGTAACACGTTCCGGCCAACTGGCTAAGATCGCCCGCATGAAGACCAAGGGCGCATTGTTGTGGGAGCTGAACTCGCCGTGGCGGGTCGACGAGATCGAGCTGGGCGACCCGGTCGACGGCGAGGTCCAGGTCCGGGTGCATGCCGCGGGCATGTGCCACTCCGACTACCACCTGACCACCGGAGCCACCCCGATCGGTCTGCCGGCGCTCGGCGGCCACGAGGGCGCCGGGGTCATCACCAAGGTCGGCAAGGGGGTGACCGGCCTGGAAGAAGGCGACCACGTGGTGATGGCCTTCATCCCGGCCTGTGGTTCCTGCCCGCCGTGTATGAAGGGTTTCCGTTCGCTGTGTGACCGCGGGGCAGTGCTGCTGGGCGGCAAGGCCATCGCCGACGGCACCAACCGGATCCACGCCGGGTCGCATGAGGTCTCCCCGATGAACCTGCTCGGCACCTTCGCCCCGTACATGACCGTGCACGCCGATTCGGTCGTCAAGATCGACTCCGACGTGCCGTTCGAGACCGCGGCGATCATGGGTTGCGCGGTGCCGACCGGGTTCGGGTCGGCCACCAACGTCGCCGAGGTCAAGCCCGGCGAGACCGTGATCATCATCGGCGTCGGCGGGATCGGCATGAGCGCCCTGCAGGGCGCGGTGCTGTCCGGTGCACGGCGCGTCATCGCGATCGACCCGGTGGCGTTCAAGCGCGATGCGGCCGTCAAGTTCGGGGCCACCCACGTCTACCCGTCGATGGCCGAGGCGATCATGCCGGTCATGGAGGAGACCTGGGGCCTGATGGCCGACAAGGTGATCATCGCCGTCGGCGACATGAAGGGCGAGTACATCGAAGAGGCGCTGACCCTGACCGCCAAGACCGGCACCTGCGTGGTCACCGGCATGGGCTCGATGGTCGACGCCGACGTCAAGCTGAATCTGTTCCTGTTCACCATGCTGCAGAAGACGTTGAAGGGCAACATCTTCGGCGGCGGCAGCTCCCACATTGAGACGCCGCGGCTGGTGGGCCTGTACAAGTCCGGGCTGCTCAAGGTCGACGAGATGATCACCACGACCTACAAGCTGGAGAACATCAACGACGGCTACGCCGACATGGTCGACGGCAAGAACATCCGCGGCGTCATCACCTTCGACGAATCCGACTGGTAAATCTAGAGGATCGGCCGTCCTCCGGTGACGGCCAGGCGCGCCCCGGAGATGTAGCTGGCGTCGTCGGAGGCGAGCAGCACATAGCTGGACGCGAGTTCGGCCGGTTGGCCGGCGCGGCCCAGCGGCACGTTGTCACCGAACGACGCCACCGCATCGGGCGGCAGCGTCGAGGGGATCAGCGGCGTCCAGATCGGGCCGGGCGCCACGCTGTTCACCCGGATCCCCTTGTCGCCGAGCAGCTGCGCGAGACTCGCCGAGAAGTTGGCGATCGCCGCTTTGGTCGCCGCGTACGGTGCCAGGCTGGGGTTGGGGGCGTCGGAGTTGACCGAGGAACTGCCGATGATCGACGCGCCGGCGCCCATGTGCGGCAGTGCCGCCTTGATCAGATAGAAGTACGCGCCGATGTTGAGCTTGAAGGTGTAGTCCCATTCGTCGTCGTTGATCTCGTCCAGGCTGGGATGACTCATCTGGTAGGCGGCGTTGTTGACCAGCACGTCGATGCCGCTGTCTCCGCCGGTAATGACCGTACGTTTACCGGTCAGCTTGCCCGAGCCCTGATAGCTGGTTTCACCGCAGTCGGGCACCGGCTGCATCCCACTCTGAACCCCGGGCGGTTTCTGCTGCTGTTCGGGAAAACCCATCGGTCGGCCTTTCTGATCAAGACCCCGGCGGCGGGCCGGCCAGCGGGATGTCCGGATCGTCGTCGGCCGGCGGCTCCGGGTCGCGCCACTCCTCTACCCGGCTGGACCGGTTGCCCTGCAGCGTGCCTCGCAGCTCCGCCTTGAGCTGGTCGTCTTCCCGAGGACTGTGGTTTGCGCTTTCGCGTTGCATCGCGGACACCTACCTGCTTGTCGAACGGAATGCCGCCTGCAGCGCGTACCCGAAGAGCCGGGCAGGTAATCTCCGGCCGCGCGCTAGCCTGGCGGTCATGACCGGCTTGCGCGAGGTGCGCCGGGCCGCCGACCGGGCGGTCACCCGTGCACCGTGGCTGACGTCGCGGCATTCGTTCTCGTTCAACGACTACTACGACCCGGACAACACCCACCATGGACTGCTGCTGGTCAACAACGACGACGTGGTGGCGCCGGATTCCGGCTTTGACACTCACCGGCATCGCGACGCCGAGATCGTCACCTGGGTGCTGTCCGGCGAGTTGACCCACCGCGATTCGCTCGGCAACTCCGGGGTGATCCGCCCCGGACTGGCCCAGCGGATGTCGGCCGGCACCGGCATCGCGCATTCCGAACGCAACGAATCGGGCAGTGAGCCGGTGCATTTTGTTCAGATGTGGGTCATCCCCGACACGCCCGGCGGCACCCCGGGCTATCAACAGCAGGAGATCGGCGACGCGCTGACCGGCGGTGGGCTGGTCACCGTCGCCTCCGGCAGCGACCCGCAGGCCGCGATCACCATCGGCAACGCCGGCGCCACGCTGTACGCCGCCCGGCTGCGGCCCGGTGGCAGCGTTGAACTGCCCGACGCCCCGTACGTGCATCTGTTCGTCGCGCGCGGCCGGGTCGAGTTGGAGGGCACCGGCGCGCTGCACACCGGTGACGCGGTCCGCTTCACCGGCGGCGGCGGCCCACGGGTGCGCGCCGAAACGGCGGCGGAGCTCCTGATCTGGGCTATGCAGGCCCCACTCGGCGGCTGATCACGCCGATAACCGATCCGGCACCGACGGAGCACAGTCCGATCACGGGACGCCACCCCGGCGGTTTCTGTGGCTAGCCTGGGAACTTGGTGTCTGCCGGTCCGGAGCCGAAGGGGCAAACATTGCTGACTCCAAGGGCTTTCGCGCGCCGCCTGGCGGCCGGTTGCAGCGCGGTGCTGCTGTTCGCCACCCTGGCGTTCGGCCCGGGCCTGCCGACCGCGCGCGCGGCCGCCCAAGACCAATTGGCCGCCGCGATCGCCCGCACGCCGGGCTCCTACGTGGTCTACAACTTCGGCGGCGGGCATCCCGCACCGATGCTCAACGCCGCCGGCGACTGGTATGAGATGTCCGGCGGCGGGCACCTCGTCGTGCTCAAGGCGGCCTCGCAGCGCATCGAGCCGCACCTGCTGGTCGACAGTCACAGCGGTGTCCAGAGCCGCTGCGAACGCGATCCGCGGGCCCGCACCAGCGAGGGGCTGCTGCAGGCCTCCGAGCTGTATACCCCGCTGCAGGCCTGGCAGGCGCTGGGCCGGCCGATGGTGGCGATCAACGCCAACTTCTTCGACATCCGCGGCCAGCGCGGCGGATCCTGGCGGACCACCAAATGCAGTTCCCCGCTGGGGGCCTACGTGGACAACACCCGCGGCAAGGGCCGGGCCAACGTCGCCGTCACCGGCACCATCCCTTACGCCGGCAAGCAGGGACTGTCCGGCGGCAACGAGCACTGGTCGACGCTGACCACGATGATCCTGCCGACCCGCGGCGCGCCGTATGTGTTGTGGCCGCGCGGCGGCCGCGACGGCGGGGACTATGACGCGGCCGGGCCGACCATCACCGGCCTGGTGGAACGCGGGGACCGGTTCGTCGCGGTAAGCGGGCTGGGGCTGCTGGCGCCCGGCGTCACCGGGCAACTCAACGACGGCGGGCCCAGCGCGGCGCGCACCGCGCTGGGCTATTCGCGGGCCAAGGACGAGATGTACATCTTCCAGGGCGGCCACTACACCCCGGACAACATGCAGGACCTGTTCCGCGGCCTGGGCAGCGATCACGCCGTCCTGCTCGACGGCGGTTCGTCGTCGGCGGTGGTGCTGCGCCGCGACGCCGGCGGCATGTGGACCGGCGCCGGTGTGCCGCGCGGGTCGTGCGACACCGCGCAGGTGTTGTGCGACGCCCATGAACGCGCACTGCCCAGCTGGTTGGCGTTCAACTAACGGCGGGCTGCCGCCATTGCTCAGGGCATGTCGACCTTGGCGGCCAGCCAGCGGCCGTTCACCTTCTCCATGGTCATCACGATGCGGCTGCGGTCGATCCGCGCCTGCGGCTAGGCCTTGTTGCTCACCGACTGATCGACGAACAGCAGCACCTCGACCTGGTTCTTGGCCGCGGACTTGACCGCCGCCTCGATGACGGTGCCGTGCGCGGCGGCCTTGTTGTCGATCAACAGTTGGCGCAGCTGCTCGCTGGACGCGGCGTACATGTCCTTGAACTCGCCGGTGGCCCCGTCGAGCACCTCGGCGAAGTTCTTGTCGATCGCCGCCGGGTCCACCCCGGTCAACACCGTGGTGTACTTCTGGGCGGCGTCGAGCGCCTGCGCGGCGGCCACCTCGCGCTGATGGTGGGCGAACAGCAGCCAGCCTTCGTAGGCCGCGCCGATCACGCCCAGCGCCAACACCGCCACGGCGATCCCTCGCCGCCTCGTGCTGCCCGGGCCGGCACCGGCGTCGACGGGCTGCGGTTCGTTCGTTGCCGTGTCATCGGTTGCCGTGTCGAGGACAGCCTCGTCTTCGACCTCGACTTCGACGTGATCGTCGGCCGAATCCGTCTCCTCCGACACGTGACCGAACCTACCCGGCAGCAGCGGGAGTCTCAGGTGCAGGCCCCGGAATTGCGCAACGCGCTGCCCCATCCGGCGGCGGAATCGATATGGGGACGGGCGAAGCCCGCCGGCTGCTTCTTGCGCATACTGTCGGCGATGCGGGACAACTGGAACAGCACCCCGGTCAGCTGCTCGCCGCCGTAGATCGGCGAATACGGCCCGTAGTTGTCGGGGCTGTTGCGGATCGTCAGCGGCTGCAGGCGCGGCCCCAGAAAACCCGTCGACCGGTCGATGTTGGCCAGCACCGCATCGGCCTGCGGCTGCACGCCGGGGTAGACGTCGTGGCGGTCGGCCAGGGTGCGGTTGAAGTCGTTGATCTGGCCCATCAGCGGGTCGAACTGCGCGGCGAACCACTGGCAGGAGTCCGACATGCCGCTGATCATCTCCGGCGTGACCTGATAGGTGAACGTGTTGTACGGCCAGAAGTCCATATGGGGTGACCAGTGGGTGGGCGTCGGCACGAACACCGGAAGGGCCGGCGGCTGGTTGGAATCAGCGACGGCGGGGCCCGGGACCGGCAGCACCCCGGTCGCCGCCGCGCAGGCAACCGCACCGGCGGCGGCCCGCGCCCACCATTTCCGCATCGACAGTCTCCCCGCGCTCGGTTTCGTCCGCGTCGAGTATCGCCACCGCGGCCGCCCGCAGCACACTGAATCCGCGAAATCGGTGCTACCGGTGAGTAACCCGGCGGTTAGCGAGGCTCGACGGAGGAGAGCCGAAGCTGGACCGCCGAATCAACCGGCCATAAGCCGAGTCATGTTGCTCGAAGTGCTGCTACCGGGGCACCGTCTCCGACATCATTGCCGGATGAAACGCCGCGCCGACGTCCGATGAGTGCTCGTCGGACCGCCGCGCCGCACATCTCACCGGTTCCTTCGCCCGTCGGTGCCGGAATCGCCGAACCCTACCTTGGAGTAAGAACGGTGGCTACCATGTCCGCCATGGATCATCGGCCCAGCGCGGAATCGCCGACAGTCGGTGGTCGCAAGTGCACGGTCGGCGACCGATGACCACCCAGGGTCAACGTGAATCCGGCGATAAGGCGCCCCTCGACGGGGTGGCCGCCATTGAGGACTGGACCGTCGGCTACGTCAACCGCCACCCGCTGGCATCACTGACCACCGTCGGGGAGCAGTGTGTGCTGGCCGTGCGCACCGTGCAGTACTTCTTCACCGATCTGTTCAGCGGCCGGTTCCAGTGGGGCGAGTTCGTCCGGCAGAGCGCGTTCATGGCCAACACCGCGGTATTGCCGACGGTGCTGGTGGCGCTGCCCATCGGGGTGACCCTGTCCATCCAGTTCGCCCTGCTGGCCAACCAGGTGGGGGCGACGTCACTGGCCGGCGCGGCTGCCGGGCTGGCCGTCATCCGCCAAGCCGCGTCTCTGGTGGCGGCGATGCTGATGGCCGCCGCGGTCGGCTCGGCGATCACCGCCGATCTGGGCTCGCGCACCATGCGCGAGGAGACCGACGCCATGGAGGTGATGGGCGTCTCGGTGATCCGCCGCCTGGTCGTGCCGCGCTTCGCCGCAGCCATCATGATCGGCGTCGCCTTGACCGGGATCACCTGCTTCGTCGGATTCCTGGCCAGCTATCTGTTCAACGTCTACTTCCAGAAGGGCGCGCCCGGCAGCTTCGTGGCGACGTTCTCCTCGTTCGCCACTACCGGCGACATGATCGTCGCGCTGATCAAGGCGGTGGTCTACGGCGCGATCGTCGCGGTGGTGTCCTGCCAGAAGGGGCTGTCCACCCGGGGCGGACCGGCCGGGGTCGCCAACTCGGTGAACGCGTCGGTGGTCGAGTCGATCCTGGTGCTGATGATCGTCAACGTCGGCATCAGCGAGCTCTACAACGTGCTGTATCCCCGGACGGGTCTGTAAGAGATGGCGGTCTCTCAGTACGTCCCGGCGATCGCGCGCCCACTGCTGCGCGCCTACCGGATGGCGTCCGCCCCGACCGTCCGGCTGGGACACATGCTGGTCTTCTTCGGCCGGGCCGCGGCCGGTGTCCCGACCGTCCTGCGGCACTACCGCAAGGAGTTCTTGCGCCTGCTCTCCGACATCGCCTGGGGCAACGGCTCCATCGTGGTCGGCGGCGGGACCGCCGGGGTGGCCGTGGTGCTCGGATTCACCGCCGGCGCCCTGGTGGCGATCGAGGGCTATAACTTCTTGAACCTGCTCGGTCTGGGTCCGGCGACCGGCATCATCTCCTCGCTGGTCAACACCCGCGAGCTCGCGCCGATCATGGCGTCGCTGGCGTTCGCCATGCAGGCCGGCTGCCGCTTCACCGCACAACTCGGCGCGATGCGGATCGCCGAGGAGATCGACGCCCTCGAGTCGATCGCGATCAAGCCCATCCCCTACCTGGTCACCACCCGGCTGCTGGCCGCGACCATCGCGGTCATCCCGCTGTACGTGGCCTGCCTGGCGATCACCTACCTGACCTGTCAGGTGGTCACCGGCGTCATCAGCGGCGGCTCGATCGGGCCGTACCTGCACTACTTCACGATGATGCTGAGCGGCAAGGACATCGTCTACTCGGTGATCAAGTGCGTGGTGTTCGTGTGGCTGGCTTCCACCGTGCAGTGTTACTACGGCTTCTACGCCTCCGGCGGGCCCGAAGGCGTCGGAGTAGCCGCCGGCCGCGCCATGCGGGCCTCCATCACGATCGTGATCATGGTCAACATGCTGCTGACGATGGCGTTGTGGAGCATCGACGCCGGCGCCAGGTTCGGTGGCTGATGGGCAACTCACTCGACCTCGACGGGCGCGGCCCCTCCGAACGCCAACTGCTGGGCGCCGGGGTCGCGGTTCTCGCGGTGATCGCGTTGGTCACCGGGGGCCTGCTGGCCAAGTCCACCGGCATGCTCAACAGCTACGTGCGAGTGGTGGCCGACCTGATGAACGTCGGCGACGGCCTGCCCGCCCAGTCCGACGTCAAGTACCACGGCCTGCTGGTCGGCAACGTCACCGACGTGGTACCGGCGGCCTACGGCAAACCCAACTACGTGCACATCAACCTCAAACCCGACTACGCCAAGGACATCCCGACGTCGGTGACCGCCCGGGTGGTGCCCTCGAACGTCTTCGCGGTGTCGTCGATCCAGCTGGTCGACTCCGGTACTGGCGGGCCCACCATTCGGGACGGCACGCACATCGCCGAGAACGGCGAATTGTCGACGGTGATCTTCCAGACCACCGTCTCCAAGCTGCGCGACATCCTGGCCGCCACCGGCCGCAGCCGCGAAGACCACAGCCTGGGCATTCTGGCCGCCGTCGGCGCGGCCACCGATAATCGGCGCGTCAAGCTGCTGGGCGCCGGCGCGAACATGTCCCGGCTGCTCGATCAGCTCAACGGCATCGTCGCCACCGACCCCGGGCCGTCGACGGTCTCGGCGCTGCTCGACGCCACCCACGGCCTGCAATCCACCGCCCCCGACCTGGTCGACGCCCTGCACCAGGCCGTCGCGCCGATGCGAGCGTTCGCCGAAAAGCGCGCCGAGCTGGCCTCGTTGGTCGCCGGCAGCCAGCACACCGTCGGTGTCACCCGCGAAGCCCTCGACAACCACACCGATCAGCTGATCCAGATCACCCATGACCTCACGCCCGTCATCGGCGTGCTGGCCAACAACGCCGACAAGTTCGTTCCGATCTTCACCCGGGTCAACCGGCTCTCCGACAAGTTCTTCGACCAGCTCTACGACCCCAAGTTGGTCACCAGGAACATGCGAGCCAACCTGTCCTTCACCCCGATGCACACCTACACCCGGGCGGACTGCCCGCAGTACGGCGACGTGAAGGGCCCGAGCTGCTTCACCGCGCCGATGATCTCGGTGCGCCCCGAGCTGCCCGAGAACATGCTGCCGCAGAACTACAACTTCCCCGCCGGCCTGGAGCCGCCGGCGGGCACCGAGATCGGCCCCGACGGGAAGCTGCGCGCCGTCGGGCCGCCGCTGGTGGACCCCAACCGCAGCCTCGAGGACACCAACCCACCGCTGCCGTGGTGGACCGGGCCCTTCCCCCGGGTTCCCAGCACCGCCGACCCGCTCGACCCTGCTCCGCCGCCGCCGCCGAGCCCGATCATCCCGGCGCTGCCCCCGGCACCGGAGTGGCAGCCGGCGGCGCCGGTGGCCCCGGCGTCCTACGGCGGCAACGTCGGTCCCGTCGGCAGTCAGGCCGAACGCAACCAGCTCGGTCTGATCACCGGGCTCGTCACCGGTCAGAGCGAGCCGGCCTCGGTGGCCACCCAGCTGCTGCTGGGTCCGGTCGCGCGGGGCTCGGCGGTCTCATTCGTCCCGGCACCGGCGAAAGGCGGTGGCCACAAATGAGATTCCGGGGCCCCTTGGTCGGGCTGTCTCTGTTCATGGTCATCTCGTTGGTGTTGACCTGGCTCGTGTATGCCACGCTGCGCCGTGACGTGGCCGGCGCGACGACGCCCTACGCGGCGGTGTTCACCGACGTCTACGGGCTGCGCGAAGGCGACGACGTCCGGATGGCCGGGGTCCGGGTGGGCCGGGTCGAAAAGGTGGAACTGGACGGGAAACTCGCGAGCGTCTCATTCATCGTCCAAAGCGACCAGAAGCTGTACAGCAACACCGTCGCGTCGGTGACGTATCAGAACATCATCGGCCAGCGCTACCTCGGATTGTCGCTCGGTGCCAGCGAGGGCGCCCCCGGCCAAGAACGAATCCTGCCGCGCGGCAGCGTGATCGGGGTCGAGCGCACCGAACCGTCCTTCGACGTCGGCGCCCTGCTCAACGGGTTCAAACCGTTGATGTCGCTGCTGAATCCCAAACAGGCCGACGATCTGACCAAGGGCGTGCTGCAGTCGCTGCAGGGCGACCAGGCCTCGATCACCGCACTGGTCGATCAGTCGTCGACGCTGACCGCGACACTGGCCGGGCGCGACGAGGTGCTCGGTGACCTCATCACCAGCCTGAACAGGCTGACCGGCACCATCGCCGGGCAGAACGATCAGCTCGACCATGCACTGACCCAGGCGCGGACCGCGGTCGCCGACCTCGATGCGCGTCGACCGGCCCTGCAGTCCTCGGTCGGCTCGCTGGCCCAGGTGACGCGACAGCTCTCGCGGATCGCCGACGAGGTCTTCCCGTCATTCCAGGAGATGATCAACCGGGAACCCGGTTTCACCAAGCACATGGCCGGAATCGAACCGCAGCTGGCGTTCACCGGCGCCAACCTGCCCCTGGTGCTCAAGGGCCTGGGCCGGGCGTTCGGAGACGGCGCCTACGGCAACGCCTACCTGTGCGATATCAATGCGACCGGCTTCTTCCCCGGCTTCAACGACATCACCACGATCATCGTCAACGCGGCCACCCCCGGCAATGCCCGCCCGATAACCCGGGAGAACCTGGCGTGGCACACACCGAGATGCAGGAACACCGCCGATGGGTAGCGCCATGAAGTTCGTCCGTCAGTGGCGCACGCGACCGCTGGAGTCCTACAACACCACCTGGCTGGGGTTCGGGGCACTGGCCGTGGTGGCCGTCGTCGTGGCCGCGGCACTGTCGGTCAAGGTGCTCGGCTTCGGCTACACGCGCTACACCGCGGAGTTCGCCCAGGCCGCCGCATTGGCCCCCGGCAACCCGATCGTGGTCGCGGGCATCGAGGTGGGCCGGGTATCGAGCATGCGCCTGGCCGGTGACCACGTCGAAGCCGGCCTGACGGTGCGCAATGACATCCCGATGGGCAAGGACACCCGGGCGACGATCCAGGTGATGACCATTCTGGGCTCGCGCTATCTGCGGTTGGAGCCCGACGGCCCAGGCTCACTGCCCGGCAAACGGATCACCCTCGCCCACACCGAGGTGCCCTACTCCCTGGAGTCGCTGCTGGAGGACGCCACCACGACGTTCGACCAGGTCGACTCCGACCAGTTCGGGCAGTCCCTGGCCGTGCTCGGCCAACAATTGAGCGGACTCCCGCCGGTGATTCCGCAAGCGATGGCCAATCTGCACTCGCTATCCAAGATCACCGCCGACCGGCGCGATCAGCTTGGCACCCTGCTCGCGAGCACCCAGCGGGTGGCCACCACACTGCGTAACCAGCAGACCAGCTTGGGAAACCTGGTCGATCAGGGCCAGGACTTCATCGGAGAACTGGTGGCGCGGCAGAACACCTTCCACGCCATGCTGGCTGCGCTGACCAATCTGACGGGCAACCTGAACAACGTCGTGGTCAACGACCGCCTGATGCTCGACGACATGCTGGTCAACCTGCGTGCGCTGTCGGACATGCTCGGCCAGCATGACGATCTGCTGCGCAGCCTGATCCAGTCCGCGCCGCCGCCCTTGCGGGGCCTGACCAACGCCACCGGCTACGGCCCCGGTATCGAGTTCTTCGCCGGAAACGGCATCGCGATCGACTCGTGGATGTGCGCGATCAGCGGCCGCGCAAAGCAGTTCGGCATGATCGAGTACTTCAAGGACTGCAAATGATCGCGGCACCGGCCGTCCTCGCCGACGAGCCGATAGAAGAACCGGGCACCGGTAACGGCAAGGGTCGGCGGCGGGTCAGCGCACTGGTCGCCGCACTGGTCGCCGGCGCGCTGATCCTGGTCGCGGTCGGCGGCTACTACCTCAACCCGTTCGGCGGACACCTCACCGTCACCGCCCAATTCGACAGCGCCGCAGGGCTATACCAGGGCAACGTGGTCGCGGTGCTCGGGATGCCGGTGGGCAAGGTCAAGAAGGTCACCCCGAAGGGGGGATACGTCGAGGCCGAGTTCACCGTCGACCGCGATGTGAAGATCCCGGCCGACGTGCACGCCGTGACCATCAACACCTCGATCCTCACCGCGCGGCAGATCGAGCTGACCCCGGTGTATGCGGGCGGCCCGGTGTTGGCCGACCGCACCACCATCGGGCTGAACCGCACCCGGACACCGGTGGCATTCGATCGCGTGCTCGACATGCTCGACAAGGTCTCCAAATCGCTCGGCGGCGACGGCAAAGGCAATGGCCCGGTGGCCGACGTGATCAACGCCGGCGCCGATATCGCCGATGGCAACGGCGAGAAGATCAAATCCGCGCTGAGCGAGTTGTCGCGCGCCCTGCAACTGAGCTCCGACCGCGGCGAGGCGACCGGCGATCAGTTGACCACGATCATCACCAACCTCAGCTCGCTGATGGACGCGGCGGCCCGCAATGACGCGAAGTTACGCCAATTCGGTTCCACCACACGCCAGTTGAGTCAGATGTTGGCCAACGAGGATTTCGGGACCGGGCGTACCGGCCGCAAGTTCAACGAGATCGTCACCCAGGCGACGACGCTGCTGCAGGCCAATCGCGACCACCTCAAGCAAGCCATCCTCAACGGCGACACCGCGGTGACCACCCTGGTGGAGAAGCAGCGCGACCTGGCCGAGCTCATCAATCTGCTGCCGCTGACCCTGGAGAACATCTACAACACCGTCGACACCAACAACGGAGCGGTCCGCCTGCACGCCCTGGCCGACAAGATTCTCGTCGACAGCCAAAGCACCAAGGAGCTGTGCAACATGATGCACCTTCGGCAATTGGGTTGCGGAACGGGGACTTTGGCTGACTACGGGCCGGACTTCGGCCTCACCTACGTCCTCGACGGCCTTTCGATGATGGGACAGTAGACGTGAGACAACGACGCAGACGGGCACCGAGGACGGCCATGGCATTGCTGTGCAGTGCGGTCATCACCTCGTCGGCGGCGGGTTGCGGCACCAGTGGTCTGAACAGCCTGCCGCTGCCGGCGCCGGGCATCGGCAGCGGGGGGTATCTGATCACCGCGGTGTTCGCCAACGCACTGAACCTGCCGGGGCACGCCAAGGTCAAGCTCGCCGGTGCCGACATCGGCCAGATGGAGTCGATGGCGGCCCGCAACTACACCGCGGTCACCACGCTGCGCATCATGGACGGTGCCCGGATTCCGGTGGGCAGCACCGCGGAATTGCGTTCGGCGACACCGCTGGGTGATGTGTTCGTGGCGATCAAGCCGCCGGTGCCCCTCGACCCGTCGGCGCCGCTGCTGAAAGACGGCGACACCATCGGGCTGGAGTCCACCGCGTCGGCGGCCACCGTGGAGTCGGTGCTGAGCTCGGCGGCGCTGCTGGTGAACGGCGGTGCGGTGCAGAACTTCACCAATATCGTCAACGGAGCCGGAAAGGCGACCGGTGACCAGGGCAAGGCGTTCGGAAAGCTGATCAACCAGTCCAACGAACTGCTGACGAAACTCAACGCCCGTTCCGGCGAGATCGAGACGGCGCTGCGCGAGACCAGCAGACTCGCCGACCAGCTCGATGCGCGCAGCGCCGCGCTCACCGACGTCCTCAACGCAGCAGGTCCGGCGACCGACACACTGGTGGACAACACCAGCCAGCTCGCCGACCTGGTCGAGGAACTGGGCGCGACCAGCCGCCAGCTGGCCCGATTCCCCTCGATCGCCGGGACCGACGATTCCGGGCACAGTTTCATCAAGGACGCCAACACGCTTGCCAGCGCGTGGAACGATGTGGCCACCGACCCCAACACCAGCCTGTACGCCCTGAACCGGCTGATCGCACCTATCGTCAAAATGACGGTCGGCTCGGGTGTTTCGGTGCACGCCAGCATCGACCGCCTGGTGTGGGGTTCGATGCCCGACGCCGGGTTCAAAGGCGACCCGGCGTTTCACGGCCCGAAGCGCTACGACTGGGCCAAGATGGCCGGTTCGATCAAGTACGCGCTGTGGCGGCTCCAAGAACGCGTGGTGGGGCGCGGCCCGGACTCCGACATGGGGCAGGCGCCGTGGACCGCGGTCGGTCCGCCGATACCCCCGACCCCGGCGGAAGCCGAGTTGGCCGAGCCCGGGCCGCCGACACCGGGGCCGACACCATGATCGAGGCACTCAGCCGGCGCCTGGTGGCCCTGGTCCGCGCCGGCTACCGGCGCAAGAACCTGCTGTCCGGGCTCGCATTGGCGATGACACTGGTAGTGGCGACCGCCTACCTGCTGGTCGGGGCGCTGCAGGTGAATCCGGCGCGCTCGACCTACCAGATCACGATCGCGCTGCCGGATTCCGGCGGGTTGCTGGCCAACCAGGACGTGTCGGTGCGCGGGGTACCGGTGGGCCGGATCGAGTCGTTGCGGGTCACGCCGAACGGCGTCGACGCGGTCGCCAACATCTCCTCGACGGTCCAGATCCCGGTGGCCAGCACGGTGCGGGTCTCCGGTCTGTCGGCCGCCGGCGAACAGTACATCGACTTCGAGCCGCCCTCGAACACCGGCCCGTTCCTGTCCGGCGGCAGCGGGGTGGGCCGCGCTCACGCGCCCCCCCCCCTTACCATATAGCCCCGGCTGGGCCCCCCCCCCCGCCTGCGGGGCCCCCCCCCCCCCCCCACCCCCCCCCCCCACGCCCCCCCCCCGGTCGCCCGGGCTCCGGTGGGTGTTCCGGGCC
>NZ_LZIN01000097.1 GCF_001667375.1 Mycolicibacter sinensis | reverse complement strand
GCCGGCGCCCGGCTGATGTTGGTCGGGTGGGCGGCGGCGCTGGGCTACGGAATCTGGAACTTCGGCTACCGGCAAGGGACCACCGGGTCGAGCATCGGCAAATCGGCGATGAAGTTCAAGGTGGTCTCCGAAGCCACCGGCCAGCCGATCGGGTTCGGCATGTCGATCGTGCGACAGCTGGCCCACATCATCGACGGCGCCATCTTGTGCATCGGCTACCTGTTCCCGCTGTGGGACGCCAAGCGGCAGACGCTGGCGGACAAGATCATGACCACCGTCTGCCTGCCGATCCGGTGAGCCAGAATCTAGGGCACGGCCCAAAAGGACTGTCCACCAAGGCGATCCACGCCGGTTTCCGCCCCGACCCGGCTACCGGGGCGGTCAATGCCCCGATCTACGCCAGCAGCACGTTCGCCCAGGACGGTGTCGGCGGCCTGCGCGGTGGTTACGAGTACGCCCGCACCGGCAACCCGACCCGGACCGCGCTGGAGACCGCGTTGGCCGCGGTCGAGCAGGGCCGCTTCGGGCGGGCGTTCTCCTCGGGGATGGCCGCCACCGACTGTGCGCTGCGGGCGATCCTGCGCCCGGGCGATCATTTGATCATCCCGGATGACGCCTACGGCGGCACCTTCCGGCTGATCGACAAGGTGTTCACCGGTTGGGGCGTGGCCCACACCCCGGTCGCGTTGTCCGACCTGGACGCGGTGCGTGCCGCGCTCACCGATCAGACCCGGCTGATCTGGGTGGAGACGCCCACCAACCCGCTGCTGTCGATCAGCGACATCGAGGGCATTGCCGCGATCGGCCGACAAGCGGGGGCAAAGGTGTTGGTGGACAATACGTTCGCCTCGCCGGCGCTGCAGCAGCCGCTGACGCTGGGCGCCGACGTGGTGCTGCACTCGACCACCAAATACATCGGCGGCCACTCCGACGTGGTCGGCGGTGCGCTGGTCACCGACGACGACGAACTCGACGCCGCCTTCGCGTTCCTGCAGAACGGCGCCGGTGCGGTGCCCGGCCCGTTCGACGCCTACCTGACGATGCGCGGACTCAAGACGCTGGTGCTGCGGATGCAGCGGCACAGCGAGAATGCCGCCGCGGTGGCCGACTTCCTCGCCGGGCATTCGGCCGTGGCCAGCGTGCTCTATCCGGGCCTGCCCGACCACCCGGGGCACGACGTGGCCGCACGCCAGATGCGTGGTTTCGGCGGCATGGTCTCGGTGCGGATGCGCGGCGGGCGGGGAGCGGCCGAAAAACTTTGCGCCGCAACCGAGATCTTCATCCTGGCCGAGTCGCTGGGCGGGGTGGAGTCGCTGATCGAACATCCGGGCGCGATGACGCATGCGTCGACGGCCGGCTCGCAACTGGAGGTTCCCGACGACCTGGTGCGGCTGTCGGTCGGCATCGAGGACATCGACGACCTGCTCGACGATCTCAAGCAGGCATTGGGCTGAACGCCCGGGTCAGGACTGGTAGGGCTCCGCGCTGACCAGGGTCACCTTGACGGTCTTGCCGCTGGGCACGGTGTAGCTGCGCTCCTCGCCTTCCTTGGCGCCGAGCAGGGCGTGACCAAGCGGTGAGTTCGGGGAGTACACCTCGAGCTTGTCCTCGCTGATGCCTTCCTGGCGGGTGGCGATCAGGAACGTCTCGGTATCGGACTTGTCGCCGTCGTAGAACACCGTGACCACCGAACCCGGCAGCGCCACCCCGGACTGCGTCGGCGCCTCGCCGACCTTGGCGGTGCTGAGCAGGTCCTGCAGTTGCCGGATGCGGGCCTCTTGTTGGCCCTGCTCCTCGCGGGCGGCGTGGTAGCCGCCGTTCTCCCGCAGGTCGCCTTCCTCGCGGCGGTCGTTAATCTCCGCTGCGATCACCGGACGGTTCGCGATCAGCTGGTCGAGCTCGTCCTTGAGCCGGTCGTGTGACTCCTGCGTCAACCAGGTCACCGGGGTGTCCGTCATCTCACTGTGCTCCTCGTATCGTCGGACCCGGCGAAGCCAGCGGGGTCGACGTCGTTCTAATGCAGCAATACACGGTCCCATCCGGAACCGTGTACCCGCAAAGGCTACCACCGCGAGATCAGGGCGACTTCAGATAACCGGGCACGTCGGTGCCGCAGCCGTAGATGTCGCCCATCATCGGCGGTTGGGACGATTTGACGATCGTCGTCACCTGTACGGTCGCCGACTCCGACGGCGGCACCAGCACTTCGCGGCGGCCCGTCTCGCTGCCGTCGCCGGCCCGCACCCGCACGATGCACACCGCGGGCTGGGACGGATCAGATCGGGTCACGCTGATCTTTACCGACACCGTCTGGTCGTCAATCACCTCGTAGCCGTACAGCTCGCCCTTCACGTCGGCGGTGGTCAGCCGCTGATAGCCCAGTACGGCGACGCCGGCGGCCGTCGCGATGGCCAGCGCTCCCAGCGTGATCGCCAGCAGCCGCCGGGGCAGGGCCCGTCCACGGGTGTCGCCGTAGCGGGCCGGCTTGGAGTCGGTCATCGTCGCGGTGTGTCCCAGGGTCGCGGTGGAGTCGGGAGCGGTTACCGCGCCCATCGGACATGGTGGAACGATGGGGGCCGGAAACCAACAGGAACTATAGGGGACTTTGCACATGAGCGGACTGCGGTTGATGGCGGTGCATGCGCACCCCGACGACGAGTCCAGCAAGGGCGCGGCCACGCTGGCCCGCTATGCGGCCGCCGGCCACCGGGTGATGGTGGTGACGCTGACCGGTGGTGAGCGCGGCGACATCCTCAACCCCGCCATGGATCTGCCCGAGGTACACGGCCACATCGCCGAGATCCGCCGCGACGAGATGGCCAAGGCCGCCGAGATCCTCGGCGTCGAGCATCACTGGTTGGGTTTCCTCGACTCCGGCCTGCCCAAGGGCGACCCGCTGCCGCCGCTGCCCGAGGACTGCTTCGCCCTGGTGCCCCTGGAGGTGTCGACGGAACGGCTGGTGCGAGTCATCCGGGACTTCCGGCCGCATGTGATGACCACCTACGACGAGAACGGCGGCTACCCGCACCCCGACCACATCCGCTGCCATCAGGTGTCGGTGGCCGCCTTCGAGGCGGCCGGCGACTTCCGGCGCTACCCGCAGGCCGGCGAGCCCTGGACCGTCTCGAAGCTGTACTACAACCACGGTTTCCTGCGGCAGCGGATGCAGTTGCTGCAGGACGAGTTCGCCAAGATCGGCCAGGTCGGTCCGTTCGCGCGGTGGCTGGAGCACTGGCAGCCCGACCATGACGTGTTCGCCGACCGGGTGACCACCCGGGTGGAATGCTCTGCCTACTTCTCCCAGCGCGACGACGCGCTGCGCGCCCACGCCACCCAGATCGACCCGGACGGCGACTTCTTCGCCGCTCCGATCGAGTGGCAGCAACGCCTGTGGCCCACCGAGGAGTTCGAGCTGGCCCGGTCCCGAGTGCCGGTTATCCTGCCGGAGACCGACCTGTTCGCCGGGATCGAGGACGCCCCATGAATCATGCTGTGCTGACCGCGCTTTGGATCTTGGCCGACGACGTGCCCCGGGACACCGGGCCGGACTTCGGCAAGGCCAGCCCGTTCGGACTGCTGGTCATCGTGCTGCTGCTGCTCGGCACCTTCGGGCTGGTGTGGTCGATGAACCGCCACCTCAAGAAGGTGCCGGAATCCTTCGATCGGGAGGATCCCGCGGCCGATCAGGCCGCCGACGAAGGCACGCTGGACCCGGGACCGGACTCCGCGGGTTAGCCGCCATGGCCAATCGTCTCGCGGAGTCCACCAGCCCGTACCTGCGCCAGCACGCCGACAACCCGGTGCACTGGCAGGAGTGGACGCCGCAGGCGTTGGCCGAAGCCGCCGAGCGCGACGTGCCGATCCTGCTGTCGGTCGGCTACGCGGCCTGCCACTGGTGTCACGTGATGGCGCACGGGTCGTTCGAGGATGTGCACGTTGCGGAAGTGCTGAACGACGGCTTCGTGTGCGTCAAGGTCGACCGGGAGGAGCGCCCGGACATCGACGCGATCTACATGAACGCCACCATCGCGCTCACCGGGCGTGGCGGCTGGCCGATGACCTGTTTTCTGACCCCCGACGGCCGGCCGTTCTACTGCGGCACCTACTACCCGAAAGACGCTTTCCTGAACCTGCTTTCGGCGATCACCGATACCTGGCGCAACCGCCGCGACGAGGTCGAGGACGCCTCCGACCGCATCGCCGGGGAGTTGCGCTCGATGGCCGCCGGATTGCCCGGCCACGGTCCGCCGGTCGACGCGATGCTGTGCGACGGTGCGGTGGCCGCGGTGCTGCGGGACGAGGACACCGAACACGGGGGCTTCGGCGGCGCGCCCAAATTCCCGCCGTCGGCGATGATGGAAACCCTGCTGCGCCACTACGAACGGACCGCAGCCCGCCCGGCGCTGGATGCGGTGGCCCGGGTCGGCGCGGCGATGGCCCGCGGCGGCATCTACGACCAGCTCGCCGGGGGCTTTGCCCGCTACAGCGTCGACAACGCCTGGGTGGTACCGCATTTCGAGAAAATGCTGTACGACAACGCGTTGCTGTTGCGGGCGTATGCGCACTGGGCCCGGCGCACCGGTGATCCGCTGGCCATCCGGGTGACCTCGGAGACGGCCCGGTTCCTGCTCGACGAGCTTTCCGATGGCGGCATGTTTGTCTCCTCACTCGACGCCGACGCCGACGGCCGGGAGGGCTCGACGTATGTGTGGACGTCCGAGCAGCTGACCGACGTGCTCGGCGATGACGACGGACGTTGGGCCGCAGGCATTTTCGATGTCACCGTCGGCGGAACGTTCGAAGCCGGCGCCTCAGTGCTACAACTTCCGCGTGACCCCGACGATCTCCAGCGGCTCGGTTCGGTGCGGCAGCGCTTGTTGACCGCCCGGCGCTCCCGGCCCCAGCCCGGTCGCGACGACAAGGTGGTCACCGCCTGGAACGGCATGGCGATCACGGCGTTGACCGAAGCCGGTGTGGCGCTGGGGGATCAGAGTCTGATCAGCGCGGCCCAGGACTGCGCCGCAGCACTGGTCGACCTGCACCTGGTGGCCGGGCGGCTGCGTCGGGCCAGTCTCGGCGGCCAGGTGGGGGACAGCGTCGCGATCCTGGAGGACTACGGCGCGCTGACCACCGGGCTGCTCAGCGTATACCAACTCGACGGCGACGAGCACTGGCGCGACACCGCCGTCGGGCTGCTGGACACCGCGCTGGCCCGCTTCGCCGACCCGACGCAGCCGGGACGCTGGTTCGACACCGCCGACGACGCCGAGGCACTGGTGCTGCGCCCCGGCGACCCGCTCGACGGGGCCACCCCGTCCGGGGCGGCGCTGATCACCGAGGCGCTGCTGACCGCGGCGCACCTGGTCGACGCGGACCGCAGTGAGAGCTACCGGCAGGCGGCCGCCGACGCGTTGGCGGCGCACAGTGCGCTGCTGGCCCGCGCTCCGCGCTCGGTGGGGCATTGGCTCGCCGTGGCCGAGGCCTACATCCGAGGCCCGCTGCAGGTCGCGGTGGCCTGCCAACGCCCCGACTCGGCGCTGCTGGCCCAGGCGCGCCGCCTGGCGCCCGGCGGGGCGATCGTGGTCGGCGGTGCGCCCGGCTCGTCGGAACTGCTGATCGGGCGAGACCGGGTCGGCGGCGCCGACGCTGCGTACGTCTGCCGGGGCCCGGTGTGCGACCTGCCGGTGGGCACTGCGGAGCAGTTGGCCGTGGCCCTCGAGGTGCCCACCAACCCCGGCTCCGGGTAACCTGCGCCACATGACGAGCGCACCCGACCGGACCCAGGCCATCACTGAGACCGTCCACCGCTACATCGAGTTGGTCGGCGGCGGCGACGCCGACGATCTGGTCGGGCTGTACGCGAGCGACGCCACCCTGGAGGACCCGGTTGGCGGCGAGGTCCACATTGGCCACCAGGCCATCCGCAACTTCTACTCGGCCATCACCGGCCTGGACCGCAAGGCTGAGCTGGTCACGCTGCGGGTGGCCGGCAACGAGGCGGCCTTCCACTTCGCGCTGACCATCACCAATGGTGACCACCGGATGCGCATCGAGCCGATCGACGTGATGGTGTTCGACGGCGAGGGCAAGATCGCCGGGATGAAGGCCTACTGGTCGGCGGAGAACATCACCCAGCTGTAGCCAGGACGGCTAGGACAGCGCGGCGAACCAGATCGCGATGTACTGGCAGACCGCCGCGACCGCGGTGCAGGCGTGGAAGAACTCGTGGTAGCCGAACGTCCGCGGCCACGGGTCCGGCCATTTCAGCGCGTACATGATCGCGCCGATGCTGTAGAGCATGCCGCCGACGGTCAGCAGCACCATCGCGGCCACCCCGGCGTTGCGCATGATCGTCGCGATGAAAAACGCTGACACCCAACCCAGCAGCAGATACAGCGGCACGCCGACCCACTTCGGGGCGGTCGGCCAGAACAGCTTCAGCACCACCCCGGCCAGCGCACCGCCCCAAACGATGGTCATCACCAGCCGCTCCTGGGCGTCGTGGTCCATCGCCAGCAGCGCGAACGGGGTATAGGTGCCGGCGATGAAGATGAAGATCATCGCGTGGTCGACCCGCTTCATCCTGACCCGGGTGGCCACCGATTTCCACGTCACCCGGTGATAGGTGGCGCTGACCGCGAACATGCCGACCACCGAGATGGTGTAGGCCAGCGTCGCCAATCCGGCCTCGACTCCGGCCAGCGGCCAGGTCACCCCGATGAGCGCGGCCCCGGCGATGACCGCGACGACGGCTGACACCAGGTGAATCCATCCGCGCGCCCGCGGCTTGGTGTGTGCCGCGAGAACGCCCGCAGGCAGGTCACCCGGGTTCGGCTCGGCGACGGTGTCCGTGTGCGTGCTCATCGACCTTTCCCCCGATTCCCGGACGCGATTCGCGGCAACTACTGCCGATCACAGTAGTCTGGGTTTTTGTGGCGATCATCCCGGCGCGCCTGAAGGAGCCGCTGTACCGGCTCTACGAGATGCGCCTCCGGCAGGGGCTCGCGGCATCCCGGTCGGCGTTGCCGCGGCACATTGCCGTGCTCTGCGACGGTAACCGGCGCTGGGCGCGTGATGCCGGCTACGACGACGTCAGCTACGGCTACCGGATGGGCGCGGCGAAGATCGCCGAGATGCTGCGCTGGTGCGCCGACGCCGGCATCGAAATGGCCACCGTCTACCTGCTGTCCACCGAGAACCTGCAGCGCGACCGCGCGGAGCTCGCCGCGCTGATCGAGATCATCACCGATGTAGTGGAGGAGCTCTGCGCGCCGGGCAATCGCTGGAGCGTGCGCACCGTAGGGGACCTGGAACTGCTGGGCGAGGAGCCCGCCCGCCGATTGCGTGAGGCCGTGGACTCCACACGCGAGAAGAACGGTGGTTTTCACGTCAACGTCGCCGTCGGCTACGGCGGCCGCCAGGAGATCGTCGACGCCGTTCGTGGTCTGCTCGGCAAGGAATTGGCCAACGGTGCCAGCGCCGAGGAGCTCGTCGACGCGGTGACCGTCGAGGGCATCTCGGAGAACCTCTACACCTCGGGCCAGCCGGACCCGGACCTGGTGATCCGTACTTCCGGGGAACAGCGGTTGTCCGGATTTCTGCTGTGGCAGAGCGCCTATTCGGAGATGTGGTTCACCGAGGCGCACTGGCCGGCCTTCCGCCGGGTCGACTTCCTGCGGGCATTGCGCGACTACAGCGTCCGGCACCGGCGATTCGGGCGGTAGCGGGGAGTGGTCGTGCTGTCGGCGCTGGTTTTCACCCTGAGTTGGTGGCTCGGGATGTACCTGCTGGCCCGCGACCCGCGCAAGCCGGTGCTGGTGTTGGCTGCGGTCGGGCTGTGCGGCTTCGCGGCGGTGGTCGCAGCCGACGCGGTGCGTGCGGTGTGGCAGCCGGTGCTGCTCGGCCGGGTGGAGATCTACCTGGCCGTGATTCCGGGGGTGGCGTGGTTCGCGGTGCTGCTGGAGTTGTCCCGGCCGTGTGACCGCTGGTCTCACCGCGGCCGGGACACCGTGCTCATCGGTGGGGTCGCCGCGGCGGCACTGGCCGGGGCGGCGTGGGCCGGCAGCGTCGACGGCCCGCTGCGCGCCGGGCACTGGCTGCTGTTCGCGGTGGTCTCGGTGTCGACGTTGGCGGCGATGGTCAAGGCCCTCATCCGGCCCGCCCAACCCGGCTCGGTGCTCGGCGTGGTGATCGTTGCGACGTTGTTCTTCGCCCTGGCCAACGCGATCCTGATCATCCCGCTGGGGGTGGTGCCCAGCGGAGTCGCGCTGGCCAGCACCGGCATTGACGTGCTGCTGCTGGGTCTGGCGGTCGCCCTGTGGGACGCCTTCGACGAGGGCCAGGCGCTGCGGCTGGACATGCTGCGCTCGTTTCTGGCCGCCGTCGCGATGGCGGCGCTGCTCGGTGGACAGGTGCTGATCGGGCTGGCCGTGACCCGAAGCGAACCCGCCGCGCAAACCGCGCTGACGGTGCTGCTGTTCACCACGATCGCCGTCGGCATCGAAGTCCAGGTCTTCGTCGACCGGCTGGCCGGGTTCTGGGACCGGCTGGCGTTCTGGCGGTCCCCGGCGTTGCGCGCCGACCGCGCCGCCCTGCGTGACACCGAGGCCGCGCTCGCGCTGCGCTCGACCGGCCCGCTCGACGACGTCGACGAGGAGACCTTCGTCCGGCTGACCCGGCGGGCGTTGGCGCACTACGGGGACCTGTCGAAGCTCGTCGCCAGCCCGCTGACCGCGCTGCCGGCCATCGACGAGCGGTTGGCCGCGCGCGGTGTCCCGGACGCGCCGCTGGAACGCGCCAACGAACTCAAGGCGCTGCTGGCAGACCGCATCGCCGCGCTCAAACCGCGCGACGGCGGCGAGTTCGGCACGACCGAACAGTGGCGCTATTACAACGCCCTGTACTTCCCCTACGTGGTCGGAGTGCGCGCCTATGCGCAGAACGCGACCGCGGCCGGGCTGGATCCCACGGCCCGGCAGGCCTGGCAGTGGTTGGTCACCGAGGTGCCGCAGCGCTCGTTGCACAACTGGCAGAACGCCGGTGCCCGGGTGATCGCGGCCGACCTGCGCGGGCGGATGGCGGTTTCGTCGGGCCTGTGACCTGCGGTTGGCAGTGCTTGGCAGTGCCTCGGGTCGATGTGGCAGCGGCCGGCGAGCAACGTCAGGGGTGTTGCTAGTCGAGCCTCGAAGGGAGTTCATCATGACCGCCATCACCACCCGGGTCTTGTCCGACTCGACCGATTCACTGCTGCGATTCGCCCTGCGCGCCGACGCCGCCGTCACCGGCGTCATCGGTCTGGCGGGGCTGTTCGCCGCCCGGCCGATGGCAGCGCTGATGGGTCTTACGCCGGCCCACGAGTACGCGCTGGCCGCGTTCTGCGTGCTCTACGGCGCGGCGGTCTACTTCCTAGCCGCGCTTCCGGACGTGCGCCGGGCCGGCGTCGGCGTGATCGCCGCCAATATGGTGTGCACCCTCGCCGCGATCACGGTGCTCGAAACCGGGGTGCTGCCGTTGACCGGGCTCGGCGTCGTCGCGATGCTGACGAGCGCCGCTTACACCGCGTTCTTCGCGCTCGTGCAGTACCGCGGACTGCGCCGCCTGCCCTGACTCGCGGCCAGTACAGCGTGTCGCCCCGGCCGCCACCGTCTACAGTTCTCTCCCATGATGTGGCGGTTGGCGGCGATGACGCTGATTCCCGGAACCCTGCTTTTCGCCGCCGCGCCGGCACAGGCCGACGAGAAGGGCTATCTCAGCTACCTCGACTCGCGCGGCTTCAAGTATCAGAACAGCCCGGGGCTCATCACGCCGTCCGGCGCGGTGAAGGCCGGCGAGCTCATCTGCCAGAACTTGCGGCGCGGCCGTCCCGCCCGGGATCGGTTCGACAAGAAGATCGCCGACGGCATCCCCAAGCTCATGGTCGACGCCGCGCAGAACGAGATGTGCCCGGAGACCTTGGCCGCCGCCCCGACGCCCACCCCGGCGGCACCGCCGCCGGGGTGGGCG
>NZ_LZIN01000096.1 GCF_001667375.1 Mycolicibacter sinensis | reverse complement strand
CTGAGCACATCGTTTCCCACCTGCCCCATCCGTCACCGGTCCGGAGGATATGGGCGTGTGCCCGCCTTTGAGCGACAACGTCGATTGTGTCAACCTGTGGCGGCGTCGGCCCGGCACCCGATTCCCATCGCCCACCCCCGGGAAGCTGACATAACATCGCCTGTCGCTCAAAGGCGGGCACACATCACCTCCCCCACAACGCCGGAAGACCACCGCCGCGGGCCTGGAACTCAGTCCGCAGCGACACTTTCATCGCCGAACCGGATACCGATATCACGCGCGGTCTGCACCGAATCACAGTCCGGCGGAACGGTTTTCTGTCGACTGGTGGCCTCGGCCAACGGCACATAGTCCACCGTCGGCGGATTGAGCGCCACCATCACCCCGCTATGCCCTTCATCGAGGGCACGCACCGCGGCGGCCCCGAACCGCAACCCCAGCAGCCGGTCCAGCGACGTCGGCGATCCGCCGCGCAGCAGGTGGCCGAGCACCACCGCACGCGATTCGCGCCCGGTCAGCGCCTCCAGTTCGGCGGCCACCTTGGCGCCGATGCCGCCGAGGCGTTCGGCCTGGCCCACCGACGTGGCCGCCACCGTGCGCGTGCCGCCCACCGGCGCGGCGCCCTCGGCAACGCAGACCATCGAATACGTCGAACCACGTTGTGCGCGTTGGTTGATCAGCTCGGCGACCGGTTCCAGGCGGTAGGGGATCTCCGGGATGAGGATGGCGTGCACCCCGGAGGCCATGCCGGCGTGCAGGGCGATCCAGCCGGCGTAACGGCCCATCACCTCCACCACGATGATCCGGCTGTGCGAGGTGGCGGTGGAGAACAGCCGGTCGATGCACTCCGAGGCAAACCCCACGGCGCTGTCGAAACCGAATGTCGAGGCGGTGCGGTCCAGGTCGTTGTCGATGGTCTTGGGCACCCCGACCAGCCGCAGCCCGGCCTGGTGCAGGTGATTGCCGATCGTCAGGGAGCCGTCGCCGCCGACGGTGACCAGTGCATCGATCCCGTGTTCGGTGAAACGCCCGAGCAACTCCTCGGTGCGGTCGACCTCGACCCAGCTGCCGTCGGCCTGCTGCACCGGGTAGGCGATCGGGTTGCCGCGGTTGGTGCTGCCCAGAATGGTTCCGCCCTGATAGATGATGCCGCGCACCCGTTCACGGGTCAGGTCGATCAGCCCGCCGTCGGCGTAGTGGTCGCCCAGCAGCATCCCGTTGAAGCCGTCGCGGATCCCGACGACATCCCAGCCGCGGTTGCGGGCGGCCAGGGTGGTGGCGTAGATGACCGCGTTGAGGCCAGGAGCATCGCCACCGCCGGTGCTGATCGCGATGCGTTTGATGCCGGGCGTCACGAAACCTCCTGCACGTAGTCGAGCACTTCGCCGCAGATGCCGCAGCGCAGCACCTCGAGCAGCAGTTGGCCCTTGACCGGTGACGGGTTGGGCAGGTCGACGAGCTCGAGTTGCGCATGGCTGCAGCTGACCGCTTTCACGGGCACCAGCCTACGAGGCAGTCCCGTCGACATCGGGG
The DNA here is from genome assembly GCF_001667375.1 of Mycolicibacter sinensis. Lineage (GTDB taxonomy): Bacteria > Actinomycetota > Actinomycetes > Mycobacteriales > Mycobacteriaceae > Mycobacterium > Mycobacterium sinense_A. Next base: position 174,316 of record NZ_LZIN01000096.1, on the reverse strand, counting down.
GTGTGTGGTGACCGCGCTGTCATCGGCCGAGCACGCAGCAGCGCACCCAGCGCAACCACGGCCGACACCGCCAGCCACGGCCACGCGCCCTGCTGATGCACCCACCCGGCGAGCGTGCCCTGCAGCCGTCCGGCCGCGGCCAGCACCCGATCGCCCGGGCTGCCGCCGAACTCGAACAACCGCACCTCGTAGAAGCCGTAGTAGCCGACGTAGAGCCCGACGGCCACCAGCAGTGCACCGCTGATCCGACTGGCGTAGCGCGTGATTCGGCGTAACCGGACGATCAGCGCCGAACGGGCCAGCGCCACCGACATCGCCAGCACCCCGACCAGCAGCCCGAACCCGGCCGCATACGCCAGGTAGGCCGTCATCCCGCCCAAGCCACCGCGCAAGGCCGCCCCGGTGACCGCCAGAAAGGGGCCGATGGTGCAGCCCAGTGACGCGCACGCGTAGCCCACCCCGTAGCCGAGCATCGACCCGATCCGGGCGGTCGGTGCCCACCGCCCGCCGAAGGAGGCGACCGCGAGCCGGCGGCCCGCCAGCAGCCAACCACCAAGCGCCACCAGCACGACGCCGATCACCACCGTGGCATAGGGCAGGAAACGCTGCACCCGCGCCGCCACCGTCACGGTCAGCAGCCCGAAGGCACCGAACACGGCCAGAAAGCCCAGGGTCATCGCGGCGGTGGCCGCCAGCGCCCGGCCCACCGCGGCCCGGCCGCCACCCCGCTCACCGCGCACCACCAACGCCAGATAGGCGGGCAGCAGCGCGAAGCCACACGGATTGAGCGCCGCCACCAACCCGGCGGCGAACGCCAGCCCCGGCAGGTTGTGGTCCACCTACGTCAGCGCCGCGACCCGGTCGGACAACTCCGGTTGCGACATCGCCGAAGTCGGGTTGTTCACGAACGTCGAGGTGCCATCGGAGCGCTCGAAGACGTACGCGGGCTGCCACGGCACCCCGAAACGCGCCCAGATCGAGCCGTCGGCGTCGTTGAGGTTGGTGAAGTTCAGGTGGTACTTGGCCACGAAGTCCCGCATGGCCGCCACATCGGCGCGCCCCGCGACCCCGACGAAGGCCACCCGCGGGTTGGCGGCCGCGACCTGGCTCACCGATGGCGCCTCGGCGTTGCAGAACGGGCAGCCGGGTCTCCAGAACCACAGCACGGCGGGTTTGCCCTGCAGGCTCGCACCGTCGAATGGGATCCCGTCGACGGTGGTGGTGGTGAACTGTAGCCGCTCGTCGGCGGCGGTGGCGGCCGCTGGGCCGGCCAGCCCGACAACCAGTGCGGCAACGGCGGCAAGTATCAGCGTGCAGATCCTCATGACATGCACCACGACGGCGACGGGGCGATGGTTCAGCGCCGGGTGTCGGGGCTGCGGTTTATGGTGGCCGCGATGGGACTGCACCTGCACCGCGCCGAACGCACCGACGCCCTTGCCGACGGCCTGGGCGCGCTGTTGGCGACGCCGCCGGCGGATCCGTTCGCCCAGGAGCTGGTGCTGGTGCCGGCCCGCGGGGTGGAACGCTGGCTGTCTCAACGCCTGTCGCACGTGCTCGGCGCCGGGTCCGGGGGTGACGGGGTCTGCGCCGGGGTCCAGTTCCGCAACCCGGCGTCGCTGATCGCCGAGATCACCGGTGTCGCCGACGACGATCCGTGGTCGCCGGATGCCATGAGCTGGCCGTTGTTAGCGGTCATCGATGCCAGCCTGGATGAGCCCTGGTGTGCCACGCTGGCAACGCATTTGGGCCATTTCCACACCGGTGACGACGCGCAGGTGCGGTGCGGGCGTCGCTATGCCGTGGCCCGGCGGCTGGCCGGGCTGTTCGCCTCCTACGCCCGCCAGCGCCCGCAGCTGCTGGCCGACTGGCTCGAGGAGGCACCGGGCGATCTGGACGCCGATTTGGCCTGGCAGCCGCCGCTGTGGCGGGCCCTGGTCGCCGCCATGGGCATCGACCCTCCGCACGTGCGCCACCAGCAGACTCTGGCCCGGTTGCGCCGGGCGTCCGCCGAGACGCTGCCGCCGCGGTTGTCTCTGTTCGGCCATACCCGACTGGCGTGCACCGACATCGAACTGCTCGGCGCGCTGGCCACCCATCATGAGCTGCACCTGTGGCTGCCACACCCCTCGGATCGGTTGTGGCAGGCGCTCAGCGGTGTGCACGGGGTGGTTCCGCGCAGCGAGGACACCAGCCGCACCGCGGCCGAGCACCCGCTGCTGCGCACGCTCGGCCGTGATCTGCGCGAGCTGCAGCGCGGGCTTCCGCAGCCGGATACCGACGAATACCTGGACAACCCAACAGGTTCCGACACGCTGCTGAGTTGGTTGCAGTCGGATCTGGCGAGCAACGCGATCCGGCCCGAGGGCCGGGTGCTCGCCGAGACCGACCGGTCGGTGCAGGTGCACTCCTGCCACGGCCCGGCCCGGCAGGTCGACGTGCTGCGCGAAGTGCTGCTGGGCCTGCTGGCCGACGACCCGACGCTGCAGCCGCGCGACATCATCGTGATGTGCCCGGACATCGAAACCTACGCGCCGCTGATCGTCGCCGGCTTCGGGCTCGGCGAGCTGGCCGGGGAGAACCACCCGGCGCATCTGCTGCGGGTCCAGTTGGCCGACCGGGCACCGGTGCAGACCAATCCGCTGCTGGGCGTAGCCGCCGCGCTGCTGGACATCACCGACAGCCGGGTGACCGCCAGTGCCGTGCTCAACCTCGCGCAGGCAGCGCCGGTGCGGGCCCGGTTCGCGTTCACCGACGACGACCTGGAGATCATCACCGGCTGGGTGCGCAGCGCCAACATCCGGTGGAGCTTCGATGCGGCGCACCGGGAACCGTACGGCCTGGCCAAAATTCAGCACAACACCTGGCGGTTCGGGCTGGATCGGATTCTGACCGGTGTCGCGATGTCCGATGACTCGCGGGCCTGGCTGGACACCGCGCTGCCGCTCGATGACGTGGGCAGCAACCAGGTGGAGCTGGCCGGGCGGCTGGCTGAGTTCGTCGACCGGTTGCAGACCACCGCTGACGCGCTCACCGGGGCGGCGCCGCTCAGCGAGTGGATCACCGCCCTGCTCGACGGGGTGGCCGCGCTGACCCGGGTCTCCGCCGACGACGGCTGGCAGGCCGGCCAGCTGCACCGGGAATTCACCGACGTGCTGGCCCGGGCCGACACGCGCGCTGAGACCGAGCTGCGGTTGCCCGATGTGCGCGCGCTGCTCGCCGGGCGGCTGGCCGGCCGCCCGACCCGGGCGAACTTCCGCACCGGCGGGCTGACGGTGTGCACCCTGGTGCCGATGCGCTCGGTGCCGCACCGGGTGGTGTGCCTGGTCGGGCTGGACGACGGCGTCTTTCCCCGGGTCGCGCACATCAACGGCGACGACGCCCTGGCCCGGCGGCCGCACACCGGCGAACGCGACCTGCGCGCCCAAGACCGGCAGCTGCTGCTGGATGCGGTGGGTGCGGCCACCGAAACACTGGTCATCACCTACACCGGCGCCGACGAACACTCGGGCAAGTCCCAGCCGCCGGCGGTGCCGCTGGCCGAACTGCTCGACGCGCTGGACGCCACCACCGGCGAGCCGGTGCGGGGCCGCGTCGTCGTCGAACAACCGTTGCAGCCGTTCGACATTCGCAATGTCACGCCCGGGGCGCTGGGCCGGCCCGGTCCGTTCACCTTCGATCCGACCGCGCGCACCGCCGCCGAAGCCGCCGCCGGCAAACGCCGCGAACCCCCGGAGCAGTTCACCGCGATCCTGACGCCGCCGGCCGGCGATGTGGAACTGGCCGAGCTGCTGGCCTTCTTCAAAGACCCGGTCAAAGGTTTCTTCCGCGCGCTGGACTACACGCTGCCGTGGGAGGTCGACGGCGTCGAGGACGCCATGCCCGTCGAGATCGACAGCCTGGCCACCTGGGGCGTCGGCGACCGGATGCTCACCGACATGCTCAGCGGCATGCACCCCGACGAGGCGGCCAACGCCGAGTGGCGCCGCGGCACCCTGCCACCGGGGCGGCTCGGGATGCGCACCGCCTGCGAGATCCGCGATCTGGCCCGCAGCCTGGCCGAGGCCGCGATCGGCCACCGCCGCGGCGACCCGGCCGCCTACGACGTCGACATCGACCTGGGCGGCGGCCGGCGGCTGTCCGGCACCGTCCCGGGGGTGTACGGCACCCGCACGGTGTCGGTCACCTATTCCAAACTGGCGGCCAAACACGTGCTGCAGGACTGGATTGCGCTGCAGGCATTGGCCGCCCAGCATCCCGACCGGGGGTGGTCGGCGCTGTGCATCGGCCGCGGTACTCGCACCCCGATCAGCCAGCGGCTGTTCTGTCCGGCAGCCGAGCCGCGGGCGGTGCTGGGCCAGCTGGTGGCGATCTACGACGCGGGCCGCCGCGAACCGATCCCGCTGCCGCTGGCGACGTCATGCGCCTGGGCGGAGGCTCGGCGCGACGGTGATGATCCGCTGTGGAAGACCCGCTACATCTGGGGCGGCACTTACGGCGATTGCACCGACAAGGCGGTCGCCAAGGTGTGGGGTGCTAATGCCCCGCTGAGCCGGCTGCTCGGTCCCCCGCGACCCGGTGAGGAGATCGACGGGGAGAGCACCCGTTTGGGCGCACTGGCGGTGCGGCTGTGGGCGCCGCTGCTGGCCGCGGAGGGACAGCTATGACCCGCAGCTTCGACCTGGTGGGCCCGCTGCCGGAAGCCGGCTCGACGGTGGTGCTGGAGGCCAGCGCGGGCACCGGCAAAACCTTCGCCCTGGCCGGGCTGACCACCCGCTACCTCGCCGACGGGCTGGCCCGCCCGGACGAGCTGCTGCTGATCACCTTCGGCCGGCTGGCCAGCCGCGAGCTGCGGGACCGGGTGCGCACCCTGGTCGCCGGGGCGCTGGCGGTGCTCGGCGGGGCGCAGGCCGCCGACAATGAGCTGGAGCGCTACCTACTCGACGGCCCCGCCGACCTGCGCAGCGCCCGGCACGACCGGCTGCGCGACGCGCTGGCCGATTTCGACGCCGCCACCATCGTCACCATCCACCAGTTCTGTTCGCTGGTACTGAAATCCCTCGGGGTGGCCGGTGACACCGACGAGACCCTGACGCTGCTGGAGAGCCTGGCCGATCTGGTCGGTGAGATCGTCGACGACCGCTACCTGGCGCACTTCGGTCACGCCGAGGGTCCCCCGCCGTTCAGCCGTGACGAGGCGCTGGCACTGGCCGCCAAGGTGGTCGAGGAGCCCGCCGCACAGCTGCGCCCGGCGAACCCCGACCCCGGCTCGGCGGCGGCCGCACGCCTGGACTTCGCCGCGGAGGTGCTGGCCGAACTGGCGCACCGCAAACGCCGCCACGGCATCCTCGGCTACACCGACCTGCTCACGCTGCTTCGAGACGCACTGCGGCGCAGTGATTCCGATGCGGCCGAGCGGATGCGCCGGCGCTGGCCGATCGTGATGGTCGACGAATTCCAGGACACCGACCCGGTGCAGTGGGAGGTGATCGACGCCGGCTTCCGCGGGCATTCGACCCTGGTGTTGATCGGCGATCCCAAGCAGGCCATCTACGGTTTCCGCGGCGGCGACATCTACACCTACCTGGCCGCTGCCCGCAACGCCGACGACCATCGCACCCTCGACACCAACTGGCGCAGCGATTCCGACCTGGTCGACGCCCTGCAGGTGGTGCTGGGCGGGGTGCAGCTGGGCCATCCGGAGATCGTGGTGCCCGCTGTGCAGGCCCACCATCGCGGGCAGCGGCTGGCCGGGGCGCCGCACAACGCGCCGTTTCGGCTTCGCGTGGTCGACCGGCCCGCTGTGGGCTGCTCGGCCGTCAAAGACATTCCGATACCCGTACTGCGCGAATACATCCCGGGTGATCTGGCCGCCGACGTCGCCGCCCTGCTCGGTTCGGCTGCGACCTACGACGGGCGGCCGATCACCGCCGGTGATGTCGCGATCCTGGTCGAGCGGCACGAGGACGCCGCGCTGTGCCGGGATGCGTTGACGGCGCTGGATATTCCGGTGGTCTACACCGGCGATGCGGACGTGTTCGTCTCCTCTGCGGCCGCGGACTGGCTGTGCCTGCTGGAGGCGTTCGACGCCCCGCACCGCAGCGGCCTGGTGCGGGCCGCGGCATGCACGATGTTCTTCGGCGAGACCGCCGAGACCCTGGCCGCCGGCGGGGACGACCTCACCGACCGGGTGGCGCAGACGCTGCGCGAGTGGATCGACCACGCCCGGTTGCGCGGCATCGCCGCGGTGTTCGAGGCGGCCAAACTGGCCGGGATGGGCCGGCGGGTGCTCAGTCAGCGCGGCGGGGAGCGGCAACTGACCGACTGCGCGCACATCGGGCAGCTGCTGCACGAGACCGCGCACGCCGAGCGGCTCGGGCTGCCCGGCCTGCGCGACTGGCTGCGCAAACAGTGTGAGGACCGCACCAGCCGCGCCACCGAACGCAGTCGCCGGCTGGACAGCGATGCCGGCGCCGTACAGATCATGACGGTGTTCGCCGCCAAGGGGCTGCAATTCCCGGTGGTGTACCTGCCGTTCTTGTTCAACCGGTTCATCGGCGACAAGGGCGACCTGCTCTACCACGAGCCCGCCGTCGACGACTCCGAGACGCGCTGCCTCTACATCGGCGGCGACGACGGCCCGGATCGGTACCTGGCGGCAGATCTGCACCAGACCGAGGAGGCCCTGGACCACTTGCGCAACACCTACGTCGCGCTGACCCGGGCGCAATCGCAGGTGGTGGCGTGGTGGGGCCCCAGCCGCGACGAGGCCAACAGCGGATTGTCCCGGTTGCTGCGTGGCCGCTCGTTCGGCGAGGTGCAGGTGCCGGTCTCCTGCCCGCCGCGGATCAGCGATGCCGACGCGTGGGCGCTGTTCGAGAGCTGGCAGGCCGCCGGCGGCCCGGTGGCCGAGCACTCCGAGGTGGTGCAACCGACCCCGCTGCCCAGGACGGTGACCCCGAAAGACTTGGCGGTACGGCACTTTCACCGATCCATTGACACCGGCTGGCGGCGCACCTCCTATTCGGCGCTGATCCGCGGCGCCCAGGCCGAAGCCGAAAGCGGGGTGCACAGCGAGCCGGAGACCCACGCCCGCGACGACGAGTCCGAGGACGTCACCGTTACCGAGGTCGCCCCGCCGACCGGCGCGCAGGTGCGCTCGCCGATGGCGGACCTGCCCGGCGGCACGACGTTCGGGTCGCTGGTGCATGCGGTGCTGGAGACCGCCGACCCGTTCGCGGCGGACCTGGCCGCCGAGCTGGCTGCGCAGGTGCGCGACCACGAGCCGTGGTGGCCGATCGGTGTCGAGGCCGACGAGCTCGCCGCGGCCCTGGTGCCGATGCACGACACCTCGCTGGGGCCGCTGGCCGAAGGGCTGACGTTGCGGCAGATCGGGCTGCCGGACCGGTTGCGGGAGTTGGAGTTCGAGATCCCACTGGCCGGCGGCGATGTTTCCGGTGTAGCGCCGCAGGTCCGGGTCGCCGACGTGGGCGCACTGCTGCGCGAACACCTGGCCCCCGAGGACCCTTTCGCCGTCTACGCCGACCGGCTGCTCTCCGACACGCTGGGTGGGCAGTCGCTGCGTGGCTACCTGTCCGGTTCGCTGGATGTGGTGCTGCGCCTGCCCGATCAGCGCTATCTGGTGGTCGACTACAAGACCAATCAGCTCGGTGAGACCGCCGCCGACTACAGCTTCGCGCGGATGGCCGAGGCCATGCTGCACTCGGACTATCCGCTGCAGGCGCTGCTGTATACCGCGGTGCTGCACCGATTCTTGCGGTGGCGCCAGCCGGGTTACGACCCGCAGCAGCACCTGGCCGGGGTGCTGTATCTGTTCGTGCGCGGCATGTGCGGGCCGGAGACCCCGATTCTCGACGGGCATCCGACCGGGGTGTTCAGCTGGCGCCCGCCGGCCGCACTGGTGATCGCCCTGTCCGATCTGCTGCATCAGGGGGTGACCGCGGCATGAGCCTGAGCATCGATGACCCGCTGTCGTGGCGGGTGGCCCAGTCGGCCACCGGCATCCTGCGGGAGTTCAACGACGCCGGTGTGCTGGAGACGGCGGACGTGCATACCGCCCAACGGGTCTGCGCGCTGGGCGGCGAAGCCGACGAATCGGTGGCCCTGGCAGTCGCTTTGGCGGTACGGGCGCTGCGCACCGGGTCGGTCTGCGTGGAGCTGGCCTCCGTGGCGGCCAGCACCGAGCTGCCGGAGCTGGGCTGGCCGGAACCGGAGGCGTGGCTGGCCGCGGTGCGCGCCAGTGCACTGGTCACCAAGCAGGTGCTGCGCCTGTACGCCGATCGACTGCTCTACCTGGACCGCTACTGGCGCGAGGAGGAGCAGGTCTGCGCTGATCTGCTGGCACTGTCCACCCCGCACGCCGGGCCGGCCGAGCCGGCGGCGCTCGAGCGGCTGTTCCCGCCGGACTACCACGAGCAGCGCAGCGCCGCCGAGATCGCGCTGACCCAGGCCGTCACTGTGCTCACCGGCGGGCCGGGAACCGGCAAGACCACCACGGTGGCCCGGTTGCTGGCGCTGCTTGCCGAGCAGGCCGAGGCATCGGGCCGCCCGGGTCTGCGGATCGCACTGGCCGCACCGACCGGCAAGGCCGCGGCCCGGCTGACCGAGGCGGTCGCCGGTCAGGTCGCGGATTTGGATCCGGTGGATCAGACGCGGCTGGCCGGGTTGCAGGCCCGCACGCTGCACGCGCTGCTGGGGTCGCGGCCGGGAAATTCGTCGCGGTTCAAGCACAATCGGGCCAACCGGCTGCCGCACGACGTGATCGTGGTCGACGAGACGTCGATGGTGTCGCTGACGTTGATGGCCCGGCTGCTCGAGGCGGTGCGGCCGACCGCCCGGCTGATCCTGGTGGGTGATTCCGACCAGTTGGCGTCGGTGGAGGCTGGGGCGGTGCTGGCCGACCTGGTGGAGGGGTTGGCGGCGCGGCCGGGCACCCGGGTGGCGACGTTGCGGACCGCGCACCGCTACAAGAAGCCGATAGGTGAGCTGGCGGCGGCGATCCGCGACGGCGACGGTGACACCGTGATCGCGCTGCTGGGCTCCGATGATGAGCACCGGGAATGGATCGACGTGACCGGTCCGTCCGCCCTGGCCGACAAGTTGGCGCAGATCGCGGTGCCGCATGCGCTGCGGGTGCGCCAGGCGGCGATGCTGGGCGACGCCGGGGAGGCGTTGCGCAATCTTGACGAGCACCGGCTGCTGTGCGCGCACCGCGACGGCCGGCACGGGGCGAACCACTGGAATCGTCAGGTGCGGCGCTGGGTGTCCGAGCAGACCGGGGATCCGGTGTGGGCGGACTGGTATGCCGGGCGGCCGCTGCTGATCACCGCCAACGACTACGGGCTGGGAGTGCGCAACGGCGACACCGGGGTGGTCACAGCGCGCGCCGACGGGCTGCGCGCGGTGATCGCCACCGCCGCGGGCCCGGTCGATTTCGCCACCGGCCGGCTCTCCGACGTCGAGAGCATGTACGCGATGACCATCCACAAGAGCCAGGGCAGCGAGGCCGACGTGGTGACGGTGCTGATGCCGCCGGTCGAGTCGCGCCTTTTGACCCGGGAGCTGTTCTACACCGCGGTGACCCGCGCCAAGCACAAGGTGCGGGTGGTCGGTTCCGAGGAGGAGATCCGTGCCGCGCTGGATCGGCGGGCGGTGCGCGCGTCGGGGCTGGCGTTGCGGCTGCGCGAGGCGTGATTCCGGTCGAATGCAGCAAATCGGCGGTACCCTGCGAGCATGTCCGAAGTGCCCGAACCTGAGCCGAACCAGGACAGTCCACTGGCCGAGATGATCAAGGCTGGGCTACTTCATCCGGCGACCGTCAGCGGGCCGGTGCCTCGCCCAACGGGTCCTATTCGTACCGATCACGAGGCAGGGGAACTGCTCCGTGAGATGCGGAATGAGGAGCGCTAACCCTCCCGGTCTGCCGACCGCTTCCCCCGGTCGCTAGCCGCCCCGACCTGTCACACCCCCGGATTACCGTGACGATCATGGCGAAAGGCAAGCAGTCAGGCAGCAGCGGAACGGGGCTGGCCATCCTGGTGGTGATCGCGGTGCTGTGGTGGCTGCGCTGGCTCATTCTGGCCGGTGCGGTGATCGCCCTGGCGGTGATCGTCACCCGATGGTCGGTGGGTCTGTACGCCGCGCACCGCGCCGCCGAACAAGCCCGCCTCCGCGACATCCGCCAGCGCGCCGAGATCCAGAATGCCCAGGTGTTGCGGGGTGATCCGCACGGGTTCTACGGGCAGTATCCGCTGCCCGACCGGGAGTTGATCCCGCGGTGGTACCGGCCCGGGTAGGTACGTCGCCGGCGGCCAACCATAGGGATAGTTGCCCGCCTTTGAGCGACAAGCCGCCACGGCTGAGGGCGGCGCTGCGTGCCACACTGGCATCCATGACGGAATCCGGCGATACCCGGGTCGCGGTCTACCTCGACTTCGACAACATCGTGATCTCGCGCTACGACCAGGTCAACGGGCGCAGCTCCTTTCAGAAGGACAAGGCCAAGGGCCTGGCCAAGCAGCCGGATCGGCTGGCGCGCGCCACCGTCGACGTCGGCGCGATCATCGACTTCGCGTCGTCGTTCGGGACGCTGGTGCTCACCCGCGCCTACGCCGACTGGTCGGCGGAGGTCAACACCGGTTACCGCGCGCAACTGGTGGCGCGCGCGGTCGATCTGGTGCAGCTGTTCCCGGCGGCCGCCTACGGTAAGAACGGCGCCGATATCCGGTTGGCCGTCGACGCGGTGGAGGACATGTTCCGGCTGCCGGATCTGACGCACGTGGTGATCGTGGCCGGCGACTCCGACTACATCCCACTGGCACAGCGCTGTAAACGCCTGGGCCGCTATGTCGTCGGGATCGGCGTGGCCGGATCGACCAGTCGCGCGCTGGCCGCAGCCTGCGACGACTTCGTCAGCTACGACGCACTGCCCGGGGTGCCGGTGTTCGAGCCCGCGCCGGCCGACCCCGACACAGAACCGAAACGACGCACCCGGCAGGCCAATAAGGAACCCGACGAGCCGCCGCCACCGGATCCGGTGGACACCGCCACCGCGCTGCTCACCCGCGCGTTGCAGATCGGCCTGGAGAAGGACGACGTCGAGTGGCTGCACAATTCGGCGGTCAAGGCGCAGATGAAGCGCATGGATCCGTCGTTCAGCGAGAAAGCCCTGGGCTATAAGTCGTTCAGCGATTTCCTGCGGTCCTATTCGGACCTGGTGGAGCTCGACGAGAGTTCGACGACGCGGATGGTGCGGCTGCGCGAGTGAGGGCGAGCTAGCCTTCCGCGGCCACCAAGGACCGTAGCTGCACGTCGGGGTTGTCGCGTTGGAAACCCTGAAGTCGCCAGCTGTTGGAGAACAAGGCCAGGTGCACGCCGTCGGTGCGGGTCATGACTTCGGCCAACGACTGCCTGTTGACGAAGTCGGCGTCGCCCTCGTCCACGATCCGCGCCACCTGGTAGGGCAGCGACTCCAGTGCGATCGGCGCACCGATCTCGGTTGCCATCCGGTGTGCGGCGACCTCGAACTGCATCGGGCCGACGGCGGCGAGCACCGGAGCCTGATCGCCGCGGCGATCCGAGCACAGCACCTGAACGACACCCTCTTGATCCAACTGCTCGATCCCACGGCGGAACTGCTTGTGCTTGCTGGGATCGACGTTGCGGGCCACCGAGAAATGCTCCGGTGAAAAGCTCGGTATCGGCGGATATTGCACGGGCACATCGCAATACAACGTGTCCCCCGGTCGCAGCGCGGCGGCGTTGGCCAGCCCGATCACATCACCGGGCCAGGCGGTGTCGAGTGTGGAGCGCTGCTGGCCGAACACCGACTGGGCGTACTTGGTGACAAAGGGCTTGCCGGTAGCGGCGTGGGTGAGCACATCGCCGCGTTCGAAGGTTCCCGAATACACCCGCGCGAAAGCGATGCGATCGCGGTGGGCGGAGTCCATGCCGGCCTGCACCTTGAACACGAACGCGCTGAACGGCGCGTCGGTGGCGCGCCGGACACCGTCGACGTCGAGCGCCCCGCTGGGCGCCGGTGCCAGCTCGGTGAGCACATCGAGCAGCTGATTCACCCCGAAGTTCAACGCCGCCGAGGTGAACAGCACCGGTGACGCCGTGCAGTCCAGGAAGGCCTCGCGGTCGAAGTCGGAGCCGTCGGCGCTCAGCAGCTCGCACTCTTCGACCGCAGTGTCCCAGTCGACGCCGGCCGCCTCATGCGCGTCGGCGGCGGCGATGTGCTCTTCGGGTGCGGCGGTGGCGCCGCCGGCGGTACGGGTGAACCGGATGAAGTTTCCCGAGCGGCGGTCCAGCACCCCATGGAAGTCTCCGGCGATGCCGACCGGCCAGGTCAGCGGGGTGGGGCGCAGCCCGATCCGGGTCGCGATCTCGTCCATCAATTCCAGGGCATGACGGCCGGGGCGGTCCCACTTGTTGATGACGGTGATGATCGGGATCCGGCGGTGACGGCATACCTGGAACAGCTTGAGTGTCTGCGGCTCAAGACCTTTGGCGGCATCGATGAGCATGACCGCGGAATCGACGGCGGTCAGCACCCGGTAGGTGTCTTCGGAGAAGTCGGCGTGGCCGGGAGTGTCGAGCAGGTTGATGACGCAGTCCTGCCCCCGCGCGGTGCGGTACGGGAACTGCAGGGCGGTCGAGGTGATGGAGATTCCGCGGGCTTTCTCCATCTCCATCCAGTCCGACACGGTGGCGCGGCGACCGGATTTGCCGTGCACCGCGCCGGCTTCGGTGATGGCCCGGGCATGCAGCACCAGCGCCTCGGTCAAGGTGGATTTTCCGGCGTCGGGATGGCTGATGACCGCAAACGTTCGGCGGCGGCCCGCTTCGGACTCCAGGGCATTGTCGGTCATGGCGCCAGCGAGTGTATTGGGGGTTGGTGCACGGTCAATACAGCGGCCCGCCGCCGAACAGTTCGCGGTGCGAGTCGGGCTGGTTGCCTTCGATGTCGGTGACACCGTAATCCAGCGCGGTCTCGGCGGTGATCAGGGTGCGTCCGCTGCGGGCCGCGATGTCCGGGTCGCCGGCCAGCGCGGCGATGACACGGCCGATGAACTCCGGTGTCTCGGCGTTGGCCAGCGGAAAACCCTGGAAGTTGTCCAGGCCGCGGTCCATGAAGCCCTGCATCACTTCGTTTTTCACCAGCCCCGGCCACAGTGACAGCGCGCTCACGCCGGTACCGCCGAGTTCGACGGCCATGTCGGCGGCCATCTTGTCCAGCCCGGCCTTGGACATGCCGTAGAGCACCGAGTGCAGGTGTCCGCGGGTGCCGAACGAGGAGATGTTGGCGATCAGTCCCGACCCGCGAGCCACCATCAGCTGCGCGGCGTACACCGAGGCGACGTAGTGGGCGCGCAGCCCCACCCCGATCAGGGTGTCCCAGTCCGACAGCGGGCGCTGCCAAAACTTCTCGGTGAACCCGGCGAATCCCTTGGGCGCCGCCCACACGTTGTTGACCAGCAGATCCAACCGGCCGCCCTGCTCGTCGGCGACGCTGGCGAACAGCGCGGTGATCTGGTCGTCGTCGCGGTGATCGCACTGCACCGCGATGCCGCGCCCGCCGCGCTCGGTGACGCTGCCGGCGGTCTCCTCCAGCGGGCCCTGCCGCCGCGCGGTGACATAGACCGTCCAGCCCTGCGAGCCCAGTGCCAGCGCGATGCCCTTGCCGACGCTGCGGCTGGCGCCGGTGACCAGGGCGATGCGTGCCTCGCTCATCTTCAGGCCTCCACCACGGCCTCGCCGAGGGGGCGCACCATCGACCACAGCTGGCGGAAACGGGAGCGTGACATCTTCCAGTCCCCGTCCTCGATGACGTACTCGTCGTCGTACTCGCCGGTGAGCAGCCGCTCGGTGCGCTCAATCAGGTTGAGCTGGCGGAACTTCAGCGTCCAGCGTCCGGTCGCCCGGCCGGGCCCGGTGATGGTGATGTCCGGGTGCATGGCGTGGTGCATGTCCAAGATGACGTGGTCGCCGCCCACGGTGTGCAGCGCGATGCGGCGGAATACTTCGGCCATCTGATCGGCGTCGGCGAAACCGCCCAGCGGGCCGTAGTCGACGTCGGCGCCGGAGGCGATGAAGCAGGCGCGGAAGGTGTCGGGGGCCTTGGCGTCGCAGGCCCGGAGATAGCGGTGCTTGAGAGCCTTGATCGCCTCGACCTGTTCGAGGGCGGCCAGCCGGTCTTCGATGCTCACCGCTCGACCCTACGGTTTTGTCGGTGGGCGGTGCGATGGTGGGCGTAACCGAGCAGAAAGGAGTCCGCGATGCGCACGCTCTTGCTGGTGGCGTTGGGTCTGGGCCTGGCTTTTCCGGCGGTCGCCGCCGCCGAGGTCCCGCAGCCGCCGTGCGCGGCGTTCGACACCTGCCGCTATATGCCCAACCCCTGGTACGACGGTCCGCTGATGCCGACCTGGAATCTGCCGGGTGTCTACGGTGGCCGCACCACCCTGCCGATGATGTGCGACCCGCAGACGTATTCGTGCCGGACGTATGTGCCGGGGACTTAGGTAGCGGCGGAGTCAGATCGCGACGAAGCCGAGCAGTTCGGCGACCCGGCGTTGTGCCTCGTCGCGCGAGGCGAACCCCTTCTGCTCGCCGGGCTCCAGCAGCGGCGGGACCACGAGCGCGGCGACCGCCAAATGCCAGGCGTCCATGGCGCGCAACGCGTGGCGGCGCACGAGTCCCAGGGCGTCTTCCTCCACCTGCTCCTGTGGCGCACCCAGTACGGTCACCTTGTCCACAAGATCGGCGTCCAGCGCGGCAAGCAGACCTTTTTCGTCGGCACGGCCGGAACGTGCGGCGCGGACCAGCGCCCCGGAGACCTCAATGCGGGTCCAGGTACCGGTCACGGTGGCGATCTCGGGATCGGCGAGCAAGTCAGTCGCCTGCTCATGCCCGTCCTCGTCGGCGAGATAGGCCCGCGCCAGAACCGACGAGTCCAGGTAGGCGATCACGGCCGGTCGCGCTCATCGGCGAGTAGGCGGTCGAGCTGTGCTCCCAGGCCGCAGGTCGAAGCGATCGCGCGCTGCCGGCGGGCGGCGCTCATCGGCCGGGCAGGCATCGTTCGCAGTGCACCCGAAGCCGCGGCGGCCGCCCGGAGTTTCGCTCGCCGGTCACCGGAGTCCGCCTCGGCAGCGGCGTCGAGGATCTCGGTGGCCAGCGCATTGAGGCTGCGGCCCTCCCGCGCCGCACGAGCCACCAGTCGTCGGTGCAGGTCTTCGGGTACCCGAAGAAGAAGCTGCTTCACATACCCGATGATAGCAATGTCCATGCGCTGATATCACTGTCATCGATTCACGCCGACTCGGCACGGTCAGCTCGCAGCGCATCGCATGCCGCGGTGAACCGGCTCCACTCGCCCGTGGGGAGTCCGGGAGCACGGTAGGGCGCTTCGGGTTCCCGCTTACGGATCCAGGCCCGAGCACTGGCTGCGGCGGCTCCCAGGTCCAGTTCGGGTAACCGCAGCGCCGGCCCGCAGCGGCTTACTTGTTCTTCGAACCCGTCCCCCCATGCTTCGGTGTGCCAGCCGGGCCACAGGTCCGGCAACTCCCGGCTGATTCCGTACGAATCGAAGGTGTGCCACTCCCCCAAAGCGTTTCGGCCGACGTCGATATGAACGCCGCCCTCGGGAATGGTATTCAGTTTGAGTCGGGTCAGGCCGGCTCCGGGCAGCTTGTCGAGCAGGGCCGGGCCGTGCCATGCCTGACTGAGGCGCCACCACAGCGGCCAGAATCGGAGACTTCCCGACTCATCGATGACTGAGACCAGGTGGCAGAGCCCATTTCGTTTCCGCGCGAGTCGAATCTGCGGGCTTCGGTCCCACTCGATTGGTGGCAGGTTGGCGCCGACGTAGTCCACCAGTTCGGCGGTGCCGTCGTAGGCGTAGCAGACCTCGTACGCCGGCCACAGGACGTCAAGGACCTTCAGCATCGCGCGTCGCTCCGCCATCTCGACCATCAGCTCGTCACCGAAGAACAACAGCCGGCGCTGGTCCAGGTCGATCACCGCGCCGCCATCGGCCCAAATGGGATCAACCCAATCCGTCTCCCAGCGGGCCTCCATCGCGCGCGCGTAGCGCACCGCGAAGTCTGGACCACCGACCAGCGCGTCGAGCATGCGATAGCCCGTGCAGTGCGCGTAATATAGTCGCCAGCCCTGTTTTTCGACGACGACGAAGTTCGCCCGATTCCCCATCCCTCACCAACCCTTTCCCGGTTGGCGACGAGTCTGCGCCCAGCGGCCGATGCCGGCCAGTCACCCAGCCGCGGACTGTGGATAGATGGCGCGAGGGTCACGGCTTCGCCAGCCGCACACCGCACGTCGGGCACCACCGGACCTCGCGGCCGAGCAACGCTTGAAGCGACGACAGGTCCTCGGAGTGCAAAGTGCACGCCTGCCGAGCCAGATGGTTGCGAATCGTGTCCACGATGAACTGCGCGCGTTCGACCGGACGCGTTCCATAGCTGTCGGTATAGATGGTGCCCTCGGCGATCACGTCCCCTTCGTCGAGCTCACGCGGCTCGGTCTGGGGTTTGCCCTGCGGATCGGTCCCGACGAGGGCGTCGGCGAAACGCCCGGATGGTCGCATGTCGAGTTCAATCTGCCACTCGTCATGACGCTCGCGGAAGTAGAACGAATGTCCGTCGACTTCACCGCGCCACTGCTCCGGCGCCATCCCGCCATGGCTCCGCACTGTCACACCTTCTTGAGCGGCCAGCCACGCGACCAGTTCGGCCTCGGCGACCCGCCGAGCCGCGATGATCTCTTGACCATGAGGGGATTTCCAGAAGGCATCGTTGTCGCTTCGCCACTCCGCCCACGCCCGGCGCCGGTCTTCGGAGGTACGAGAGCAGTTGCACCGAAACCCGAAGTCGTGCAGGTCACTCTCAGGCAAGCGCGGGTGGCACGAGCACGGGCACGGCTCACCGGTCTCGATGTCCTGCCAAATAGTGAGCGTGTTCAGCGCGACGTCCGCCAGGGTGGCGGCATCGGCTGCGCCGTGCAGATCGAAAGCTGCGGTCAGGTAATCGCGGTAACGCCGGCGGGAGACCTCACGCGCACGCTCTCGCTGCCGCCGGTATTCGGCAGCAGCGTCAGAATCTCCCATCTTGAAAATGAAGAGCTCTGGTTCCTCGTCCACCCTGTCCAGAGTGGCACAGCAGCGACGATCTTGTCATCGACGAATCCGGACTTGACCGCTACTCAAATCCCCAGCTTGCGCGCCAGATCCGGGCCGCCCACCGTGGCGATGAAGTCCCGGTCGCCGCAGACCACGAGTTGATCCCGGGCCCGCGACATTCCGACGTAGAGCCGTTCGCGGGCCCGCTCGACCGGCCCGGCGGCATCGACCACGAGCACGACGGCGCGGCGCTCTAATCCCTTGAATCCCAGCACATGTCCGTAGAAGACCTGATCGGCGTCCCAGAAACTGTCCCAGTAGGCCGCGTTGCCCTGCTCCTGACGGGAAATCTGCTCGGGGTGGCGGCTACCGGTGGTCAGCAAGGCCACGTCTTCGGGACGCCAGCCGTCATCGAGCAGCTTCTCGACCTGATCGTCGCCGGTCTCCGCCGCATCAGCCCGGCTGCACGGCACGAAGTGGACCTCCGGTCCGTCGGCGCCCAGGTAGCGGATCGGGTGATCCACCAGCGGCTGGAACGTGCTGGCGATCTGGCGGGTGTTGCGCAGGTTGCGGTCCAGCACCAGCGGGACCAGCGGCACCGGCGGAGTGCCCTGCCGGTCGAACACCCGCTGACCCTCATCGCTGAACACGAACAGCCCGCCCTCCTCTTCGTCGCGCAGTGACGCCAGCACCGGATCCCACCAGGCGTCGGCGAAGTCCTGGGCCTCGTCGACCACCACCGCGTCGAACCGTTGCCCGTCGTCGAGGTGCTGCGCCAACTCGAGCATCTGCTGCGGCAGCTGCTCCTCCCAGAAGCGCACCGACTCCCCCGAGTGCGTTGGGCCGTCAGGTGCACCCCACGCCACGCCCAGGGAATGGAACTCACCGACGTAGGCGGGCTTCTGGCGACGCTGCCAGGTCCCGGTGATCCGCCTGAGGTAGGACGCCAGGCCGTGCGAACAGCACAGCAGCGCAACCCGTTTCCCCTCGGATGCCAGCCGGCGCGCCTGCTCCACCGCCAAATAGGTTTTGCCGCTGCCGGCGCTGCCGCGCACTTGCACCCGGTTGAGCAGCCGGATGGCTTCTAAGATCACGGCCTGCTGCTCGGTGAGGGCATCGGCGGCGCTGTCGTTGGCCAGCGCGCGGGCGACCACGTCGCGCTGCGGCAGGCCTCGTCCGCCCAGGACGCTGCGGAATTGGTCGATGCCTTCGGCCGTCAGCAGTGGGCGGTCCAGTTCCTGGCGAACGAGCACATAGCGCAGTCGAGACGCCAGCTGCGGCAAGTTGTTTCGGTCGACCACCTTCCAGCGCGGACAGTCGGCCAGCTCGAAGTCGTCGGGCAGCTCGGTGTGCGGCAAGGCCACGATGTGGTCCCAGCGCAGCCGGCCCTGCGTCCAGCGCGGATCGTGCTCGATGTAGTCCCGCAGCGCATAACAGGCCTCGCGCGCCTGCCGCACGGGTTCGATCCGGCACTTCTTGCCGCCGCGCATCTGATGCCACCCGGCCCCGTCGTGCCAGACTTCGCCGCCTTTGACCTCGATGCAGATGATGCCGGCGCCCTCGATCGCGACGACGAAATCGATCTCGTGGTCTTTGAGGTGGTCGGTGACGCGCTGGCCCGCGACCACGACGTCACCGTCGTGGAGCTGCTCGATCAGCGCCTGGTAGACGTGGCGCTCGGAGGAGCTGGCGAACCTCGGGTTTTCCGGCAGTGAAACGGGCACGCCGATGAGCGTGCCACGTTCGGGGACTTCGGCTGCTGTGGTTGGGGCGAATCAGCAGGCGCGGCCGGCGAAGAACGCCGCCGATACCAGACCGACGCACAACGCCACCGTCGTCTGCCCCATCAGGCCGGCTCCAACAGTGGCAGTGGCGGCGGTGAGGCCCAGGCCGCTCAAGAAAGTCGTCATGGCCATCATCTCCTGTGGTTTAGATCACAACCATTTTTTTTCGTGGTCTACACCACATCATATCTCTAAGGAAAATGCCAGTCCCGTCGCATTCACCAAAAAGGCGCCGAAATTTAATACGGCTCGCCGACCTGCACGGTCAAGCCGGGCCGAGGCTGTAACGCCGCGTATCCACCGGCGCGTATGCGCTGGTCAGGGAGATGCAGCCGGGTCTTGGTCAGCAGCCGGGCCAGCATGACCGTCAGCTCGGCGGTGGCGAATGCGGACCCGATGCAGCGATGCGTGCCGCCGCCGAACGGCAGGAACTCGTACGGGGCGGGGCGGCGATACCCCGGGGAGGCGGGGTCCCAGCGGCGCGGCTCGAAACGCAGCGGATCGGCCCACAGCTCCGGCAGCCGGTGGGTGACGTACGGGCTGAACACCAGGGTGCGCCCAGCGCGGATGCGCCGGTCGTGAAACGACAGCTCGCGGGCGACCTTGCGCGCGGAGATCACCGCCGGCGGGTAGAGCCGCAGCGTCTCGTGCACGACGCCGTTGAGGTAGGTCAGGTTTTTCAGGTCGCCGGCATCGGGGGCGCGGCCGCCGGTGACATCACGGACTTCGGCGGCGGCGGTCTGCCACACCTCGGGGGTGCTGAGCAGCGCGTAGACCGCCCACCCCATTGCCGCACTGGTGGTTTCGTACCCGGCGGCGATCAGTGAGACGATCTGATCGCGGATCTCGTCGTCGCGCAGCGCCTCGCCGGTCTCGGTGTGCCCGGTGATCAAGGTGGCCAGCACGTTGTCGTCGGCGCCGGGATGGGTTCGGGCGCGGGCGATCTCGGCGTAGATCAGCTCGTCGACGCGGGTTCTGGCGACCATTGCACGCCGCCAGGCCGGAGTCTTCAGCCGGGCTTCGGCCTTGAGCACCTGGGGCAGCCGATGGGTCAGGTCCATCAGCGGCTGCAATTGTTCGCCCAGGAAGTCGGCGTGGCCGGCCATCGCCTGGCCGAACAGTGCTTCGATGGCGCTGCGCCGGATCGCCGAGCGCAGCTGCGCGAAGATGTCGATCGTGTCACCGGGTCGCCAGGTGCCGATGACGGCGTCGGCGTTGGCGGCCATGATCTGCAGGTAGCCGCCGATGTGCCTTTGGTGAAATGCCGGTTGGACCAGGCTGCGGCGGCGACGGTGATCGGCCCCGTCGCTGACGATCAGGGCGGTGGGCCCGTCGACCGGCACCAGCACCTGGAAGGCGTCCCACCAGCTGAAGGCGTCGGAGTTGGCGAAGACGAACCTATTGGCCTCGGCGCCGAACAGATACACGTAGCCGTGGCGGCCGATCCCGGCGTCGACGATCGGGCTGCGACGCCGTTGCAGCGCGGCCAGCGCGTCGCCGGGTCGATAGCGTACGGGCTGGGTCATGTGTGCCTCAGAGTAGTGGGCTATCCGTCGACAGCGGAGTGAATTCCGGTGTGGCCGAAGTCGTCGCCCTTCCACAGCAGTGGTTCACGAAGGTCAGTCGCCAGGGCGTAGGAGAGGCAGTCCCCGAAGTTCAAACCCGCTGGATGCCCGCTGCCCTTCCCGAAGTCGATGTAGGCCTGTCGGGCCAGCCGAGCCTGCCGCTCGGTTACCGGCTCGACCACAAAGCCGGCCTCGTCGAGGAATTCATCCAACGCTCTGCTGATGATCGGATCGCGCTGGGAGTCCAAGATGATCCCACATTCGAGATAGGACGCCGCGGACAGTCGACGGGTCTGCGCCCGGGCGATCGCCCGGGCATAGCTATCCGCGTCCGCTTCATCTCGGAGGATCGCGATGATTGCCGAGGTGTCGGCGATCATGCGGGCAGGCCGCGCTCGTCGTAAAGCAGCGCGCCATGGTCGACGCGCTTCGCCTCCGGGCTCATGCGAGCCGCGGTCCGGCGACCGATAGCAAGCAGCCGGTGTGTGACGTCATCCGCCTGCAGGCGAGCCAGCCGGTCCCGCACTGCGGCCGCGACGGCCTGCGCCTGGGATTCACCGGTGATCCTGGCGATCTCTTTGACCGCTTCATGAACCGACGGATCTTTGATGTTCAACGCCATGACTGGTACCTTCCTACCGTCCTGATGGTACCAGCGTGTTGCGCCGTCCGCCCTCGACCGAACGATGTGGGTAGTTTCCAATCGGATAGCGCCGGCGCTATCGCCGGTCACCCGACCTGCACGTAGTTCTCGGGCCGGATTCGGCGCTCCCCTGACCAGCGGTAGGCGGTCAGCGTCCCGTCGTCTTTGACGGCGCTGAAGTCCACGCACGCGGTGCGCTCGGTGAAGTCCTCACCGAGTGCGGGCGAGCCCTGCCGCCAGTAGTGGCCGTAGAACACCGGGACGTCGCCGGTATAGACGAACGACTCGGTGCCGTCCAGCAGTTTCAGCTCCGGCAGCGGCGGGTAAGGCTCGCCCTCCGTGGTGGTGTAGCTACTGCTCATTACCGCGACGTCGCGCAGGGTGCGCGCGCCGCTGTCCCACCAGCGCATGCGGGCTTTCCCGCGCTCGTTGCCGTCCTTGTCCTTGTACTTGAGCTGGCCGCGCTCGACCAGGCTGATCTCGGGGCCCTTGAGCAGGATCTCGATCGCGTCGTAGAGCGCGTGCTTCTTGTCGTGTGCCGCCACCAGATGACGCTCATCGGCGAAGGGGGCGTTGGTTTTGCAGTGCTCTTGCACCACCGCCATCGACTTTTCATGCCAGCAGGCATGCACGACGCGCAGCCCGCCCAGGTCCAGCCACAGCGGCATGGTGGCAAACCACTCCAGGTAGTGGCGCTGTTGGTCGTCGGTGAGCTGGTCCAGGAATGCCTCGTGCTGCTCGATGTGTTTCGCGTTGCGGTCTCGCAGGTATTTTCCGCTGCCGGCCGGGTGTTCGTAGTGGTAGCCCAGCGCGTTGAATTCGTGGTTGCCCATGACGATCCGGGCGCTGCCCGCGTCGACCATGGCCTTGGCTACTTCCAGCACCCGCAGTTGCCCCGGGCCGCGGTCGATCAAATCACCGACGAACACCACTTGCCGATCCGGGTGACGGTATTCCGCTGCACCACCGGTGGTTTCGTAGCCGAGCTTGGCCAGTAACGCCTCCAGTTGGTCGGCGCAGCCGTGGACGTCGCCGATGATGTCGTAGCCCTGCACCGTGGACTCTGCCATCGGGGCCCTCCTATCTCCTGGTAGTTCGATTGTTTCAGTGGGGTCCGACATCGGGATGGCTGCGCCGCTGGCCCGCCGACCTTAAGGTGTCAACCGTGACCGAACCCTCCGACGCGGTACCGACACTTGCGGCGATCCTGACCGAGCACGGACCGGCGTCCAAGGACGACATCGCCGATCGGCTGCACGAGGCCGGGATCCCCGACCCGGACGCCGTCATCGACGAGTTGCTCAATGAGTTCAGCTGCCCGGCCCGCCCGCTGGCCGATGGCCGGTGGGCGTGGTTGCCGGCACTGCTGGCCGGGCGGGTCTTCACCCACCGGCTCACCGCCGAGGAGCTCACTTACGACTTGCTGGCGGTCGGCCCGGATCTGGATCCGATCTCCGAACTGTGCGACGACGACTCTGCCGAGCTCGCCGACGGCTCACCGATGTCGCTTGTGTTGCCCCATTACGACGACGAGCTGCTGGAGGAGCGCGGCATCCCACTCGAGCTGGTCGAGGAGCCCGGCGCCCTGCTGCTGGTACCGGGCACGCTGGCCGGCCTGGGGGTGGCGGCCGGCGATCTGCTCGGAATGCGGTTGACCGACAGGGGAATTGCCCTGGAGCCGGTCACCGCGACCACGGATACCACGCTCGGCGATCGGCTGGCTGCTCTGCTCGACGCGGATGAATCCCCGTCGCATTTCGCCTCGGTGGCGTGGGCGGCCTGCGCGGCCGACCCCGCACTGTTCACCAGTCCGGCCGCCCCGCTCAGCGAGATCGCCGACCAGCACGGGCTGGCCCGCAGCGGCGGCTGGCTGGCACCGGCCGGGTTCGACTTCGAGCGGTGGCGCTTCGAGCGCAAGTGCGCACGGCTGGCCGACCAGTACGGCCTGGATGACGATGATGCCTTCGTGCTGACCACGCTGGTCGAGATGCACGCTCAGATGGCGGCTGTGCTCGACCTCGCAATAGATGCAGAAGACGAGGAGGATACCGCCGTCGACGAGCCCGCCGACACCGAGCCCGCCGACGGACAATACGCGGAGGTTCTCGGCGAACTGGGTGCGGCACTGGCCAATCCGGTGCTGGCGCTGTCCTTGATGGAGGAGGCGACCCGCGCCGGACGGCGGGGTGCCGCCGCGCTGGGCATCCTCGCCGAGTCGCTGCAGTCCAAGGTGCCGCGCTCGGCGCGGGTGGCGACGCACTGGCTGCAGGCGATGGCGTGCGAGGGGCTCGGCGACGTCGCCGGGTGCGAACGCGAGCTGTTGGCCGCCGAATCATTGGACCCGGACTGGCCACTGACGTTGCTGACGCTGGCCCGGATCGCCTCCGATCGCGGTGACGCCGAGGCGGGTTTGGGGCTGCTGCGGCGCGCCGGCGTCGGAGCCGATCACCCGCTGGTGCGTCTGCTGGAACAGCACCGGGCGCAGCCGCGTACCGACGTCGGCCGCAACGAGCCGTGCTGGTGCGGGTCGGGGCGCAAGTACAAGAAGTGCCACCTGGGCAATGAGCAGCTGTCGCTGGCCGAGCGGGTGCGCTGGCTCTACGCCAAGGCCCACCAACAGGTGCTCGGTGGCGAGTGGGGCGAGTTGCTGATGCTGGCCGGCTACGAACGCATCCGCTACGTCGAGGATGAGATCGATGACCTGGTGGCGGCGGCCAAGACCGACCCGCTGGCGATCGACACGGTGCTGTTCGAGGGTGGGGCGTTCGCCGAATTCCTGGAGTTACGTGGCGAATTGCTGCCCGAGGACGAAAGGAAGCTGGCCGAGCAGTGGCTGGGGGTGCCGCGCTCGGTGTTCGAAGTCGAGCAGGCCCGCCCCGGCCACAGCGTCACCGTGCGCGACGTGCGCACCGGCGAGGTTCTTGAGGTCACCGAGCGGGGCCGCGCGCTGGAGCGCGGGCAGCTGATCTGCTCGCGGGTGCTGCCAACCGGCGAGGGTTTCGCGTTCTTCGGCGGGATCGATCCGGTCGAGCCCGATGAGCGCGATGAGCTGCTTGCGCTGCTTGATCACGCCCCAGATCCGGTGGAGCTGGTGGGCTTTCTGAGTCGGCGATTCGCCGAGGCGGAGCTGGACGATGATCAGTAGCCGTAGAACTCGGCGGACTTGATGGCGTCGTCGTCGACGCCCAGGTCCTGCAGTAGGTCGAGCATCGCCAGCGCCATCGGCGGTGGCCCGGCCACGTAGTAGACCGGGCTGGTGAGGTCCGGCAGGTGCTGTTTGAGCAGCTCGGCATCGATGACTCCGGTCTGGCCCGACCACGGCTGCGCTGAGGTGTCCGGGTCGGTCATCGTGGCGATCAACCGGTATTGCGGATTGGACCGCTGCAGCTCGTGCAACTCCGGCAGGAACGGCGCCAGTTCGGGCCGCCAGTTGGAGTAGAAGAGATACAGCGGATGTTGCAGGGCTTCGCGCGCGGCATGCCGGGCTATGGACAGGAACGGTGTGATCCCGATGCCACCGGCGATCAGCACTGCCGGCCGAGCGGCGTCGCGGTGCAGGATCACATCCCCGTCGGCTTCGCTGATCTGGACCGCGGTCCCGATCGGTGCGTCGCGGAGTACCTGCTTGAACGCGCCGTCCCGCAGGCGCATTGCGACCATCAACTCGGGTTCGTGTGGGGCGCTGGCGATGGTGAACTCGCGTGTCGGACCCTTGCCGTCGCTCTTGGGCGGGTCGATCAAAGTGAGCTGAAGTGACTGGCCCGCCTGGTAGGCGTAGCCCGCGGGGCGCGCGAAATGAAACGCCATGGTGTCTTCGGCGACCAGCTCACGTCGGGTCAGGTGCGTCTCGTAGAGGTCCACGGCTTCAGGAGGCGAAGCTGAACTCGGTCTGGGTCGACTGGCGGCCCCGGAACTGCAGGCCGTGTTCGGCGTCGGTCACCCGGTGCCGGATTACCTTGCCCGGGTAGGTCAGTGCGCCGTAGACGTGGCCGAGCGCGGTGTTGTTCAAGGTGGTGTGTGATCCGTCTTTGGCCCGGAAGCCCTCGACCTGGGCCTCGAAGATCCCGTCGACCTTGAAATGCCCGCTGCCTTTGTCGACGTCGAACTCGATCGGCGCCCGGGTCACGCCGACGATCTCTTTGACCAGGCCGGCCAGATCCGCCAGCGGCCCACCCGCCTGGCCGGTGAATGCGGTCACGAGCGCGTCCTGCTGGGTGTCGTCGGCGCGGTCGTCGACGATGACGAACACGCGGGTGTTGACGTCGAAGATGTTGTCGGCGTGATGCCCCAGCAGTCCCAGGTTGAGCCCGGACACGTCGACGTCGTTGATCTGGCCGCGGTCGATGTGGAACACCCAGTTGAATCCGCAGTTGTTGCCGTCGGCGTTCTCCCCGATGGTGCACGGGCACAGTGACCGGCAGCTGCACACCTCGGCCATCCGTCCGTTCAACTCATATCCCACGGCGATCTCCTTTTCAGTGGTGGTGTGTGCCGGTCGACGACTGCAGGGGTTCATACAATTCCCAGCCGGGCAGGTGGTTTCCGAACAGGCCGACCAACGCCGCTGTGGCCAGCAGGCCAATCCCCAGTGGCGTGACGATCCGCCTGCCCCAAGACGCGGTCTTCTCGATCAGCATCACCGCGGTGAGCGCCAGCATGGCCAGTACGTTGCCCAGCCCGGTGCCGAACATGATCAGCATTAACGCCCAGCAGCAGCCCAGGCAGGACCAGCCGTGGCGCAGCCCCAGATTCCAGGCTCCCGCGACACCGCGGCGGTAGTGCGCGAACAGGAAGGCTCTGGGGTCGCGGCACTGGGTCAGGCAGCGGTCTTTGAGCGGGGTGAGTTGGAAGACGCCGGCGATCGCGAGCACCGCCGCGAGCACCAGATGCGGCCGGGCGGCGATCCAGCTCAGCTGCGCCGGTGGCGCCCAGGCCCGCAGCACCGTCGCCACGGCGACCGCGGCCAGCGCGAACGCCAGCCACAGCGCCAGGTAGCCGGCGAGAAAGGCGGTACGCACCAAGGCCGTTCGCGGCGCGCGGGCACTGACGACGGTGAACATCCGCACCATCGGAATGGTCGTCGGCAACATCATCGCCGCGGTCATTTCCAGCCAGGCAGCGGCCAGCAACGCAACGGAGACCGCAATGCCCGCAGCCGATTCCGGCCGATTACCCCCGGCGATGAGGCCGTCGTGGTGATGCCCGGTCACCAGCAGCGCCACCCAGCACAGCGCGGCGATCGTCCACAGCAGCCGGCCCGGGTCGCGCAACCACTCCGCGACGGCAGCCGAGGACCGGCCCGCTACCTGGTCGGATGCCACCATCTGGGGCGCCCCTTCGCCGATGGATTATTTGGCGAACATTACCGGATGCCTATTGGGGCCAGGGGCAAGGGTTTTGGCGAGCACTGTGGTCAGCGCCTGGCCGAGTCCATGAAGCTCCGGGCGCCGCGCAGGGCGAGGTCTGACAGCTCAGGGCGTTCGGCGCCGGGCGGGCACCCGGATCTCGATGTCGGCGAGTTCCACCGACGGCGGGTCAGGATCGTCGGTGATGCACACCGCGACGCGACGCTGGGTGTCGGTGGCGACAAGTTCCAGCGGCGGACCATCGTCTTGCAGGTACTTGTCGCCCCACTGCACCAGCGCCACCAGGACCGGCAGCAGATCCTCCCCGGCCGGGGTCAGCCGGTACTCGTCGTGGGCCCGTTTGCCCTCCTCCTGATATGGCGCCCGGGTGATGATCCGGGCGGCTTCGAGCTGCTTGAGCGCCCGCGAAACGGCCGGCGCGGAGGCCCCGATCCGCTCGGTGAAGTCCTCGAAGCGGGTGGTGCCGTAGAAGCATTCGCGCAGCGCCAAAAACGCCGTCTTGGTGCTCAGCACATTGAGCAGTTTCGTCATCGAGCAGCCTTCACCGATCGACCATCGGGTGCGGTCGCGCAGGCGGGGTTCGAACTGCATACCGACATCCTACGTGACTAACGCTTGCGTTATCCAGCGATCCGTGGTTCTATCTGACTAACGTATTCGTTATCTAGCTCGAAGAGGGTGTTGGAGATGGTTGCAATTCAAGGCAAGGCGGTTGTCGTCACCGGGGGACGCCGGGGGCTCGGCGCGGCACTGGTCGACGAGGTGCTGGCCCGCGGGGCGGCCAAGGTGTACTCGACCGGCCGATCGGCATTCAGCGATGACCGGCCCGCGGTGGTGCCCCATGCCCTCGATGTGCGGTCGGCCGAGTCGGTGGCCGCGCTGGCGCGCACCGCCGCGGACGCCGAGATCGTGTTCAACAACGCCGGCATCCTGCTGCCGGGGCCGCTGCTGACCGGCGATTTCGGCGATATCACCGAGACGTTCGACATCAACGTGTTCGGGCCGCTGCGCGTCGCCCGCGCCTTCGCCCCGATCCTGGCGGCCAACGGCGGCGGAGCGTTGGTCAATATGCATTCGGTGCTGTCGTGGCTGGGCGGTGCCGGAGCCTACGGTGCGTCCAAGGCCGCCATCTGGTCGGCCACCAACTCACTGCGCTCCGAGCTGGCGGCACAAGGCACGCAGGTGCTCGGCGTGCACGCCGGGTTCATCGACACCGACATGGTTTCGTCGATGGCGGCGGATAAGACGTCACCGGCCGAGGTGGCCCGGCGGATCGTCGACGGCGTGGAGGACGGGGCGCTCGAGGTGCTTGCCGACGACATCAGCGTCGGCGTCAAGGCCGCCCTGTCGGGCCCGGTCGAAAAGCTGTTCGTGGCACTGCCAGTCTGATCGACGGCCGAACCGTCATGCCGCTGTGGACGATTCACCACACACCCGGGATCTTCAGCGCCGCGGACAAGCGCGAGCTGGCCTCGCGCATCACCGATCACTACGAGCGGGTCGGGCTGCCGCGTTTCTACGTGGTCGCCTTGTTCCAGGAGACGGCTCCCGAGGATCTGTATGTCGGTGGTGAGCCGACCCCGGTCGGGGTGCGCATCGTCATCGATCACATCGCTCGGCGCGCCGCCGATAAGGAGACCCGGCAGCGGATCGCCGGGGGGATCAAGAAGATTCTGGCGCCGTTTCTGGAGCGGCATCCCGGACTGCATTGGGAGTTCCACGTCGACGAGACCAGCGAGGAGATGTGGATGATCAACGGGCTGGTCCCGCCGCCGGGTGGGTCGGAGGCGGAAAGGCGCTGGGCCAGCGAGAATGTCGCGTCAGCGTATTGCATGCCTAGCTTCGGTGCGTAGCCCAGCTGCTGGTCCCGCAGCCGCGATAGCAATGTCGCGCGCCGCTGCACCAGCACCGAGACGAAGGCCGCGTAGCGCCAACAGGCCGGCCGTTCGGCGAGTAGTGCGCTCAAGTCCTCCGGGGTGTAGGCCACCGCTGCTATCGCCGGTTCGTCGTCGGAGTCGTCGGCGATGTCATCGAGGTTCGGTGCGTCGGCGATGCGGCGCATCACCTCGGCACCGTCAGCGCCGTAGAGGCCGCGGCTGTCGCCGCGCAACGCCCAACTGTGCTGCCGGTCGGCGCGCTCCCGGATCGCGTCCCGGCGCTCCGCGGCGGCGGCCTGTTGTTCGGCGATCCGCGGCAGCAGCACGTATCCGCCGAACCCGACCGCGGCCAAGACCGCGATCGCCACGGCCCACTCGAGG
The DNA here is from genome assembly GCF_001667375.1 of Mycolicibacter sinensis. Taxonomy (GTDB): domain Bacteria; phylum Actinomycetota; class Actinomycetes; order Mycobacteriales; family Mycobacteriaceae; genus Mycobacterium; species Mycobacterium sinense_A. The sequence goes on along the minus strand of NZ_LZIN01000096.1, from coordinate 145,545 downwards.
GATCCGGACGCCAAGGCCAGGATGGCCAGGACCGCAACGGCCACGGCGGCTTGCCTTGTCGGCATGTTCATGGTTGTGACGCTACGAGGGGGGTGTGACATCGAGTCCGATCGTCGGTGGCCGCGGTGATACTGCAGGGACGACTGGCCTCATGACCACGGGGCCACTGTTGGCCTCCCCGGTGAAAGCGAGCGCACCATGACCCACGACCCCCACGACGGCCGCGCCGGTTCGCTGGTGGCGCAAGCACTCGGCGACGCGCTGGGTTCCTCGTCGAAGGGCACCCACCCGCAGTCTGCACGCCCTACGCCGACGATGTGTTCGCTAAGGCCGATCCGCCGCAATTCTTCCGCGGGCCGTTCGCGTTCGGGCAGCACTCTGACGACACCCAACTCGCCCGGGAGTTGGTGCTAAGCCTGGGAACGATGCACGGGTTCGTCCCCGACGACTTCGCCGGGCGCATCGCGGCGCTGTTCGACAACAACACGATCGTCGGGCGCGGCCAGGCAACCCAGGAGGCTGCCTGGCGCCTCATCGACGGTGTGCCGTGGGACCGCGCCGGTGAGCCCTCACCGAGCGCGGGCAACGGCGCCGCCACGCGGGCAGGGCCGGTCGGCTTCCTCGCGCTGGGCCGCGACCAGATCATCGGCCTCTCCGACGACGCGGCACGCATGCGGCGACGTGGACACCGTCGCCGCCATGGCCGGCGCGATGGTCCCCGGTGCCGCCGTCGGCCTCGACGGGTTGACGCCGCGGCTGACCCGGTGGGCCACACATCTCAACGATCAGGGGACGTTCTGGCTCGACGAGCTCATCGCGATCGCGCGGGCGGTGAGGTGAGGATGGCGACATCCTCCACGCGTGGCGCAACCAGCTCCGCTACGTCCAGTTGGAATACGAGGGCGAGGTCCAGATGCTGGTGATCGGTCCCAGTCGCACCGGCGCACTACTGGAACTGGTGGTCCCGACCGACGAGCCGCACCGGGTCATCCACGCCGACAAGCTACGCGCCAAGTTCTACAAGTATCTGCAGTGAGGCGGTGCTCATCATGGCGAATGTGAAGCGCGAACGGGATGTTGAGGATTGGCTGGATTCGATCGAGCCGGAGCCGACCGATGCGCGCGATGCCAGCCACATCCGAAGGATCATCGCAACTGCCGAAGCGCTGGTAGGCGCCGAAGCTGATCTACGTGCCGCGGTCGCTGCCGCCCGAGCGGCAAGAGACACCTGGGACGCGATCGGGGTGGCACTCGGCACCAGCCGCCAGGCCGCGTATCAACGGTTCGGGAAGGGATAGTCGCGGACCGCACGGTTACACCGGAGTCGGCCACGGCTCACTCTCGCGATCTGGGCGTTGATGCCCGCCGGCCGCGGAACTCCCCGCCGGAGGTTTCGTGCCGCCGCGCCAAGTCGAGCGCCGACAGCGGCCCGCTCCAGGTGCCGAAGTAGTGGCAGCGCAGGCACGCCGCCCGATCCCCCAGCACGACGCCGGGATGCTGCGACGGCCAGTTCTCCGGAACGCTTCCATACACGGATTCGTAGGCCAAGCGCAGGTACTCGCGCTCGTACCAGTAGAGGCGAGCGACATTCACACCGGTCGAACCGCGTTTCCAATTGATCCACGGCGTCACCATGGCCGGCGAAAACATCGCATCCCAGTACGGCCCCCAGGTGTTCGGGCCGTGATCCGACCAGCGGGTCGAGGGCTTCAGCTCCCGCTTCTTCTCGTTCATGCCGCACCTGCCAACCGATGTAGTGCCGCGCGAAGATCCCCGGCGGGGTTGGCGTCGGGCAGCACTTTTGCCACGTCGTGCAGTGCTTCGTCGATCCCGATGCCTCGTTTGCGGGCCCCGTAGAGAGCGGCGACAGCCGGGGTGCGGTTGCGGGCGTGCATCGAGTGCAGGAACACCGTGCGGCCCGTGGCCCGCAGCTGTTCGACGGCCCGCACGGTGTCGAGCAGCACGAAGTCGAGGTTGGGCTTCTCGTCCTCCTCGTCGCCCAGCCGCACGTCGAGGTGGGTGGCGCCGGTGCGCAGCCACGTATCGGACACCGGGCACAGCGACACGATCGCATCGACACCGTCGGGGACGTACTGCCGCGGCCGGGCCAGGGCGCCGACGCCGCCGATCCAGAGCTGCTCGTCGTGGGGATGGCGGCGTGGTGGAGGCTGATCCTCTGTCGCCCAGTACCCGCCTCGACGTTCGGGCTCGCCCTTGTCAATGATGTTGTCGGCCAGGCGGATCAGGTCGCGTGTTCGCAAGCCCGGCCAGCCGCGCAGCCCCAACCGCCAGTCCGAGGGCACCGCCGAGGCGCCGTAGGTCGCACCCAGCAGTCCACCGGCGATCGCGGCCGGTCCGGCGCCCGCGATCGCCGCCGCTTCCAGCGTCAGCCGTAGGTGATCGACCCGGAACACTTCCTTGGCGGGTTCGTCGACGGGGATCGGGGTGTGCACGATCGCCGACCAGGCCGCCTGCAGCTCGACCACCACCCCACCGGCTGCGGTGAACTCGTGCGGTGGAGTGTTCTCGGCAGCATCGAACCGAACGCTCCACCACTGTTGGCGCCCGATATCGAGCTGCCCCAGGCCAATTCGGGTATCGAGTTGCCCAGTGAGCACCGCGTGGCGGATCGCCGCGCACCACAGCACACCGGCGTCCCCGGCATCGGGGTCGTGGTGGGCCAAGTCGCTGATGACGCGGGCCGCGGCGGCCAGCGCGGTCTCGTCATCGAGGTGTGCCAGCGCCACCGACGCGGTCCGGGCGAGTGACGCCGGCCGCCCCCCAATACGTTTGACGGTCTTGGCCCGCCAGTCCCAACGCTCGACGATCCGGTCCTGAATGACATCTCGGCGCAGGTCAACCTGAATGGCGGCCAGTTCGGCGACCGCGATCGCCATCGCCGTGCCGCCGATCCACTCGCCGCCCTTGGCGGCTCCCAGCGCCTCACCGGCGGCGGTACCCAGCAACACGCCGCAGGCGCGGTCTCGCTGAACGGTCGTCAAACGTGCAGATACGTTGCTGCCCATCGCATTACTCCAGAATGCCCGGGCCTCCCACTGGAGGCGCTCTTGCCGTACACCGGTCGGTGTCGGCCGCTTCGTCATCCGAGCCACCCACGAGCGTGGGGTTGGCGCGCCATCCAGTCGGAGCTTGTCGACGGCGTCTCATGAAGCTGATTCAGTGTAACCCGGCTGTCCGACAAGTCGCCGTCCGCGACCCCGGTCCGCCCGGGCGAAACGGGCTAGCGTTCGGGCCCGTCGTCGTCGGCCAATTCTGCCCGTTGCGCCGTGGTGAACTCGGGCATTATTGCGTCCGGGTTGACCGTCCTGGCGTCGCGGTAGCCACGGACATTGGCCGACACCGTCAACATCGCCTCGCGTGACTTGCCCCGCGCGTAGGTGACGGCCTGCCCATCTTTGACCCCGAGCCCCTTGCCCACCTCGACAGCGTCCTGGTCGGCACCCATGTAGAGGAACTCCCACCCGTGATCGTTGGTCTGTTGCCCCACAAGAGCTTTGATGTCGGGCCGGCGCCATTCGCTGCTGGAGTTCTCCAACCCGTCGGTCATGATCGCCACGACGACGGTGCCCGGCCGGTCGGCCTCGGGCAGCGCATCGATCTCGGCGGCCGTGTCGGTGATGAGCTTGCCCATCGAGTCCAGCAGCGCCGTGCTTCCGCGCGGCTGGATCTTCAGCGGAGGTACCCGCCCGACGTCGATGCCGCGGTAGACGACCTCGTACTCGTAGTCGAACTGCGCCAAGGTCACGGTGCACCGGCCCTCGCCTTCGCGTTGCTCGGCAATAAACGCGTCGAATCCGCCGACGACGTCGGACTTGATCGACTGCATCGAGCCGGAGCGGTCGAGCAGGAACACCAGGTTGGTGAGGTTCGGATCTGACATGAGCGGTCCTTTCGAGATCGTCAGGAGGGGTTGGATTTACGGCGCGGCTTGAACCGCATCGGCTCGGCGGGAGCTGCCGGCGGCAGCGACCTGCCGGCGTACTTGTCGCGGCGGGCGCGTTTGACGTCTTCGGCGGTGACACGGCCTGCCGCCGACGCATACGGCGCCAGCCTGGGCGTGCCGGCCAGGCGTGGCCCCACCGCGTTCTCGGTGAGACCGGCGTTCTTGCCGGCCGCCGCGAGCGACAATTCGTCATCGACGACCGCGCTGGCCAACTGCTCGTCGAGTAGCTGGCCGACCTCGATCAGGACTGACCGAAGGTGTTGCAGCACTTGGGCGGCGGAGTCGGCCGACTCTGCCCGGTCAAGATGGCTGCGAATCAGCGGGTAGCGATTGGGCATATCCCAGATTGCCGCACTTTGTGCGTTATCCGCAATAACTGCGGACACTTTGAAGGGGCGCGTCGGGTGTGGCATGCGTGAGCCAAACGGTGCATCACCATTCCAGGGCGCCGGGTAGCGGCGCTATGTCGCGCTCCGGGCCACGCTCCGGATCACGGAGTCGTCAACCCCAGCTCTCGGCGATCGCCTGGGACGACGCATTGACTCGTCCGTAATCGACGAGCCGGATGTCCAGCCCGGCATGTTCCACCACCGACAGCGCCCGGCTGATGGCGTCGTCGATCCACTCCGGGGTGTTACCGAACGCTCCGCCGCCGAGCCGGGTCAGCAGCACAATGTTGGAACCGCCGGCACCGGCTTGCTCCGCCGCGGCGAGCAGGGTCGCCTCATAGGCGGCCTGCAGCACCAGCCGTGCAAACGGTGCCCAGCCGGCATGGCTCCGATTGTGCGAATACGAAACGGGCAGCGCCGAACAGAACGCTTGTGAGACGTGGTGGCGCGGTTCGCCGGCGACGTCGGTGACTTGAACGTTGCGGTGCAACCCGATCGCCAGTTGCCCACGTAGCGTGTCGCGGAGTTCGTCGTCGGCACCGCTCAGCAGTGCGCTGATCGCATCGAGGCCGTCATCGGTGCACAGCGCATATCCGTTGCGCATCTGCCACAGCGCGCTCACCGGACGGCGCAGCTCCGCGGACAACGCGTCCCCCAGCGGGGCCAGTGCATCGAGTTGACGATCGTGGGTCTGGCCGGTCTGCCCGTCGATCGGCACAAGATAGTTGCGGTAGATGGTGGCCGCCCCGGCCGCCATCGCGCAGGCCGGCCCCTGGGTGGCATCGTGGGCGTATCCAGCGACGCCCTGCTCCGGGGTGACGTGCGGCGAAACCATCTCCAGCAGGTTGAACTGCGAGGCAACCTGAAACAGCGCACCGGCGAATGCGGGATCGGCGTGCAGCGCCCGGGCGTCGCCCGGCAGGCAGGTGACGGTACTGCGCTGCCGGCCACCGCGATTCACCCGCGCCCGCAGCTGAGCCAGGGTCGGCAAGGACAGCGCGCCGATGCCGTAGCGGCGGCCGTTGACGGTCGACACCAACTCGTCGCCCTCGACAACCAGCCGGCTGCAAGTCGACGCGTAGCCGTCCTCGCTGAAACCCATCAGGCGTTCGAACCAGTCGCGGGATGACATAGCGCAAATCGTGGCACACGGCGCCGACAATCGCGCCGGCGCTCACGCAACCAGCATCTGCGTCGCCAGGCCCGCGGGTCCGGCCTGGTCGAAAATGATCGTCTGCGTCATCGCCCCTGCCCCGGGGACCACGGTGGTGCGTGAATCCATGCCGATCCAATCACCGACCGGATCGTGGTCGAGCACCACCGACAAGTCGCAGTTGATCGCCGGATGTCGGTCCGGCGGCGCACATATGCTGATCCCGCTGCCGGAGTCGGCCACCGTCAGCACCCGCTGCCACGGTGTCATGGTCTCGCCGTCGACCAGCGCCACCTTGGGCCGTGTCCAGGCTTTCGCCCGACCGAATTCGACGAAGCCGCCCTGCTCGAAACGCCAATCGATCGCCGACAGGTAGCCATCGGCGTGCCAACCGTCGGGAACCGCCGCATCCGAGGCGGGGAGTTCCGCGTCGATCTCCCGCAACTCCTCAGGTGGTGGCTGCGCAGGAAAATCCGCCGATGCGGCAATCAGCCGCCAGGCCCGCCCGATCAGCACCGTGTACCCATCCGCCTGGGCCGTCGCCTGCAGCAGCTCCACCCGCTTGCCTTTGCGCAGAGATTCCACCGTGATGTGCAACGGTGCCACCGGCACCGGCCGGAGAATGTCCACCGTCACCCGCGCCAGCCGGTGGCCGGGCCGCGGCTGGTGCCGCTCGATCTGTCTCGCCAATAACGCCGACGGCGGCCCGGCATGCTGCGCCAGCGGGCTCCAGGGTCCCGCGGTCGACGGCGAACTGTCGAACACGTCGGCCCCGGTCTGCGTATAGAACGCCTTGGCATCCACGCGGCTAACGCTAGCGCGGGGCCTCCAGCCCGCGGGCAAGTTCTCCGGGCCGGCGCGGTTAATACCAGATCGCCATACGCTGCCCCCGCTCGTTGCTCTGCGGCGGATCGGGAACCGAACAGGCCACGTGCGTCTCAATCCGGTGGGCGCTCCACGCGGCTGCCGCGGCATCGAGAACATCGTCGGGACCGGCTTGACCGGCGTCGCCGATCTCCGCGGGTATGACGATCCCGGCTGATTCGAGGCGGGCCATCCGGTCGCGCTGGCCATGCCAACTCTTCTTGCCGGCCTTCGGCGGACCGTCACCCATCATGGTGAAGGACAACTCGGGGTGGACTTCGAACAGTGGCAGCGAGTCGTCGGAGTAGAGCGCATCGGCCTCCACTATTCGTGTGCGCAACGCGAAACTCTGTTGGCTCAGCCCCATGCCGGTCAGCTGACGATGCAGGATACTGGCGGCGTGGTGCGAATCTGCGAGCAGCACCGGCCGTGGCGCGGTGAGGAACACGCTGCTGCGCCGCGGTCCCACCAGAGATCGGGCAGCAGTGTCGGCGAGCCGAAAGCCCTTATCCAACAATCCCAGTGGTATGTCGACAGCGACAACCGCGTAATCGGCAAGGTCGGGTAAGTCGACCAGTCGGGCAGCGGTGACGGCGCGAGCGAATTGCCCGTCGACGAGTTCAACGCCAACCCAAACCTTGCCGGCGGCATCCACACCCAATACGCGCACCGCTACGACACTACGGTCGGGGAACGGATCGTGTCTCCCTACGCCACCGCCACCCCCGATGCCTGAAACACCTCCGCCGGCATGGCCTGGTGCAGCTCCCAGGTGATCGCCATCGGCTTCTCCCCCTCGTGCGAAACGTAGTCGGCCGGGCCGAGGAACACATACGGCGACGCACCCAGCGCGGTGGTTTTGGTGGCGCGGACGAATAGCAGGATGTGTGAGCCGTTTTCGCGGTGGTGGATGTAGCGCTGCCCGGTCGGGGATACCGCCGAGGTGGTGGATTGCGACTCCCAGTGAAACAGCCGGTCGCTCAGCGCGAAGTCGCGGTACATGGTGGTCGGTGAGTAGTCGGTCTCGGATTTCTTCAGCGTGATCAAGAACGCGTCGGTGTTGAGCTCCGGGCGCCACATGACACCCTCGCGCATGGTGCTGGGGGTGCGGTTCTGGGCGGCGTAGTCCAGGGCGGCCAGGATCTCTTCGCGCGAGTAGGTGGCGTGTACCTGCAGCGGCACCTCGCGCAGCGACGGGACCAGGCCACCGAGCTCATAGGTGGTGCGCCGGGCTCTATCGAAGGCGATATCAATGACCTGGCGCATTTCGTCGATCACCGGTTCGCCGACCAGGGCACCGAGTCCATCTGCCACATCGGCAAATCCGCCGCCGTTGGGGAACAGCGAGTAGAACAGCATCGCGGCCAGTCGCCGCTCCGCGGGGCTGTCCAGGTCGACAGTGCCATCCAGGATGGCCCGGTAGGTCTGCCAGCGCAGCCGGTCATCAGTGTGGGCCAGGGCGCGCACGCGTTTGACCAGATCTGTTTCCCGTGGACCCGCATCGGCCGTCAGTTTGCCCGCTTCGCGGCACAGCGTGGTCCAGGACCGGTTGTTCTTCACGATTTCGGGCAGCTCCCGGCCGTAGGCGTCGAGGTAGCCGACTAACCGGTCATCGGGATGGGCGCGAACCTCGGATACCAGCGCCGCCCAGCGGGGCGCCACCTGCTGTTTGATGTTGTCCAACACCAGTTTCTGCGCAACCCGGTCCAGCACGATCTGGCTGCCCGACGGCAGGAACGGAAAGCCCTGCTCCACCTGATGCTGCAACGCCTTGCCGCCCGCCCCGGTCAGGGCCCGGAAGCGTTGGTCGAAGCGAAACTCGCGGCGCTGGTGGCCAACGAAGTCCAGCGCGGTCAGCACGGTCTTGCCGTGGGTGAGCCGCAGCCCGCGGCCCAGCTGCTGCAGAAAGACGGTCGCGCTTTCGGTCGGGCGCAGAAACAGCACGGTGTCGACCTCGGGAATATCCAGACCCTCGTTGAACAGGTCGACGGCGAAGATGATGTTGATGTCGCGGTTGCGCAGCGCCGCCAGGGCCGAGCGACGCTCGTCGGCGGGCGTCTCAGCCGAGACCGCTAGCGCAGGAATGCCCGCGTCGTTGAAGCTGTCGGCCATGTAGCGGGCGTGATCGACGCTGACGCAGAATCCCAAAGCGCGCATGGCCGCAACGTCACCGACTTTGTCGCGCAGTTGTTTGAGCACGATGCGGGTGCGGGCGTCGTTGCCGGTGTATATGCCGCTGAGTGCAGCCAGGTCATATCCACCGCGCTTCCACTGCACGGATTCCAAATCGGTGTCGTCGAAGATGCCGAAGTAATGAAATGGGCAGAGCAAGTGTTGTTCCAGGGCCTCCCACAGACGTAGTTCGGCGGCGATGCGGCCGTCGAAGAAGGCGCGCACGTCCACGCCGTCGGCGCGTTCCGGGGTGGCGGTGAGCCCGAGCAGCTCGATCGGCTGCACATGGTCGAGCAGACGCCGATACGACGCGGCTTCGGCGTGGTGGAACTCATCGACCACGACGACGTCGAAGTGGTCGGGGGCGATGTCGGCCAGCCGGTTCGCCGACAGCGATTGGATGCTGGCGAACACATGCCGCCACTTGGTCGGCTGCTGGCCATCGATGAGCAGTTCACCGAAGGTGGCGTCGGTGAGGACCTCCCGGTACATGCGTTGGGCTTGGCCAAGGATCTCCTTGCGGTGCGCGACAAACAGCAAGGTGAGGTCGCGGCCGTGGACCTCGCGGGCCAGCCGGCGGTAGTCCAGGGCGGCCATCACGGTCTTGCCGGTACCGGTGGCGGCGACGATCAGGTTGCGGTGCCGATCATGCAAGGTGCGTTCAGCGTCGAGTTGTTCCAGCATCTCGGCTTGAAACGGTTTGGGACGCACTTCCAGACCGGACAAAGTGACGGCCAGTGAGTCACGTTTGCGCTCGCCGGATGCGTTCTGCAGGGCTTGGCGGAGCCGTTCACCGTCCTGGTCGGGACGGTACCGCTCGAAATCACGGTTTTCCCAGTAGGAATCGAACGTCGCCCGGAATTTCTCCAGCAGGTGCGGCGTGCCGATGGCCGAGAGCCGAACGTTCCATTCCAGGCCGTCGACCAGGGCAGCGTGCGACAGGTTGCTGGAGCCGACGTAAGCGGTGTGGAAGCCGGTGTGGCGCCGTAGCAGCCACGCTTTGGCATGCAGGCGGGTAATGGTGGTGTCGTAGTTGACCCGGACCTCGGCACCGAATTCGCTCACCAGGGCGTCCAGCGCGCGAGCGTCGGTGGCACCGAGGTAGGTAGTGGTGATGACGCGCAGCGGGATGCCCCGCCGGTGCAGGTCGGTGAGTTCTGATTCCAGCAGCCGCAGGCCCTGCCATTTGACGAACGCGCACAGCAGATCCACCCGGTCGGCGCTGGCCAGCTCGGCGCGTAACTCGGCAGCCAGGGTCGGCTCGCCACGGCCGTTGGTCATCAGCGCGGCGTCGGAGAACGGGGTGGCGGGACGCGGGAGCCTTGCGGCGCCCAGCGCCGTTGCCCGGCGCACTTCGTCGAGGCGAATGATCTTGCCGGGCTCCTTTGCGTGCAGGGCGGCCCCGTCGGTGTAGTTGTCGGGAAGTACATCCAGGATGCGGTGGGCCAGGGCCACCCGGTCTTCAACGTTGCCCGCAGTTTGCAGAGACCGTTCGATGATCGGCGCAAGGTAGCGCGCGATGGCCAACGCGTGTTCGGCGTCGTCGACGGTGCCGTAGTCAGGATGCAGATCGGTGTGGTGCGCGAGTTGGACAGCCAATTGCTCGGTGAGCAGGGATTCGTAAACGCCGGCGTCCATGGCCGGCAGGTTAGCGGATGTGGCGGACATCCCGAGACTCGCTCAATAGCAAACGGTTCAAACCGCGACAGCCGAGCACTGGCTGGGACACCCCCAAGGCCCAACCAATCCGGCGCCACCTCTGCTCTCAGCCGCGCCGCCGGCTGAGAGCCATGCTTTGCTCCACCAGATATGACCCAGCTCAGCCCAGATCGTTTCTACTTGTCGGGTGCCGACACCCCGATCAGATCGTGCGTTGTCGCGGATCACCCGCTCATCGTCGTCATCATCATTCCCAGCAAAAAGTGACGCGGCCGGCGAAGCCGCCGAAGTGTTTCCACGGCACGGACAGCTCGTCACCTGGGTTTATGCGCAGCCGAAACTGGGAATGCTGCGCAACACCACTTATTAGCCCCTTCCACAGAAATCGGTGACCGCCATGATTGCCCTCGGAGTTGTTCTCATCATTCTCGGTCTCGTTTTGCCTGCTCTCATCCCGACCTTCGTCTACGCCCACCTGATGGTGGTGATCGGGGTCATTCTTCTCGTCGTCGGCCTGCTACTGATGCTGGCCGGACGGATGGGCAGCCCGGTGGGCGGTCGGCGTCATTACTACTGACCGCCGACCCATCTGCCCGCAACGCAAAGGAAACCGCAATGAGTGACAGCACCATCATTCTCATCGTTGTCGTCGCGATCGTGGCCGTCCTGGTCCTGATCGCTTTGGCCCTGGTCGCGCGCAACAAGCGCACCGAGCGGCGTCGCAGCCAGGCCGGGGCGATCCGGGACAAAGCTGCCGAGCAGGTTCATGAGGTGGGACAGCGCGAAGCCCACGCTGAGGAGATTGCGGCCAAGAGCCGCGCCGTGCGGGCCGAATCCGAAGCGCTGGCAGCGCAAGCGGAAAACCTGGAACACCAGGCGCACCAACACCGCAATGATGCGGCCACCGCGCGCAGCGAATTGGACTCCGAATTCCAACGCGCCGACAAGCTCGATCCCGGCGCATCCACGTCCGACACCCCACCGGCCCGGTAACGCTCTCAACCCGAGCAGCAACGGACCTGATCGGCATCGCCGATCACGCCCCGTACCCTTACCAGGCGTGACCGGCATCGACCCGCAAAGACTCGCCACCTGCCTGCAGGTGCTCACCGAGGTCGATGCGCTGCCATCCGAACACCCCGACGCGATAACCGTCCGCCGCGCCACCGCGCGGATGTTCAAGCAGGTGAAGAAGGCCCGCCGCGACGCGAAGCGCGACGCGGTGGCCGCCGCCGACAAGGCCGTCATTGCCGCCACCGCCACCGGCGCCCCGGGCCGCATCGACGACGAGACCCAGGGCATCCCGCTGGTATCGGCCACTAAGGGCGCATCGGCGGGCACCCTGATCCGCTCGCGGCCGTGCTACATCTGCAAAACCCACTACACGCAGGTCGACGCGTTCTATCACCAGCTGTGCCCAGGCTGCGCCACCATGAGCCGGGCCAAACGCGACGCCCGCACCGACCTGACCGGCCGCCGCGCCCTGCTCACCGGTGGGCGCGCCAAGATCGGCATGTACATCGCGCTGCGCCTGTTGCGCGACGGCGCCCACACCACCATCACCACCCGCTTCCCCAACGACGCTGTGCGCCGCTTCGCCGCGATGCCCGATCATGCCGACTGGCTGCACCGCCTACGGGTGGTGGGCATCGACCTGCGCGACCCCGCCCAGGTCGTCGCGCTGGCCGACACGGTGGCCGACCAAGGCCCGCTGGACATCCTGATCAACAACGCCGCGCAGACGGTGCGCCGCGCCCCCGGCTCGTATGCCGCCCTGGTCGAGGCCGAACGCACACCGGCCGCCGAGCTCGTCGACGTCATCACCTTCGATCACGTCAGCGACGCACACCCGGCCGCGCTGGCCGGCAGCCTCGCCGAACACCAGCAACCGCACGCGCTGACCGAACTGGCCCTGACCGCCCGCAGCGCCTCCCCGGCACGGATTGTCGCCGGCACCGCGATCGACGCCGGCGGGCTACTTCCGGACACGGCCGCAATCAACAGCTGGACCCAACGGGTGCACGAGGTCGACCCCTTGGAGCTGCTCGAGGTGCAACTGTGCAATCAGACCGCGCCGTTCATCCTGGTCAGCCGGCTGCGACCGGCGATGGCGGCATCGGCGGCCCGTCGTAAATATGTGGTGAACGTGTCGGCGATGGAGGGCCAGTTCAGCCGCCGCTACAAGGGCGCCGGGCATCCGCACACCAACATGGCCAAAGCCGCGCTGAACATGCTCACCCGCACCAGCGCCGCGGAGATGCTCGAGACCGACGGGATCCTGATGACCGCGGTGGACACCGGCTGGATCACCGACGAGCGCCCACACCCCACCAAGCTGCGGCTGGCCGAGGAGGGCTTTCACGCCCCGCTGGATCTGGTCGACGGCGCCGCCCGGGTGTATGACCCGATCGTGCGCGGGGAGGCCGGCGAAGATCTGTACGGGTGTTTCCTCAAGGATTACGAGCCGAGCAATTGGTAGCGGTCTCGTGCCGCCCGCTCAGTACAGTCACCTGATGGCCGGTCGCCGAGGCGCTCGTTGAAAAACCTGATCACCCGAGTGACCATCGCGGTCGTCGTCGCAGCGATCATGGTGGCCACGGTGTGGGCCAGTCGCACCCACCCCGCGGGCAACCCGATCCCCATGCCCACCGCCAAGGCCATCGGCCCCGGCATCGGCATCAACATCAGCCCCGCCGATGGCTCCGAGAACATCAGCTGCACGGCTGGATTTCTGGTGCACACCAAGGATGACCGGCCGGCGCTGCTGTCCGCGGGGCACTGCAACAAGCCCGGCGGGCCCGCCGCGGTGGCCATCCGCCACGGCGGGCTCTTCAAATATCCGGTCGTCGGCACGTTCACCGAGACCATCTACGACGGCAACGACTGGAACGACTTCGACATCGGCCTGATCGCCCTGGACCCGCCCGGGAAGATCCCGCTCACCGCCGAGATCGACGGACAACCGGTGGTCGGCCTCGCTGAAAGAGTCGAAATCGGTGACACCGTCTGTCATTTCGGGATCCGCAGCGGCGGCGCGGTGTGCGGGCCGGTGGTCACCAGTGAGGAGAACAAAATCCGGTTCGCCGCGACCGCCAAGTGCGGCGACTCCGGCGGGCCGGTGTACAAAGTCCGGCCCGACGGCAGCGTCGAAGCGGTCGGGATCTTCACCGCGGTGTCCAACGGCGACTACTCCGAGCCGACCTGCGACGGCCCGCACATCTACTCCGTCGCGCAGCTGATCAAGCCGTGGCTGGCGGCATGGGAGCTGACCCTGGCCACCGCGACACCCTAGAAACTAGCGGCACGGTCAAAGTCTCGGCTGCCCCTACCGCCGCAAGCCCGCGCGGAACACACTGGGATTGCGACGCGGCGGGAACCAGATCTGAACCGAACGCCCCGCTGCGTCGTGTCACGTCCGGGAGGCTGGTCTATGGATTTCGGCGATGCCAGCAACAGATGGACACCCGACCGCGGGCAGGCCGCGGCCGCACTGCCGCATGACTCCGTCCGCACCCTGGTCACCGACGCGATGGCGCAGCTGTCCGCCGACAACCGGGGGCTGCTCGGTCGCGCCTACTACCACGGCTGGACCACCGGGCAGATCGCCGCCGACCTGGGCATCGCCGAAGCCAGCGTGAAGACCCAGTTGCACTACGCGCTGCGCACCCTCCAGCAGACCCTGCGAGACATGGGGGTGGCGCCATGACGACATGTCGCCACGAGTACGCCATGTGGGACGCCGCCTACGTGCTGGGATCTCTGTCGGAGTCCGACCATCTCGAATTCGAGCAGCACCTCGACGACTGCCCGTCCTGTCGCGCCGCGGTGACCGAACTGTCCGGGATGCCGGCGCTGCTGTCGCTGCTGACTCGCGACGACATCGACGCCATGCACGACGGCGAACTGAGCGGCCCCGCCCGCGTCGCCCAGGCCGGCATCGCCCGGCGCACCGACGGCGCCTCCGACCGATTCGAATCCAGCGCCCCGGTCGCGGTGCTGCAGCCACCGGAGACCGTCTTCCCGATCTTCCGCACCGGCAACTACACGCCGGTTCCCGACGAGCTCACCGCCTTCGACCTGCGCGTGGAGGGCAGCATCCCGGCGGAACTGAACGGTTGGTACCTGCGCAACGGACCCAACCCGCGCGAGGCGGGCGGGCATTGGTGCACCGGCGACGGCATGGTCCACGGGGTCCGTCTGGAGAACGGCCGGGCGGCCTGGTACCGCAACCGGTGGGTGCGCACCGAGAGCTTCGAGCAGCCGCTGGCGCTGTTCAATCCCGACGGTAGCCGCAATCTGCACTCCAGTGTGGCCAACACCCACGTGATCCGCCATGCCGGCAAGACCCTGGCGCTGATGGAATCTTCACTGCCCTATGAGATCACCAACGACCTGAAGACGTTGGGGGTCTACGACTTCGCCGGCAAGCTGGCCGATTCCATGGCCGCGCACCCCAAGATCTGTCCCGCCACCGGCGAGCTGCACTTCTTCGGCCACGGCGACATCCTCGATCCGCACGTCAACTACTACCGGGCCAACGCCGACGGTGAGCTGATTATCCGCCGTCCGATCGACGTGCCCGGGATGACGCTGATGCACGACTTCGCGCTCACCGCCGAGCATGTCGTCTTCCTGGATCTGCCGCTGGTGTTCAACCTGGCGGTCGCGCTCACCGGACGCTACGAACGTGACCTGCCTTATCGCTGGGATGACGAATACGGCGCCCGATTGGGGGTGCTGCGCCGCGATGACCCCTACGGCCCGGTGCGCTGGTTCGACATCAACCCCTGCTACGTCTTCCATCTCGCTAACGCTTTCGACATGCCCTCGGGTGATGCGATCGTGCTGCAAGCGGCCCGCTACCCGGAGATGTGGCGCCACAACAGCGATTTCGAAACCGACGCCACGCTGTGGCGCTGGACGATCCATCTGGATTCCGGTGTCGTCGACGAAGTCCAGCTCGATGACCGCGACATCGAGTTCCCCCGCGTCGATGATCGGTTGGTCGGCGCCGACGCCCGCTACGCCGTCACAGTCGCCCGGGACAGCCTGGTCCGTTACGACCTGGCGCGCGGCGACGCGCAGGTGCACCGGTTCGGCATCAACGGCCTGTCCGGTGCGCCCAGTGAGGCAGTGTTCGCACCGTCACCGGGGCAGGCCGATGAATCGGCTGGCTGGTATCTGACCTACGTCTATGACCCGGTGCGCAACGGCAGCGACCTGGTGATCATCGACGCCGCCGATTTCGACGCCAAACCGGCCGCTCGGGTGCGGCTGCCCCGGCGCGTTCCGCACGGCTTCCACGGCAACTGGATTCCCGACTGATCGTTTCGGGCACGCGGTGCCGCGCATGAACCCGACGGGCGCGCGCCCCGTGTCACTAGGCAGGAGGTGATCGGTGTGCCTCGAGTCGGTAACCCGCCGGACCACGAAGCCGCATTGATGAAGACGCTCTACGACGAGCACGCGGCGGTGTTGTGGCGGTACGCGCTGCGTCTGACCGGCGACCGGAGCCGCGCCGAGGACGTCGTCCAGGAGACGCTGCTGCGCGCCTGGCAACACCCAGACGTCATTGGTGACCCCGAGCGGTCGCCGCGGGCCTGGCTGTGCACCGTCGCGCGCAACCTGATCATCGATGAACGGCGTAGCGCCCAGTACCGCAA
Source organism: Mycolicibacter sinensis (assembly GCF_001667375.1). GTDB lineage: Bacteria > Actinomycetota > Actinomycetes > Mycobacteriales > Mycobacteriaceae > Mycobacterium > Mycobacterium sinense_A. The sequence continues at coordinate 129,681 of NZ_LZIN01000096.1, read as the reverse complement.
CGTCGTCGCCTTGTTCGACGAGTCGGCCCCACCCGAGCAACCCACGCGCGACGAAGTGGACACCGCCCTGGACCGGATGTTGATCGCCGAAGCCATGACCCAACTATCGAAGGATCATCAGGCCGTGATCGAGAGGTCCTACTACCGTGGTTGGAGCACCGGACAGGTCGCCGAAGACCTCGGGATCGCCGAGGGAACGGTGAAATCACGCCTGCACTACGCGGTGCGGGCGCTGCGATTGGCCTTGCAGGAGATGGGGGTGACACGATGACCGCGTTTTCGAGGCCGGAGCACCCGTACGCGATGTGGGACGCCGCCTACGTGCTGGGTTCGCTGTCCGCCGCCGACCGTCGCGAGTTCGAAGACCACCTGACCGGCTGCCCGGCATGCCGAGACGCGGTCGCCGAGATCAGCGGCGTGCCCGCCCTGCTCTCCCAGCTCGAGCACGCCACGGTGGCCGAAATCGCCGACGGCACCGCGGCACCCCAGCCATCGGCAGAGCTGCTGCCGTCACTGCTGAGCGCGGTGCGACGACGGCGCCGCCGTACCCGGCTGATGACCTGGGCGGCAACCAGTGCCGCTGCCGCCGTGTTGGGAATCGGTGTCCTGGTCGGAGTCGGTGGCTATCCGTCGACGACGCAGCCGGCGCAGCAAGCCGCGCTGCCGATGGCGCAGGTGGGCACCACAGCGCTGGCCTCGACCGTCGCAGTCAGCAGCCAGCCCTGGGGCAGCATCATCGACTTGAGCTGCGTCTGCCTGGCTCCGGTGACCGCGCACCACGACACCCTGGCGCTGGTGATCGTCGACCGCGACGGCAACCAGACCCGACTGGCGACCTGGGTGGCCGAGCCCGGGCACACCGCCACACCGGCCGGCAGCATCTCCACGCCCCGCGACCAAATCGCCTCGGTACAAGTGGTTTCCGCTGACAACGGCAAAGTGCTTCTGGAACGCGCAATGTGAACCAATGCCATTCGCCCGCCGTGTCACTGGCATGTCCAGGAACTACTCAGTAGTCGACCACATCGTGGCCCAGCTGCCAGCAGCGGGAGTGCGCCACATCTTCGGCGTCGACGGCGCGAACATCGAAGACCTTTACGACGCAGCGTATTTCCGCACCGACATCACGGCGGTGCTGGCCAAGCACGAGTTCGGGGCCGCCACCATGGCCGATGGATACAGCCGCAGCGGCGCCGGTCTGGGTGTGGTCGCCGCGACGTCGGGCGGCGGCGCGTTGAACCTGATTCCGGGACTGGGGGAATCATTGGCCAGCCGGGTTCCAGTGTTGGCGCTGGTCGGGCAGGCCCCAAGTGCGATGGACGGCCGCGGCAGCTTTCAGGACACCAGCGGTCGCAACGGTGCGCTGGATGCCGAGGCGTTGTTTGCCGGCGTGTCGATCTTCTGCGAGCGGGTGCTCGACCCCGACGACATCGTCTCGGCATTGCCGCGCGCTATCGCCGCAGCCCGCCGCGGCGGACCGGCGGTGCTGTTGTTGCCCAAGGATATTCAGCAAGGGACCGTCACGATCGGAGCCTGCCTGCGCAACGGTGTGCGCCGTCCTGAGCGGCCACCGCTCGGCAACCCGCAGCCGATCCTGCACGCGCTGCGCGATGCTCATGGCCCGGTCACGATCATCGCCGGCGAACAGGTGGCCCGCGACGACGCCCGCACGGAACTCGAGGAACTGCGCGCGCTGCTGCGGGCGCAGGTGGTATGTGTTCCCGACGCCAAGGATGTGGCCGGCACACCGGGTTTGGGTTCGTCGTCGGCGCTGGGCGTTTCCGGTGTGATGGGTCACCCCTCGGTTGCCGACGCGGTGGCGGCCAGTGCGCTGTGCCTGGTGGTGGGCACCCGGCTGTCGCAGACCGCACGCGCAGGCCTCGATTCAGTGCTGGCCGACGTCCGCACCGTGTCGATCGGTTCGGCGCCCCCGTATCTGCCGTGCACCCACGTGCAGACCGCCGATCTGCGCGCGTCGCTGCGGATGCTGTGCCGGGCGCTGGCCGGACCCGGGCGCCCGCAGTGGCTGCGGGTGCCTGACACCGTGTCGCGCACCGAGTTGCGGCCGCCGCCCTACACCGGGCCCGGCGTGCGCTACCGCGACGCGATGACCGTACTCGACCATGAACTGCCCCGCGGGGTCGACATCGTCGTCGACGCCGGCAACACCGGCGCCGCGGCAATCCATTATCTTGCGCCGCGGCGCGACGGCCGCTTCCTGGTGGCCCTGGGCATGGGCGGGATGGGGTATGGCTTCGGCGCCGGCATCGGCACGGCGTTGTTCCGCGGCCGGCGCACCGTGGTGATCGCCGGCGACGGCGCATTCTTCATGCACGGCATGGAGATCCACACCGCGGTGCAGTACCGGCTGCCGATGCTGTTTGTGTTGCTCAACAACAACGCGCACGGCATGTGCGTGACCCGCGAGCAGCTGTTCTACCACGGCTGGCACAGCTACAACCGCTACACCCCCAGCCACCTCGGCGCCGGCCTGGCATCGATGTTGCCGGGCCTGCCTGCCGTCGACACCGCCGACGCCGGCGGATTCGGCGCCGCGTTGCGCACCGCGCTGGCCCACGACGGGCCGTCGGTGATCAGCGTCGACTGCGCCGCCGATGAGATCCCGCCGTTCGCACCGTTTCTGACCGCCGGCGTTTCCGCACCGACACGTAGGGAGGACCACCGCTATGTCGCTTCCAGCACTTGCTGATATCAGCGAGCCCATCGACGGACTGATCCGGGTAGAGACCAGTCCCCGCAACGTGGCCACCCCGATCATCATGGAGATGATGCGGTCGGTCTACCCGCACGATGTGGTCTTCGGCGACTACTGCACCGTGAACGACTACATCGACTGCCCGCCCGATGAACTGTTCGACTATCTGGCCGACACCCGCTGCCTCGAAGAGTGGACCTACAGCCTGCGTGGCTTCACCCCCACCGAGGAGCCGGGCCTGTGGCTCGCCTACGACCGGCTCGGTTCGGAGACCCGGATCTACACTCGCACCGTCGCCGACAGCCGCTCGCGCACCGTGGATTACCACTGTGCGTGGGATCAGGGCCACCACCTGTGGATGATCTATCTGCTGCGGGTCGTCGATGCCCAGGTGGTGCTGAACAAGCCCGGATCGGTGGTGCTGTGGACCAATTGCCATCACCCGTTCTACGACCACAACCCGTATCCGGAGACCGCACCACCGCAGCGCCCGGTCTGGGTCGGTGACTTCTGGGACATGTTCAGCGCCGGCCATCTGCTGGAACTGAAGAACCTGAAGGCGATTGCGGAGTACCGCCACCACAACGGCCTGCCGATCACACCGTCCTGGATGAGATGAGCCGATCATGGGCCAACCCGCCATCAGCTTGACCGACGTCTCCAGTTACCTTCCCGGGGAACCGATTACCGCGCAGTACTACGCCCAGTTCGCCGAATCCGACGAGCTACGCGACAACGTGATGTTCCGGGCGCCGGTGTTCCGCCACCACGTCGCCGCCGACGAGTCCGCGGTCGACATGATCGAGCAGGCGGCACAGGGCCTGATCGACCGGCACGGCCGCGACGTCATCGAAGGCGTCGACGTCTTGATCACCCACACCCAGTTGCCCGACATCCCGTTCTGCGGCGCGGGCGGGGCTATCGCCCACCGGTTGGGTATGCGCCCGTCGTCGGTGCTGGATCTGCACAACGGCGGATGTGCCGCATTCGTGTTGGGACTCAACGTCGCCCGGCAACTGCTGACCGCCGGCGCGGGGCGCACCGCGTTGATCGCGATCGCCCAGAACGCCGCCGGCCAGGTCTTCGACCAGCCCGCCGTTCGAGGCAAGTCGCAGGCCTCGGTACCCGGTGACGGTGCGGCGGTCGGCCTGGTCACACTGACCGATCACTCGCCGATTCTCGACGTGGAGTGCCGCACCTACGGCCAGTACGCCGGGGACATGACCTACACCATCGACCCGCCCCGCAAGTGGTGGCAACCCGGGCCCGGGTCCGGTTATATCGGCTTCACCGAAGACAAGATCACCAAGGTGATGGCACGCGGCAACCGGCAGGTGCCCGAGGTCGCGCTGACCGTCTGCCACCGACTCGGCCTGTCCCCTGCCGACATCGCCCTGCTGGTCACCAATCAGCCCAACCGGGTGTTCTTGCGCAATTGGCGCGAAGCACTCGAACTGCCCCAATCACGGCACTTCGACACCTTCGACGCGTGCGGCAACCTGTTCGGCGCCGGTATCCCGATCAACCTGGATCGAGCCATCACCGCGCAGCGACTCCACCCGGGCGAGGTAGTGGTGATGGCCGGGTTTGCGCACGCCGGCGACTTCGCGGGCGCCGCGGCGATCCGGTGGGGCGGACGCCCATGACGCCGGCCGTCGATCCGTGTGCGCTGGCACTCAATGAGAATCCGTTCCCGCCGCTGCCGGCGGTACGTGCGGCACTGATGCACGCCGCTGGGGCGGCCAACCGCTATCCGGATTTCCTGCCGACCCGGTTGCGCCGGCTGGTGGCCGACCACGTAGGCGTGCCCGAGGAGAGTGTGGTCCTGGGGCCCGGCGCCTCCGGGCTGGCGATACAAGTGCTGCACGCGATGACGAACCCGGGTGATCGGATTGTGCTGAGCCAGCCGACTTTCGACGGCTATCCGATCTTCGCCGGAATCGCGCGGCTGATGACGGTCGACATCCCGCTGGACGGATATGGCCGTCATGACCTGCCCGCGATGGCCCGCGCCGCCGCCGACGCCCGCGTCGTGGTCTTGTGCCGGCCGCACAACCCGACCGGGACGCTGGAGCCCGTCGCCGATGTCGAGCGGTTCCTGACGAGCATCCCCGGGGACACCATCGTGCTGCTCGACGAGGCCTACATCGAATTCGTCGCACCCGACCAGCGCATCGACGCGGCCGACCTCATCCAGCGGTTCCCGAATGTGGTGGTGTTGCGGACCTTCTCCAAAGCCTACGGACTGGCCGCGCTACGGATCGGCTACGGCGTCGCGGCGCCGGTGCCGGCGGCCGCGCTGTGGGCCATGCAGATGCCGTTCGGCGTCCCCACCAGCTGCATGGTGGCGGTGGCGGCTTCCTATGCCGCCGAAGCGCAGCTGCAGCAACGCATCGAGCAGATCACCGCCGAACGCCAGTACCTGCGGGCACGGCTGCAGGCCGCCGGTGTCTACTGCACCGACTCGCATGCGAACTTCCTCTACCTGCCCGCCGCCGGTCGGCCCTGGCGTGAGGTCTTCGCCGGCACCGGGCTGCAGGCTCGGCACTACCCCGACGGCGCGGTGCGCATCACGGTGGGCACTCGCGCCTCGACCCGGTTGGTGGTGTCGGCGGTCGAGCGGATGCTCAGTGCGCCAGTAGATGCACCGCGCGTTCGAACACTCCGGGCAGCAGCTCGCACGCCGGGATCAAGGCCCGCCGAGTCGGCTGCGGAGCGCTGGCCAATACCAGCGCTCGGGTGAGCAGGCGATAGCGCCGGGTGATCGCCGGCCAGGCCCGCTCGTAGGCCGCCGGATTGCCGTCGACGATCGCCGCGACGGCGGCAGCAGCCTGCTTGACGGCCAGGCTGATGCCCTCACCGGTCAACGCGTCCTCGTAACCGGCGGCGTCACCGACCAGCAGCACCCGGCCTTCGACCCGGCGGGAAACCACTTGGCGCATCGGGCCGCACCCGCGGGCCGGGCCGCGTTGGGTACCGCTCAGGCGGGCTGCCAATTGCGGGAACCAGTCGAGTGCGGGGCGCTGCGGCGACAGGATCGCCACTCCCACCAGATCCGGTTCTACCGGCGTCACGTAGGCCTCACCCCACCGGGACCAGTGCACTTCGACGAATTCCGACCAGGCCGGAATCCGGTAGTGCCATCGCACCCCGTAGCGCCGCGGGGTGCCGGCCACCGCCGCGATCCCGACGGCTCGCCGCACCGTGGAGTGCAGCCCGTCGGCGGCGATCAGCCAGGTGGCCCTGATCCCGCCGGCCGTCACGCCGTGGGCGTCCTGGTCGACGGTGCCGACCCGCTTGCCGACCCAGTCGACGTCGTGCTGCTTGGCCTGGTCGGCCAGCGCGGCATGCAGGGTGGTGCGGCGCACCCCGCGCCCGGGCCCGTCGCGGAAGGGTGCTTCGATCCGGCGCTGCTCGTTCAGGTAGGCGATGCCCCGCAGCGGCGTACCCGCCGGGTCCACGCCCAGCGACGCCAGAGCGGCCAGCCCGCCCGGCATCAGACCCTCACCGCAGGCCTTGTCGATCGGGTTGCCGCGCGGCTCGGCGACGATTACCGAAAGACCTTGCTGCCGTGCGTATAACGCGGCGGCGAGGCCCGCTGGTCCGCCGCCGACGACCAGAAGGTCGGCATCGATGCTGCTCACCGGTACCCCAGGGCAGCGTTCTCCACCCGGATACGTACCCGCAACACCGCCGCGTTGGCGAGGGTGAACCCGATCGCGGTCACCCAGGCGGTGTGCACCAGCGGCAGCGCGAACCCCTCGACCACCACTGCCACATAGTTGGGATGATGCAACCATCGATACGGTCCACGGCGGACCAGCGGAGCTTGCGGCATCACGATCACCAGCGTGTTCCATCGCCGGCCGAGTGTCGCGATGCACCACCACCGAAGCCCCTGGCTGGCCAGCGTCAAGGCGAACATCGGCCAGCCCAGCACCGGAATGAAGGGCCGGTGCAACAGCGCCACCTCGACCACACAGTTGAGCAGCAGCGCCGCGTGGATGCTGACCATCACCGGGTAGTGGCGATGACCGAATTCGGTGCCGCCGTGGGCGAATGCCCAGCGGGCGTTGCGGTGGGCCACCGCCAGCTCGGCCAGTCGTTCTACGCCGACGGCCAGGATCAGCAGGTAGTACATGGTTACCAACTCATCAGCACGAGTTCGGCGGAGAACCCCGGCCCCATCGCGACCATCAGGCCGATCGATCCCGGCGGCGGCGGGTCGGCCTCGGTGTCGTGCAGAATGTCCAGCACCGAAACCGAGGACAGATTGCCGTGCTCACGCAACGACTTTCGGGTCCGCTCAAGTGCATCCGGGGGCAGGTCCAGCACGTCTTCGACCGCGTCGATCACCTTCGGGCCGGCGGCATGCACGATCCAGGTGGAGATGTCGTCGGTCACCAATCCGTAATCGGCCAGGAAGTCGCGGACGTCGTCACCGAGGTATTTCTCGACGACGGTGGCGATCTCGACGGACAACACGATATTGAAACCATTGCTGCCGATATCCCAGCCCAAGATCTCCTCGGTGTCGGGATAGGTCCGGCTTCGGGTCGCCAGCACCTTCGGCCCGGTAGGCGCTCGGCCCGGCCCCGTTGCGACGACGGCCGCGGCACCGTCGCCGAAGAGGCTGGAGGCGACCAGGTTTCCGATCGAATGGTCTTTGCGCTGCACGGTCAGCGAGCACAGTTCAACCGCCAGCAGCACCGCCACATCACCGGGGAAGGCACGCAGGTAATCGTGCACCCGTGCCAGGCCCGCGGCCCCGGCGACACAGCCCAAACCGAACATCGGGATGCGCTTGACGTCGGCGCGAAGTCCCATCCGCGTCACCAGCCGCCCTTCCAGGGAGGGCACGGCCAGCCCGGTGACCGTCGTCGAAAACACCACGTCGACATCGGATGCGATCAGTCCGGCCTGATCCAGGGCCGACTGCAGCGCGCGTTCGCTCAGATCCAGCGCGATGTCGAGGTAGGCGTCGTTGGCTTCGGTGAAGCCACTGAGCTTGGGGTAGCGCGACAACGGCAGTGCCAGCTGGCGTTTGGCGACGCCGCTGCTGGCGGCGAACCGCGCGAACTCCGGTCCGGCGAAGTCGGACAGGGCCGCCATCACCTGGGCCTGGCTGTGCCGGTGGGACGGGAATTCAACGGCCACAGCGGCCACTGTCGGGGTGTTTATTGCGGGCTTGTCCATGTCGAGGTCACGGAGTTGCCGGTGCCGCGGTTCAAGCCTGGCAGGTAAACGTTGTGTGATCGGTCGCATCGATCCACGGCCGCGGTGATGTGGTGTGCGCCGGGCTCTGAGCATCAAACTGTTGCGGCGGCAGCGCGTTGGCGGAAGTTGTCGCTGAGAGGCGGGCAAAGATCCTGCCGTCCCTCGGGCGGGCGCGCTCAAGGCCGCCGGAGGGTTGATGCCGGCGGTAGGCTGAACGAATTGACGCGGTGAACCTCGCAGAGCCCGGACTCGTGTCATGTTCGGTGGGGGTGCCAGCGGCACCTCTCGTCGACCATTTCGGCGGAAGGTAGCTAGACGTGCTGCACCGGATGGCTTTGCTGGCCCTCGCCGCTCCGCGACGCGTCCTCGCCCTTGCCTTCCTGGTGCTGATCGCCGCCGCCGTCTTCGGCATCCCGGTGGCCGACAAACTGTCCGCCGGCGGCTTCCAAGACCCCACCTCCGAATCCGCCCAAGCCACCAAGCTGTTGACCGAACGATTCGGCCAGAGCGAGCAGCAGCTGCTGATCATGCTCAGCGCACCCGGTGGTGCCGTAGCCGAGCCCGCCCGCTCGATCGGCACCGACATCGCCGGGCAGCTGCAGCGCTCACCGCACGTCTACAACGTCACCTCACCGTGGACCGGGCCATCGTCGGCCGCCTCCCAGCTGATCAGCACCGACGGCACCTCCGGTGTGATCGTGGCCAACCTCAAGGGCGGCGAGAACGACGCGCAGAAGTACGCCCGCACCCTGGTCGATCAGGTGGCGCACGACCGCGACGGGGTCAGCGTCCGTGCCGGCGGCGGCGCCATGGTCTACGCGCAGATCAACCACCAGAACCAGCACGACCTGCTGCTGATGGAGTCGATCGCGATCCCGCTGAGCTTCCTTGTGCTGGTGTGGGTGTTCGGCGGCCTGCTGGCGGCGGCGCTGCCGGTCGCGCTGGGCGGGCTGGCGATCGTCGGGTCGATGGCGGTGCTGCGGTTGATCACGCTGGCCACCGATGTCTCGATCTTTGCGCTGAACCTCACCACCGCGATGGGCCTGGCCCTGGCGATCGACTACACGCTGCTGATCATCAAACGCTACCGCGACGAGCTGGCCGACGGTGCGGCTCCCGATCGGGCGCTGATCACGACCATGAGCACCGCCGGGCGCACCGTGCTGTTCTCGGCGAGCACGGTCGCGTTGTCGATGGCGGTCATGGCGTTGTTCCCGATGTACTTCCTGAAGTCGTTCGCCTACGCCGGAGTGGCCACGGTGAGCTTCGTTGCGCTCGCGGCGATCGTGGTGACCCCGGCGGCGATCGCATTCCTGGGACCCCGACTCGACGCGCTGGACGTCCGCCGGCCCGCGCGCCGGCTGCTGCGCCGCCCGGCACCCACCGCGCGGCCCATCGAGCTGGGATTCTGGTACCGGGCAACGAAATTCGTGGCCCGCGGCGCGATACCGATCGGCCTGGCGGTGGTCGCGCTGCTGGTGGCGGTCGGGCTGCCCTTCTTCGGGGTGAAATGGGGCTTCCCCGATGACCGGGTGCTTCCGGCGTCGGCGTCGGCGCACCAGGTCGGTGACGCGCTGCGCAACGACTTCGCCGACGACTCGGACCGGGCGGTGCCGATCGTCCTGCCCGACATTGGCGGCGTGCCGGCCGACGAGCTCAACCGCTACGCCGCCGATCTGTCCCGGGTCCCCGACGTGTCGTCGGTGTCGGCCCCCTCCGGCACCTTCGTCGACGGCGCTCGAGTGGGCGAGCCGGCCGCGGCGACCGGGATCGCCGGGGTCAGTGCGTTTTTGACGGTCGCCAGCGCCGCGCCGCTGTTCTCGCAGCGGTCCGACACCCAGCTCGACAACCTGCATCAGGTGCCCGCCCCGGGCGATCGGCCGGTGCAGCTGGCCGGGCTGGCGCAGATCAACCGCGACAGCGTGCAGGCCATCACCGACCGGTTGCCGTTGGTGCTGGGGCTGATCGCCGCCATCACGTTCGTGCTGCTGTTCCTGCTCACCGGCAGTGTGGTGCTACCGGCCAAGGCCTTGATCCTCAATGTCTTGTCGCTGGTCGCCGCGTTCGGGGCACTGGTATGGATATTTCAGGACGGCCATCTCGGTGCGTTCGGCACCACACCGACCGGGACGCTGGTGGCCAACGTGCCGGTGTTGTTGTTCTGCATCGCGTTCGGGCTGTCGATGGACTACGAGGTGTTCCTGGTGTCCCGGATCCGGGAGTACTGGCTGGCGTCGGGTCAGACTCGCACCGACAACGACGAGAGCGTGTCGCTGGGGGTGGCCCGGACCGCTCGGGTGATCACCGCCGCGGCGCTGGTGATGTCGATCTCGTTCGCCGCGTTGATCGCCGCGCAGGTGTCGTTCATGCGGATGCTCGGCCTCGGTCTGACGTTGGCCGTGTTGGTGGATGCCACCCTGGTCCGGATGGTGCTGGTGCCCGCATTCATGCATGTGATGGGCCGGTGGAATTGGTGGGCGCCCAAACCCCTGGCGTGGGTGGCTAAACGGTTCGAGCTCAGCGAAAACGGTTCCGCGGGCAGGCATGCCGCACCGCCGGGCTTCGCCACCCACCCCGCCGGGCGCCACGAGCTGCGGCACGTCCCGCAGGACGTCCGATAGCCCGCGCTCCGGCGACGCCTACGCTGATGGTCATGGCCAACGAGGAACAGCAGCAGGCGTGGGCGGCGCAGGGCGTCGACTGGGTGGACCACGCGGCGATCTTCGAGGCGGTATTGGCGCCGTTCGCCGACGCGGTGGTGCAAGCCGCCGACATCGGCCCCGGTGCGCGGGTGCTCGACATCGGTTGCGGCTCAGGGACTTTGCTGCACCGGACGGCAGCGCTGGGGGCCATCCCGTTCGGCATCGACATCTCCGAGCCGATGGTGCAGGCGGCACGCCGCCGGGTGCCGGGGGCCACGGTAGCGCTCGGTGACGCCCAGACCCTCGCCCTGCGGCCGGCCACCGGCGAGGCATTCGACCGGATCATCTCGCGATTCGGGGTGATGTTCTTCGACGACCCGGTGGCCGCCTTCGCCAACATCCGCGACGCAGCCGCGCCGGGTGCCCGGCTGACGTTCGTGTGCTGGCGAGAAGGCGACAACCCGATGTTCACCCTGGGTGTCGACATACTCGCGGATCGCCTTGAAACACCGCCCGCTGCACCGGATCCCGACGCCCCCGGACCGCTGGCCTTCGGCAACGCCGAGCGGGTGCGAGCCATCCTGGCCGACGCCGGCTGGCGTGACGTCGATGTGGCGGCCTTCGACGGGGTCTGCGACTTCGGCATCGACGGCAGCGACGGCGTCGAGGAGCGCCTGAGCCTGCTCCTGGCCAACACCACCGGGCGGCAGGCCCGCGCCGAGCTCCCGGAGCGACTGGGTGCGGACGGCTGGGCCGCTGTCATCGAGGAACTGCGCGACGAACTGCGCCGGCGCCGGGTCGACGGTGTGGTGAAGTTCCCGGGCCACACCTGGGTGGTCACCGCGGTCAATCCGGGCTGAGCACCGTCACGTCCCGCAGAACGTCCGGTAATCCCCGAACTCCGGCGGCGCCGGCGCGGCGTAGGCCTCCAAGCCATCGCGTTCCCGATACGGCTCGGCGAGCACCTCGAGCAGCTTCTGCACCGGCGCGAGATCGCCGCGCATCCCGGCGCTCAGCGCCTGCTCCACCAGGTGGTTGCGCGGTATGTAGACCGGGTTGACCCGGTCCATCGCCTCGACATCCGGGCCCAGCGACCGCCAGTGCGCCAGCCAGTCGTCAAAGGCCTTGCCCGGCAAGGATTCTTCGCCCCGGCCGGCCTTGCTCAACGCCCGGAAGAACGAGGTGTAGTCGACGGTGTTGTCCTTGAGCAGCGCCAGCGCTTGATCGATCAGCGCGGCGGCCTCCACGCTGCCGGTCAGCCCGAACTTGTCCAGCATCCCGGCCGACCAGTAGCCGTGATAACGCGGCATGAACCCTTCCAGGGTCTCTACCGCTACGTTCAGGGCCTTGTCTTCGTCGTCGTCGATCAGCGGCAGCAGCGTCTCGGCGAAGCGGGCCAGGTTCCACTGCGCGACCAGCGGCTGGTTGCCGTAGGCGTAGCGCCCGGCGTAGTCGATCGAGCTGAACACCGTGGCCGGGTCGTAGGCCTCCATGAACGCGCACGGCCCGTAGTCGATGGTCTCCCCGGAGATCGTCATGTTGTCGGTGTTCATCACGCCGTGCACGAACCCGACCAGCATCCATTGCGCCACCAGCGAGGCCTGGGCCTCGAGCACCGCCTGAAACAGGGCCAGGTAAGGGTTTTCGGCCTGCGCGGCCTCCGGGTGGTGGCGGGTGATGGCGTGCTCGGCCAGCCGGCGCAGCAGCCCGAGATCACCGCTGGCGCGGGCCTGCTGGGCGACGAGCTGGAAGCTGCCCACCCGCAGGTGGCCGGCGGCCACCCGGGCCAGCACCGCCCCGGGCAGCATCCCCTCGCGCTGCACGTCGCGCCCGGTGGCTACCACCGACAGCGAGCGGGTGGTGGGGATGCCCAGGGCGTGCATGGCCTCGCTGATCACGTACTCGCGCAGCATCGGGCCGACCACCGCCAGGCCGTCGCCGCCGCGGGCGAACGACGTGCGCCCGGAGCCCTTGAGGGCCAGGTCGCGGTGGTGACCGTTGTTGTCGGTGAGTTCGCCCAGCAGCAGCGCCCGGCCGTCGCCGAGCAGCGGAACGTAGTTGCCGAACTGGTGTCCGGCGTAGGCCTGCGCCACCGGGGTCGCGCCGTCGGGAACCTCGGTGCCGGTCAGCAGTCCGATGCCTTGTGGGCTGCGCAGCCACTGCGGGTCGAGTTTCAGGTCGGTGGCCAGCGCTTCGTTGAGCACCAGCAATTTTGGCTCCGGCGGCGTTTCGGCCTGCCAGCGCACCGACAGCTCCGGGAAGTCGCGGGCGAAGTCGGCGGTCAGGTCCGGGGGTGGCACCTCACCAGCCTACGGGTCTCGCGGCTGTCACTGCCGTGGCCGCCGTGGCGAGCCGGAGATGGCGTTGGCTTTCACATCCGCCACATCTGTACCCGGAGAGTTGGTATGTGTGATGTCGGAAAACGATAGTGCCGGCGATATCAGACGGAGCAACGCCGAGGCCGCGCCATGGTGCGAGATCAATGGTCGCCAAGCAAGCCGGCGACGCCCGCGGTGTCGGGCAGTACGTGGGTGATGTCGGGGAGGTCGCTGAACGCACCGTCCGCCGAGACCAGGACCGCCCCAGCGGATTTGGCGACCGCAGCCAACACGGAGTCAAAGGCACCAACACTCGGGGTCGTCTCGAACATCGTCAATCCTCGCTCGAGGTGGTCGCCAGTGACAGTCAGCAGGGGCGCGAGCAGCTCGGCGTAGCTGCGCCCCAGCGTTGCGGCATCGTTGCGGCCACGTCGACGGGCCCGAATATGGACGAACTCCTGGATCACTTCGGGGGTAGTGGTCGCTTCGATGCGATCGGCAGCAACCGCCGCGATCAAGTCACGGCACGGCTCCCTGAACCGGTGGTCGGCGCCCTTGGCATAGACGAGCACCGTGGTGTCCAGCACGATCATCCGCGGCGGCCGCGCAGTTCGTCCAATTCCTGCTTGAGTTCGGCGGGGTCGGGAACGGGCATGTCAGGAGCGTCGAGGAGCCGCTGACCGGCGGATTTGCGGCGGTCGACGGGGCCTGCGAGGCCGCGATCGATGGCTTCGCGCACCACGCTGGCCACCGAGACGCCACGTTCCCGTGCCGCCGCAGTCAGTCGGCGGTGGCGTTCGTCGTCGAGCAGGATCTGCAGTCGATGCTCCAGCGGAGACATGCACATACATTAGCATGCACATGCTATTCGTCCCCGAGCATGAGCGACGGCGGTGCGCGCGGGCACGCGCTAGCGTGGCCAAGATCGTTTCGCCTACCGAAGGACACCTATGCCGGCCGCTTCGCACGCCTTCGGCCGCGCCCTTCACCTGGACCAGGTCGGGGACGGCGTCGTCCGCGGCGCCACCGACCCGCAGTGGGCCAACATGGTCGGTCCGTTCGGCGGGATCACCGCGGCGGTGCTGCTGCGTGCCGTCGAATTCCACCCGGACCGCATCGGTGACCCGCTGGCGTTGACGGTCAACTACGCCGCGCCCATCGCCGACGGCGAGTTCGATATCGCCCTGCGTGCCGCCCGTACCAACCGCAGCAACCAGCACTGGATCCTGGAGTTGCGCCAGGGCGACGAGGTCAAGACCACCGCCACCGCGGTATTCGGCCGCCACCGCAACACCTGGGCCGACATCGAAGCCCAACCGCCGAAAGCCGCTGCACCCGAAGACATTCCGCGCAGCACTTTTATCGAGGCCATCGTGTGGGCCCAGCGCTACGATATGCGCTTCACCGAAGGGCCGGTTCCCGCCGAGGGTGTGCCCAGCGAGTCGTCGACGACCACGTTGTGGGTGCGTGACGCCGACCAGCGCCCACTAGACTTCGCCGGGCTGGCCGCAGTCTCCGACATCTTTTATCCGCGGGTGTTCCTGCGCCGCGGCGGCTTCATCCCGGCCGGCACGGTCTCGTTGACCACCTACTTTCACGCCGACGAAGCGCAGATCGATGCGGTGGGCAATGATTTCGTGTTGGGCAGCGCGCATGCCAACGCGTTTTCCCGCGGCTACTTCGACCAGAGCGCGCACGTGTGGTCGCGCGACGGCGTGCTGCTGACCAGCAGCCACCAGCTGGTCTATTTCAAGGACTGACCGCCACGGGGTGAATACCCCAGCGGGCGCCGCTGCGTTAGCCTCCCGAATATGCCAGCGGAGACCGGCGCCCACGCCGACGCGGCGCGCGACCGCGAGGCCGTCCTCGCGCGGCGCCTGTATACCTCCGCGGCTACCGACCGGGCCTTCGCGGCGACGCTGCACGACGCCTACCGGACGGCGCTGGCCGGCCGCAAGCGATTGGACGCCATCGAAGCCGAGATCCGCGGTGTCCTGGCCGATCAGCGTGCACTGGCGTTGGACACTCCGACGGGCGCCCGCCAATTCCAGCGGTTCCTGACCGCCAAGACCCGCGACATTCTCGCGGTGGTCAACGACGCCGCCGCCGACAGCGCGCAGAAGGCGGCGCTGCTGCGCACCCTGGGCGGTGGGTATACGGTCGACAAACCGCGCCGACCGGAGATCCAGGCCGTCGACCACACCGTCAAACGGTCCCCGACGTCCGGCGACGAGCGTCGGCAGAATCAGATCGACGCCTTCCGCGAGGTCTGCGGCCGCGATCCGGTCTCGGCCTCCGACTGGACAACAGCTGCGGCACTGGACTCGCACACCTACGACCCGAAGTTTCAGGGCGTGGAGTCCGAGGTGCGGGTGGCCCGGATCGAGCCGGTGCCCGGGCAGGGTGTGGTGCGCGCGTCGCAGTGGATTGAGCAACCCTGGGTCAGAAGTGGCCTGACTTCACGCGACGCCGGCAACGGCAGAGGCTCTGACTCGCGTTTCGATCCCGAAGACACCAAGGTCACCAGCTACATCGATTATGACAACGGCATCGTGGTGATGCGACAGAACCCGTCCGTCGAACTCAATCAAGACGGCTCGCCTGGACGCGTAGCGGTCGGCGTTCCCCAGGGCAGCGTCACGCAGACTCCCGACGGATCTGTACGAATCAAGTACGACGCCGGAAATCCCCTCGTCCCGGGGATTAGTACCGACCCCCGCGGACCGCTGGGCGACCACCGATTGAGCGTCAACGGGGATCTGGTGTTCACCCCCGGCCCAGGTGGTGTGCATGTCGACGGCACCCGTACGGATTACCCGTCCCTGGAGATCTACCAGGACCTGCCGAACGGAAACACCCGCACGGTGTTGATCGACCCCGCGCAATCTGGCCGTAGCACCGGGCCGGCACTCAATCTGCCGTTCCACCATGACGTCGGAATCGGCGGCAAGGCGTTCGCGCCGTTTGATCACGGCGGGAACTGGAACCCCAGATTCGACATTCGAACTCCGCTCCCCGCCACCGATTTCGGACCGACCTCCTCGCCACCGTCGGTACCATCATCGTCGGGCGGCCCCGGCGGCGTCCCGGCCTAAGCACCGAGAGGAGCTTGTGTATGCCCAACGCGGTGCTGGCCCGCATCCGGGACACCGATGCAGCCGTGTGGCGCAAAGCCACCTGGCTTATGCCGGTCGCTATCCAGCCGGTACTACTGCTACTGGCCGGCGTCACCTCGCTGCTGACGGACCGGCTGCTGGGCCCGAATCTGGGTTTCCGAGCGGTCGTCTTGATCGCCACGGCTATCACGACCGCGGTGTCGGCCGCGATCGGCGTAGCGCTGACGCCGTCGGCGTCGGTGCGCCGCCGGGCTTTCGGGTTCAGTCTTGTGGGGTCGGGGTTGGCGGTCTTGATCGGCGCCAGCACCTACGCACTGTTTCTGATGTTGCCGTCGGATGCCGCGGTGCGATGACGACTCCGCAGAGCCCGCAACACCCGGCCCGCTATGGCCCGCGCGGCTTCGTCGCCGCGGTGGTGACCATCGCGGTCGTCGAGACTGCGACGTGGGCGTGGTTTCCCTATTGGATCATCGAGCTGTTCTTCTTCGGCGTGGCAACAGTCATATTGGGGTCGGCGGGGCTGTTCATGCGCGAAATGCCAGGGGAACAAGGCGAAGTTGGCCGAGGAATCCTCATCGGCCTTCTCGCCACTCCCCTGACGATCGCCCTGACCGTCATCCCGGCCTTCGTGGTCACCCAGCTACTGCATCTGGCCTGAAGTCACCAGCGCGGCCCGGATCGTCGTACTTGCCGGTGAGCAGCTTCGACACCGTAGCCGGCTTCCAGTGCCGGCCGGTCGGAGTGCGCTGCCCCGCCGAGTTCAGCACCCGCGCGGTGGCCGCCTGGGTGACACCGCAGCCGTACACCAGCCAGCTCGCGTAGAACTTGAGCAGCCGCTTGCGCTGCGGCCACGGCACCGACGGTGGCGGCAGCACCGGGGGCAGCGAGTGTGCCGCTGTAGTACCGCGATCCGTCAGTCTCCGCACCGCCGGTGTGGCAGCGGCCTTGGCCAGCGCCTGCTCGATCTCACGGCTCAGACTCGTGACACCGGCCGCCGCCAGCGCCGCACGGTCGAGCTCGTCGACGGCCCGCACCTCCAGCCGCAGCGCCTGGTCGATCTCGCTGATTCCGCCGTCGGTGGGCACCCGGAAAAGCTCCCGGTAAACCAGCAGATTCAGGCCGTGGCGCTGCAGCACCAGGCTGAGCCGTCGCAAGTGCTGCTCGCGCAGGAAGTCCGGGCCCGGAAATGGCACCCAGATGTCGATCCGGCCGGCGATGGCACGGCTCAGCGCGTCAACGACGGCCTCGACCCGAGTCAGGTCGGCTTCGCGGGCGGCCGCCCCTTCGTCGAATCCGAAGGTGTCGACGATGGTGTAGCCTCGCTCGCCGGCGTCGGCGGCCAGGTCGCCGCGATGGGCCGCGGTGTCACGGTCTCCGAGCAGAATGACGGGTGTGGAATGCGGCATCGATACCTCCCGATTTGTCAAGCCCCCGTGGGGAAGTGCTGGTGAAAGGAATGTATCGGCGACCACCGACAAGTTCTGCCGGCCGGCTGCCCGGTGATGTAGCTGCTCACTCCTCCCGCTGTCCGGCGTTCCACGCGCGGGCGACGGCACGCAACTCGGTGCGCACCGCGGAGCGGCGGTGCTCCGGGCGGTGATGCCAGTGGCACATCCAGCAGCTGCACACGTTCGTTCCGGAGTAGACGAATTCCCAGTAGCAGCGGCCGATACGGCCGATCGACCAGCCGGGATCGGGCGCGCCCAGATCGCAGTCGAAACCACCGCAGGCGTGTACTGCACAAACGCGGACTTCACGGCGGGCGACGCGGACGCGGTAGGGGCTGTGGGCATCGGTACGGGACACAACGGTCTCCTCGGGCGGGGTAGCCCCCGCCGAGCCCACGGTCGGTCCGCGGGGCGGGGGCTACGGCATGAGCGGGAGACCGCCGGCCGAGAACAGCGCGTGCATGAGAAGGGATCGTACGAGGAGGGGAGTGCCCCATTGTCGGGAGGCATCCCAAGTCACGAAGCCTCCTCGGGGAATTCGGGAGTCCGCTCCGACCGGCGGCGGCGTTCTTCGACAGCACGACGGTCACGAGTGTTGTGCGCCCGGTAGTAGGACGACGGCAGTGGGCATCCAGCCATTCCGTAATGCTTGTACTCTTCGCCCGGGTAATACTCTCGCGAAGTTTGCGGCTCCCCGATCCATCCCTTTTCGGCGTTCATCGCTGCCCCGGCGCCAACCGCCGCAGTACCTGCCGGAAGTAGCCAATTGGTGACGAATCCCGCGGCGCCGCAGACAGATCCGCCAATGCTTCATCGACGCCGGCGCCCTGCGTTCGGGTCTCCGGAAAGCCGCGATGGCTGTCGTCGAACTCATCGGGTGCGCCCTTGGCCAGGATCCGGTCCACCAACTGGATCAGCCCTCGCGCCCGCAGCCCCGGCCAGCCGCCGAGTAGCAGCCGCCACTGCGACGGCACCGCCGACGCGCCGTAGACCGCGCCCAACAGCCCGCCGGCGATCGCCGCGACCGTATCGGTGTCACCGCCGCCGCGTACCGCGGCCTCCAACGCCAGCCGCAGGTGATCGGCACGGAACACCCCGGCGGCGGGATCTTCGTCGGGAACCGCCGTCCCGGCGATCGCCGACCACGCGCCCTGCAGCGCAGCCACCACCCACCCGTTGTTGGGTGAAAACGCGCTCGGGTCAGTACTTTCCGCCTCCGCCAGCCGCTCGGTCCACAGCGCCCGACGCTCCGCCGTCAGGTGTTCCAACCCGATCCGCACATCGAGCTGGCCGGTCAACACGGCATGGCGGATCGCGGTGCACCACAGCACGCAGGCATCCCCGGCATCCGGGTCATAGTGGGTGAGCTCGCTGACGCTGCGGGCGGCGGCGACCAGCCCGGCCTCGTCGTCGAGGTAGGCCAGCGCCACCGGCGCGGTGCGCATCAGCGAGCCGTTGCCCGCGCTGCGGCCGGTGTGCTCATGCAGCGCCACGGACTCCTGCCAGGCGCTTCGCGCACCGATGCCGCGCCGCGCCGCCGCCGAGAGCACCGAGCGGGTCTGCACGCCGACGTCTTTGGCGGTCATCGACCACTCGTGCCAGCGCCGGACCACGACATCTAGCGCCGCCTCCTCGCGCAGATCGGCGCCGGTGGCGGCGACCTCGGCGATCGCGATGGCCATCGAGGTGTCATCGGTCCACTCGCCCGGCCGGAACGGGCCGAGCCCGCCGCCGATCATGGCGACCGGCTCGTCGGCGGCGCGCGGCGGGTCGAATTCGTAACCGGCGCCCAAGGCGTCTCCGGCGGCGGTAGCCAGCAGCGCCCCGCAGGCCCGATCACGTTGTGCGGCAGTAAGCCCCATGGAAACTCACCCTTCGTCCAGAACAGCCGGCATCAGAGTATCGGCGACCACCGACAACTCTCTGTCCGTCGAACAGTCGACAGTTTTTGTCGGTACCCGCCGCTACCTTCACCGCTATGGACGAACCACCCCTAGATTGGCCCGGCGTGCTGGAACCTTCACTGCTGCCGAAGGATGCCATCACGGCCGGGCACCAACTGGCGGATGCGGCCGAAGCCGGCGACTGGCCGGCGTTGTTCGATCTGCTGGATGCCACGCCGGCGCTCAGCGTCAACCAGTGGCGGCCCGGCAGCCCCGAGTGGCTCAACCCGCTGCACCAGGCCGCCCGCCATGGCGCACCGGCGGAAACCCTTGCCGCGCTGCTCGATCGCGGCGCGCTGCGCTGCCTGCGTGACGCGCGGGGTTTCACCGCGTGCGACATCGCCGACGACGCCGGGCACCCACCGGCGCTGCTGTCCCTGCTTGCTCCGCCGCCGTCGCCGCTGTCGGCCGAGCGGATCCGCGCCCTGGACGCCAACCTGGAGTGGGCGATCGACGGCACTCTGCGCACCGCAGGGCTCTTCGACGGCTGCAGCGATCACGAACTGCGCATGCTGCTGCGCTATCCTCCGGTGGCCCTGCTGCACGAAGCGCCCGGCCGGTCGGTGCGCTTGGCGATCCCGGGCCTGACCGGCGGCGTGCGCGTCACCCTGCGGTGCGGCTATCTGGAGGCGATGAGCGGGCGCCGGCCCACCGGGCAGATGCAGGTGATCACCCAGCGGGGCGTGGTCCTGACCGCCGAAGGCCGCACCTGAGGGTCGCGTAACGTGACGGCCATGGCTTTCAGACTTGCCGACACACCGGACCAGCACGGCCGCACCTTCGTGGTGACCGGCGCCAACGGCGGACTGGGCGAGGTCGTCACCCGCACCCTGGCCGCCAAGGGCGCCACCGTGGTGATGGCCTGCCGCAACACCGCCAAGGCCCAGCAGATCGCCGACAGCATCACCGGCGACGTCACGGTGGCGGCGCTGGACTTGGGCAGCCTGGCCTCGGTGCGCGATTTCGCCGCCCAGCAACGCGGCTTCGACGTGCTGGTCAACAACGCCGGGATCATGAACATCCCGATGCGGCGCACCGTCGACGGCTTCGAGATGCAGTTCGGCGTCAACCACCTCGGCCACTTCGCGCTGACCGGCCTGCTGCTGGACCGCATCGGCGACCGGGTGGTGACGGTGTCGAGCATCGCGCACAAGCAGACCCCGAAGTTCTGGATCGACGACCTCAACTACGAGCACCGCTTCTACCAGCGCAACCTGGCCTACGCGCAGTCCAAACTGGCCAACCTGATGTTCGCCCGCGACCTGCAGCACCGGTTGCGCGCGGCCGGCTCGCCGCTGCGGTCCTACGCGGTGCACCCCGGGGTGTCGGCCACCGAGCTGTTCGACAACGACAAGAGCCTGCCCGGTCTGGTCGCCAAGTACGGCATGACGCTGGTCGGCCAGCCACCCGAGCGGGCCGCCGAGTCGATCGTCTTCGCCGCCACCACCGCCGACGCCGACCCGGACACCTACTGGGGGCCGACCAAGCTGAACCAGGCCCGCGGCCCGGTCGGCCCGTGCCCGTCGAACAGGCTGTCAAAAGACCAGCGGCTGTGGCGGCGGCTGTGGGAAGAGTCGGAGAAGATGACCGGAGTGCACTACCCGCTCTGAGGAGTTGTCGCGCAGAGCCGGGCACATCTCACACCTCCGTCCCGCCGTTACGCCTGGGGCGGATGAGACTCACCCCCGGCGACGCGCCCCGATGTCGCCGACAAACTGACGTGACACCCCAGCTCACCGGTTAAGTTGTGGCGAGCCGCAATCTGCGGCACCTGATGGACCGAAAGTGATCATGCGAGTTGAGGGACGCGAGGTTGCCGTCACCGGCAACCTGCTGCAACCGCTGACCCGACGCATCAACGACATTCTGCGTCTGGTGCTGGCGGCGGTGTTCCTGGCGACCGTCATCACCAGCTCGTTGGTCACCCGCTATGAATGGGTCTCGCTGGAACGCTCGGTCTCCCAGATCGTCGGGGTGCTCTCCCCCACCCACGCCAACCAGGTCTACCTGGCTTATGGCATCGCCATCGTGGGCCTGCCGTTCGCGATCCTGATCGGCCTGGTCGTCTCCCGGCAATGGAAACTGCTGGGCGCCTACGCGGTCGCCGGGCTGCTCGCGGTGGCATCGCTGTCCATCCGCAGCAACGGATTGGCCGCGCCGCGCTGGCACTTCGACCTGTCCGAACGGCTGGCCACCACGTTGGCCCAGTTCCTCGACGACCCGCGGTGGATCGCGATGCTCGCCGCGATGCTCACCGTCTCCGGCCCGTGGCTACCGGCTCGCTGGCGACGCTGGTGGTGGGCGCTGCTGCTGGCGTTCGTGCCGATCCACCTGGTGGTCAGCGCCATCGTGCCGGCCCGCTCGCTGCTCGGTCTGGCCGTCGGCTGGTTCGTCGGAGCGCTGGTGATCCTGATCGTGGGCACGCCCGCATTGGAGGTGCCGCTGGATGGCACCGTGCGCACCCTGGCCCGCCGCGGCTGCAATGTCACCGAGCTCACCGTGGTCCGCCCGGCCGGCCGCGGGCCGCTGGTGCTGTCCACTGTCAGCAAGCACCCGACGATCATCGAGCTGTACGGCCCCAACCAGCGCAGCGGCGGCGCAGTGCGTCAGCTCTGGCGCAAGCTACGACTGCGCACCACTGAGACCGCGCCGCTGCACGCTTCGCTGCACCGCGCCGTCGAGCATCGCGCGCTGATGGCGATCGCCATCGGCGAGACCGGTGTGGCCAACACAAACACCGTCGCGGTGGCCTCCCTGGACCGGGGCTGGACGCTGTACGCGCACACCCTGCCACGCGGCGTGCCGATCGCCGAGTGCACCGATAGCATCCCGGTGGGCATCGCGTGGGCGGCGCTGCGGCGGCTACATGATCAGCAGATCTCACACGGGGATCTGCGCGCCAAGGAGATGACGGTCGACGGCGACCGGGTGTTGTTCGGCGGATTCGGCAACGCCGAGTACGGCGCCACCGACAGCCAGCTGCAGTCCGATATCGCCCAGTTGCTGGTGACGACGTCGTCGTTGTACGACGCGTCGTCGGCGGTGGCCGCGGCCATCGAACGCTTCGGCCGTACCACGGTGCTGGCCGCCTCCCGTCGCCTCACCAAATCGGCTGTGCCAGCGCGGCTTCGCAAGGCGGTGCCGGACGTCGGTGCGGTGATCTCAGCCGCTCGCGAAGAGGTCAAGCGGCAGACCAACACCGACGAAATCCACACCAAGACCATCACCCGTTTCACCCGCAGCCAGCTGATCCAGTTGGTGCTGCTGGTCGCGCTGGTCTACGTCGCCTATCCGTTCATCAGCCAGGTGCCGACGTTCTTTTCCCAACTGCGGCACGCGAACTGGTCGTGGGCGCTGGTGGGGCTGCTGGTCTCGTCGCTGACTTATGTCGGCGCGGCCGGGGCGCTGTGGGCCTGCACCAACGGTGCGGTCAAGTTCCGCAACTTGGCGATCATGCAGGTGGCCAATACGTTTGCGGCCACCACCACCCCGGCTGGTGTGGGCGGGCTGGCGTTGAGCACCCGGTTTTTGGTCAAGGGCGGGTTGAGCACGCTGCGGGCCACCGCCGCGGTCGCCTTGCAGCAATCGGTGCAGGTGATCGTGCACGTGATCCTGCTGATCATCTTCACCACCGCCGCGGGCGCCCGGGCCGACCTGTCGCATTTCGTGCCCAGCGCCACCCTGCTGTATCTGATCGCCGGTGTGGCACTGGGGTTGGCCGGCATCTTCCTGCTGGTGCCCAACCTGCGCCGGTGGTTGACGACGGCGTTGCGTCCCCGGCTCACCGAGGTCACCGGCGACCTGATCGAGCTGGCCCGCGAACCCAAACGTCTGGCGTTGATCGTGCTGGGCGCGGCCGGCACCACTCTTGGTGCGGCACTTGCGCTGTGGGCCAGCGTGGAGGCGTTCGGCGGTAATACCTCGTTCGTCACCGTCACGGTGGTGACGATGGTCGGCGGCACCCTGGCCTCGGCCGCCCCGACACCCGGCGGGGTCGGCGCGGTGGAAGCCGCCCTGATCGGTGGGCTGGCCGCCTTCGGTGTGCCGGCCGCGCTGGCGGTCCCGTCGGTGCTGCTCTACCGGGTGTTGACCTGCTGGCTGCCGGTGTTCGTCGGCTGGCCGGTGATGCGCTGGCTGACAGAGAACGAGATGATCTGAGTCGATGCGGATCGCGATCAGCGGTGCTGGAGTAGCCGGGACGGCGCTCGCGTACTGGCTGCACCGCACCGGCCACACCCCGACGGTGATCGAGCAGGCCCCGACCTTCCGCTCCGGGGGCTACATGATCGACTTCTGGGGCGTCGGTTACACCGTGGCCCAACGGATGGGCATCGAGGCGCAGCTCCTCGGCAAGGGCTACCAGATCGAGTCGGTCCGATCGGTCGGCGCCGACGGACGGGTGCGCGCGGCGTTGGACGCAGGCGTCTTTGGGCACCTGCTCGGCGAGGACTTCACCAGCCTGCCGCGCGGGGACCTGGCCGCCACCATCCACGCCGGCATCGCCGAGCACGTCGAGATGATCTACGGCGACAGCATCACCGCCATCGACGAACACCACGACGGCGTCCGACTCGCCTTCGCCCACGCCGCGCCGCGCGACTTCGACCTGGTGATCGGCGCCGACGGACTGCACTCCAACGTGCGCCGGCTGGTTTTCGGTCCGGACACCGATTTCGAGCACTACCTGGGCTGCAAGGTGGCCGCGGCCGTCGTTGAGGGCTACCGGCAACGCGACGAACTGGCGTACGTGAGCTACGCGGTGCCGGGTCGGCAGGTGTCCCGGGTCGCGTTGCGTGACGACCGGACCCTGGTGCTGTTCGTGTTCCGCGATGACTCCCCCGACGTGGCGGACCCGAAAGCACAGTTGCACCGCCGATTCGCCGATGCCGGCTGGGAATGCCCGCAGCTGCTGGCCGCCGTAACCGAGGACTTGTACTTCGATGTGGTCAGCCAGGTCCGGATGGAACGCTGGTCGCGGGGCCGGGTGCTGTTGATCGGCGACGCGGCCGGGTGCATCTCACTGCTGGGCGGCGAGGGCACCGGCCTGGCGATCACCGAGGCCTACGTGCTTGCCGGCGAGTTGCAGCGGGCCGGCGGCGACCATCGGCGCGCATTCGCCGCCTACGAGGCCCGGCTGCGCCCGTTCATCGAAAGCAAACAAGCCGGCGCCAAACAGTTCCTCGGGTTCTTCGCCACCCGAACCCGTTTAGGGCTGTGGTTTCGCAATCTGGCGATCCGGGCGATGAACCTGCGGCTACTGACGCGCCTATTCGCCGGAACCGTGCGCGACGATTTCGACCTGCCCGAATACGGGATGTGATCCCGGTCAGCGCAGCGATGTGGTTATCAGGCCGGTTATCCTCGCGATGACATCGAAGTCGGCGTCGCGGTGCGCGACCCGGGCATGATGGCGGAGCGCAACCGCGGCGATCAGGCAGTCGTTGATGCTGCGAACCGTCTGGCCGGTGCTTCTGGCCGCACGATAAATGTCAGCGGCCGAACGAAAGTCGGTTGCCGTCTCGACCTCCAGCAATGACAACCCGTTGACCAGCCGCTCGAGCTTTCGGTACGTCTGTTCGTTGCTTGCGCCGGCCAAGATTTCCATCGCGATCGGCTCGCAGGTCACCACCTGATCCGGTTCTTCGGAGAGCAGCCGCCGCACTTCCAGTGCTGCCGCCGATCCGGTTGCCCGGAAGTATTCGATCCATACCGAGGTATCGACCAGGATCATCCGAGTTCGCCGGGTTGTTCCGTGCGCAACTCATCGAGGTCACCTGCCCACCCGACGCCCTCGAGGCCCAGCAGAAACTCACGGGTCAAGGGCGCGCCGACGAGACGGCGTAACGCGAGGTCAACCGCCGCCTTCTTGGTGGTCACGCCGAATCGGCGCATCACCTCAGCGGTGAGCTCGTCATCGATTTCGATATTGGTGCGTGCCATACACCAACAATACACCTTTGTCCCTACCCGGCCCCGGCTGCCGCATACACCCGGCTCACCTCCGGCTCCCCGTAGCCGGCGGCCAGCACCGCGGTGCGCACCGCATCACCCACCTTGAGCGTGAGCTCGGTGGGCACCAGGGCGATCACGCAGCCCCCGAAACCGCCGCCGGTCATCCGGGCGCCCAGTGCGCCGGCATCCACCGCGGCATCGACGATCAGATCGAGATGCTCGGTGGTGATCTCGAAGTCGTCGCGCATCGAGGCGTGCGAGGCGGTCAACAACCGTCCCGCTGCGGCGAAGTTCAGCTCTGCCAGCGCCGCAACGAAATCCAGCACGCGCTCGTTCTCGGTCAGCACATGGCGGGCCCGGCGCACATCGATCGGGTCGCTGATGGCGTCGAGCACCTCGACGCCGCGGTGCTGCACCTCCCGCAGCGACGCCACCCCCAAGTCGGCGGCGGCCCGCTCGCAGGACGCCCGCCGCGCGGCGTACTCGCCGTCGACATGGCCGTGGCGTTGACCGGAGTCGAACAACAACAGCGTCACCCCGGAGGCGTCCGGGTCGAAGGGCACCGGGTGCACCGCGACGTCGCGGAAGTCGATCAACAGCGCGGCCGAGACCTCACCGAACAGCGACGACAGCTGGTCGAGCAAACCCGTTGGGGCGCCAACGTAGTCATTCTCCGCGCGCTGCCCGATGCGGGCCTGCTCGATCCGGTCGATCCGGACCCCGGCGGTCAGT
Source organism: Mycolicibacter sinensis (assembly GCF_001667375.1). Taxonomy (GTDB): domain Bacteria; phylum Actinomycetota; class Actinomycetes; order Mycobacteriales; family Mycobacteriaceae; genus Mycobacterium; species Mycobacterium sinense_A. The sequence continues at coordinate 103,597 of NZ_LZIN01000096.1, read as the reverse complement.
GCGCCCAGTACCGCGCATTCCAGGGCCGCAGAGGACGACAGGCCCGAGCCGATCGGCACGTCGCTGCTAATCATCATGATGCCACCGGGCACCGCAACGCCGTGCTCGCGCAACGCCCAGATCACCCCGGCAACGTAGGCGGCCCAGCCGGTGATCCCGCCGGGGGTGGTGTCCAGCGGGATGAGCACCGAGGCATCGGTGTGATCGGAAACCACGGTGAGCGTGTCGGTCTCGGCGGGGGTGAAAGTGACACTGGTGCGCTGCGGCAGCGCGATCGGCAGCGCGAAACCGCCGTTGTAGTCGGTGTGCTCACCGATCAGGTTGACCCGGCCCGGCGCGGAGTAGCTGATCACAGCTCACGCAGCCTGGCCGCGACGGACTCCGGGGTGACGTCGGCGATGAAGGCGTCCATCGCCGACTCCGAGGCCGCCAGATACTTCAGCTTGGTGGCGCTGCGCCGGATCGACATCAGCTCGGCGTGGAAGTAGCCGTCGGCCTGCACCCCGTCGGCGCGGTATTGGTGCAGGGCAGCCATATACGGCAGCGGGGTGTCATAGATACGGTCGAAGCGGCCCAACAGATCTCGGTAGATCACCGCGAAGTCGTCAAGCTCCGGATCGGTCAGCTCGGTCAGGTTGTGCACCCACCGATTCGGGTACAGGTGCACCTCGACGGGCCAACGCGCCGCGAACGGCACGAACGCGGTGAAGCAGTCGCTCTGCGCCACGATCCGGGCGCTGTCGGCCAACTCGGCGGCCAGCAGGTCGGCGAAGATGTTGGTGCCGTGGGTGTTTCGGTGCCTGCGGGCTTGGGCCAGCATCGTGGCGGTGCGCGGGGTCAGATACGGGTAGCCGTAGATCTGGCCGTGCGGGTGGGCCAGCGTCACCCCGATCTCCTCGCCGCGGTTCTCGAAGCAGAACACCTGCTCGACCCCGGGGCGGTCCAACAGGTCAGCGGTGCGGTGCCGCCAGGCCTGCACCACCAGCGCGGCGTGCGCCGCGGGCAGGTCGGCGAACGAGCCGGTGTGGTCGGCGGAGAAGCAGATCACCTCGCAGCGGCCGTTTCCCGGTGCGGCAATGAATTCGGCGCCGTCGGACGGGGCGGTGACCGCGGCCCCGGCGCCAGCGAGGCTGGGAAACCGGTTCTCGAAGACCACCACGTCGTAGTCGGCTGCGGGCACCTCGCTGGTCAGCCCACTCGGTCCCGGGCACAGCGGACAGGCCTCGGCGGGCGGGTGATAGGTGCGGTCCTGGCGTTGCGCGGCGATGATCACCCACTGGCCGGTGGTGCGGTCGAAGCGCAGCTGCGACGGCTCCGGGTCGCGCGGCGGCAACGGCCGCCGGTCCGGCACCGGGGCCGGGCGGTGGCCGGGCAGCGAGAAGAACAACAGGTCGCGGCCGTCGGCGAGCGTCCAGTGCGTCGGAAGGTTCACACGACCAACCGGGGATGCAGCCGCTGCGGAGCGATCTCGACGCCGGCCGCCAGGTCGTCGGCCAGGGTTGCGGCGAAGCGCAACAGACCGGGAAGGTCGATGCCGTAGGGCGCCGGGGCCGGCACCGCCGCCAGGTGGTCGGCGCCGCGGCGCAGCAGGCTCACCGCGCCGATGACGTTGCCGCGCTGGACATGGGTGACCCCGACCGCCAGCTGCGCCAGGCCCTGCCACAGGCCACGTTCGGTGTCGGGCCGGTGCTTCCACGCGGCTTCCAGCACCTCGTGGGCGTTGAACGCCAGGCCGTCGTCAAGCAACAGCTGCGCGTAGGCCAGCGTCTGCGCCGGCGGCAGGTCCAGATCGTCGGGAACGCCTTCGACCCCGCCCGCACTGCCACGTGGCAGCGGCCGGCCCAGCCGGTCCCGCGGTCGGGCGTTGCGGGGGCGGCCGGCTTCGTCGCGGTCGCGGGTGCTCACCCGTACATCATCGCAAGTGGTTCACGCGGCCGGTTTGGCGGCGATCACCTCGATGGCGCCCATGTGGTTGCGGTGCCGGCGGAACGTCGCGCGCATGTTGAGCACCCGCGCCCGCGCATCGGAGTCGCGCAGCACATTGAACACGAACCGCGCCGCCCCGAACAGGCCCTCGTCGGCGATCAGCCGGTGCGGCTCGAGCAGCGCCATCGGCGCATAGGAGATCTTCTCGACGATGAAGCCGGACTTGGTGAGCAGCTCGGTCCATTCCGCCGCCGTCAGCGGGCGGGCGTTGACCTTGATGGATCGGGCCAGCGCGGTGCGCACCTCCTCCTTGACGGCCTCGGGCACGTCGGCGGGCTGCAGCACCATCTCGTGGATGGCGTAGCGGCCGCCGGGCCGCAGCACCCGGAAGGCCTCGCGCATGATCTCGGCTTTGTGCGCGTTGGTCTGCATGGTCAGCATCGCCTCGCCGACGACGACGTCGGCGCTCTCGGGAGCCAGCCCGGTCTCCGACGCCTCGGCGGTGACCACCGTGCCCTTGTCGCCGACCACCGAGCGGACTACGCGGGCGGCATTGGCGTCGGCCTCGACGCCGGTGTAGGTGCCCGGCGTGTGCGCCAGGATCTCTTTTGCGGTGCGTCCCATGCCGGGCGCGAGCTCGACGACGTCGGTGCCGGGCAGCTGCGCGTCGGCGAGCATCCGATGGGTCAGCCCGAGGCCGCCGGGCCGCAGGACACGTTTGCCGAGGCGGGCGAACAACCAGTGGCCGGGGAGATCAGCGGTCTTGCGATCGGACATGGGTAGTGTCATGCGACGAAGGTTAGCCTTACCAGGCCCGCATCCGCTAGGGGACTTTAGACCCTACGTGTCCTTTAAATTCCCGCGCGGGTGATGCTCACGGGACCACAGTGAAACGCCCGCCGTCCAGCGGCCGCAGGACCCCGAAGCGCCGGCGATCGAGCGTTGCGATGGTCCGCATCTGATATCGCTTGGCCAGAACGACATTGGACGCATCCGCGATGCCGATGTTCTGATCGCGATATTTCCCGATGACAGCTGCGGCCTGATCGACGTCGGCTGCAGCGAAGCCGGCCAGTTCCCACGCGCCGCCGGACAGTTCACGCAGCGCAGCCAGTTCGGCATCGACGCTCACCCGTGTCGCGACGAGATAGTCGAGTTCGGCGATGACGTAGGGAGAGACGACCAGTTCCTCATCAGCGTCATGGATGGCGCGTGAGACAGCTGCGTGGTCGGGTTCCGCGCTGTCGAAATAGGCCAGCAGGGCGCTGGTGTCGACGATCACCGCTCGCCGAAGCCGTCCAGTAGCCCGTCGACATGGCGCGCTATCGGCTCTGATCCCGAATAGAGGCCTCCCCGCGGGGTGGGGCGGACATCACCCACCGATGCGCGGATGGATTCCCGGATTACTTCGGCTTCTGACGTTCCTCGTCGCTGGGCAGCCTGCTTGACCGCGGCCTTGAGTTCCTGCGGCAGGTAGACCGTCGTCTTATCCATGCCATATATGGTACCACCGGTGGTATGACGGTGGCTGATGGCCGGTGCCAGGAGCACGACACGATCAACCCGCTGCCCACGGATTGGTAGGCCGCCGATGGAATAGCCCCGAGACCACCGCTGTTCGTGTCGGCATGCCGAAACCCTTCACCGAAGCGCAGCGTCAACAATTCCTGGCCGACAAGCACGTCGCTGTCCTGTCGGTGGCCGCCGACGACGGCCGGCCTCCGGCCAGCGTCCCGATCTGGTACGACTACACCGCCGGCGGCAACATCCTGGTCAACACCGGCGCCGGCAAGCGCAAGGCCAAGCTCATCGAACAGGCCCGCGCGGTGACCCTGGTGGTGCAGCGGGAGGAGCTGCCCTATCAGTACGTCGTCGTCGAGGGCACCGTTATCGACGCCGCCACCCCGGCCCCGCTGGAGCAACGGGAGGCCATCGCCGTCCGCTACCTCGGCGAGGAGGGCGGACGGGCGTTCGCCGCGAACATGGACGGCGCCACCAGCGTGCTGTTCACCATCCGGCCCGACCGCTGGCTGACCGCCGACTTCTCCGGGGAGCTGTAAACGCAATCAGGCCCCTGGCAAAGGGGCCTGACCTCGGTGGCAGGTGCAGGATTCGAACCTGCGTAGGCTTGCGCCGACGGATTTACAGTCTGTCTCTCTTGGCGTTTGCACCAACGTGCTGTGTTGGCCACGCAGAGAACTTCTAGGTCAGCCCGTTGGCTGCGTTGGTGGTGTCAAGCTGTTGCTAGCTCTACTGCGGACGGCCTGCGGACGGTACGGCCGAACGCGCGAACCACATCCCGATGTTCCCGGCTCCGGCAGGCGGCAACCCAATTCCGCACGACGGTTAGGCGCCAGGCGGCGGGGCCGCCTTCCACGCCAACCAATTCGAGACCAGGTTGCATACCCAAGCCTGGCCTTCGGCGAGGTTCATCGTCCGCTTTGGGCGCTTTGTGTTCGGCGACACCGCGTGCCGAGCGTCTTCGCCACTAATGTCGGGCCGATTTGCGGAGGCTCTGAAGGCAGACTGCTCATTTTCCGTAGCCCACCCCATCCCGGCGATTGAGGATGGTTTCGTCGAGTCGTCGCGCACCAGCTCGTAAACCTTAAAAAGGTTGAACCAATCCAGGTCACCCGCCATACGCGCTAACACCTCGTCGACGGTGCCGTCGGACGCGGCTAGAGCTAGGTGGGTCGCTCCTGGCGGTGGCGATGTCGGCTGAGGTTCACCGTCCGGCCCCCGTACAACTGCCGACACCGTGAGACTGACGCGAATCTTCAGCTGGACAGTAGCCGGTTGGATGACTATGCCGCCGTTGGTGGTGTACTTTCTGGCGTACCTCACGGGTTGGAAGTCTGGCGTCAGGGTTCGCGCTGAACCGTTGATCCGCTTGAGTAGCGCTTCGATGGTGAAGTAAACATCTTCGTCATCCGCGCTGTCGAGTTCCGCCGCGGTCAGATAGTAGGCATCGCGTTCGTCGTCGCGCACAATCCGCACGTCTCCGTCCGCGAACAGGACCGCCAGCCGCTCAAAGTCTGGTTGCTCTCCGTCAAGCCAGGCATTGAGCGACATGGCCAAATGGTAAGCGGCGTACGGGACCGTTCCGGGGCCAGCGCCCCGATTCGAGTGGGTGATCGGGGCAAACCCCTGGTCAATGTGGAGCCGATGACTGCAGTCGAGCCCGCGTATTCGGCTTGGGAAGTCGGTTCGGGACGTTCGTGGATATTCGGGCCTGTTCGGCTTGAGAGTTACATGGCTGCTGAGCTGCGGTTATGCTTCCGGGGCGTTCGAGTTCGTTCGTGACCGTTCGGTCGGAGTTCCGTTTGAGTTGTGACAACGTCGTGACACTGGCGCGTCCCGTGTCCAGGGATCGGCGCGCCCGCCTGATTGACCGTCACCGTGATGCTGGCGTCCGCCCCAAGAGCACACAGGTGCTGAGTCAATGCGCTCAGCCGATATCGTCGCAGCTCAAGACCAATTTACTGACTCCGGTAAAGCGGTTCAGGCGGGGCGAGGCACGCAGCCTCAGACACTCCGTCGGAGGTTGGGGCTCTCCATCCCGGCCCGCTTTCAGCGCCCGTCGGTTCCTAGGCTGCCGTCAGCGTCAGCGTCAGCGTTGCTGGCTGCCAGGTAGGTGTCCAGGTGCATGCGGACCCGCCGCATGTCTTCGTCGAGCTCCCACGGCTTGTCGGCGGTGAAGGACTTGGCGACGGAATCGCAGACCGCCGCGCCAAGCGCAAGCTCGCGAAACATATCGTTGGCGTACTTCGTCAGATACGGCTCGCTGAAGCCGTAGGAATAACGCAGGGCTTGGTCTTCCGGAAGGTCGTACACCCATCGCATCCACCAGGCGAGCAGTTCTATTGCCGCCCGAGCGCGATCACCGACCCTGATTTCCGGCTCATGCTGGAGTTCCCGGCATACCGCAGCGATGAGAACGAGTCGCTGGGTGTAGTGATCACGCACGTTAAACCGGGTGAGGCCATTGGGATTCGGCAACTCGTTCAATTTCAGCATCGCTGGTGTCCTCTCTGTCGAGATTGGGGCATCTGCTGCCCAGCGCAGCTGTTGCTAGGCATACCTCTCAGTGAAACGATCTGCGTAGCGGCTCAGCCGACCACCGCCAGTTCCCGCTTCTGCTGCTTGACGGCGGCCTGCACGATCCTCTGCGCGGTCCGGTAGTTGATGCCGGAGATCTTGGCGGCGGCGTTGATCGACATGCCGCCACGAGTTGCAGTCAGCACGGCGATGACGGTCTCGACCGGCAACGCGGTGATGCTATTGGAGGAGGCCGCGTTTCACACGAACTCCAGTCCCGGTCGTCATCTCATCCGACCGTGGCCAGCTGCTGGCGTTCGGCAGCCGCGGTGAGTATCGACCGCACCGTCTGGTGATGGATCCCCGCATCGGCGGCGATCCGCGTGACCGCAGCTCCGGCTGCATGTGCGGCCAAGACCTGTTCGACCTGACTGACGCTCTTGGTTGTTGCACCTGCGGCGACCAGCGCGTGGGCCATCGCACTCGCGTCTCGGCCCGCCCCCGCCGTGGGCACGGCCTGGAGTGCGGGTGCATGTGCAGTCCGGCTGCGTGGTGGGCGTGCAGTGCTGGTCGTTGGCGCGCCTGCATGGCGCGATGGTGCAGGTGCAGGTGCATTCCCTCCAGATCTGCCGGTAGACGCGGCAGCCTGCTGCGACGCGGTGCGGGTGCGGCGTGCGGGTTTGTCCCCGAGCGCAACCAGCATCAACGTCCCCACGGCAACGGCGGTGTCGACGATGGCCGGAAAAATCCAGGCGATCGCTGGGCTGTACCCGATGACCAGCATCAGGTCACGCAGGGCAAGGAAGCTCAACACAAACGCGCCGCCGCCGATGGCCGCCACGGCGGTGACTGCCCACCGGTAGACCGCACCGGATGCGCCCGCCCGCACCGCGAGGGCGACACCGTGAACGGCGGCCAGCAGCACAATGGGCGGTACTGCGGCGGCACCAACTTGGATCGTGACGGGCGGAAGGTACGGCAGCACCGCGTGTGCGATGTTGCCGATGAGGCTGATTAAGGTAGCCCCGCCCAGCATGAACCAGAAGAACCGGACCGCGCGCCGGTGGTTCCGCTGGGTGGCCTCGGCCTGGGTGAGGTTGGTGATCACTGCTGGCCCCCTATCAGGTCGTGCTCGAAGGTCTGGTCGCCGATCGATACCGTGATGCGGGCCTCGGCTCCAAGGGCGGCGAGATACTCCGACAGGGTGCTCAGGAGCATGTCTCCTCGGCGCTCCAGCTGTGAGACGCTGCCCTGGGTGATGCCCAGCCGAGCGGCCATCTCTGCCTGGGTCACTCCCGCTTCACGCCGGATCCGGCCCAACTCGATCATCTAGCAATATTAGCTCAACACGATATTGATTACAACTAATAATCTGAGGGTTGTCGTCGTCGGAGTGGTACCGGTGTCGAGTCGGCGCGCCCGAAGCGGTTTGACTAAGAAAATTCCTCAATGTCACGAAGTCGCAAAATGGCATGGTCTACTGGAAATAAGCCAGCTGGGCCGAGAGGGCAACCTCCGAAAGCAGCGGTGCCGCTGGACAAGCGGAAGGCCGGTTTCAAACCGTACGAAGCGTTAGACCGCATCCTCAGGAGAGGCGTGCGGTTTTTTTGTGCCCGAGAACACATGGAAGGGAGTCGCAGCAGCGCAGCAACCCGAATCCTGACGCCAGTGCATGGATACCCGATTGCCCGGACACCTACTGGTGGCCGGGTTTTTTATTTCACACCACCACAACGAAAAGGAACTGCGATGCCCCCAACTTGCCACAAGCAACCACGGCGAAACGCGCCAACTGCGCCCTACCGGGCAGGCTCGGCGTTGGCTACCGTCTGGAAGGCCATGATGTCGCCGTTCGCAATCGGCTGCAACGTGTCGGACCCTCAAAGCCGTGCCGTGGAGAATGCCGACCAATACTGGGCTGCCGCGTCCGATCGTGAACGTGCAGAACTTAGCGACGAGCTCCACGCGCTGGGCCTGCACCACTGCACCCGGAGGGTCTCGCTGAGCGCTTGGGCGCGAGAAGAGCTGCGCGCCTACCTCAGTGGCACGCGAAATCGCTACGCGAGCGGATTGGGTGTGCCTGGTGTTGCATCGGTCGGCGCATCGCACGCCCTTCCTACGCTGGGCCGGTGATATGACCATGCCCGACGCTGTTTGGTCTCGGATGACGCGGCAATGACGTCAATCCTGAGCTGGCAGTGGCCAGCTTGGAGCAAGCCGACCACATGCACCTGGGGTGTGCCGCGTGCATTCAGTCGCCGGGCGAGGCGTCGAATTCGGGCTTGATCCGCCAGCTATAGGGCTCACCCTCGGCGTCGGTTTCGGTCCATGTTTCACCAAATCCGGGGACCTTGGTCAAGAGATAGGTGCGGAGTACATCGTGCAGGTCAATCAATGCGGTGCGAACAAGCTCGGCCTCGTTCCCGGCACTCTTACCGCGATGCATCAAGTTGCTGCGGATCTGATAGGCCCAATCCGCGAACTGATCAGGCGTGTTCAAATGCGCCTTCTTGCGAGGCTTGTCGGCCCGATAGACCGGGTCCTTCGGGATCGATACACCGCCCTGTCGGACGGCCGCGACGAACCCCGGCTGGTGTCCGACGGCTTTTACCGCCGCGGTCGGTCCGGCGTTTGGACTCGCCCAAAACGCGACCCGCTCGAGGATCGAGCAGGCCAACATGTACGCAGCCTGCAAGCGGTAAAACCGCGTCCAAGTCTCGGCGTCGGAGAAACTGCCCCCGAAAGGCATCCGGCCATCGGTTCGAAGCGTTGTCGCGACAGCGGTCAAGCCATGCGCGAAGAGCGGGTCCGATGCAGTGGTCCACTCCTCGTGAAGTACATCGCCGCCACCACGATCAGCTGTGAGGCCCTCGACTGGTCCGAGGATATTGACCTCCAGTCCGGCGGGTTCAGTGCAGGTGGCGTCCGACCACCGGTAGTGCGTGGCGGGCTCAATTTCACCGACCTTGCTATAGCCCTCAGTCGATAATGCGAGTGTGTAACCGGAAATTAGTCCACCACCGGCGGTGACATCGGCTAGTGGAACTCCGTCTCTAACCCATATATGCCCCGGCAGCTTAGCCGATCGTTGGCTGATTACCCTTTCAGCGATCAGGTCGTAGCCGAGTTCCCCTGGCTTGAGATTCCCGTACACGAACAGTGGCTTCCCAATGTCTCGAGGCATTCCGAGGCCGTCGCCTCCGCTGCCTTCTGGACATGGCTCACATTTGGCGACGCTCAGAGCGTCGTCGTGCTTGTCGCTCACAGTAGACAAAGCATAGAAAACGACAACCGACCGGCGATACGCATTAGGCCGTTACCTTCAACCCCTTGTAGATCAGCGGCACCAGCTCGCCGAGCAGTTTCTGGGATAGCTCGGGGTTGTTGAGGATCTGGGCGGACAGGTCTTCTGAGGAGGCCATGGCCCCGATCACCGCGCCGACGAACTCGTTATGCAGGTCAGGGCTGGCGGAGAACTGCGCCAGGGTGTTGTTCTGCGCCTGCTGCTGCAGGGTTTCGCTCTCCTCCAGCCGGTCCCGGATGTGGGTGACCACGTTGCGCACGCTGGAGTCCGGATGGTCTCCGGAGAACAGGTCATTGATCTGGGCGATGACCTCATCGAGGGCCACCATCTCGGGGTCTCGGACGACGCCGGTTCCTGCCTCTTTGGGTGGTTCTAGCGGGACGTCGCCGGTGAGTTTGGCCGAGGTGGTGACCTGCTGGCGTTGGGCGATGTAGTCGAAGTCCACGCCGGACAGGTCGATGTCATGGTGCAGCTGCTCACTGCTGATCACCGGGGCCAGGTGACGCAGGTAGATCGACAACTTCTCCAGCGAGATGTCCTCGTAGTTGATGATCTGGGACAGAAAGTCGTACTGCCGCAAGAAGGTGCCGACATCCTTGCGGAACAACTCCAGCTCATCGAGGCCGTGCTTGTCGTTGCGTTCCCGGGCGTTGCGTTCCCGATCCCGGAAGCGATCCCGGGCCGGCCCAACCCACTTGTTCAGCGCCTCATGACCTTTGCCTTTGAGGTAGTCGCCGACCAGGCCGTCGATCTCCGACTCTTGATAGATGCCCGCCGAATCCAGCTTGTTCATCGTCTGGTGCACGATGTTCGGATCAGTCACATCGGCCAACGTGGTGGCCTCGTAGTACGGTTCAAACGCTTCAACGATGTCCTCGGCAGTGTTGGCGAAGTCCAACACGAACGTCTGGTCCTTGCCCGGTGCGGTCCGGTTCAGCCGCGACAACGTCTGAACCGCCGCGACCCCCGACAGCCGCTTATCGACATACATCGCCACCAGCAAGGGTTGGTCGAAGCCGGTCTGGAACTTGTTGGCCACCAACATCACGTTGTACTCATCGGTGGCGAACGCATCACGCAAGTCACGGCCTTTCAGCCCAGGGTTCATCAGCGTTGAAGTCTCGCTGACTTTCTCGATCCCGGATTCGGCGTCGGAGACTTCACCGGAGAACGCCACCAACGCTTGGACATCGGTGTAGCTGTGTTCGGTCACGTACTTGTCGATGGCGATCTTGTAGCGCACTGCCGCCTTCCGCGAGGAGGTCACCACCATCGCCTTCGCTCTACCGTCCAGTCGCGGTGCGACGTTGGCCCGGAAGTGCTCGACGATGATCGTGACTTTCTGGGCGATGTTCGTTGGATGCAGGCGTACCCAGTTCATCAGCGACTTGATGGCCGCGCTCTTGTCGACCAACTCCCCATCCGTGCTGCCGGTGACCGCGACGGTCCCGGCGTTGGTGGTGTCTTCGCTCTCGTAGGTCTGGCCGTTGTGGGTCAGCCGAAACGCCGTCTTATACGGGGTGTAGTTGCGCAACACGTCGAGGATGAAGCCCTCCTCGATGGCCTGCTGCATCGAATACAGGTGAAACGGGTGCGGGGTGCCATCAAGGCCCTTGTGCCCGAACAACTCCAGAGTCTTGGCCTTCGGCGTGGCGGTGAACGCAAAGAACGACAAGTTCTTCGACTCCGCCCGAGCGGCCATCTCCGCCGCCAACACATCCTCGGCATCCACCGTGCCGCCATCTTCAAGTTCCTCGATCTCCGTGGCGCTCAGGGCTGCCTTCAGGCGCTTGGAGGCTTCACCAGCCTGCGAGGAGTGGGCTTCATCGGCGATGATCGCGAAACTCTTACCCGCCAAGTCGGACTGTTCCTGTATCAGTCTCAAGGCGTGCGGGAAGGTCTGGATGGTGACGATGATGATCTTCGTCCCCCCACCCAGCGCGTCGGCCAGCTCCTGAGACTTCGCCCCACCCAACCCGGCGATGTGGGCGACCACCCCGGGGGTGCGGTCGATCTGGCGGATCGCCTCCTGCAACTGGGTATCGAGCACGGTGCGGTCGGTGATCACGATGACCGAATCGAACACCGCAGCGTTGGCGTCGTCATGCAGAACTGAGAGCCGGTGCGCCAACCACGAAATCGAATTCGTCTTCCCCGAACCCGCTGAGTGCTGGATCAGATACCGGTGCCCCGGCCCCTGCTCGTGGGCGGCCTCCACGAGCCGGGTGACGGCCTCCCACTGATGAAAGCGCGGGAACAGCATGGTCTGCTTGCGGACCTTCTTGCCCGTGGCGGGGTCGATGGTCTCGTCGATCTGCAGGTGCATGAACCGGCCCAGGATGTCCAGCCAGGTGTCGCGGGCCAGGATCTGCTGCCACAGATAGGAAGTCTTCGATCCGTGCGGGTTCGGTGGGTTCCCGGCGTGGCCGTGATCGCCCCGGTTGAACGGCAAGAACACCGTGTCCTTGCCCGCCAGCTTGGTGGTCATCTGCACCTCGCTGTTGGAGACCGCGAAGTGCACCAACGCCCGAGACCCGAACGCCAACAGTGGTTCGCCCTTGGGTGGCCGGTGGTGCTTGTACTGCAGGACGGCGTCGGTGATGTTCTGAACGCTCAGGTCGGTCTTGAGCTCGGCGGTGGCCACCGGGATGCCGTTGACGAAGAACACCAGATCGATGCTGTTGTGGTTCTGCGTCGAGTAGTGCACCTGGCGCATCACCCGCAGGCGCACCGCTGCGTACTTCTTGGCGGTGGTCTCGTTCAGGGTGGTGTTGGGCCGGAACTGACACATCTGGAACTGCGCGTTGAGGTCCTTAAACCCCCGCCGCAGCACCGAGAGCGTGCCGCCGTTGGCTTTCGGATCAGCCCCCAACGCCTTCACCAACGTCGCCAGCACACCCGCCTGCGCCTTGGACAGGGCCGTGCCGGTCAGCTCCGGCTTGACCCGCTTGGCCAACTGATCCGGCTGGGACTCTTCCAGCCACTCGAACACATCCTCCGGAAACAGGGCCAGCTCACGGTCATACCCCTCGTCGGTGGGTGAGTACAACCAGCCGTGCGCGGCCAGGTGCTCACAGATCTCAGCCTCGAAGACGGACTCGTGATGCTGCAGCGCAACCACTACGCCGCCCCCCGCACATCAATCTTCCCCGTGACGGCGTCGGTGATCAGCGCCGAGCGGTACTCGCGGAGTGTCTCGATGACCTCGTTGGCCTTGTTGATCAAGGCCTCGATCCGCCCGCACCGCTCATCGAGGAAGCCGACGATGTTGAGTTGTTCCTCGAGTGCCGGGCGAGGCCATTCAAGGGCTTCGAGCTTCTCTGCGGTGAAGTGCGGGATTGTCGCCTTGCCGCACAGAATCGACACGTGGCCGATGTCGGTGGCGGTTTGGATTAGGTATGCGAGGAAGCGGATGCTGTCGGCGTTGCGCGCCCTGACCCTGTTCAGGGACTTCTGGAAGCCCCATCCGGGAAGGTCTTCCTCCACGACGACACATCGCCCGTACGTTGCGCCGCCTTCGACGACCAGGAGGTCGTTCCTACGGACCGAAAGCTTTTTCTGCTCATCGCGTGAAAACCAGCAGGGCATAGGATCATCCAGATCAAGTTCACAAGTCGCGGTGAGGCTTCCAGCCTTCAGGTGAGGGAGCAGCTCATCATCGGAAGACCGCCGCTCGCCCTGGTACATCTTGCCCAGGACCACCGAGAAACCATGTTTCACCTTGCAGAGCACCCAGTGGTGCGGAATCTTCCCAATCCACGCAACACCGGAGTCCTTCATCTCGACGTCGGGGTCGAGGCCTTTGGTGACGGCGTGGGTGATGGTGGCGGTGCGGTCCTCGCGCAGGGTGGCGATGAGCTGCTCCTGCTTGGCGATCAACGCATCAATCTTCGCCGTCTCATGGTCTAGGAAGTCGGCGATCGCGGTCTGCTGGTCCTCCGGTGGAAAACACACTCTCTCGTTGAAGTAGCTCTGCTGGTCCAGATTCTGGATACCTGACGTCTGTTTGATCGATCGCTGCGTCAGGCGCGACTGATACAAGGAGTGGTGGACGTAGACCCAGTAGCGGGGTTCCATCCCTCGTCTCAGGGTTACCTTTGCGACAAAGTTGGAGCAGACCGCAGGGTCACGTTTGTCGTACAACACCACGAACCCGACTGGACTTTTCTCGCCGCCGCCCGACTTCTCCAGGATGAGACTCCCGGGCTCCAAGACGCGACCCCGTCGATCAGAGCCGCCCACCTTCCGATAGGTGATGTCGCGGTCCTGAACACGAAGATGCGCACGATCGAAGTCTGCAACCCGAACACACCGAATATCGTCCGGGCCACCATCGGGTTCATCGCCCCAGACGCCGTTCTGACTCCACGATACCGACTGCTTGAGTCGATCGACCGCCCATGCGCCCGGTACGTCCCCGAGCCATTCGACCCCCGAACTCTTGTAGCGCGGGTAAGCAGGCCAGTTCATGCTCCGACCTCTGCGAGCATGACCTGGATTTCCTCGACGAGGACGCGGAGGTCCTTCTGGATCTCTTCCAGCGGTCGGGGTGGGGTGTAGCGGTAGAAGTGTCGGGTGAACGGGATTTCGTAGCCGATCTTGGTCTTGTCGTGGTCGATCCAGGCGTCGGGGACGTGGCGTAGGACTTCGCGGGCGAAGTAGGCCTCGATGTCCTCGGTCAGTGGCACGTTCTCCGTATCGCGTAGGGAAGTGTCGGGTTCGGGGTTGCCCTTGGCGTCGGCGACGATGGTGGCGGTGTCGTCGTGCTCGCCGATCGTCGACCAGATCGCCTTGACCACCGGGGCCATTGGGGTGATGAACCCGGCCTTGCGCAGGGCGTCTTTGACCTCGCCGACGAACTCGTCGCGGTTCTTCCACTCCCAGCCGATCAGCCCGGTCAGCGCGGTGCCTATTGCGGCCTGCTCACCGGTCTTGAGCTTGGCGATGCTCTTCTGCGCGAGGACGTCGTCGATGTTGTCGGCGGTGGGGGTGAACCGCAGCTGCAGAGGCCGTTCGACGGTGATGGTGGAGTAGCCGAACTCCTCGCCCTTGAACACCTTTGAGTGGGCCGGGCGCTCATCGGTGCCGTGTTCGTTGCGGTAGCCCTCGTAGAGGTGGCAGATCCGGGCGATGTCCTTCTCCCTCAGCTCTTTGCGCTTGGACCCCAGGGACTTGCGCATCTTGCCGTACATCTCCACGGCGTTGATCAGCTGCACTTTCCCGCGCCGCTTGGTGGGCTTGTTGTTGTCCAGGATCCAGATATAGGTGGCGATACCGGTGTTGTAGAACATGTCGGTCGGCAGCGCGATGATCGCGTCCAGCAGGTCGTTCTCGATGATCCACTGCCGAATGTTGGACTCCCCGGACCCGGCCCCACCGGTGAACAGCGGGGAGCCGTTGAGCACGATGGCCAGGCGACTGCTGCCTTCGCCACCCTTGACGGGCTGCATCTTGGAGATCAAGTGCAGCAAGAACAGCATCGACCCGTCAGAGACCCGGGGCAGGCCGGGGCCGAAGCGCCCGGCGAAGCCGCGCTGCTCGTGTTCGTCGGTGACCCTCTTCTGCTGAGTCTTCCAGTCCACTCCGAACGGCGGGTTGGACAGCAGGAAGTCGAAGTGCCGCGTACGGAAGCCGTCGTCGGTGAGGGTGTCGCCGAGGTAGATGTTGTCGACGTCTTGACCCTTGACGATCATGTCCGACTTACACAGAGCGTACGAGCGAGGGTTGACGTCCTGGCCGTAGAGCACCGGGCGGGCCTTGGGGTTCATCGCGACCAGGTGGTCGTAGGCGACCGAGAGCATGCCGCCGGTCCCGGCAGCGGGGTCGTAGATGGTGCGTACCGTGCCCGGCTTGGTCAGGGCGTCGTCCTCGGTCAGGAACAAGATGTCGACCATCAGGGCGATGACTTCGCGGGGGGTGAAGTGATCACCGGCCTGGGTGGCGTTGGAGTCGGCGAACTTGCGGATCAGCTCTTCGAACACATAGCCCATGTCGTGCTGGGTGACGACATCCGGGTGCAGGTCGACGGCGGCGAACTCCTTAACGATGAGATACAGCCGGTCGGTCTTGGCCAGGTTGGCGATCTCGTCGAGCATGCCGAAGCCCTCGAAGACGTCGCGCACGTTGGGGGAGAAGTGCTCGATGTAGTCGATGAGGTTGTCGGCCACCCCCTCGGGGTCGCTGATCAGGGAGGCGAAGCTCCACCGGGAGATGTTGTAGAACGGCAGCTTGAACTTGGCCTTGAGCATCACGTCGGGGTCGACCTTGGTCGCGCTGATCTTCTTGTACTCGGCGAGCACCTGGTCCTTGGTCGGCTCCAGGATGCAGTCCAGGCGGCGCAGGATCGTGAACGGCAAGATCACGTCCCCGTACTGGTTGGGTTGATACGGCCCGCGCAGCAGGTCGGCGATCTTCCAGATCAGGTTGGCGTGGTTCTGTGCCTGTGCCTGCGCGTTGCTCTGCGCCATCTCCTTGATCCGCTCCCTACAGTCGAATTCCAGTCAGAGCGAAGCTACCCCGAACGCCCGGGGCGCGGTCGCACGTTCTGTGTATGGGCCGTTGATGGCCGATTGCTTCCTTCGGCGGCCATGTGGACGCGGGGGTGGTGACATCAGCGCTGGTTGGTGAAGCTCCACGTCAATGCATCAGCGAGATCTTGCTCGTACTTGTCGCGGGTGTCTTGAGGCTGTCGCATGGCCCAGGCAGGGTGCGGGACGAAGAAGAGCACTGGCAACGAGGTGCCGTCCGAACCCAATGCCAACTCGTCGGTGGCCGACCACACGATCGGATACACCCCCGGATCGAGGTCAGCCAGGGGGCGCTGCGGTGGCGGTGGATCATCCGGTGGCAGTTGGCGCACAGCAGGATCAGGTCGGCGATCTTGGTCTTGGTCTCGCCGGAGACGTGCAGCGGCACGAGGTGGTGGACCTCGGTGTATTCGTGCCCGCGCTCCCCGTAGGTGCCCTCGAAGTCGAACCCGCAGACCTCGCAGTGCACGAACCCCGGCTGCTCGACTGGGAGGTGTCCGAGCAGGACGCCCTCCACGTCCCGGGCACCCTGTCGATGATCCACCGCCGCCTCGATGGCGTGAAGACCAGCGGCGCACCGTGCCCCGCCGCGGGTACTCGCGGCTCAACTACTCGGGATCCGCCGTGAAGAAGTCGTCGATCGTCAACTCATCTGCCGACACCGTCAGCGTCTCCGTCCTCGCGACGATCCCCCTCCGACTCATCGACCGCGCCACAATCTCCACGTCGAGCTGCTCCGGTGTCGCGGCGGCTGCAATAACGGTGATGTCGAGTTCGCGCGACCATAGATCGGGGTGAAGGTCGCCGATGTCCCAGGTGACCTCGAACGAGTCATCCAGCTCGGTCACGGATCCTGATCGGCTCTGAATTGGTACGAGATCCTCGACGCTGGAGCGGAACCACGCCGCGGACTGCGGGCGGAACTGGTCCAGAGGGTCCGGCCACTTCGGTTTCTCCGGCCAGTCACCGGTACGCGGCGAAGTCGTGTAGACCAGCACGCGGTTCTTCGGCACGCGGACGGTCAGCTGCACGCCGGAAACGGGATCCGGGGTGTCGTTGCCTACCTGGAAGCGCACGGTGTTGGCGTCCTCGTCCCGCACGATCTCCCGCAGCACGTGGCTGGTGAGTACACGGCCCAGCTTCGCGAGGTACGTCTCTACCCGCTGGTCGAACTCTGCGGCGTTGGAGCGGTCGAGTGCCCCCAGCCCGATGTTGTCGGCGAACAGACTCGACAACGACAAGCCCGTCATCGATGGCTCCGCCGGGGTGGGCACCGGCGCAGGTGGTTCGCCGCTGGTAGCGCGGACGTACGCTTCGTGTCGGCTCAGCCACTCCTGGACCTGCTCGCGGCCGATGTTGAGCCGATACAGCGGATCGGCGGTGCATCGGAGCTTCAGATCGAGATCCGGTTGCCGCGCACCCTGCAGGAGGCGGTCGCTGAGCATCTCGATGTCCCCCGGGCTGGCTGGCGCCGTGCGTGCAGACCCGCGGTTGAAGATTACGCCCGCGTCGAACTTGTCGTACTGCTTCCGCAGCGTGTGGAGGGGGTCACCGGCCTCGGGCGGCTCGACGACGATCACGAGCACCTCTACTCCAGCGTACCGGAGGGTGCGCGGCGTGAACCGCGGCGTGGACGCATAGATCTTGATCCACGGGGTGAGGTCGGCGTGGTCTATCGCGGCCACACCCGGGGCCGCGCCGGGCTCCACTCCCACGACCATGTATGCGACGCCGCCGGTGGTGAGCTGGGCGTCGTCTACCGACCGGTTCGCGAACCCGAGGACCGCCTTCGCGACCGTGAACCTACCGGCGGCCTTGGTCAGGTCGAGGCTGCTCTTCCACTCCAGCCAGCTGGTCTCCTGCACTTCGGGGCGGGAACCGTGGATCGCCGCGATCAGACGCAGGAGTTCATCGTCGGTGCGGAGTGGGCGCGACGTATCGATGTCACTCAGCGTGCGGGGCTCCGAGTCCACCGGATCAGCGTATGCGGCAGGTGCTACAGATCCGGAGCGGCTGCGAACCGTCAGATCGGCTCGGCGACGCTCCACCAGCAAGACCTGATCGATTCGTCCCCTTGGATCTCCACCTCGTACCTGACCCCGATCTCCTCAAGCCACCGCAGCGTTCGCTCGGTAATCCTGTAGAGGGCGCGTGCCAGCACGGCCTTGTCGGTGGGCTCGCCCGCGGCGGGGATCGCGGCGAACATGTCCAGCAGGTCCGGCCAGAGCTCCGCCATGTAGCGATCCCACTGCTCGGGCAACGGATCCGGGGCCGACTGGTCGTCACCGTCGTAGAAGCGGTAGGCGGCGGCGTACGCGACGCCTTTGACCAGTTCCTTCGCCGCGGTCAGCACGGTCACGCACGCCTGGTAGCGGTCGGTGTCGTTCAACCGAACGGATTCGGAGAGCGCCGCCCGGAACGCACGCAGGTCGTCGGACAGCGACTGGGCGTCATGCGGAAAGGGCTCGGTGTTGATCCGATTGGCCGCTAGCTCGCACTGGTACTCGTTAACGGCCTCGGCGAACGGCAGCAGGAGGTCGTTCACAGTGGGGGATTCACCGCGAGCCGCCTCGGCCAGGTCCCCGGTGTCCAGTCCGGCGAGAGTCTGGACGATGTGCTGCGGCTCGTGCGCCGCGAGGTGCGCGAGCATGCGGGACTTGTTTGCAACCTGTTCATCGCTGTCCGCTTGGGTGCTGATGAACAGGTTGCCGTCCACGACAATGTCGAAGCCGCGCCCATCGGAACGGGTGAGTGTCTTCGCCACGGCCGTGTTCGCGCCGCGGTCAAGGGTGTAGGAGTGTCCCGATGCCGGTCTGAACTCCTCCGGCGCGACGTGGGCCAGGGTGACGGCCATGTCGATGGCGGGCCAGACGGAGACGGTCGTACCCGGCGGGACGACGTCGTTAACCGTCTGCGTGAAGGCGCGGACGCGCTCGGCGATGAGCCCGGGTGTCTGGCGCAGTCCGGAGATCCTCGGTAGGCCGCGGGTGCGCCTGAACTCGTTGATCGTGTGCGGCCTGACATCGGGGCCGTACTTGAACCGCACGACGGTCCGCGGTGTTGGCGCCGCCGCCCTGGTCTTCCTGCGCTTGCTCGACATGTGGCTCAGTTTGCCGGGCCGCACCGACAACCAGCAGACGCGTGCACCCGCTTCTGGCTTGTCGGAGTCCGACAGGCCCCTCGACGTTCAGGTCACCGAGCCCCCGTGAACTGGCCCGGATGGACCGGCCGCAGGGAGAAGTGCGTCTCGGTGACCTGCCCGTCGTGCGCGGTAGCGTCGCGGTCTAGGTGAGGTAGCGGTAGACCGTTGCGCGGGAGATGCCCCAGCATCTTGGTGCTGTCGGTGACCGCGATGCCCTTCTCCCGGAGGCTGCGTGCCTTTGCGCGTCGGCATCGCCGACCTTGGGCTGCTGGCCAACAACGACAGCGGATAAGGTCGGCGACCATGACGAGCGACGATAACGCGCCACAGTCGTACTCATTCCGCAATCGTTTCAAGCTTATTCAGAATCAGAGGCTGGACTCTGGGGACGCGCTTGAGATCCCGTTGGCAACGTCCGATGTCGAGTCGGTCGTCATACGGGGCGCAAAGGCACCAGAGGGTGAGGACACCCCAAACTTCGTTTCAAAGACCGACGACCTGGTCCTGCTCGGCGAGGAGTACGCCGATGCCGGATCGGCGAGCACGGCGGGCCGCAAGTGGCGGCACGTCTTGGCTGCCGTACTGGCACGCGAAAGCCTCGGCGTCGATTTCGGTCCTGACGATCAGACAGCACCGCATGCCGAGATTACGTATGCGGCGAACGAAGATCCGCCAGAATTGTTCAAACAGATCGGCGTCAAGGCAGGAGACCGGGTCATTTGGGACGACGGCTACAAGCTCACCGTGTACCGGACCCACCCCAAACCCAGGTTTATCAGCGCTGAGTTCGGCACACCAACCATTTCACTGTCGGGCTGGCTGGCACGCTTTCAGGAGCGAGTACAAGTAGCCGAGCGCACCTACGCCCCATGGGGAAACAGCAGGCAGCTGGCCTATCGCTTAATACACTCCGCGCTTCGCGACCCAAATCCAGAGACGCGGCACGTTCAGTTAGTCACTGCCGCAGAAACCTTGGTTGACGAACGTCCAAAGCCCGCCGATGTTGTAGTGGCACTCAGAGCGCTTATGAGTCACGTCGAAGATTGGGCAGAATCGCCTCCCGATGAGGCGATTAACGAAGGCACTCTCAAGTGTTTGAAAGACATCCTGAGGGAGGACGAAAGAGAGTCGATCACGCAAGCTGGCGCACAACAAGCCGAAGCCGTGCTAACAGCGGTTTACCGTGGCGAGGCTCCCGGAAAATTCTTCAAGAAAGTCTACGACCAGCGCAGCCGACTTGTTCATGGACTGAAACGCAAGCAGAAGCGGCCATCGGTCGAGCAACTGCGGGAAGTGAACCCTGACTTGTTGAAGTTTGTCCTAGATTTACTAGACGCCATGCCTGAGTAGCGGAATCTGCTCAAGCAGCATGGTTCTCGGAGAGGTGTCGGTACACCGTGGCACGGGAGACTCCGAGCATCTTCGCGATGTCAGTGGCCGCAATGCCTTTGTCTCGCAGGCTGCGCGCCTTGGCCGCGTCGGCGTCGTCTACCTTGCGGGGCCGACCACCCTTGCGTCCGTTGGCGGCAGCAGCAGCCAGACCGGCACGGGTCCGCTCGATCATGGTGTCGCGCTCCAGCTGGGCGAAGGCAGCCATGATGGTCAGCATCGCCTTGCCCATCGGCCCGTCGGTGTGCAGGCCCTCAGTCAGGCTGCGAAACCCGATTCCGCGCGACGTGAGTTGGTCCACGACAGCCAGCACGTGCTGAGTATTGCGGCCCAACCGGTCGAGCTTCCATACCGTCAGCACATCACCCTCGCGGAGATGGTCCAGGCAGGCATCGAGCTCTGGTCGCTGTGCGGTCGACCCGCTGACGCCATGGTCGGTGAAGGTCCGGGCGGCCCCGGCCTCCTTGAGCGCGTCGAGTTGAAGCTGAGGGTCCTGGTCGGTTGTCGAGACCCGTGCGTACCCGATGGTGGACACTGGCGCTCCCGTCGCATATTCCCGTTGATTACCTGATTTTGAGAATACTGGTTATGCGACGGGTTTTCAAGACATCTCGAATGCCTGTTGAGCCTGGGAGCGGCGCTCGTCAGCGAAAGCTGTCGCAGTCGCATCAACCCATCGTTTTCGAGACGGGCGATTCTGCCCGGCCGACGGCACCGACCCGCAAATTTTGCTTGAGTTGCCAAGTCTGCTGGGTGAATAGGTGACAGTGCGCATCCGTACCTTGAGGATTCCTTGAGCGGCCGGTGGACGACACCAGTGCCGTCCCAGCAGCGCAAACCTGATCAAGTGCTAGACGGGGCGTCACCCCACCGACACCCAGACGAACGCCGGGGGCGGGCACCACAGCGCGTATCTGCTGTCGTCGGCCGGACTGGCCCACTGATGAGCTTCCGACCTGAGGCAGGAAGTTCCTGCTACTCGAGTGCCGACCCCGATCCCGTCGTCCATGCCCCACTCGTCGGGAGTGATGGTGGCAGCGGGTAGATCGCTGGTTGACATAGTCGGCGGCGGACTAGGCGCGGGCGTCGGCATGGTGTTCATCGACGGAGTTGTCGAGCTGGTTGGGAGGGAAGGCTCAGTGAGGGGCGGGCTGGCTTGGGTCGGGGGGACTGCAGGAGTGATGGTGGCAGTTGATCGTGCCGGGGTGTTTGTGCCTTCGGTACGGGAGGAGTCGAAGTTGTGCGGTCGTAGTTCGGACAGCGCGAAGATGCCGATTAGCAACAGGGCCACCGAGGCGCTGCCTCCAATTGCCCAGATGCTGCGGGACCAGGTCCGGGGTGGGGCGAAAGCGCGGTGCCCGTTAGACGATAGGTCGGTTGTTTTGGTCGCGGGCCGATGTGGTCGAGGTGCCAGCTGAGTCCGTGCGTGCGAGGAGGTGGTCACTTGTCCGCGAGAATCACCGGTGAGGGCGTGCGCGAATGCTGTACACGACACGTGTCGATCGTTGGGCTGCTTTGCCAGCGCGGTCTGGAGGGCAGTGTCGAGCCCGCCCAGTTCCGGCCGGTAGTCGGCCAACCTGGGGGGGTGCGGTTCAGGTGGCGACTGATGACGACCGCCGGATTGGAGTTGGGGAACAGCTGCGAGCCGGTCAGAAGGTGGTATGCGGTGGAGGCCAGAGCGTACTGATCAGCGCGACCGTCAAGGGAGTCACCCATGAGTTGTTCCGGGGCGGCGTAGGCCACCGTGCCCACGGTCATATTTGTGGTGGTGATACCGCCGGTGTCGTCGAGTGGACGGGCGATGCCGAAGTCCGCTAAGGAGACGTTCGGTTCGTCGGTATCTAAATCGGCGACGATGATGTTGGCGGGCTTGACGTCGCGGTGCATCAGCCCCTTCCGGTGCGCGTAGTCCAATGCGCTAGCGATCGCTGTCACGATGGTGATCACCATGTCGACCGGCATGCCTGTCGGGTATTGCTCCGCTACGAGTTGGGCTGCGTCAGTCCCGTCGATGTAGTCCATGGCGATCCACAGCCGCCCATCGTGTTCACCCCGATCGTGGACTCCAACGATGTGGGGATGGCGCAGGCCCGCAGCCAGATCTGCTTCGCGAACGAACCTCTCTCGGAACGAAGTGTCGCTAGAGACATCGGGGCGCAGAACTTTCAGGGCATCTTCGCGGGGCAAGCGGGGATGCCGCGCAAGGTACACGTGGCCCATTCCGCCGGAACCCAACAGCCGGAGAATTTGGTACTCGGCGAAGGTTTCGCCGATCGTCAGCGACATGGTCGAGATGCTATCCGGGGGCAACTGGGGTGGGCGTGATTCGCTCATCCGGGCCAGATCTCCCGCAGGCGAAGTTGGTCCTTCTTTAAGTTTTGGTCGGCCTGCGGATGGCCGTCGTGACTCGATGTTTCCTCACTGAGCCTGGGTCGAGGGAGAGCCGCGTGTACTCGTTTTCGACGCCCTTGTCGGAGCAGAATTCGGGGCCGTAGAACAGCACGACGTTCGCGCCCGGTCCTTGAGAGCTGGCGAACATGAGGCCGTCGACCCGGGCGGGGAACGCATATCTTAGGTATTCGGTGAAGACTTGGGTGGGTACGTAGTCGATGTGTTCGCGTCCGTCCAAGTCGATAGGCAGGGTGAGGTCGCAAATGAACTCTCGTAGGAACAGGATGGCGTAATAACGCTCCCGAAGGCTGGGGTCGAAGATACTCGGCAGTCCGGGCAGTTTGGTCAGGTCGATGAGCCGGATTTCCCGTGCGGGGGTGAATTCTCCGGTTACGGCGTGCCCGTACGAGCTGTGGGCTCCGATTTCCGCGATGGCGGTGTCGATGTCGGTTGAGCCGTAGAACATGCTGATACCCGCGGGACTCATCCGATTTGCCGTCGCGCGCTCTGGTGGTGGCGGGCCGAGTTCGGTAGCGGACGAGTACTTTTCGGTATCCGGTTCGGTGGGGGCCATTCGACCGCGGTACAGCGGTGGGCATGGACTGGGGTAGATCTCGGGTATCTCGGCGATAAGTCGGGACAGCTCGGCGAAAAACCCTGTTGCGGGCAGTGCCTCATCGTCTGGGTCGCTGATCATTGAGCCAAAGAAGAATCGGGTGGAGTGCTTTACCAGGGTCTTAAACGATTCCCAGCTGTGGTGCATGACGCGATCGGGAGATAGCCGTTGCCAGTCCTTGTCGACCCAGGCGGGCGTGGTGAAGGCGGCCGCGATGTCGGTTGTCAACGTGTCGCTGTCGCCTCGGCCAGCTGTGGCGTGGTCCATCGCCGTCCAAACCACCTCGTCGGAGTCGTAGACGGTAGTTATCCGCTTTCCCTCGGCGACCGGTACGCCGGAGTATTCGGCTGGTTCGTAGAGGAAGTGCACGCCGACCATGAATGCTTCGAGGAACGTGTCCAAGGGTGTCGCGACCGGGGATTCCTCGTCACCCCCAGTGGCGGGGCAGTAGCTGCATGAGGTTTCGGTGAGGTTGGCAGTGATCACCGCGTTGAGCACTGGGTCGCCGATGTGTGCTGGACACAGTGCCTGATCGGTCCACCAGTATCCGCGGCCGTCGGCGGCCATCGCCGCGTTCTTCGCCAAGCCCACTTTGCGCTACTCCGCCAATCTGTTTGGTAGTCAATTTTAGTCGACCGGAGCGGTGCGGTCGTCGATCTGAGCGTCAAGGGATTGGTGTTCGGTGGAAGGCCGGGTCTACCCAAGCAGCTGGGTTGTTGTATTCCGAAAAGCCCGAAAAGCCGGAAAAGCCGACAATCACCTTTCTGATACGAGACAACTTTCAAGAATTTCACCTGTGGATACACGGGGAGTGGGACGGGTCCGTGCGGACGTCTCGGAACTAAAGAATCGAGACGGCGTGTGCGACGCCAGAGAATCAGCGACTGTTGCCGTCCGGCCCGTCGGTGCCGTTTGCGCCGTTGGTTATGCCGTTGCCGCCGGTCCCACCAGTACCGCCCGCGCCGGGGATGCTGCCGTCGCCACCAGTGGCACCGTCGCCACCGGCAGCCCCGTTGTAGTAGAACGTGCCGTCGGTGCGTTCAGGCGAATTGCCACCGTCTCCACCGGGACCGCCGCGACCGCCAGCACCGGTCACGCCGTCTTCACCGGCACCGCCGCCGAACTTGCCGAAGCTGACACCAGCTGAGCCGCCGTCACCGCCGTCACCGCCGTCACCCCCGGCACCGCCAGCAGTCGGCGAACAGTCAACACATCCCAGGCCAGAGGCGGGCTCAGGACCGTCGTAGCCGGAACCGCCCGCTCCACCGACACCACCGAGACCGCCCTGGCCGCCATCTCCGGAACGACCGATGAGGGACCCTCCATTACCGCCGCTCCCACCTGTTCCGCCGTCACCGCCGGGTCCGCCTGGACCGCCTGAACCGTCGGAGAAAGACAAAGAACCATCGTTGTTGACGACCAGATTGCTACCAGTTCCGCGATAACCACCTTGGCCTGCTCCGCCGGTACCACCTTGGCCCCCAGCGCCGCCGTTGCCGAATATGCCAGCGTTACCGCCGATTCCGCCGGTGCCACCGAGATGGCTAAGTGTCTCAGCGTCCGTGCCGACCGTGTCGAAATATCCGGTCCCGCCCTGTCCTCCAGCGCCGCCGTCGCCGAACAACCAACCGCCGTTGCCGCCGTTGCCGCCGTCGGTGGCATCGAGGAGTTTGACGCCCGGACCACCGTTAATGACGGCGGGGACAAGCTGGGCGTCAAGACCTGCACCGCCCGCGCCGCCGTTGCCGAACATACCGGCGTTGCCGCCAATACCTGCCACACCGTTGTTGTCGGCGGCGGCCACACCGGTGCCTCCGTCACCGAAGAGGAATCCGCCGTCGTGCAGGTTGCCGAAGTTTCCGGGGCTGCCGAGGACCGAATGATTGATGCCGTCCCAGGTGCCGCCTGTGCTGAGCGGGTCGCCGATGGTAAGGCCGTCGCCGATCAATGTGCGGCCAAACAGATACACGGCCGGAGCATTGAGCGCTTCCAGGAACTGTGCATTGGCAGGGTCTTCGATGAAGGCTTCTACCTGAGTGTGAAGGTCGAGGTAGGAGTCGTGTAGTTGCCCAAGCCAATCGAGGTCAGAGGCACTCGCGGCACCCGGAATATCCACGAACGGCAGCCAGTCACCCGCTGCTGCTGTACCGGCTGCATCGCCCGGGTCGAATACGTCCAGGAGATCTGCGTGTGCTGCTGGAGGGCTCACCAGCGGCACCATCCCGAAGGCTAGAAGCCCACTCAGCGCGCCACTCACAGCGCACCGCATCGTGTACCCGCGTGAAGAGGGACTTTGTCCAGCGCCGCGGCGATTCCCCATGTACCTGCCCCTTGTTTGGCTGGAATCAAGTCCCAGTGACGGTAAAGTTAATTACAAGTGTCTGGGAAATTTATATCATTTCCCTCTGTAGATGCGAGTCGCGATTCCTTGCCGGACACCAGACCCCTCAGTCGTCGACGCTCGTCCTCGACGGCCTCCCGCTGTCTCTGCTCGGCGAGCGCTCCGAGGCACCGGAAATTCAGCATCGATCTTGGTTGCCTGGGGCTAGACATCCCCAGGCTCGACGCAGGCCGCGTGACATTGCGGACTCCCGCTCCTGCTCGTCGCGCCGCTGCTGATCTCTTGGCTCATCCCTACCTCGATCAGCCTGGTGACTGCGCTGCTAGCACGGTCGCCTTCGGTCACCCGAAGCGGCGGTATGTCGCCATGATCGATCGTGCGCAGTTCTGCATTCTTGGCCGCATAGTCGGCCCGCATTCGCATGACGGTCAACTTGTTGAGTTGTAGTCCAGGTACACGCTGTCACTGGCGATCTCGTTCCTATTCGATCGTCGGCAGTATTCTGAGCGACTACGGTCGCACCTACGTCGTCGATGGGTGGCGCATCGAATCCAACACCGACGGCACCAACTTTAGGAACGTCCGCACGGGTCACGGAATGTTCGTCAGCATTGAAAACGTCTACGGCTTCTGACGGGCGTGGGTCGCGTACTGCCGAACATCAGGTGTGGTTGCAACTGGTGGGATTCGAAGAAGCCGGAACACCCTGGGACTCCTCCGAGAATCGGCAAACTACGGATGCGACCTTGACGGTGGGCCCGGTAGCGCTCGTCGGCGAGCGCTCCGCAGTTTATGGTTTGGCATATGGAGTTCAGTAACTGGCTGTCGGTCGCGGCGCTGGCCTTATCGCTGATCTCAATCGCTTGGAATTTTGTGCTGACCTATCTTCGGTGGCCGCGACTGCTCGTTGACGTTGAGCACATGCAGATCTTTGATGTCTGCCTCGAAGGGCCATCCCCAGCGCAGCCTAGAAGCGATAGTGTCCAGGTGGTCGTTGTCAATCGTGGCGCAGAGGCTGCAACCATAAAGACGATCGGTCTGCACGATGGATCAGCTCGAAATTTCGTCCGTTCAGATGAAACCGGCCGTGCATTCAGCAATTCTGGGCTTGATCCGACAGCGCCAATACGTGTCGAAGGCCACGGGCATATTGCTTGGACATTTACGGACGACAAGCTCAGCAAGTTCACGCACTGGTCAGA
This sequence comes from Mycolicibacter sinensis, assembly GCF_001667375.1. Classification (GTDB taxonomy): domain Bacteria; phylum Actinomycetota; class Actinomycetes; order Mycobacteriales; family Mycobacteriaceae; genus Mycobacterium; species Mycobacterium sinense_A. Next base: position 76,721 of record NZ_LZIN01000096.1, on the reverse strand, counting down.
GATCTACGCGTTTGTCGATGTCTACAAGTCGTTGAGGTTATGGCCGTGGTGGCCGCGTACGCACGTTCCGGACGTCCGCAGAATCGAAAGCAAGCGACGCGTGATACGTACCGGTGGGGTCGACCAACCGGCTTAGCGGATCGGGCGACGGCCCTACGGTCCCGAAGTCCGCCGCACCTAGGACCTGCACTTCTGAGCGGTTACGGGACGCAGTTCACGAAGTCCAGGAAGGCCGAGTCAGGGTATCGCTCAGTTCCTTGTCCATCCGCGTTGCCCAATAGGCCGTCACCGCGTCGTGGTCGTAGTGACGCTTGGCGTGGTTCCACAGAGACGTATAGGTGACGCGCTCCCATTGCGAGCTTACGAGATCACTCCGATGAACCTTGGCCAGGATGTCCTGGTAACCGATCCTGCCGCCGTCGGGGAGCGGCAATCCGTGCCAGTCAAGCAGGTCGTTGACCGCACGCCGCACCGCGGGATTTCTGCAGATGTGGCAGCGGGGTTCAACAATCTCCAGGGCCGCCCTGGTGACACGTATGCGATCACCCGCCAAGCCCGTCAACTGAGCCCCTGTTGTAGTTGCAACTATCAACTATCAACGAATCTTTCGTACTTAGTTGAACTTGGAGCCGCTCTCTCTCGGTCATCCCTGGGTGCTCGGCAGCAGCGGAACAGGCTCGTTGGTATAGGGCCAGAGTCCCCAATGATCACGCTCCGTGCGAGGCAGTGACTTTCTGACCTCGACGACACGCGCAGGCCATTGGTCCTCTTGGGGCTGTATCTGCATGATTACCTCCTTATATTTTCTGGGCCGTCGTCGCTTTCGAGTTGCGGGTGTACCCATGACCATCAGTCACCCACAGAGTCGCCAGGCCTGGTGGTTCATCCGCAACCCTCTGCATAGGCACCAAGCAGCCACAGACATACGGCGGTCAGAAGCATTCGCCCGCGTGATATGTCCAGCAGCGCGGGCAGAGTGGGGGCTCCGGGCGAGGCTGGTTCTTGGGCTTCGTGCCTGCCCGCGCTGTCGACTTCCGGCAACGTGAGTGCACAGGGATCTCGTAGTCGACAAGAAAGCGGACGTAGTCGCCGAGCGCGATGGCGTTGCCGCAGCGAGGGCACATACCGCGTCGCTCGGTGCGGAATGGTGCGCTGCATAGCGCCGAGGCCCGTCCGGCACCGATGACGGTCGGAGAGTGCCGGAGGTCGCGTGCGGCGGCGGCAAGTAGCGCCCGGCCAGAACGGGCCATCCGCTTCGGCATCAGAGATCCGCCAATTGACCGAATTTACTGCAAATAGCATCGTTCGAGACTTGACCATCATCGTCCTGGTCCGACGGCGAGGTGTGCCGCCGATCGGGAACAAACTCCTCAAAACGGTCCTGCTCGTCGGTCCGTTCAGCCGTAATCCATGCCTCGGGTTTTGAAGGAACAGTTGATGAGTCGCAGGTGGGTGCGGTCAGAACCGCGGCCATGATCTCGTAGGCGTGATCGAACTCTTGGCGCAGCCAGTAGGCGTCCTGATACCGGCTAACGTCGAGGTACTCCTGCACTCGGGGGGAGCCCAAGTTGTCTACCACCAGCTTGATCTGGTCGTAACTGCGGCGGTCCCGATCCAGCATTATGCGAAACGTCGTGCGGAAGTTGTTCCGCATGAAATCGTCCGGCTCCATAGTGCGGACGGCGCTAAAACGGGACACCAGTTCCTCGACCTTCGCTTTTAGGTTGGGCACGGAAGGCCGAGCAAGATTGTGGTTACCTGCCGATGCCACCAGCCCGTCCGGTTTATTTCCCATACGCATCTCCCGGATCTGGTCGTAGTTGTCGAAGACCTGCTTGAGTCGGGTGATCTTCCGGTCCTTGGGTCGGTATCGCCCTGTGGGATTGAACTCGTTGACAACGTCAAACGGCAGGACGCCATCGTGCTCCCCGAACAGCCAACGTAAGAGGTTGGTGATCTCGTCAAGGGGTGGAGGATTAGGCCTACCCAGTGCCACGGACGCCGTAGTAAACCATCCCAGCAGACGCCGATCGGGGTAAGACGCCAGAGGTTTCTTGCCCAGACGCTGACGGTTACAGTTTTCTCTAGCCAGGACAAGACGCTGGAATTCAACGACGAGCCAAGCAGCCGCGCGGTCGACCTGGAAAATGCTCAGCCTGCCGCCGAATCCAAGAGAAGCCAAAGGCATTGGGTTATCAGGCGATGGCCAAATCCGGACCAGCTCACTCTCGTGCTCCTTCTGGCTCTCCGAAGGCAGAACCTCTGGGAGAGGTGGGTGCACCTTGGCTGACCGCAGGTCAGCCGCAGTAATACCTGCACTAGATACTTCCTTCTCTCCAGTAGAAGAAGAATTATTGATACATACCAGGTGGTCACTGAGACCACCCATCGACAACACTGCTGATGCTGGGTCGTCTGTATGTCCACCCGGTTGTTCAATATGATCAAACGCCAGGATTCGGTATCTGTTGGCGCACTGCCGGTGGTCACGGAACTGATACTGACGCTGTATCAAGCCCGCATCGCATAGGGCCGTGATCGACCGCCGAACTGACTTCTCACTGAGACTGGTCTCTGCTGCGATTCGCCGGTGGACGACCTGGATGACGCCGTTGGCCGAGTGGTGGGTCAGGAATTCGAAGACAGCCTGGGTAGCGAGGCCGAACTTTTGCCGCAACGTCATGCTCATCTCGTACGAAAGCATCAGTGGACCTCCGCCGCCACGTATCGATTCCGCGTGCTTCGTCCGTCTTGGTCGACCTCGCGGTAGACCCTCAACAGCCCGGCCCTCTCCAACTCATGAATCGACCTGCGCACCGTGCTTTCACTGACGCCGATCATTGCCGCAATCGTGTTGACCTTCGGCCGGGTATCGGCCCACTCGTGCCAGAACATCGCGGTGTACGTCAGAACCGCCGAAGGCCGGACGCGACCGAAAAGCCACCTGGGCCAACCAGGAAAGTGGATGAATTCGTCCTCGACGTCCGCACACCAGGAGTCGGCAGTCTCGTAATCAAGAGCCATTGGTCGACTCCCCGCAGGCGGACACCTGACCGCGGTGATGGTCAGCGACTTGGCACGGCGCATTGAACCGATCTGCGAATTGCAGTTCTGTGTTGGGATGCGCGTCCGCATGGTCCTGCGGTGTTAACATATTATTGTCCTTTGCAATCCTTTCGATCGCCTCGGTGTTCCTGCACTGAGGCGATCGTCTTTCTACGGGTCGGGATCGTGATCCGTTGCGCGGCCCGTGCTTACCCGCCTTCGCTTCGCATCGAGCGCCGCCGCACTGGCTGTCGTTGGACTATTCGACGATCGTCTTGCCGCGTGGTTGTGGGATATTCCTGCGCAGGAGCCTCATACCGAGCCCACTCGACGATCGCGCGGTGCAGCACCCTCAGTTCGCGCCGTCCGAGACTGAATGGCCCGAACTCGATCCGAAAACCACCCGCCGCGTTATGCGCCAAGCGCAGGGGCAGTGTGCGGTAGGAGTCATCCTCGGGAAAGTACGGCGCGATTGCGCCAAATTCTTTGACTACTTGCCGGGATAGCTCCCGATTTTCCTCGGCGCGTGGATGATCCATAACGGGGAAGCACCACGGCATCCGAAGATGGCCAGCGATACGCCTCAGGGCAGCAGCCTCATCTGGGTCCTCGACCTGCTTTGCTTGTGCTTCGAGCCGATCAGCCTCGGCCAGATCCTCGTCGGGCACCTTGATGTCGCTCGCCATTTCGACTTCACCCAGGTTCTCCCCTTCAAAGCAGTTTTGCATCCAAGTATCGAAATCGCGGCGCTTGATCAGATAGGCACCAGTGGCTCCCGGGAGCTTGTGGGCCTGCAGAGAACCGGTCTTGATTGCATGCCTGATGGTGCGCGCCGGACGACCGGACTCGACTGATGCCTGCGTGACCGAGAGAGGAGGCGTCACCCAAAGTCGCTTTGCAGTCATTGCGCGCCCCCAGCTGGCTCGCCACCATCGGTGTCAGTGTGGGCGCACACCAGAGGCTCCGCGTTCCGAGCCTGATAGGTCGCCTGTACGTTTCGCCGGTGGCGCCGCCCCACGAAGGCGCGGCCAACCTCATTGACAGAACCCTGCGCGTCGCCCTCCTGATCAGCGATCCAGGTCAGCACCTCCGTCTTTCGCCATACCCGGCGACGCCCGATGCGAAATGATGGCGGCCCCGAACGGATGTGGGCCCAGTACCTCCAAGTAGAGGCGGGGATAGTCGTGAGTTGCTCCAGGTCATGAGCATTCATGTACTCGGCATGCGAGTTGGCAGCTTCTTCGTGTCCCACGTCGCGATTTCCTTTGATCGGTTCGACACCCGATAATCGGGATGCTGCCATCGTGACTCGCGCCTGCCGTCTTTGTCAACCTGTATGAGGTATATTTCCGATTATGGAATCGCGGTCGCCTGTCGAGAACCGGTTCAGGGAAAGGGTCAGCCACGAGCGCAAGCTCCACGGCTGGTCACAGGCTGAGCTAGCAAAGATGCTGACAGCCAAGGGCATTCGAGGCGTTTATGCCACAACGGTCGCGAAGATTGAAAGCGGCGAACGGGCAGTCAGGATCAACGAAGCTGCCGCCCTGGCAGACCTGTTTTCCACCACGACCGACGCGCTTCTAGGACGCTTGGACCCCGACGAGAACAGCCTTACGTTCGCAATGATGAACACATACACGTACGCAGAATCAGCCCGCCAACAGACCGTCACCGCCGACGAGACCACCGCCACGCTCGAAGAGATCCTTGAAGACGCCAAGGATCGTTTTGCGTCTCCAGAGATCGAACATTTGCTGGAGCTTTCGCGCGACGCCGCCCGCCATCTAAAAAAGGCCCGTCAGAGCTTTGAACAGGTCAGCTCTGGAGCTACCGATGTGATCGTCGCGAAGGGGGAGGCCGCCCGCACACGAGAGGACGGGTCGCAGGGATGAGACGTAATCGCCGGGCCGGTGTCGAGGACCGGTGGACAAGAACCGTCCGGAACTCCGACGGAACGATCGTGACTGTACCGAGTGCCAACCATGGCAAAGGCAGTCGGTGGCGTGCACGGTATGTCGATGACTTGGGGCGCGAACACGCTAAGGCGTTCGGCCGCAAGACTGACGCACAGTCTTGGCTGAACCAGCAGGTCTCGGACCAGGTTACTGGAAGGTGGACCGATCCTGACCTGTCCGGTGTGACCTTTGGAACGATGGCCGAACGTTGGGTCGCTACAAAGGCTAATCGTGCGGCAAAAACGGTCGCAGGCTACCGGTCGCTGCTGGAGACCGTGGTGCTGCCGCGTTGGGAGGCTGTCGCGCTGCGCGACATTAGGTTCGACGATCTCCAGGTATGGACCACAGGCTTATCCGTTAACGGGTCCGTACGGTTCGAGGGCAAGGGTTTAAGCGCATCCCGGGTACGCCAGGCCCACCAACTCGTGGGTGCTGTGCTGCGGTTCGCAGTGAAAGCCAAGCACCTAGCGGCCAATCCGGCCGAGGGGATCGACCTGCCCGACATCCCGGAGAGCGAGCAGCGGTACTTGACCCACGAACAGCTACACCGGGTGGCAGTAGCCTCGGGTCGCCTGCGGACCATGGTTCTGGTGCTCGGCTACTGCGGTCTGCGATTCGGCGAGGCATCGGCACTCACCGTGTCCGACATTGACCTTGAAACCAGTCGGATACGGGTCGCACGGTCGGTGACTTACGTCCGGAAGACAGGCCTCGTGGAAGGACCGACTAAGGGAAAGCAATCCCGCATGGTGCCGGTCCCCGCGTTCTTGATTGCGCTGCTCAAGACAGAGGTCGACGAACGCGAGCCAGATGCCCTGGTGTTCCCGTCGTCCCTCAGCGGGGAGTGGCTCACGCTGGGGCAGGCTCGCTACGCCTTCCAAAAGGCAACTGCCGTGGTCGAGGGCTGCCAAGGGGTGCGGTTGCATGACTTGCGTCATACCTGCGCCAGTCTGGCGATCAAATCAGGCGCAAACATCAAGGTGGTGCAGAGGCTCCTGGGCCACAAATCAGCGGTGTTGACACTCGACCGCTACGGACACCTGTTCCCGGACGATCTAGACGCCATTGCGCTCGCATTCGACGCCGCCACGCGAACTACTGCGGACGCACTGCGGACGAACCTGCCTCTGAATACAATCAGGCCCCCTCGAAAGGGGGCCTGACCTGGGTGGCAGGTGCAGGATTCGAACCTGCGTAGGCTTGCGCCGACGGATTTACAGTCCGCTCCCATTGGCCGCTCGGGCAACCTGCCGTATCGCGCCTAGCAGACTACAACGAGGATGTACTCCGAACACAAACGGGCAGCACATCATCAAGAGAGGACAGATCGCGTGGCCGACTCATCGTTCGACATCGTCAGTAAGGTCGACCGTCAGGAGGTCGACAACGCCTTGAACCAGGCCGCCAAGGAGCTGGCCACCCGGTTCGACTTCCGTGGCACCGACACCACCATCGCCTGGAAGGGCGAGGAGAACATCGAGCTGGTCAGCTCCACCGAGGAGCGCGTCAAGGCCGCCGTCGACGTGTTCAAGGAGAAGCTGATCCGCCGCGACATCTCGATGAAGGCGTTCGACGCCGGCGAACCGCAGGCCTCGGGCAAGACCTACAAGGTCAGTGGCGGCCTCAAGCAAGGCATCGACAGCGAGCACGCCAAGAAGATCAACAAGCTGATCCGCGACGAGGGTCCCAAAGGTGTCAAGACCCAGGTCCAGGGCGACGAGATCCGGGTGTCGTCGAAGAAGCGCGACGACCTGCAGGCGGTCATCTCGCTGCTGAAGGGCGCCGACCTCGACCTGGCGCTGCAGTTCGTCAACTACCGGTAGCCCAAAGCTTGGCCCGCCGCCGACCCGATGCCTACGCTGGTGGGCGTGAGCACCGAAGATGTCGTCGACGTGGTAATCATCGGAGCGGGCATCTCCGGTATCGGCGCGGCCTACCGCATCACCGAACGCAACCCCGGCACCCGCTACGTCATCCTGGAGCGGCGCGAGCGCATCGGCGGCACGTGGGATCTGTTCCGCTACCCGGGAGTGCGCTCCGACAGCAGCATCTTCACGCTGTGCCTGCCGTACGAGCCGTGGACGGGCCGCGAACGGGTGGCCGACGGTGACGAGATCCGCGACTACCTGACCGATGCCGCACGCAAGCGCGGCATCGACTCCCACATACGGTTCAACAACCACGTCGTCGACGCCGACTGGGATTCGGCGACCGACACCTGGACGGTGACCGCCGATGAGGGCGGCACGCAACGGGTGTACCGCGGCCGGTTCGTGTTCTTCGGGTCGGGCTACTACAACTACGACGACGGCTACACCCCGGACTTCCCCGGCGTCGAGACGTTCACCGGAACGGTGGTGCACCCGCAGCACTGGCCCGAGGACCTGGACTACACCGGCAAGAAGATGGTGGTGATCGGCAGCGGCGCCACGGCGATGTCGCTGGTTCCGGCGCTGACCGAGCGGGCCGGCCACGTGACCCTGCTGCAGCGCACCCCCACCTACCTGATCTCGGCGTCCAAATACAGTCGTTTCACCGATGCCGTCGCAAAGCTGTTGCCGCGCAAGCTGGCTCACCCGATTATCCGGTTCACCATGGCCCTGTTCGAGGGTGTGGTCTGGTTCCTGGCCCGCAAGACGCCGGCGGTCCTGAAGTGGATGCTGCGCCGGACGGCCGTGCAGAACCTGCCGCCGGGCTACGACGTCGACACCCACTTCAAGCCGCCGTACCAGCCGTGGGACCAGCGACTGTGCCTGATACCCGACGCCGACCTCTACGGCGAGATCAGCGCCGGCCGCGTCGACATGGTCACCGACCGGATCGATCACTTCGACGCCACCGGCATCGCGCTGCAGTCCGGGACACACCTGGACGCCGATATCGTCGTGACCGCCACCGGCCTGCAGCTGCAAGCACTCGGCGGGGTGCGGATCAGCCTGGACGGCACCGAGGTCAAGCCCACCGATCGCTTCGTCTACAAGGCGCACATGCTCGAAGGCATACCCAACCTGTTCTGGTGCGTTGGCTACACCAACGCCTCCTGGACGCTGCGTGCCGACATGACGGCCCGGGCTACCGCAAAGCTGATGTCGCACATGGCCGCTCGCGGGTACACCCACGCCTACCCGCACCGTGGCGACGAGCCGCTCACCGAGAAGCCGGCCTGGGATATTCAGGCCGGCTACGTGCTGCGGGCACTGCACGCGCTGCCCAAGTCCGGCACCAAGCGGCCCTGGAACGTGCGGCAGAACTACTTCGCGGACGCGCTGGACTACCGCTTCGACCGGATCGAGGAGTCGATGGTGTTCGGCCGGGCCGGCGAGCCGATACCGCTGGCCGGGTAGGACCGACTTCGTCAACTGCCGGTATGACGGCAGCGACGGCAATACGCTGACGAACATGGCAGCTGCTACTCGTACACCCAGAGTCGTCGTGCTCGGCGGCGGATCATTCGGCACCACGGTGGCGTCGATCTGCTCGCGGCGCGCCCCGACGCTGCAATGGGTGCGATCGGAATCGACCGCCGCCGACATCAACGACAACCAGCGCAATAGCCGCTACCTGGGCGACGACGTAGTGCTCAGCGAAACCCTGCGGGCCACCACCGATTTCGCCGAGGCCGCCCGGAGCGCCGACGTCGTGGTGATGGCCGTGCCGTCGCACGGGTTCCGTGGCGTGCTCACCGAGCTCGCCAACGAGCTACGGCCGTGGGTGCCGGTGGTGTCCCTGGTCAAAGGCCTGGAGCAGGGCACCAACATGCGGATGTCGCAGATCGTCGACGAGGTGCTGCCCGGGCATCCGGCCGGCATCCTGGCCGGGCCGAACATCGCCCGCGAAGTCGCCGAGGGTTATGCGGCCGCGGCGGTGCTGGCGATGCCCGACCAGCATCTGGCGGCCCAGTTGGCCCTGCTTTTTCGCACCAAGCGGTTCCGGGTCTACACCAGCGACGACGTGACCGGGGTCGAGATGGCCGGGGCGCTCAAGAACGTCTACGCGATTGCGGTGGGGATGGGTTACTCGCTGGGGATCGGCGAGAACACCCGGGCCATGGTGATGTCGCGTTCGGTGCGGGAGATGTCCAAGCTGGGCGAAGCGATGGGCGGCGCCCGCGACACTTTCGCCGGCTTGGCCGGCATGGGCGATCTGATCGTCACCTGCACCAGCCAGCGCAGCCGCAACCGGTTCGTCGGCGAACAGCTGGGGACGGGCAAGTCGATCGACGAGATCATCGCGTCGATGAACCAGGTCGCCGAGGGCGTGCGGGCCGCCAGCGTGATCATGAAGTTCGCCGCGCAGTACGGGCTGAACATGCCGATTGCCCGCGAGGTCGACGGCGTGATCAACCACGGCTCGACCGTCGAGCAGGCCTACCGTGGGCTGATCGCCGAGGCGCCCGGGCACGAGGTGGAGGGCAGCGGGTTCTGAACCCGGGGCGCTGCCGTCACAGGCGTCACTTTGGCACCCCCAGAGGAGGGGTGTGATGAGTTCAAATCGGATAGCGCCGGCGGTATCACCAGTCCAGCAGGCTGCTCGGCGGGCGGTCGGCGAGCTTCTGGACCACCCACTGATTCATCGACACGTTCTGGTCAGCGGCCTCGACGGCGAGCCGCGCATGCAGCGCCGGTGATGTCCGGACCAGGAAGTTGCCGCTGAACTTCCGCTCGGTGATCGGAGCAGGTACGTCGTCGCCTTCCCGCTCGGCCAGGTGTTCGTCGACAGCCTTCTCGACGCCGGCGATGGCATCGCGCAGGGTCGGTGCCCAATGCTTCAGGAACGGCAGTTCGAGGCAGCGCCCGACGTACTCGTCGTGCTCACGCGACCATTCGGCCCGGTAGGTGTAATGGTTCATGGCCGGTAGTAGCGCATGCGCTATCCGATTCGAGAAGACGTCTATCCCCAGGGGCGGGTGCGGAAGTGACGGGTGGGGAAGCCGGGGCCAAAGTGGCGTGGGCGGCAGGCGGCTGGGGAGAACTATCCCCGGGCCATCTCCTCGAGCCGGCGAATCCGCTCGGCCATCGGCGGGTGGGTGGAGAACAGCTGCCCGACCTTCTCCCCGACGCGGAACGGGTTGGCGATCATCAGATGCGACTGGCTGGCCAGCTCCGGCTCGGGCGGCAGCGGGGCGGCCTGCACCCCGTCGGAGATCTTGCGCAGCGCCGACGCCAGCGCCAGCGGGTCACCCGTCAGCACCGCACCGGACTGGTCGGCCTGATACTCCCGCGACCGCGACACCGCCAGCCGCACCACCGACGCCGCCAGCGGCCCCACCAACGCGACCAGCAGCATCGCCAGCGGATTGCCGTCGCGGCGGTTGCCCATGAACATCGCCATGTTGGCCAACCCGGTGATCACTGACGCCAGGGCGCCGGCCACGCAGGAGATCAAGATGTCGCGGTTGTAGACGTGCGACAGTTCGTGGCCCAACACCGCGCGCAGCTCGCGCTCGTTGAGCAGCCGCAGGATCCCGCTGGTGCAGCACACCGCCGCGTGGCGGGGGCTGCGGCCGGTGGCAAATGCGTTGGGGGCGTTGGTGTCGCTGACATACAACCGGGGCATCGGCTGGTGGGCCGAGGTGGCCAGCTCGCGCACGATCCGGTAGATCTCCGGCGCCTGAACCTCGGTGACCGGCTGGGCCCGCATCGCCCGCAGCGCCAACTTGTCGCTGTTGAAGTAGGTGTAGGCGTTCATCGCCACGGCGAACAGCACCGCGACCCACATCATCCCGGGCCCGAATGCTCGACCGACCAGGACGATCAGCCCCGACATGGCGAGCAACAAGAAAAATGTCTTCGCCGTGTTGCGATGCGGGTGCCAGGTCATCGACTTCCTCCTTCAACCGCGGTCTTGCTCATTCAACGCCGCGGGCACAACGGGGGTTCCGCATGGTGATCAGCCGTGGCGGTGGATGGTGTAGTCGACCAGTCCGGCCAGCGCCGCCCGGCCGACGCCGTCGGGCAGCGCGGCCAGCTCGGCACGGGCCTGCGCGGCGTAGTCGGCCACCGTCTCCTTCGCCCGCGCCATGCCCGGCGACGCGCGCAGCAGCCCCAACGCCTCGGCCAGCGCCGCGTCGTCGGTGACCGGGCCGGACAGCAGCACCCGCAGCCGCTCGGCGTCCGCGCCGCTGTCCTGCAGCGCGTAGAGCACCGGCAGGGTGTGCACCCCTTCGCGCAGATCGGTGCCGGGCAGTTTGCCGGACTCTTCGGGGTCGGAATCGATATCGATGATGTCGTCGGAGATCTGGAACGCGGTGCCCACGATGCCGCCGAGGCGGGCCAGCCGCTCGATCTGATCGTCGTCGGCGCCGGAGAACGTCGCACCGAACCGACCGGACGCCGAGATCAGACAGGCCGTCTTCTCGTAGACCACCTTCAGGTAGTGCTCGATAGAGTCCACCCCGTCGGCGGCACCGCGGGTCTCGCGCATCTGGCCGGTCACCAGCTGGGCGAAGGTCTCGGCAATGATCCGCACCGCCTCCGGTCCCAGCCGCGACACCAACCGCGACGCCGTCGCGAACAGGTAGTCCCCGGCCAGGATCGCGATGTTGTTGCCCCATCGCGCGTTGGCGCTGGGCGCTCCGCGGCGGATCTGCGCCTCGTCCATCACGTCGTCGTGGTACAGCGTGGCCAGGTGCACCAGCTCGATCACCGCTCCGGCCACCGTCACCTGCCAGGCGTCGGGCTCCGGGCCGAGCTGTGCGGACAGCACCGTGAACAACGGACGGAAGCGCTTGCCCCCGGCGTCGAACAGGTGGGTGACGGCTTCGGTCATCAGCGCGTCGCCGCCGCGCAACTCGGTGTCCATCAGCTCTTCGATGCGGGCCACCCCGTCGCGGACATTGCCCGCGAACGCCGGGTCGCCCAAGCCCCCGAAATCCAGCCCCGCCACCACACTCGCCGGTGTCCTCACGGCTCCAACATACTGGTCAGTGTGAGTTCGCAGGGTGATGTGGTGGTGGTCGGGGCTGGACCGGCGGGGTCGGCGGCGCCCGCCTGGGCCGCCCGGGCGGGTCGCGACGTGCTGGTGATCGACAGGGCCGCCTTCCCGCGGGACAAACCCTGCGGCGACGGGCTGACCCCGCGCGCCGTCGAGCAGCTCGAGTTGTTGGGGCTCGGCGAGTGGCTCGACAGCCACATCCGGCACCGCGGCCTGCGGATGGCCGGCTTCGGCGGCGAGGTGCAGGTGGACTGGCCCGGCCCGTCGTTCCCGTCGACCGGCAGCGCCGCGCCGCGCACCGAACTCGACGAACGGATCCGCAAGGTCGCCGAGGAGTCCGGGGCCCGGATGCGGTTGGGCGTCAAGGCCGTCGGCGTCCATCACGACTCGTCGGGACGGGTGCGTGCGGTGGCGCTCGCCGACGGCACCGAGGTCGCCTGCCGGCAGCTGATCGTCGCCGACGGCGCCCGCTCCACGCTGGGCCGGGCACTGGGCCGCCAATGGCATCAGGAGACGGTGTACGGGGTGGCCGCCCGCGGATATCTGGCCTCACCGCGCAGCGACGAACCGTGGCTGACCTCGCACCTGGAACTGCGCTCGCCCGACGGTGCGGTGCTGCCGGGTTACGGGTGGATCTTCCCGCTGGGCAATGGCGAGGTGAACATCGGCGTCGGCGCGCTGGCCACCGTCAAGCGGCCCGCCGACGTGGCGCTGCGGCCGTTGATGTCCTACTACGCCGACCTGCGCCGCGACGAATGGGGTTTCGAGGGTCCGGTGCGGGCCCCGGCTAGCGCGCTGCTGCCGATGGGCGGCGCAGTCTCCGGGGTGGCCGGGCCGAACTGGATGCTGATCGGCGACGCCGCGGCCTGCGTCAACCCGCTCAACGGCGAAGGCATCGACTACGGCCTGGAGACCGGACTGCTGGCCGCCGAGATGTTGGACTGCGGCGACCTCACCCACGCCTGGCCGGAGTTGCTGGCCGCCCGCTACGCCCGCGGGTTCTCGGTGGCGCGCCGGCTGGCGCTGCTGCTGACGTTCCCGAAGTTCCTGCCGGCCACCGGCCCGGTGGCGATGCGCTCGACGACGCTGATGCGGGTGGCGGTGCGGGTGATGGCCAATCTGGTCACCGACGACGACGCCGACCTGGTGGCGCGGGCCTGGCGGGGCGGAGGGCGGCTATCGCGGCTGATCGACCGTCGGCCTCCGTTCGCTTAGCCGGTCCCCGGTGGTATCAACGCCGTTGACATATATCAGCCTGATTGATATACCGGGGCAATGAGCGATTCATTAGATCTTGAGTTCGACGCCGCCTACCGTGGCGAATCCGAGCAAATGGGCGGCTTGGGCGCCAAGCCACCGTGGAGCATCGGGGAACCCCAACCCGAGCTGGCCACCCTGATCGCCGAAGGCAAGTTTCACGGCGACATCCTCGACGTCGGCTGCGGCGAGGCCGCCATCTCGCTGTATCTGGCCGAACGGGGCCACACCACGGTGGGTCTCGACATGTCGCCCACCGCCATCGACCTGGCCCGCGCCGAGGCCGCCAAACGCGGCCTGACCAACGCCACCTTCGAGGTCGCCGACATCAGCGCGTTCACCGGTTATGACGGCCGGTTCGGCACCATCGTCGACAGCACGCTGTTCCACTCCATCCCGGTGGAGGCCCGCGAGGGTTACCAGCAGTCGATCGTGCGCGCCGCCGCGCCGGGAGCGTCGTACTTCGTCCTGGTCTTCGACAAGGCCGCGATCCCGGAGGGCCCGCCGTTCGCGGTGACCGAGGATGAACTGCGCGAGGTGGTGTCGAAGTACTGGGTGATCGACGAGATCAAGCCGGCCCGGTTGCACGCGGTGTTCCCCGACGACTTCCCCGGCTTCGGCGGCGTGCCGCTGCGCGACGAGGCAGGCGGCCGCAAATCGGCTGCGGGTTGGCTGCTCTCGGCGCACCTGGGCTGAGATCGCCATGAGCACTGCGAGTCTCCCCGGCTGGCTCAAGCCGATGAACAAGGTCATGATGACGATCCAGAAGCTCGGCATCACCGCGGGACCCGTCAGCGTGTTGACGGTGCCCGGCCGCAAGTCAGGCCAACCCCGCAGTACGCCGATGACGCCGTTCACAGTCAATGGCAGCGTGCACGGTGTGGCGTTTCCCGGTGCCGACTGGGCGAGCAATGCCCGCGCCGCGCGGGTGGGAACGTTGACCCGTGGGCGCAGATCGCGAACCGTGCAGATCGTGGAACTGCCCGCCGACGAGGCGCGGCCGGTGCTGCGGGCATTTCACTCCGAGGTGCCGGTCGGGGTGGGGTTCATGAAGCGCACCGGCCTGGCACCGCACGGCACCCCTGAGGAGATCGAAGCGCTCGCCGGCCGCTGCGCCGTCTTCCGGTTCGACCCGGTGGCGGACTGATCGCCGTCAGGCCAAGGGCTTGCGGGCCGAGTGCAGGGCGACGATGCCGCCGGTGAGGTTGCGCCAGCTCACGTCCGACCAGCCCGCCGCGCCGATCCGCTCGGCCAACGCGGCCTGGTCGGGCCAGGCCCGGATCGACTCGGCCAGATAGACGTAGGCCTCCGGATTAGACGACACCGCCCGGGCCACCGCCGGCAGCGCCCGCATCAGGTACTCCTTGTAGGCGGTGGCGAACACCGGGACGGTCGGGGTGGAAAACTCGCAAACCACCAGTCGCCCACCGGGTTTGGTCACCCGGGCCATCTCCCGCAGCCCCGCGGTATGGTCGACGACGTTGCGCAGCCCAAAGCTGATCGTCACCGCGTCGAACACGCCGTCGTCGAACGGCAGCTTGGTGGCATCGCCGGCCACCTTGGGCACGTCTCGTTTGTGGCCCGCGGCCAGCATGCCGACCGAGAAATCCGCGGCCACGCACCACGCGCCCGACTTCGCCAGTTCGACGGTGGACACCGCAGTCCCGGCGGCCAGGTCCAGCACCTTCTCCCCGGGCTGCAGTCCCAGTGCTTTCCGCGTCGCTCGCCGCCAGGAACGGTCGCGGCCCAGCGACATCACGGTGTTGGTCACGTCGTAGCGGCGCGCGACACCGTCGAACATCGATGCCACCGCGTGGGGGTCTTTGTCCAGGCTCGCGCGGCTCACGGTGTCGACGCTACCCGCCTCCGATAGGGTGGGTGGAATGCGGTCTTGGCTGGGCACATTGGCGGCACTGGTGACGTTCGGCGCGGCGTTGGCGGCTCCCGCGGCGGCAGACCCCAGCGGTTCAGCGAGCCTCGACGGAGGAGAGGCGAAGCTGGGACCGGCGCATGGACCCGGTGTGCCGGGCACCGCCCTGTCCCCCGACCACTTCGGCGTGCTCGCCGGCTCGGCCGACGCCCCGGTACAGCTGGAGATCTTCTGCGACCCGCAATGCTCGGAGTGTGCGAAGTTCGAGGCGGCCTCCGGGGACGCCCTGGGCCGGCACCTGGCCGCCGGGGACGTCACGGTCACCTACCGCTGGATGACGTTTCTGGATGCCCGCCGCGACAACGACACCTCCGCCCGCGTCGGCAACGCGCTGATGGCCGCCGCCGATCCGGTCACCCCGGCAGCGTCCTACCAGACGTTCGTCAACGAGCTGTACCGCAAGGGCGCGACGCCGAATCTCGAGGACATCGCGACCACCGCACGGGAGAGCGGCCTGCCCGCCCACGTGGTGGACAGGATCGCCGAGGGTCAGCCGGCCGTCGAGCCGACGTCGATGAACGCCTTCAACCGGGTACAGCTGCTGGCGGCCAACCCGGAGAGCCCCGGCACCCCAACGGTTTACGATCTTGCCACCCGAACTGTTGTCGACACCGATGATGCCGGCTGGCTGGACCGGCTGGTGCAGGAGCGCTAGCGGCGCTTCGGCTCGCAGGCGATGCCGTCGCCGTCGCGGTCGAGTTCCGAGCGATACCCTGGCTCACCCTGGTAGATGGGCGCCGCTCCTGCGTCACGGGCGGCGGCGCAGTTCTTGTAGTAGGGCTCTGCCACAGCGGTTGGAGCGGTTGCAACGCCGACTCCGAAAGCGAGTGCACCGATGAGGGACACGGTACGTCGATTCGTGGAAGGACTCCTCGTCGTTGAGGGCCGTCGCTTGCTGGCAACCGAACGGCAGGAAATCCACGGCAGGCTAGCAGGTGGCCAACCCTGCGTCAGCTACTGGTTCCCGCCCAGCGCCGTTCGACGACGGCCAATCCCGCCAGCGCCGCGGCGCCGACCAGCAAGGCGATCACCACGATCGAGCCGGCCGGGATGATCGCCAGTACCGCGGTGCGGTGCTGTACCCGCACCAGGTCCGGGTCGGCCTTGTCGTATTCGACGTAAATGCGCATCCCGGTTGCCAATTCGGAGGGATAGAGCACCCCGAGCTCGGGGCGGTAGGTGATTCGCTCCGGGGTGACGAACTCGATGGTGGAGCGCCGAAAGCCCGCGTTGAGGACTTCGGCCTCGGCTACCCCCATGTCACCTTCGATGGCGATGTCGTTGCGCCAGGCCCCGGCCACCAACAGCAGCGACTGCAGCGTCACCACGACGACCATGATCAGCACACCGGTTCGGGCCCAGCGCAGCACACGTCCGGCCGTGCTATCCGGCGCGACGGCACCCGTACCGTGAATCAGTTTGCGCAACATCGCTTTCAACGACGTACAGCGTGGCAATCTCACAGGGCGGCCTTGATCGCGGCGTGCAGTGCGCGGAGAGAGGACCGGTCGGCCTTGACCTCGAGCACCCGCATGCCGCCGGCGGGTTCGGCGAGCGCGGCGGGCAGCGCGTCGACCTCGATCTGCCGGGACTCGACGTGATAAGCGCGGCACAGCGCGCCGACGTCGACGTCGTGCGGGGTGCCGAAGATCCGCGACGACACGTCGGCGAACCGCGGGTCGCCCTGCTCGAGCAGCTCGAAGATGCCGCCGCCGTTGTCGTTGGACACCACGATGGTCAGCTGGCGCGGGGCGGGCTCGGTGGGCCCGATCAGCAGCCCGGAGCTGTCGTGCACAAACGTCAGATCCCCGATCAGGGCGATGGTGCGGCCGGGGTCGGACCCGCCTTGTGCTCGTTCGAAGGCCAGCGCGGCACCGATCGCGGTGGAAACGGTGCCGTCGATGCCGGCGACCCCGCGGTTGGACCGCACGGCAATGTCACGGACCCCCACGGAGCTTCCCAGCCCCACCAGCGCGGCGTCCCGCACCGGGTTGGAAGCGCCCAGCACCAGCTGATCGCCGGGGCGGAGCGCGTCGGCGACGGCCGCGGCCACGTGCAGGCCGGTGGTGAGCGGGTGCGCCGCCAGCTGCTCGCGCACCGCGGCGTTGGTGCTGCGGTTCAGCTCGGCGCAGCGGTGCAGCCAGGCCGCATCCGGTGACCCCGAGGTGACGGCGCGGGTGCCGGTGGCCTGCGAGTTTCCCGACACGTCAGGCCAGCGCGGCCCGGTGGTCAGTGCGAACACCGGCACCGCCGGGTCGGCCAGCAGCGCCGATACCGGGCGGTGCAGAGTCGGCCGGCCGGCCATGATGACCTGCTGTGGGCGCAGCAGCGGCAACGCCAGCGGGTGCAGCGGGTTCTTCGGCACCGGGGCGGTGGGTTCGGCGACCGTGGGCAGCGCCGCCAGGTTCGGGTGCACACCGGCGCCGTGCCCGGCGATCACCACGGTGTCCGGGGTCAGGTCGATGTCGAGGGGCTGATCGAAGCTGACCGGCGGGGTGTAGGTCCACGGTCGGCCGCCCGGACGGCCCGGCGTCAATGCACCGGCGTCATCGGCCTCCGGCACCAGCGGCTCACGCAGCGGAATGTCGAACTGCACGGGGCCGGCGTTGGCGGTGCGGGACCCGTTGGCGGCCACCAATACTCGGCACACTGCTGAGCGCCAGGTGGCATTGAGGGCGTCCATCCGCTCAGGAGCATCCTCGGCCAGGCCCAGGCTGATGGTGGCACGCACCTGAGTGCCGAAGTAGCCGAGCTGCTCCATGGTCTGGTTGGCGCCGGTGCCGAGCAGCTCATAGGGCCGGTTGGCGGACAGCACGATCAGCGGCACCCGCGCGTAGTTGGCCTCCACCACCGCAGGCCCGAGGTTGGCCACCGCGGTGCCTGAGGTCATCGCCACGCACACCGGCGCGCCGGCACTCACTGCCAACCCGATCGCCAGATACCCCGCGGTGCGTTCGTCGATGCGCACGTGCAGGCGCAGCCGGCCGGCCCGGTCGGCGTCGTGCAGCGCGAACGCCAGCGGTGCGTTGCGCGACCCCGGGCACAGCACCACGTCGCGGACGCCGCCGCGAATCAGCTCGTCGACGACGATGCGGGCCTGTGCCGTCGAAGGGTTGGTCATTGGTATGAGGTTAGTCGTGTGCCGGCGGCGGAGGCGTCCAGCGGAACGGCTTGCCGTCGACCTCGGCGAGGAACTCCAGCGCGGCCTTGTTGACCGCCTCGGGTTTCTCGATGAACCCCAGGTGGCCGGCGTCGGGGATCTCCAGGTACCGCGCGCCCGGAATCGCGTCGGCGACCTCGCGGCTCAGGTGCGGGGGGATGACGACGTCGTCGCCGAACCCGATCACCAGCACCGGCTGGGTGATGTTGGCGTAGGCGGGAAGCCGGTTGGTCAGCGGCGCCACATCGAGCTGGCGACGCAGCCCCGGGGTGTTCTTGACCGGCCACATGGTGAACATGGC
Source organism: Mycolicibacter sinensis (assembly GCF_001667375.1). Taxonomy (GTDB): domain Bacteria; phylum Actinomycetota; class Actinomycetes; order Mycobacteriales; family Mycobacteriaceae; genus Mycobacterium; species Mycobacterium sinense_A. The sequence continues at coordinate 58,140 of NZ_LZIN01000096.1, read as the reverse complement.
GATCCAGTCCTTGATCGCCGCGTCGTCGCTGAGTGTTTTCGGCGAAAAGCTTTCCAGCAGGCGCACTTTGGCTTCGTATTCAGCAGGAAGGTCGAGGCCGGACTCGGCCAGCTTCACTTCGGCCTGGTAGAAGAAGTCGCGCGCGCAGTCATGGCGCCCGCGGGTGGCCATCAGCACCGCTGAGCGCACCAGCTCGGGCCGCGCCAACATCAGTTCCTGGGCGATGAAGGCACCCATCGACACCGCGACGATCCGCACCGGGCCGACGCCCAAGGTTTCGATCAATTGCGCGGTGTCGGCCACCATTGTTTCGGTGGTGAACCCGGAGGCATTCTCCGTGGCGCCGATACCACGGTTGTCGAAGGTGATCGGGCGGTAGCGGGCGAGCTGGAAGTCGCGTACCTGGTGCAGATGCCAGCCGCGGCCCGCCCCGCCACGCCCTGCGATGAACAAAACCGGATCGCCATCCTGATTACGGTCGTCGTAAGCAAGGTTGGTCACGGGTTTGAAGGTACGCGACCCGCCAACGCCCTATGGTGTCAGCATCGCAACTGCGCAGCTGGGGACGGTGATGCGGGGACGGACCGCAGGGGTGGCTTGCACGTTGGTGCTGGCCTGCGCCGTGCTGGCCGGATGTTCGAGGGTGACCGGCGGCCTGGCGGTGCCGGCCGACCACAACGGGCCCCGGCCGGTCGCAGCGTCGATGCTGGCCGATCTGCTGTTGGAGGCCTCCACCGTCAGCGACATCATGGGCGCCTCCGGGATGCGGGTGCAAGACTCGCGCTCGCGAATGTTCGACTCCGCCCGGCAATTTCCTGACCACGAGTGCATGGCCGCCTGGATGCCCGTGGAGCAGTCGGTCTACGCCGACACCAATTGGACCGCCACGGTCGTCCAGACCCTGTCCGAAACCGCATTGGACCACTTCGTCATTCAGGCGGCGACGACGTTCGTCAACCGCGGCGATGCCCAGAGCTTCTTCGACACGACCGCGCGGCGCTGGTCCCCCTGCGGTGAGCGGTCTTTCACGACCACCAAGGACGGCTACCGCGATACGCCGTGGACGTTCGACACGGTCTCCGACATCGATTCCACGCTCTGGATGACCCAGCACCAGGACAACACGGCGGGCTGGTCCTGCCAGCGGGCGCTGCGGGTGGCCAACAACGTCGCCATCGATGTACTGGCGTGCAAGCTCTACGTCAGTGACGAGGCCGTCACGATCGCGAACGGGATCGACGCGCGACTGCCCAGCGTGTGACACCGCGCATGGCGGTGCAGGTCACGACCGTGTCGATGCAGGTGCCTCGTTTGGCTCAGTTCGCCGGCAGCGTCACAGCTTGCATGACGCACCTAACGGCGGCAACTTGAGTTCGATCAGGTAATCGGCGGCTATCTCGTTGACGCACTGGTTGGTTCCGGCCATGACGATGGTGTGTCCTTCCCCTTCCACCGTGAGCAAGGCACTGCCGAGCCTCGCTGCCAGCTTGACGCCGCCGGCATGTGGTGTGGTGGGATCACCGGTGATCGACACGACCAGCGTGGGCGGTAGTCCCACGATGTCGTCCGCGTACGGGATGCCAAGCGTCGGCTCCGTCGGCCACTGTTCGCAACCGTCGCGGGCGCCGGTAAGAGCGACTCCGGGGTCCATGAAGGGTGCAGCGTCGAATATGCGGGCACGCAACGCATTACCCTCCTTCTCGCTGAGCCGTTCTTCATCCATGCAATTGATCGCGTAGAGCGCCTCGGCGAAATTGGGCCAACGCCCCTCGGCGTCGCGCAGCGAGAAGTCATAGTTGAGCTGTAGCAGTTCGTCGCCACGCCCCTGTTGCAACTGCGTTATCCCAGTGATGATTCGGGGCCAAGCCGCTTGGCTGTAGAGACCGGAGATCACTCCGCCGATCGCTTCGTCGAACCCTAGATCGGAGTTCAACGCCGGCACCGTCCTACCGTAGAGCGGGCGCACGATCTGGTGAAACACCTCGGTAGCCCTGGCCGGGTCGTCGCCCAGTGGACAGTCGACCTGCGTGGCACAGAACGCGGCCATCTGCTCGAAAGAGCGCTGGAACCCTGCGTACGCACCGACCCGGCGCGGGACGGTGCCCTGATTCGGATCGATGGCGCCGTCGAGCAGCATCGCGCGCACGTTCTGGGGGAACTGCTCGGCGTAGACGGCGCCCAGTCGCGTCCCGTAACTCTGCCCCAGGAAGGTGAGCTGTTCATCGCCGAGCACGGCCCGCAGTACGTCTATGTCACGCGCTGCATTGTGGGTGCCGACACTGGTCAGTACGTCGACGCCACCCGAGCGCTCGGCGCACCGATCGAGAATGTCTTTCGTGTCCTGTTCTGTCCATTGCACAGTGGTGCCCTGCGTGCTCAACAGGAACTCGCCACGATCTGCCTCGGCATCGGTGAAGCACTCGATGGCAGGGTCCGAGCTACCCACGCCGCGCGGGTCGAAACCGACAAGGTCAAAACTTTCGGTCAGCCGAGCGTCCGGGAGCGACATCGCCATCGCCGCGGTGGCGAACAACCCGGAGCCGCCGGGCCCGCCGGGGTTTATCACCAACGAGCCGACGGGCCGGCCTCGCGCGGGCACTCGCGCGACGGCGAGGCGGGCTGTCCTGCCGTCCGGATCCCGATAATCCAGTGGCACTTCCAAGCGTCCACACTCAATAGTCGGCGTCCGGGCAAAGACGGCACTCTCGATCGAGGTGTTGGCATAACGCTCGCAGGCCTCCCAGGCGATCTGCTGAGAGTAGAACCGATCCAGGCCGGATGATGAGGGCGTTGTTGCCGGGGCGTCTGAAGCGCAGGCCGCCAACGTCATGGCCGAGGTGAGAACCGTGAGGGCAGCGAGAGTACGTGAACAACTGTGGATCTTCACCCCGGTTTGATTCCTTGGAACGCAATCTCCAGAACTGCGTCGATGTATCTGGGTTCGATCGGCATCGCGTGAAACATCCGGTACTCGATGACCCCGTAAAGCACATCGCGCAGAGTTCCCACGTCAGCGTCGGCGCGTATCTCGCCACGCTCCTGAGCCAGGGCGGCCCGCGCGCCGAACGCCGTGACGTTGGGTTCGATGATCTGGTCGAAGACGGCACGCAACAGGCCAGGGTCGGACTGGCCGGCGGCGACCACACCTCGATATGCCGCTCCGAAACCCGTGGTCGTGACGACCTCCAGGATCCCAGTCAGCTGAACCCGCAGGTCAGCCTCTAGGTCCCCGGTGTCTGGAAACGCGACTACGGGATCAAGACTCTGGGTAGCGGCTTCAAGCACCACCGCACCTTTGGAGGGCCACCAGCGGTAGATCGTTTGCTTGCCCACGCCGGCCCGCCTGGCAATCGCCTCGATCGAAACGTTGTCGTACCCTAGCTCGCCGATCAAGGAAATCGACGCCTCGAGGATGGCAAGACGCGAGTGTTCGTTGCGCCGGCTGGGGTCTCGGGGGCTTGCGCGCATGCCAGAACACTAATGGGGTCCGACGCATACAACAAGACGGACCGGTCCGTCTTGACACGAGACGGACCGTTCCGTATCGTCAGGTAGAACCTTAGCCGGGTTGAAACAGAAGCACTTTTGATCAGTCACCTACTAGGAGCAGCCACGATCATGACGCCCGAGTCGACAACCGGCCTGCGAGTGGCATCGCTTTCAGACCTGGCTGAGCGCGAGCCATTCGCCGCGAAAGTGTCCGGCGTGGACCTTGTCCTGATCCTCCGCGGCAACGACGTCTCCGCGCTTTACGGGCGCTGCGCTCATCGCGGGGCCCTCATGGCCGACGGGCATGTCGACGGAGACGTTCTGGTGTGCACGGTTCACGGCTGGCGCTACGCCGTCGACACCGGCGTCTCACCGGTCAACCCATCGGTCGCCCTGACGAAGTTTCCGGCCTGGGTATCCGATGACTCGGTGTATGTCGACAGGTCCACGCTGACCGAGTTCGCCGAAGCCAATTCACAAACCTATGACGACGACGGCTACCAGGGCGCGTGGATCAAGCCGGCGGACACCGCCGAGGAACCCTTCGTCACACACACTTCGCCTACCTCAGCGGGGTCCCCTACGCAGGAGTTGAACCACTGTGACTGTTGAAAAAACCTCGCCCGCCGGGGCCGATGATCAGCAACGGGAAGTGCGCTGGCACAAGGTCGCCGAGTCCGACGGCCTTGACGAGGGCGAAGTCACGGCCTGCCCGGCGGGCCTGAAGACCGTCGCCCTGACCAAGCTGCACGGTCGGTACGGCGCTATCGACAACCGTTGCCCGCATCAGGGCGGACCGCTCGGGCAAGGAACGGTGGAGAACGACAAAATCCGTTGTCCATGGCATGGCTTCGATTTCGACCCCTTCACCGGTATGGCCGCAGGCGGACCGGATTTCGATGTCCCCACCTACCCGGTCGAAGCACGCGACGACGGCGTCTACGTCGGGATTCCCGAACCCAGCCCACCCAATCGGACGATCAGCGATGTGCTGGTCGAGACGATGACCAATTGGGGCGTGGACACGGTTTTCGGCATGGTCGGTCATTCCAACCTTGGCATTGCCGAGGCGTTGCACCGTGCAGAAACCGCGGGGAAAATCCGGTACTTCGGCATCCGGCACGAAGGAGCAGCGGCCTTCGCCGCCGCCGCCTACGGGAAACTCACCGGCCGGCCCGCGGCATGCTTCGGTATCGCCGGCCCGGGTTCGACGAACCTGCTGACCGGGCTCTACGACGCACGATCCGACCGTGCCCCGGTGCTCGCGCTATCCGGAAACGTCGACTCGTCGGTCGCGGGCAAGGGCGCCTTTCAAGACATCGACCTGCTTGCGGCATTCGCCGACGTTGCCGTCTATTCAACGATGGTGCGGGCCAACTCCGATCACGCGGAGTTGATGACTCTGGCGCTCAAACACGCGATCCTCGAACGCGGTGTCGGCCACCTGGTCGTGCCGGACGAGGTGCAAGTTATCGCGGCCCCCAACGTTCGGTCCTTGGGGCCGGAGGGTCGGATGCCCGACCTCCGGGTGGCGCCCCCCGCCGTACCACTCGCGCAGGCCCTCGACGCGATAGAGGGCGCCACCCGACCGGTGATCGTGGTCGGTGCCGGCTCGAAGTTCGACATGCCGGGCGTTGTTGCACTGGCCGAACGCCTGCACGCGCCAGTGTTGACCACGTTCAAGGCGAAGGGCCAAATCTCCGACGCACATCCCCTGGCCTGCGGTGTGCTGGGCCGTTCCGGCACGCCGGTCGCCTCGTGGATGATGAACAAGGCCGATCTGCTGCTGGTATTCGGCGCGTCTTTCTCCAACCACACCGGCATTTCCCCTTACAAGCCAACCATCCAAGTCGATACCGACCCGCTGGCCCTCGGTCGTTTCGGACCCGTGGCGGTTCCCGTGCTCGGCGACGTGGGGGTGACTGCCTCCGCCTTGTGGGAACATGTGCGCCTCCATCCGGCACTGGTCGACCAGCGTCCAGAAGTCGCTCAACGCTGGTCGGTGTGGCGGGCGGATAAGACCCGCCGGGCCGCGAAGAACCCCGATGAGGGGGTGGCTCCCGCAACGATCTTTCAAGAGCTAAACCACCTGGTTCCGGCGAACGCCGTTCTCGCCGTTGACGTGGGCAACCATGCGTACTCGTTCGGTCGATATTTCGAAGCCAAAGAGCAGTCTGTCCTAATGTCCGGGTATCTCGGCTCGATCGGCTTCGGATTTCCTGCCGCCATGGGTGCCTGGGCCGCAGCCCCCGACCGACCGATTGTCGCCGTCACCGGCGACGGGGGATTCGGGCAATACCTCGCCGAGATCACCACCGCAGTGAAATACGACATGGATATCACCCATATTCTGCTCAACAACGCCGAACTCGCCAAGATCAGCCAGGAGCAGCGGGCCTCCGAATACGAGGTCTGGCAGACATCGCTGCACAACCCCGACTTCGCCGCTTACGCCCGAAGCTGCGGCGCCTACGGCAGGCGGGTCACCGATCCCGCCGAGTTGAATGCAGCGATCGCGGAAGCCTTCAACCACCGCGGGCCAGCACTGGTCGAGATTCTTGCCCATCCCAGTGCCCATTAGCGGACGCAGCACTTGTCGATGACATGCGCGACTCCTCAGACCCCAAGGGAAGGATCGGACCATGAGTGCCACCCGAGAACGTAACCGGCAATACCCGAACAGCGGGCAACCGAACGGTACAAAGCCTGGAGGTTCGCATGTCGTTCCTGGCAGGTAGGACTGCGCTCGTCACCGGAGCAACGTCGGGCATAGGTCTCTCCGGGGCGCGTGCTCTGGCTAAAGAGGGGGCCTACGTCTTCCTCGTGGGACGTCGCGAAGACGCCCTCGAAAATGCTGTCGCCGGCATCGGAACCGGTCAGGCCAGCTACATTCGAGCCGACGTGACCAAGCCGTCTGATCTCCGCCGCGTCGCATCCACCATCGAGGCCACGGGACGCAAGCTCGACATCGTCTTCGCCAATGCCGGTATCGCCGAGATCGCGGTCCTGGAAGAGATCACCTGGGAGCACTACGCCAAGACGTTCAACACCAACGTCGGCGGGATCATTTTCACGGTGCAGGCCGCCCTTCCGCTGCTCAACGAAGGCGCATCGGTCATCCTGTGCGGCTCCTCCGGCGATGTGAAGGCATCGCCCGGCACCAGCGTCTACGCCGCGTCCAAGACCGCGATCCGGTCGCTGGCCCGCAGCTGGGCCGCAGAACTCGTCGACCGGAAGATCCGCGTCAACGTCGTTGCTCCAGGGCTCACGGAGACACCGGGCCTGGCCGAACTCTTCGACGGTGCCGACGACGCACTGGCAGCGGTGACCTCCACAGTGCCGATGAAGCGGCGTGCACAGCCGGAGGAGATCGGTAACGTGATCACCTTTTTGGCCTCCGACGGCAGCACCTTCATGACCGGCTCAGAGATCTACGTCGATGGTGGCGCCAGCCAATTCTGATATCGGCGATCCACTGCTGCGGGGCGACTGCGCTGCGCGTGGCCAACAACGTCGCCATCGATGTGCTGGCGTGCAAACTCTATGTCAGTGATGAGGCGGTCACGATCGCGAACGGGATCGACGCGCGACTGCCCAGCGTGTAAGCGTCAGAGCCTTTTGAGTGCCCTGATGATCTTGAAGAAGGGCACGTTGGCGGCCATGCCGTTGCGCAGGCTGCGTTGGAACGCACTGAAGTTCGCCAACACGATGTAGCGCACCCCGCAGTCCCGCCACTCCGCCACCCGGTCGACGATCTCAGCGGGCGTGCCGGCGAGCAGCGTTTCGCTCAAGACTTCCCGCGGAATGTCCTTGATGTAGGACAGCGCCGTATTCTCGTCCCAGTCGTGCGGCAACAGGTCCTGGCCGCCGCCGAAGCCGATCCCCAACGGGTGCTGCGCGCCGTGCTGGGCGAAGAACTCGTCGGTTGCGTTCAGTGCCCATGCTTTGATCATTTCGGATTCCAGTGCCTGGTCGACCTCCGCGGCGCTGCGGCCCGTGACGACGCCCATCCACAGGGCCGGGACGATCGACCTGGGGTCGCGTCCCGCGTCGGAGGCCGCCGCGCGAACAACGTCGAGGCGCCGCGCGTATTCCTGCGGTTGGTGCGGCGCGGCGGGATAGAACCCGTCGGCGTAGCGACCGACGGCGCGCAGCATGCGAGGCCCGTGCGCGGCAATCCAGATCGGCGGCCACTTGCCGCCGTAGGGCGGTAGATCGAAGAGCGCGTTGCGCAACGGGAAATGGGGTGAATCCCGGTTGACCAGTTCGCCATGGGAATCCCACAGCGCGCGGATCGTCGCGATCGCCTCCTCGAACCGGGCGACCGGCTTGGACCACTCCACGCCGTAGGGCTCATTGCCTTCCCGCTCTCCGGTGCCGATGCCCAGGATGGCCCGTCCGCGGGTGAGCAGATGCAGTGTCGCGGCGCCCTGCGCGGTGACCGCCGGATTGCGCCGACCGGTGTCGGTCACCGAGGTGCCGAGCCTCAAGCGGCCGATCCGGTTGCGCGCGGCGATATGCCCGAGCATGGTCCAAGGTTCCAGAAAGGCGTCCACCGACGGCATGACCTTGGCGGCGCCGGCGTACTTGGGCTGCCACAGCGCTCGGGGGAACAGTGCGTTGAGGTGGTCGGGCACCCAGAACGAGTCGACCCGACTCGCCACCGCCCCGAGATAGTTGGCCCTGGTGAAAGCGTCGACCGTCGGACGAGCGGCGACGATACCCTCTTGAATGCCCACGCGGAATCCAGACATGTGCGCAGTGTGCGCCGGCCGCGTCGGCCCGCCTAGGGTAGGCGCCTACCCCAAATGCCGGTAGCAGGCCTTGATTCGCTCGATCCACCATTGCCGCCGCTGCGGTAGAGCTGCTAGTGCGTTCAGTCGGGCCGGGTCCGGGGTGATGGTCTGCACCGGCAGGTAGCCGTCCGTTTGTGGTGGCGTCTCGGCGATATCGTCGATGAACAGTGATCCGGTGCCCAGCCCGCAGGCGTGCCGCAGGTCCGGCAGTGCGGCGGCGGCATGCAAGCCGGCACCGATGCCGACCGCGGAGTCGATCGCGCTGGAGATCACCACCGGGATGCCGATCTGGTCGGCGATGGTTAGTAGCTTTGAAACACCGCCCAGCGGTGCGACTTTGAGCACCGCGATGTCGGCGGCACCCGCTTTGGTGACGGCCAGCGGGTCCTCGGCTTTCCTGATGCTCTCGTCGGCGGCCACCGGGGTGTCGATGCGGCGGCGCAGCTCGGCGAGTTCGGCGACGGTGGCGCAGGGCTGTTCCAGATATTCCAGTGGCCCCAACACCTTTGCGGCTTGCGCTGCTTGCTCGACGGTCCAGCCGCCATTGGCGTCGACCCGCACGGTGGGCACGAGCGCGCGGACGGCCTCGACGCGGGCGACGTCGTCGGCCAGGCTCTGGCCGGGCTCGGCGACTTTGACTTTGGCGGTCTTCGCGCCGGGGAATCGTGCGAGCACGTCGGGGACTTGACCGGCGTCGACGGCGGGCACGGTCGCGTTGATCGGGATACGGTCCCGGAGGGGTTGCGGCAGCTGGTGGTAAGCGCATTCGAGCGCCGACGCCAGCCAGTGCGCCGCCTCGGGGGGTTCGTATTCGGGGAAGGCGCCGAACTCGCCCCAGCCGGCCGGGCCGTCGAGCAGCGCCAGTTCGCGAACGGTGATGCCGCGGAATTTGACGCGCATCGGCAACGCCACTACATGCAGGCGGTCGAGGATGTCGTCAAGGGGCGGCATCGGTCTATGGTGCCGGTCGGCTGGTGCGTGCGCCAGGTGGATGTCGGACCGGGCCCGCAAACTGGTTAGGTCATGGCCGCTACGGAGCGTGCTCGGGGTCCGGCGCCGGTGTTGCTGGGCGACCATTGATCAGACCGTCATTGTCGACATCGATCCCCAACGTCTGTTCCACAAAGGCGATCGCGTCTTGGATGGGCGACGGTGCCGGTTCCTCGACGGGTTCCGGCGGCGGCGGAGACCCTATGGGTGTGGCAGCCGGAGCCGGGGCTGATTCGGCGAGCGGCTCGGTCATCTTTCGGAGGTGCGCCTCACCGGCTTCCGCGATGTGAGGTTCGGCCTGCGCCGGCGCCGAAACCGGTGGCACCACAACGGAGTCCTTCTCCCTTGCCGAAACCGGCGGCGCCCCAGCGGACGAGGGCGGCAGTGGAGCCTGTCGGCTCTGCTGGGTCTCGTTGCCGGAAGCGCCGACACTCGCCTGCGCCGGCGGTTCGGCCCCGAACAGAGCCCCGCGCACCAGCGCGATCGTCATCGCTGCCAGCAACAACGTCACCGCCACGGCGGCTACCAACAGCGCATCGGCGCGGTGGAGCCGTTGCCGCATAGGAACAGTCGGCTCCTCGGCGACAATGCCACCGTTGAGGGCTGCGTTTCCGGCCGCGAGCGCCACCCCGCGGGCCAACCCCAGCTCGGCATCGATCAGCGCCATCGTTCGCGGAGCGACGGCGCGCTCAAGCCGCTGCGGGAAGCCTGCGGCCACGAGGCCATGCGGGACCATCACGAACACCGCACCTGGTGCCCAGTCGGCGACGAGTTGGTCCAGCGATACCAACGCCGCGTCGTCGTCGTGGTGCTCGGAGACGGCGGTATGGTGCACGCCGTCTCGGTCATCGGCCAGCACCGCGATGGTTTGGTCCTCGGCGATCAGGCTGACGGTAGCGCGCTGAGATCGTCTGCTCGAGGCGACCACCTCGGCCAGCGCCGCCACAGCGTCGGCCGGCTCGAACATCACGGTCTCGGCAATATCCGAATCTGTTAACAGCCCTGCCAAGTCCAACGCATACTGCTCGGCGTCAGTCGTGCTGGTCAGCCCAGCCGCCTGCACCGGGTAGCCGCGGTTCGCTGCGGTGCGCACAGCCTGCGCGACAGCGTCCGCAACGACATCCAGTCCTCCCGCAGACACGGCGACCGCGTCGCGGATCACCGTCCGCGCATCAGCCCCGATCCCTTCGAGCACGACCACGCCCGCGCGCGTCGCAGACAGCGATACCCCCAGTACAGCGCTCACCGACATCCCCCGGCACTACCGCCTAAGCCCCCCGGCTTAGGCTAACCTTGCCTATCCTAGCGGGGTTTGCTCGGCCAGGCGGGGTTGCTGGCTCTTGCCCACTGGCGCGGTCAACCCGTGACGGCCGCTCCGGCGATCAACAGCTCCAGCAGGCGGCCGGTCTGATCGGGCGAGCCAGCCAGTGCGGCTTCGAGCGGTACGTATTCGCCGAAGGCGCCATCGTCGGCGACGAAGATGTTGAGCCCGTCATTGGTACGCAGTCCGACCGGCAGGGAGCGGACTTCGACCTCCTCGGACAGCCGATCGATTTCGATCTGAAGCGCGTTGGATTTAACGCCGACATCCATCATAATGGCTCGCCGATATCAGGGAGCAGCGCGATATCCTGCGGCTTTCCATACTTACGAAACATGGCCGCCGTGTCGCGGACATTTCTTTTCGCCCAGTCGGTGCTGAATTGACTTAATATTTCGTACTCAAGTTTGAAACGCTCGGTGCGGTCGCCGACTCGTTTTGCGGCTTCGTCTGTGACGATATCAGCGCAGTACCAGTAGCGTAGATCATCTATGCTGCCGACTCGGTCGAAGCCAAGCTTCCCACGCTCGTAGAAGGCATAGTGGCACGAGCCATCGTCGGCGACGAAGATATTGAGCCCGTCATCCGTTCGCAGCCCGACTGGCATGGAACGAACGCCCAATTGCTCCGATAACCGATCAATTTCGATTTGAAGTTCTGTAGATTTATTGCCCGAGGGGTGGTCCATGACTATCGAGTATTCCTAACTTTACTAATTCCCGCACCGTTGGCTGGACACCATCTGGCGCAGTGATCATGTATTGCATTGCCCCAGGCGACGGCGCCTGCCCGTAAAAAGGCTGCACTGGCCCCTCGACTATTTGCCAACCGGGCGGGAGTGACTCGCCGGTAACCATGTACCGATTGTAGTTTGCGTCAACCAATTCTGGGGCCAGGGACCGATCCGCAAATGGTGTGCCGTCGGGGGCGAGGTAGCGACCACCTGCCGAACCGAATCTGTCGAGAATCGTGCCCTCCGGTAGCTGCGCCGGTTGCGGGACGTACCCCGGTGGAAACCCGTCGTTGCCAGGCCATGCTCGGGATTCTGGGGCGCCAAACCGCGATTCAAACTCCGCCGACAGCATTCCGCCGGTGGGATGCCAGTCCCGCAAAACTGCGGCGGGCGCGCCGCCCGGAGTAAGAACCTCAGCTGGAAGCCCCGCCCGAACCATGGCACCTTCCCCAGCGAACGGGAGCGTTGCGGCAGCGGAGCCGACATCGAAGGTCTTTTCTCCAAGGAAGTAGGCGGGACTCGGCGAGTTGAGGGCGTCTTTGACTTCTGCGAAGCCTGCACCGACGGGGTTGATCATGGCACTGCCAATGCCTTTGGCCATTCCGCCCCAGGATTCCAGCACACCGGGGGCGCCCGGTCCGCCCTGTCCCAGCAGATTCTCGACGCCGTGTTCGGTGGCGCGCCACCGGTCACCGAATCCGTCGCCGAACCCGGGTGCCGGTCCGCGTTGCGGTGCAGGGGGGATATATCGCGGCAGCGGCTGCTGGGCGGCGACCACGGCCGCATTGATCCGCGCCTCGACCTGATCCGCCGGAACACCGTCGTTGGCCAGCACCTGCCTAGCAGCTACTTTGAAGCTCTCGACGTCCTTGGGGTTTAACGGCACTGGGGGGACGGGCCCACCGCCCTGCTTCGCCTGGCTCAACAGCCAGGGCAGGCTTCCAGCCGCTGGATCGCCGGAGGCGTCACCCGCCCTCCGCGCGTCGGTCAGCGGCGCCTTCCCGGCTGGCGCTTTCGTGGCGTCGTCCGGCATCGGCGGGCCGAACATCGCGCGACCATCCGCGTTGACCTTGATGTCACCGACCACTGCCCGGATAGCTGTGGCCAGATCCTGGTCCGCCCTGCTTGCGTCGGCCATCAGCTTGGTCAGCCGTCGTTGCAGGGTGTCAAAGTCGTTGCGCTTCTTCTCGGTGACGTTTCCGCTCAACCGTCCATCGGGACTGATCGCCCAATCATTGCTTGCCGCAGCCGATTTGATCGAGGTCCACTCCGTTTTACAGGCCGAGACCTCAGCCCGAGCGGTGCAGAAGGCGTTGGCGATCGCCGCCGCCTCACTCTGGTGATCGGCAATGTCTGCCCGTGCTTGCCCAACTCTCGGCGGAACGCGTCGCCGCCGCGACCTTCCCAGTCCTTGAGTCCGCTGCCGGCGCTGCCTAACGCTGCACCGAAGTCGGCCTTGCGCGCGGCGCGTTCCGTGGCGATCTCGAACACCGTGTCCAGAGTTTCGAGATTCCACTTCTCGATGCCGTCGGTGGTGATCGTCATCCGCTAGGAAGCGCCGGTTCCTCTGAGAACGAGCACGGTGAACATCCTGGCGTGCTCCTCCTCCATCGCTGTGTAGTGGCGGCCGCCCTCACGCATGGCCTCGGTGAACGCCCCGACCCGCCCGTGCAACCGCGCGTCGGCAGCCTTTCAGTGCGCGCTCAACTCAGCCAGGGCTTCCGCAGAGGACCCGGCCCAGGCCGCGGCGCATTCGCCCACGTAGCCAGCGTGCCTGGCCGCGAACGTGCGTGACACATCGGTCGCGTCGGCCACCCGGGAAGCCTGGGCGTGCAACTGCGCCGGATGAACCGATAGCTTCGCGGGATCGATCGGCACCGAGGCCATGCTCACACCTCCCGTTGGAGCTCTGAGCAGAAAGCTAGCAAGGTTAACGGCGGTTCCGCCAGTCACCTATAAATGCGACGGCCGGCTACTCACTCCCCAACTTGAACACCCGCGCGGCATTGCCGTGCAGATAATCCGCCCGCGCCTCGGCATCGAGCCCCAGATCATCCAGCCCGTCCAGCGCGTGATCGTGCATGATCATCGGATAGTTGGTACCGAACAACACCTTTCGTTGCCCGGTTCGGGTTTTCATGAACCTGATCAGCTCCTCGGGCAGCCTCTTGCTGGTGTAGGCCGAGGTGTCGATGTAGACGTTCTCGTGCTTGCGGGCGACGGCGACCATCTCTTCGGTCCAGGGATAGCCGACATGCCCGCCCACGATGACCAGCTCGGGAAAGTCCAGTGCCACTTGGTCGATGTAGGGAATCGGGCGCCCGGTCTCCGACGGTCGCAGCGGGCCGGTGTGGCCGACCTGGGTGCAGAACGGGACGCCCAGTTCGACGCATTCGGCGAACAGCGGGTAGTAGCGCCGGTCGGTGGGCGGGGCATTCCACAGCCAGGGCACCACGCGCAGGCCAACGAACCCGTCATTAATCCGGCGGCGCAGCTCGCGGACGGCCTCCATCGGGCGATCCAGGTCGACGGTGGCGAGTCCGGCGAACCGGCTCGGGTGCGCCCGGACCCATTCGGCGACTTCGTCGTTGGAGACCAGGTCCATGCCGTTGGGTCCGCGCCATGCGCTGAGCAGACCGAAATCCACACCGGTGCTGTCCATCGCGGCCACGGTGGCCTCGATGGGGATCTCATCGTCGGGCATTGCCCCGCCGGTCCAGCGTCGCAGCGACGCCAGCATGTCGTCGGCCAGGAAACGGCGGGTAGGGTGCTGCATCCACACGTCGATGGTCATCGTCCCCACCGTAGCCGCGGGTTCATGCGGTGGCGGCCACTCCGGCGACCAAAAGGTCCAGCAGGCGGTGGCCGACATCGTGCTGAGCGACGACGCCATCGCCCGCCTGGATGCGATCACCGCAGCGGGCCAGGGTCCGGGCTACGCCGCCGTCCTGGATTCGGTGACACCGTCAACGAAACGTGCGTGACCCGGCTTGCCGTACGGTTGACTCTGCGCTGACCAGGCGGGTTACTCGCACTTTTGCCTGGTGGCCGCAGAGTCAACGAGGAGAAGCCTTGAGCAGCAACCCGTTCGATGAGAGCATCTGGCGACCGGTGGACGGCTTCGCCGACCTGACCGACATCACCTACCACCGCCATGTCACCGACGCCACGGTGCGGGTCGCGTTCAACCGCCCCGAGGTGCGCAACGCATTTCGCCCGCACACCGTCGACGAGCTGTATCAGGCACTCGATCACGCCCGGATGTCCTCGGACGTCGGCGTGGTGCTGCTGACCGGCAACGGGCCCTCCCCCAAAGACGGCGGCTGGGCGTTCTGCTCCGGCGGAGACCAGCGGATCCGCGGCCGTAGCGGCTATCAGTACGCGAGCGGGGAGACGGCGGACACCGTGGATGCCGCCCGGGCCGGCCGGCTGCACATCCTGGAGGTGCAGCGCCTGATCCGGTTCATGCCCAAGCCGGTGATCTGCCTGGTCAACGGTTGGGCGGCCGGCGGCGGGCACAGCCTGCACGTGGTGTGCGACCTGACCCTGGCCAGCCGTGAGCACGCGCGCTTCAAGCAGACCGACGCCGACGTCGGCAGCTTCGACGGTGGCTACGGCAGCGCGTATCTGGCCCGGCAGGTGGGCCAGAAGTTCGCCCGCGAGGTCTTCTTTTTAGGCCGGGCCTACACCGCCGAGCAGATGCATCACATGGGTGCGGTCAACGAGGTCGTCGACCACGCCGAGCTGGAGGCTACCGGCGTGCAGTGGGCCAAGGAGATCAACGGCAAATCCCCACAGGCCCAACGGATGTTGAAGTTCGCGTTTAACCTGCTCGACGACGGGCTGGTGGGCCAGCAGCTGTTCGCCGGCGAGGCGACCCGGCTGGCCTATATGACCGATGAGGCCGTCGAGGGCCGCGATGCGTTCCTGGAGAAACGCGACCCGGATTGGAGCGCCTTCCCGCGCTACTTCTGAGCGGGCGCTTCGCCGAGGCTGCAGTTGGCGAGAAGAAGTGCGAGTGGCGTGCACGGTAACTACAGGCTCGGGGCAAACGGTCCCACCGCATAGAGTGGCTATCCATGAGCAAAAGCCCGTTACGCCGCCTGACCGAGGCGGCCGCCATGGTCGCGATGCGCCCGCCAGTCGCCCCGCAACTGCTGTCGTACCGGCCGCTGGCCAAACAGATCGACCTGCGCGGCAAGAGGGTGCTGCTGACCGGCGCCTCGTCGGGCATCGGTGAGGCCGCCGCCGAACTGTTTGCCGCGAAGGGCGCCACGGTCGTCGCCGCGGCGCGGCGCAAAGACCTGCTCGACGAGGTGGTGGGACGCATCACCGCCGCCGGTGGCGACGCGATCGCGATCGCGGCCGACCTGTCCGACATGGACGCCGTGGACGCGCTCGCCGCCGACGTCGAAAAGCGGCTGGGCGGGGTGGACATTCTGGTCAACAACGCCGGCCGGTCCATCCGCCGGCCGCTGGCCGAATCACTGGACCGCTGGCACGACGTCGAGCGGACCATGACGCTGAACTACTACTCGCCGCTGCGGCTGATCCGCGCGATCGCGCCGGGGATGTTCGAGCGCGGCGATGGGCACATCATCAACGTCGCCACCTGGGGCGTGATGACCGAGGCCTCACCGCTGTTCGCGGTGTACAACGCCTCCAAGACGGCGCTGTCGGCGGTCAGCCGGGTGATCGAAACCGAGTGGGCCGCCAAGGGCGTGCATTCGACCACGCTGTACTACCCGCTGGTGGCGACCCCGATGATCGCGCCGACCAAGGCTTTCCAGAACCGTCCGGCGCTGACGGCGCACGAGGCGGCCGAGTGGATGATCACCGCGGCGCACAGCCGGCCGGTGCGCATCGCTCCGCGGATCGCGGTGACCGCGCGGGCGCTGGATGTGATGGCGCCTGGCCTGGTCACCACCGTCATGCAGCGCGGTACGTGATAGACACGAGGTCATGGAGATTCTGGCCAGCCGGGTGCTGCTCCGACCGGCCGACTACCAACGCTCGCTGCGGTTCTACCGCGACGAGATCGGTCTGGCCATCGCCCGCGACTACGGCGCCGGGATGGTGTTCTACGCCGGGCAGTCGCTGATCGAACTGGCCGGCCACGGTAACCCGGAGCGCCCGGAAGCGCCGTTTCCGGGGGCGCTGTGGCTGCAGGTCCGCGACGTCGCCGCCACCCAGTCCGAGCTAGAGGGCCGCGGCGTCCCAATCGCCCGAACCGCCCGCCGCGAACCGTGGGGACTGCACGAGATGCATGTCACTGATCCCGACGGCACCACCCTGATCTTCGTGGAGGTCCCCGCCGAGCACCCGCTCCGCCGAGACACCCGCCAGGACAAGCGCGCGGAAGGTTAACAGCAGGCGAACACTTCGGAACGTCTCGAAGTACACCGGCATTTCGGGCGGGTGATCGTTAGACAACAGCACCGTCGGTCGCCAGAATTGGCGCTGTGATGCTCTCGTGAGCCTTGATCTGTTCCTTCTGATCATCGTCGTGGTCACGGCGCTCGCCTTCGACTTCACCAACGGCTTCCATGACACCGGCAATGCGATGGCGACCTCGATCGCCAGCGGCGCGCTCAAGCCCAAGGCGGCGGTCACCATGTCGGCGTGCCTGAACCTGCTCGGGGCTTTTCTGTCGACCGCCGTCGCGGCGACGATCGCCAAGGGTCTGGTGGACGCCCACCTGGTGAGCTTGGAGCTGGTCTTCGCCGGCCTGGTCGGCGGCATCGTCTGGAACCTGTTGACCTGGCTGCTCGGCATTCCGTCCAGTTCCTCGCACGCGCTGATCGGCGGCATCGTGGGGGCGATGATCGCCGCCGTCGGCGGGCACGGCGTGATCTGGAGCGGCGTGGTCTCCAAGGTGCTGGTTCCGGCGGTGGTGGCCACCGTGATCGCCACCTTGATCGCCTCCGTCGGCACCTGGCTGGTCTACCGCATCACCCGCAACGTCGATGAGAAGCATTCCGAAAAGGTGTTCCAGCGCGGCCAGATCGGCTCGGCCGCGCTGGTGTCTCTGGCGCACGGCACCAACGACGCGCAGAAGACCATGGGCGTGATCTTCCTGGCGTTGATGTCCTACGGCGCGGTGAGTACGTCGGCGACGCTGCCGCCGCTGTGGGTGATCGTCAGTTGCGCGCTCGCGATGGCGGCCGGCACCTACACCGGCGGCTGGCGCATCATTCGCACCCTGGGCAAGGGCCTGGTCGAGATCAAACCGCCGCAAGGCATGGCCGCCGAATCGGCCGCCGCCGCGGTCATCTTGCTGTCCAGCCACTTCGGCTACTCGCTGTCGACCACGCAGGTGGCCACCGGGTCGGTGCTGGGCAGCGGTGTCGGCAAGCCGGGTGCCCAGGTGCGCTGGAGCGTCGCCGGCCGGATGGCGTCAGCCTGGCTGGTGACGCTGCCGATGGCCGGCGCGGTCGGCTCCGGCGCCTACGGCCTGGTGCACGGGATCGGGGGCTTCCCCGGGATCATCATCGGCGTAGCGCTGCTGATCACCGCCATCTTGGCGATCTGGCTGCGGTCGCGCCGGTCGCGCATCGACCACAACAACGTCAACGCCGAGTGGGACGGCAGCCTGACCGGCGGCCTGGCCGACCTCGACAGCCACGTGCCGGTACCGGCGCAGAGCCCGCTGGTCGAGCAGGCCCTCCGGACGGCGTTCGACGCCGCCCCCCAGGTGCCGCAGCTGACGGTCGTCACCGACGACGAATCCGCCGCGCGCGAAGTCGTCCGGTCATGAGCGAGTGGTTCAACTACAGCGCGACCCTGAAAATCCTGGTGTTCGGGCTGCTGGTCGGCGGAGCACTACCGGCGCTGTTCGCGGTCGGGGTGCGGGTCAACGCCGTCGGCAGCAGTCACACCGCTGAGGGCACCGCGAGCGCGAAGCGGCCGGCGCTGATCGCACTCAGCTGGGTGATCTTCCTGCTGGTGCTGGCCGTGGTGGTCGTCGGGGTGCTGTTCATCGCCCGCGACTTCCTCGGGCATCACTTCGGCTGGTATCTGCTCGGGGCAAAACCGGCATAGCCCAGGTCGTGCGGCTGGGACGAACGTCTTCGGGCTCCATTCGACGTAATATCGTCTGGACATGCCGGGTGTCAGCGCGGGGAAGTCGGGTATGAACAAATTTCTCACCTCGATCGTTGCCTGGCTGCGCGCCGGATATCCCGACGGTGTCCCGCAGACCGACTACATCCCGCTGTTGGCGCTGTTGTCGCGGCGGCTGACCAACGACGAGGTCAAGGCCGTCGCCGGAGAACTGATCGGTCGCGGCGAATTCGACCACGTCGACATCGGCGTGCTGATCGCCCGCCTCACCAACGAACTGCCCTCCCCCGAGGACATCGACCGGGTGCGGGAACGGTTGGCCGCCAAGGGCTGGCTGCTCGACGACGCCCCCACCGGCGGAGGAACGCCATAGCCGGCCTGCGAGCACTGGTCGTCCCCTCCGACGGTGCGGTGTCGACGCTGCTGCCCGCTCTGCAGGCCGTCCTGGACGGCCGCGACGCCGCACTGACGCCGGTCGCCTCCGAGGGAGATCCCTCAGTCCTGGCGGCACTGCGGGTGGGGGAACCGGTCGATGACGATGTCGCGCTGGTGGTGACGACGTCGGGAACCACCGGAACGCCCAAGGGGGCACTGCTGACCGGGGCGGCGCTGCTGGCCAGCGCGGCCGCCACCCAGGACCGGCTGGGCGGGCCGGGCCGCTGGCTGCTGGCGTTGCCGCCGCACCACATCGCCGGAATCCAGGTCGTGGTGCGCAGCCTGCTGGCCGGCACCACCCCGGTACAGCTGGATGTGGCAACGGGTTTCGACATCGACCGACTTCCGGCGGCCGTCGCGGCACTCGGGTCCGGGCGGCGCTATACCTCGCTGGTGGCCACTCAACTTGCCAAGGCGCTTGCGGCTCCCGCTTCAACGGCGGCGTTGGCCGAACTGGATGCGGTGCTGCTGGGCGGGGGGCCGGCGCCGCAACCGGTGCTGGACGCCGCCGCTGGTGCGGGCGTGCGGGTGGTGCGCACCTATGGCATGAGCGAGACCGCCGGCGGCTGCATCTACGACGGCGTGCCACTGTCGGGGGTTGGGGTACGGATCGGCTCAGACGGGCGGATCGCGATCGGCGGCTCGACGCTGGCCCGCGGTTACCGCAATCGCGTCGATCCCGACCCGTTCGCCGAACCGGGCTGGTTTCACACTAACGACATTGGTGCCGTGGATGCTTCGGGACGCCTGAGCGTGCTGGGGCGGGCCGATGATGCGATCAGCACCGGGGGGCTGACCGTACTACCCGGGCCGGTGGAAGCGGCGTTGTCGACCCATCCCGCGGTGGCGGACTGCGCGGTGTTCGGGACCGCCGACGATCGGCTGGGCCAGCGGGTGGTGGCCGCGGTGGTGGTGGCCGGTGTCACGCCGCCGACCCTGGAGGAGCTGCGCGCTCACGTCGCGGCATCGCTGGACGTCACGGCCGCCCCGCGCGAGTTGCACGTCGTGGCCGACTTGCCGCGGTTGGGGATCGGAAAACTGGATCGGAAAGCGTTGGGACGTCAGTTTTCTCGCTGATGTGACTGCTGCGTGACGTCAGTCGCCACCGCTCGAGCCACCGCCGGAACCGCCACTCGAGCCACCGCCGGAAGCACCACTCGAGCCACCGCTGGAACCACCGCTGGAGCCACCACTGGAACCACTACTCGAACCACCACTCGAGCCACCACTGGAACCACTACTGGAACCGCTGCTCGTACCACTACTCGAGTCACCACTGGAACCACTGCTTGAGCCACCACTGGAACCGCTGCTATCGGAACCCCCGGAGCTACTCCCGGAACCGCTGCTGCTCGACCCGCTGCTGCCGGACCCGCTGCTGCCGGACCCGCTCGAGTCACTGCCCGCACCGCTACTGCCGGACCCGCCACTGCCGGAGCTACTTGAATCGCTACCGGAGCTGCCACTGCTGGATCCGCTGCTCCCAGACCCGCCCGACTCACTACCCGACCCCGAGCTACCCGACCCGCTGGATGTACCACCGGACCCGCCGGACTGTCCGCCCGTGTCGCTGTCGTCCGACCCGCCTGGGTTACTGCCCGACCCGCCCGGGCTATTACCGGAGCTGCCGGTGCTCCCCTCATCCTCACCGGAGCCGGTACTGCCGGAATGGCTTCCGCCAGAACCACTGCCGCCGGAGCCACTGCTGCCCGAATCACCTGAACCACTGCCGCCCGAATCGCTGCCACCGGAATGGCTTTCATCCGTACCTGTGCCACCCGACCCGCTACCGCTGGACCCGCTACCACCCGAGCCGCTACCGCTGGACCCGCTACCACCCGAGCCGCTACCGCCAGAACCACTGCCGCCGGAACCGGCGTCGCCACCGGAGCTGTTATCTCCGCCGGGATGGCTGCTGCCGGTGTGGCCTCCACCGGAGCCAGCGCCTCCCCCACCACCGCTGCCGTCCCAGCCGCCCAGCCCACCACCGCTGCCGCCGGAGCCGCCCAGCCCACCACCGCCGCCGTCAATGGGTCCGGGGATGATCGGGATCGGAATCGGGAACGGGATCACCGCCGGCGCCGAGGGCGCGACAGGCGGTAGCACCGGAGCAACGACCGGCGGCGGAGCAACCGCAGCCGGGGGCGCCGGAACCACCGGCGCCACAATGGGATGAGGAATCTGAACTTGCGGAGCAGGCGCCGACACCGGTTTCGGGGCCGGCAGCGCGGGCAGGAAGTTGCCCGGCACCGGTTGGGGCGGCAGCGGTTCCGCCACCACCGGTGGCTGCACCTGGGTGGCCGCCGCGGTCGGGCGGATACCGATCGTGACCGCCACCGCCAGGGCGGCGCACCCGGCCACCAGGATGCCGCCGACCGTGCTGCCCACCAGAAGTGCGCGACCCACCGGTGGCGGCGCGACGTCGAACTCGTCGACCGCGGTGGTCTCGGCGTCGTCGTGGTAGTCGTAGTCGTCTTCGGCGTACTCCACCGGCAGCAACTCGGAGTCGTCGTCGGTGAGGGAGTACGCCAGCTGCTGTTCGGGCTCGGCGCTGTCCACCGGCGCTACCGCGGCGGTGGCCGCTGCGTCCGCCGCGTCGAGGTCGGGCAGCGCGGCCGCCGCCATCGTCGGCTCGGCCACCGTCGCCGCCGGGGCGGCCATCGTCGCCTCCCCGCCGGGGGACGGCAGCATGGACGTCTCACCGTCCTCGCCCGAAACGTTGCGCGCCAACGCCACTGCCGAGCGCGCATGGGACTGCTCGGAGACGTTCTCGACTCCAGCTTGGTCGAGGGCCCGGCGAAGATCGGCCAGCAATTCCGGATCCGGCCAGCACAGCCGCGTGGCGGCCAGCCGATGGCCTTCGTCGGCCAACATCCGGTAGGTTCCGGTCACCGTCTCGGCCAGCGTGCCGACCGGATCCTGGGTCAGATCGAGCATCGACTCGTCAAGCACGGCGTCGCCGTAGGCATCCGATTCCACCAGCGCCAGGCGGGCCAGCGCGCCGGTGACCGAGACGCCCAGCGCGACATCCATCTGCGCGACTCCTTCCGCCCAACACTTCGATCAGCCAGTTTAGCCGCGCGAACCGACAGCGCAGCGGCGCCGATCTTCGCTGATCAGCGGTGCCCGGCCGGCGCGCGGTTATGGTGAGCAGGTGATCGCCGAGTCGACCAGGCGCTGGAACATCGGCCGTGACGCGACCGCAGTGGTGCTGCTCTGCGTCGCGCCGGCGTTGCCCTGGAGCCTGTACTTCGGGGCCGGAATCCCCGGCAGCGACACCCGGTTGCTGGCGGTGCTGGCCGCCGCAACGGTGCTCGCGCTGGGGTCGGTCGCCGTGACCTATGTCGGGCCCGGGGCGCTGCTGGGCGCGCATCCCAACCCTGCTTTGGCCGGACGGCTGCGCCGGGTGCTCAGTGCGCCGTATCTGTTGCTGGTACTCGGTGTAGTGGTCGCCGACGTGGTGCAGACCATCCAATACGGCGGCAGCGCGAAGCCGCCCGGCGGTGTGGGTCCCGGTGCGTGGCTGGGGGTCACCGGCGCGCTGCTCGCCGGGCAGCCGGTGCTGGCCGGGCCGGTCCGATTCTGGAAACGCGGGGCCCGTGCCCTGGGCTCAGCCGCGATCGCCAGCGCTGCCTTGAGCGTGCTGTTCAACCTGTACTGGCGGGTGCGCTACGCCCTGCCCGGCTCGCACTCGGCGGGTGACTTCGGTGCGCAGCACGTCGGAATCATCGTGACCGCTCTGGTGTACGGGCTGGTCGCCTGGATCGCAGTGCTTACCGCATCGCGCTGGATTCTGCGGCACGACAAGGCATCCCAGCTCGGTGTGGTCATGCTCGGCGGCGCCACCCTGCTTGCCGGCGTACTGGTGTGGGCGCTGCCCGTGGGCCGGATCATCGACGGCTTTCACGGTATCGCGCAGAACACCTCCACCGCCGGCGTCGGGTTCGAGGGCTATCTGGTGTGGGTGGCCGCGGCCGCGATCTTCGCGGTGGCCGCGGTGCGCGACGTCTCCGCGACGACCTGGCTGGCCGCGACCCGTAATATGTTGCTGCTCATCATCGTCTGGTGCCTGGGGTCGGCGTTGATGCGCATCAACGACCTCGCGGTCGCGGCCGCTCTGGATCTGCCGCGTTCGCCCTACGACAGCGCGGCGATGGCATCTTTCGACGTGGTGACCGCGGTGGTCGCGATCTGGCTGCGGATCAACCTGGGCAATCGGACGCTTCCGGCGGCCGCGCTGTGGTCGGTGGCCGCGGTCTTGTTCGGGTTCACGATCGCCCGCCTCGTGGTGGGCATCGGGCTGGCGCCGCGGCTGCCGGACCGGCAGCGGGCCGAGGCCTTGGCGAACCCCGTCTACGGCAACGGGCTCGCCCAGCAGATCACCAGCACCTTCGATGTGGTGCTGTGCGGGCTGGCGCTGTGCGCCCTGGCCGTCGCGATCATCGCCGGCCGCCTGGCCCTGCCCGCCGACGACCGCCCCAAACCCGGTGGCCACGGCGCACCGCAGATCTTCCGGTCGGAGAACTCGACGGCGCCCGCAGCCACCGGCGGCCCGAAGATCTACCGGGGAGCCGACCATCCGACCGGCGCCGGGACGTCGGCATAGGGGGCGTTTATCGAACACCGAGGCCGGGTAGCCGTCACTCCGCTTTAGCTCCTGCACATGCAGGGACCCGGGAATCAGCCCGGGTCGGGGAGGAAGATACGAATGAGGGTCACGATGTACGTCACTGCATTGATCGCGATGAAAGCACGTCCGCTCGCCAGGTATCTGGTCGCCGTGCTGGTGATGAGCGGCGCCGCACTGGTGTCCCCGGGCGTCGCGTCGGTCTCGGCGCAGCCGTGTCCGGACGTGGAGGTGGTGTTCGCGCGCGGCACCGGCGAGCCGCCCGGCGTCGGGGGCTTCGGCCAAGCCTTCGTCGACGCGCTACGCGGCCGGGTCGGTGAGCGATCGCTGGAGGTGTATCCGGTCAACTATGCCGCCAGCAGCGACTTCGGCGGCGGCGTCGAGTTCGCCCGCACCGTCGTCGACGGGATCCGGGACGCCGCCACCCACATCGAGGGCACCGCCGCGAACTGCCCCAACACCCGGATCGTGCTCGGCGGCTTCTCGCAGGGCGCGGCGCTGGCCGGCTACACCACCTCGGCCGAGATCCCCAAGGAAGTGCCCGCCGACTACCGCGCCTACGTCCCGCAGCCGATGCCGGCGTCGGTGGCCAAGCACGTGGCCGCGGTCGTCTTGTTCGGCACGCCCTCGGCGGAGTTCTTGGCGCCCAACGGTGCACCGCCGGTCCGGATCGGCCCGCTGTATGAGCCCAAGACCTTGCAGCTGTGCGCCGACGGCGACACCATCTGCAACGGCGCCCCGGCCGGCGGGCCGCCCTTTGCGCACGCGACGTACGGCGCCAACGGGATGACGGAGCAGGGCGCCGACTTCGCGGCCGCCCACCTCTGAGCCGCTAGGGCAGCTCGAACGGCAACTCGATGCCCTCGTGCGCCAGGCAGTGCGTGCAGCTGCGCTCTTCGTCGACCCGCTCGATGCCTTGGTGCACCAGCTTTTTGAACGGTTCGATGTTCTTCTGGAATTCGGCGAACACGTCGACGGCCTTCACGCCACTGCCGACGTCGACACCGGCGTCCAGGTCGGTCACCAACGCTATTGCGGCGTAACATATTTCCAGCTCGCGAGCCAGCACCGCCTCGGGATACCCGGTCATGTTGATCAGGCGGAAACCCGCGGCGGCGAACCATTGGCTTTCGGCGCGGGTGGAGAACCGCGGCCCCTGGATCACCACCATGGTGGCGCCGTCGACGACATCGGGCAGGCCGACCATCGCGGTCCGCAGCGTCGGGCAGTACGGGTCAGCGAATTCGACGTGCACGCCCCCGTCGTCGAAGTAGGTGTCGGCACGGCCCCAGGTGCGGTCCACCAGTTGATCAGGCACCACCACCGAGCCGGGCGGCAGCTCAGGTGTCAGGCTGCCGACCGCGCACGGGGCCAGGATCCGCCGCACCCCCAGCGCGCGCAGCGCCCACAGGTTCGCCCGGTAGGGCACGGTGTGCGCGGAGTACTCGTGTCGTTCGCCGTGGCGGGGCAGGAACGCAACCTCGTGACCGCCGACGGTGCCGACGGTGATCTCCGCGCTGGGCTTGCCGTAGGGGGTGTCGCAGGGTACCCGGCGCGCGTCGTCGCCGAAGAACGAATAGAAGCCACTACCGCCGATCACGCCCAGCAACTCGTGCTCCTCCCGCGTGCAAGGATCGTGCCCATGTCGCAAAAGGCCAGCTTTGCACAGTGGATCGAAGGCGCCCGGCCCCGCACCCTGCCCAACGCGATCGCCCCGGTGATCGCCGGAACCGGCGCGGCGGCCTGGCTGGACGCTGCGGTGTGGTGGAAGGCGCTGCTGGCGTTGACCGTCGCGGTCGCGTTGATCATCGGGGTGAACTTCGCCAACGACTACTCCGATGGCATCCGCGGCACCGACGACGACCGGACCGGCCCGTTGCGGCTGGTGGGCTCACGGCTGGCCACCCCGCGCGCGGTGCTGGCCGCGGCGATCACCGCGCTGTCGGTGGGCGCGCTGGCCGGTTTGGCGCTGGCGCTGGTCAGCGCCCCGTGGCTGCTGGCCGTCGGCGCGGCCTGCATCGCCGGGGCGTGGCTCTACACCGGCGGCTCGCGCCCGTACGGCTACGCCGGCCTCGGTGAGATCGCGGTGTTCGTGTTCTTCGGCCTGGTGGCGGTACTGGGCACCCAGTACACCCAGGCGCTGCGGGTGGACTGGGTCGGGGCGGCTCTGGCCGTCGGTGTCGGGTCGCTGTCCTCGGCGGTGCTGGTGGCCAACAATCTGCGCGATATCGCCACCGACAAACCGGCGGGCAAGATCACCCTGGCGGTGCGGCTCGGCGACGCCCGTACCCGGGTGTTGTTTCAGCTCCTGCTGGCGCTGGCCGCGGTGCTGACGCTGGCGTTGATGCGGGCCACCCCGTGGTGCGCGGCCGGGTTCATCGCCACCCCGCTGGCACTGCGGGCGATGGCACCGGTGCGCTCGGGTCAGGGCGGCGTGGCGCTGATTCCGGTGCTGCGCGACACCGGGCTGACGATGCTGGTGTGGGCGATCGCGGAGGCGGTGGCGCTGTCCGTCCCGCGTTGACTCTGCGTGTACCAGGCAAAAGTGC
Organism: Mycolicibacter sinensis; assembly: GCF_001667375.1. GTDB lineage: Bacteria > Actinomycetota > Actinomycetes > Mycobacteriales > Mycobacteriaceae > Mycobacterium > Mycobacterium sinense_A. Next base: position 32,138 of record NZ_LZIN01000096.1, on the reverse strand, counting down.
GAGTCGACGGCCTGGTGAGCGCAGAGTCAACGGGGAAGGTCACTCGCCGCGCAGCCGGGCCTGCAACTGCTCGCGGTCTCGCCGGCGCTGCTCGCCGGCCTCAGCCAGGCTGGCGGTGGCCCGCCGGCGCAGCGGAGTGAAGATCCAGATGCCCAACGGCAGCGCGATGATCAGCGCCAAGAGCACCGCGACCACCGGCGGGAAGTCACTGAGCCCGATCAGCCGCCCCAGCCCGTAGATCACCACGCTCAGCACCGCTACCAGCGCCAGGCGCGCCGCCGTGTACACCATCACATCGACTACCGCACGGCCCATCCGGCCTCGACCCGCTGTCACGCTCACCAAGCCTACTGTCGGGTCTGGGGGACTCCGGCGGCACTCACGGTATATTCGGCGCCAGGAGGTGTCGCGAGTGCTCTACCTGCTCCTCGTCCTGACCCTAGGGACACTGATCTACCTTGGTCTGCGCGCCAGCCGCGCGCGGCCGAAGACGCGCGTCATCGGGCCGGACGACGACCCGGACTTCCTGTGGCGGCTCAGCCACGGCGACAACCAGCCGTAGGACGCCAACCCCGGCTCTAGACGAAGTGCTGGTTGAACCGGTCGTCGCCCGGGAAGGCCTCGGCGACGATGGCCGCCAGCTCGACGAGCGCCTCGCGGGTGTCCCGCTTCAGACGCATGAGATCGATCTCGGCGCCCTCCTCCAGGTGCGGGTCGAACGGGATTAGTCGCACCGCGCGACACCGCCGGGAGAAGTGGTCGACCACCTTCTGCATGTCGACCTTGCCCCCTCGCGGGCGCACCGCGTTGATGACCGCGATCGAATTGCGCACCAGATCCTCGTGGCCGTGCGCGTCCAGCCAGTCCAGCGTCGCCGAGGCACTGCGGGCGCCGTCGACCGAACCGGAGCTCACCACGATCATGGTGTCGGCCTTGGCCAGCACCGCCGACATGGCCGAGTGCATCAGGCCGGTGCCGCAGTCGGTCAGGACCAGACTGTAAAACCGCTCCAGCACCTGCAGCGTGCGGGCGTAGTCCTCGGCGCTGAACGCCTCCGACACCGCCGGGTCGCTCTCCGAGGCCAGCACCTCGAGCCGGCTGGGTCCCTGGTTGGTGTAGCTGCGGACGTCGCTGTAGCGCTGAATGCCGTCAGCGTCGCGCAGCAGGTGACGCACCGTCGCCGGGGTCTCCATCGGCACCTTCTGGCTCAGCGTGCCCCGGTCGGGGTTGGCGTCCACGGCGACCACTCGGTCGCCGCGGATGGATGCGAAGGTGGCCCCCAGCGTCGCGGTGATGGTGGTCTTGCCGACGCCGCCCTTCAGGGAGAGCACCGCGATCCGGTGACAGCCCTGCAGTGGCCGGTTGACCTGCACCACCAGATCGTTGTAGCGGGCGGTGCGCGGGCTCTCCCCGACGTTGATCAGCTGGCCGGACAGCACGTAGAGCAGCCGGCGCCAGCCGGACGTGGGCGGCGGCTTGACCTGCCGCAGCAGTGACGTGGTGGACAAATCCGAAAAGGGTGCGATGGGCTCCGCGGGGCGATAGGGAGCGCTGCCGCCGCCGGGGGCGTTACCCGGGCTGCCGCCGTAGTAGACCGGCGCCGGGTTCTCCATCGGCTGCGGGACCCAGGTCGCCGGGCCGGGGTTCCACTGCTGCTGCTGGTGGGTCTGGGTCTCGGCGGGCGCCGGCCACGGGCCCAGCGGCTCGGAGAACCGGCGTTCGGTGCGGAACCCGCCGAAAGACCGGGTGTCGCCGCCCTCTGTGCCGTCCGACTGCCGGTTGAACTCCCCGGTGTCCGGGTTGCCCGCCTCGTCGGCCCCGGCGCCCTGCTGATACGGCCGGAACTGGGTGGTCGGATGATCGGTTACGTCATTGCCCTGGGTGGCATCACCCGGTGCATGGTCAGACACTGATATCTCCCCCATCACGGTGGTTGGGTCGAGTCGGTGGACGTCTGTAAGCGCAGGGTAGCGCAGGCCCTTTAAGCGTATCTGTCAGCAGCGTTAGCCGACTCCGGCATAGGAGTGCAGGCCCACGGTCACCAGATTGACGAAAAACAGGTTGAAGATCATCGCCACGAACCCCGCGACGTTGATCCAGGCCGCCTTGTAGTCGCGCCACCCGGCCGTCGACCTGGCATGCAGGTAGGCGGCGTAGATGATCCAGGCGACGAACGACACCGTCTCCTTGGGGTCCCAGCCCCAGTAGCGGCCCCACGCACCTTCGGCCCAGATTGCGCCGAAGATCACGCCGAAGCCGAACACCGGGAAGGCGAAAATCGTAGTCCGGTAGGCGATGCGGTCCAGGGTTTGCGCGTCCGGCAACCGGCGGGCCATCCGGGCCAGCGCACCCGGGGTCTCGGGATCGCTCAACCGTGAGCACCGCACCAAAAACAGCATGCTGGCCACACCTGCCACCAGGAACACCCCCGAGCCGATGCTGACCACCGAGACGTGGATCGGCAGCCAGTAGGACTGCAGCGCCGGCATCACCGGGGCGGCGGTGGCATAAAGCCAGCGCTCCGAGACCGTCAGCAGAATCAGCACCGGCAGCAGCACGAACACCCACAGGCTGCGGTGTTGCGGACGGCGCAGCGCGACAGCGGCGGCCACCAGCCCAGAGAAGCAGGTCAGGTTGATGAACTCGTACATGTTGCCCCACGGCGGGCGCAGGGTGGCCGCGCCGCGGAACACGATGCAGGCCAGCAGCAACGCGATGCCCAGGTAGACCAGGGCCAGCCCGGCGCGGCCCACCCGCTCCCCGAACGGCCGCCGCGCCGCGGGCGCCACCACCCCGGGGGTGGCGCTGTCGGCCCGAACGCCTCCGGCGGCCACCAGCTCGGCCTCGGCGGGGGTGCGGCCGCGGCTGGAGGCGAGTTCGACGGCCAGCAGCAGCAGCGCGATGACCAGGACGATCAGCGCCGAAGTGAACGCCCAGTCGGAGTAGCGCGCCAGTCCGACGTCGATATGGGTGGTGTTCATCTAGCTCTCCTTGCCGAACAGCCGGGCGGTCAGCCGCTCGAATTCGTCGCCCCAGCCGGAGTTGTCGGTGCGGGCCAGCCCGCCCAGCTCGACGTTCACCGTACCGGCCTGCCCGGCGGGAGAAATCCGGATCCAGATCCGGCGCCGGCGCACCGCCAGCGACACCACCAGTCCGGCCATCATCGTCATCGCGAACACCAGCACCCACACCGCGGCCGGATCGTGCGACACCTGGATGTTGATGAACGGCACGGCGCCGTCGAAGCGGACCCGGGTGCCGTCGTCGAGCCGGATCTCTTCGCCGGGCTTGAGGTTGGAGCGGGCCACCTTGGTCATCCGGCCCTGGTGGATCAGCCGGGAATCCAGCGTGAACAGTCCCTGCGGGCGGCCGGTGTCCAGGCCGGTGTCACCGCGGTAGACGTCGACCGCCACCGCCGGGTCGCGCAGCGCCGGGAACGCCGACGACAGCAGCCCGTCATCGAGCTCCGCGGTGGGCGCGAACAGGCCCTGGATCCCGATCTGGTGCTTGCGGCGCTCGCGGGCGTCGGGATAGGTGCCGGCCGGTGGGTCGATGCGCACCGCACCCGACGACAGCAGGGTCAGCGGGTCGTCCGGGCGGAACTGCACGGTCTGGGTGCGGGTCTGCCCGTCCGGGAAGATCACCGTGAAGGTGGGCGCGTAGCCGTGTCCCTGCAGGTAGGCCCGGACGCCGCCCACCCGCAGCGGATGGTTGACCTCCAGCAGGTAGGGGCGCCACCGGTCGGCGCGCAGGTCCTCACCCACCTGGTAGTCGATGTGCGCGGTGAACGAGGTGGCCAGCCCGGAGACCAGGTAGTTGGCCTCGAAGTCGTTGACCCGGATGCACATCGGGTGCAGTCGGGTGCCGTCGACGGTGGTGCCGGCGCGGAACGAGTCGAACGCGGCCGGCGATGCCGAGCAGAACCCGGGCCCGCCGTCGGCGATGACCATCACGTTGCCCTCGTAGCCGAACAGCCGGCCGACCGCGACGGAGGCCAGCAGACCCAGCAGCGCGAAATGAAAGACCAGGTTGCCGAATTCGCGCAGATAGCCTTTCTCCGCCGAGACTTCGACGACGCCGCCCTCGGAGCGGGTGGTGCGCCGCCAGCCGCGCAGGCGCCCGGCCAGCTGGGCGCCGAGTTCGTCGGCATCGCCGGCGAGTTGCGTCTCGGCGTGTTTGGGCAGCCGGGCCAGATTGCGCGGCGCGGCGACCGGGCTGGCACGCAGATTGCGCAGGTGCTCGAGGGTCCGCGGGGTCAGGCAGCCGATCAGCGAGATGCACAGCAGCACGTAGATGGCGGTGAACCAGAAACTGGAGAAGACGTCGAACGCTTCCAGCCGGTTCAGCCACGGCCCGAGCACCGGGTGCAGCGCCAGGTACTCGTCGACTTTGGCGGCGTTGAGGTTGCGTTGCGGCAGCAGTGCCCCGGGGATCGCCGCCAGCGCGAGCAGGAACAGCAGCACCAGCGCGGTGCCCATCGACGTCAGCGCCCGCCAGGTGTTGCGCAGCCTGGCGGTGAGCCTCGCGAGCAGACGTGAAAGCCCCTTAAAGCCACCCGTTTTGGGGGCATTCGCGTCTGCTCGCGGAGGAGTGGTGGGTTGCGGTGGGGTAGAAGTGACCATCAGATCGGCAGCCTGACGTCGGAGACCAGCCCGTCGCGCACCGCGGCCACGAAGTGGCTCCACGCGCCGGTGATCAACGCCAACCCGACCGCGATCAGCAGCACCCCGCCGGCGATCTGAATGGCCCGGGTGTGCCGGCGCAGCCAGCCCAGCCCGGCCACCGCACTGGCCGAACCGAACGCCAGCGCCACGAACGGAATGCCCAATCCCAGGCAGTAGGCGATTACCAGCACCACCCCGCGGGCCACGCCGGCGCCGTCGGTGGCCGAGGCGACCGCGATCACCCCGGTCAGCGTCGGCCCCAGGCACGGGGTCCAGCCCAGCGCGAACACCGCGCCCAGCAGTGGCGCCCCCAGCACCGTCGACAGTCGTTGCGGGGTGAATCGGAGTGAGCGCTGCAACGCCGGGACGAAGCCGATGAACACCAAGCCCATCACGATCGTCAGCGCGCCGCCGACCCGCTCCAGCAGCACCTGATTGCGGATCAAGGTGGTGGTCATGCCCAGCACGGCGACCGAGCCCAGCAGGAACACCGCGGTGAATCCGGCCACGAACAGCGCCGCCGACCCCGCCACCCGCCACCTCGCCGACGGCGGCGGCCTGAGTGCGCCCTCCAGCCGTTCATCAATGCCGACCACCGCCGCCAGATACGACAGGTAGCCCGGCACCAGCGGCACCACGCATGGCGAGGCGAACGACACCAGCCCGGCCAGCGCCGACACCGCGACGGCCAGCAGCAGCGGGCCGGTGGTGGCGGTGGCGGTGAGGCTGCTCACTGCGGCGCCTCGGCGGTCAGCCGCTGTAGCACCGGCTGCAGGTCTTCGGCGAGCACCTCACGCAGGAACACCGCGGCCACCCGGTGCTGCCGGTCGAGCACCATGGTCGCCGGGATGACCGACGACGGATACCGGCCGCCGAAGGCGATCATGGTGCGCATCGCCGGGTCATAGATCGACGGGTAGGTCACCTTGCGGTCTTTGATGAAGTCGCGGGACGCCTGCGGCTCGGGATCGCGGACGTCGATGCCGAGAAACGCCACCCCGCCGGCGCGGGTGTCGTCGTAGACCTGTTGCAGCTGGCTGATTTCGGTGCGGCACGGCCCGCACCACTGTCCCCAGACGTTGATCACGACGACCTTGCCGGCGAAGTCATCGACGCCGATGGTGCGCTGCGCGTCCATCAGGTCGGGCCCGGAGATCGGGCCGGGCTTGCCGCGCGCCTCCGGCGGGTCGTAGAAGATGTCGGTCTTGCCGCCGGGTGAGACGAACTCGAAGGTGCCGCCGTGGGTCACCGCGTCGTCGCCGACCGAGCAACCCGAGACCAGGGCGGCCGCTAAAGCCCCGGCGATCAGCACCGCCCGCATCGTCAACCGCCGGACGGAACGCGGTAGTCGACGTCGACCAGCCGATCACCGTCAAAGATCAGCGTGGTGACCGAACCCACGTCGCACTGCCGTCGGCGCGGGTCGTGCCAGAGCCTCTTGCCGCTCAGGTACTGCCGCACCGTCCACACCGGCAACTGGTGGCTGACGCACACCACCTCGTGGCCGGCCGCCCGCGCCCGGGCCTTGTCCACCGCGGTGGCCATCCGGGCGGCGATCTCGGCATAGGGTTCGCCCCAGGTCGGGGTGATCGGATTGCGCAGGTGCCACCAGTACCGCGGGTTGCGCCACGCGCCGTCGCCCGGCGAAACCCGTTTGCCCTCAAAAATATTGGCCGACTCGATCAGGTCTTCGTCGGTGTCGACCGGCAGGCCGTGACGGGCGGCGATCGGCGCGGCGGTCTCCTGGGCGCGCTGCAGCGGCGACGCGATCACCGCGACGATGTCGGCATCGGCCAGCATGTCGGCGGCGGCAATGGCCTGGGCCCGACCGGTCTCGGAGAGCCGGAAGCCCGGGAGCCGGCCGTAGAGGATGCGGCCGGGGTTGTGGACCTCGCCGTGGCGGATCAGGTGTACGCGGGTCTGCATCAGGTTTTCGGCTCCGGGGTTGCGTCGCGGGCCGCTTCGGCTGCCCTGGGCAGCGCGGCCGCGATCCGTTCGAAGGCGTCATCGGACAGTGCCGCTGAGACGAACCAGGCCTCGAAGGCACTGCACGGCAGGTAGACGCCGGCGTCCAGCAGGGCATGGAAGAACGGCGGAAAGCGCCAGGTGTCACTTGCGCGTGCGGCGGCGAAGTCGGTGACCGGCTCCTCGGCGAAGAACACACTGAACATGTTGCCGGCCCGCGGAATCTGGTGCGCCACACCGGCGTCGGTCAACGCCTCGGTCAGCAGCGCGGTCAGTCGGTCGGCGTTTTTGTCCAGCGCGCCGTAGACCTCGGCGTCGGCGGCGCGCAACGTGGCCAGCCCGGCGGCGACCGCCACCGGGTTCCCCGACAGCGTGCCGGCCTGATACACCGGCCCCAGCGGTGCCAGCCGGTCCATCACCTCGGCCCGGCCGCCGAAGGCCGCAGCGGGCAACCCGCCGCTGATCACCTTGCCGAAGGTGAACAGGTCGGCGTCGACGGGATCGACGCCGTACCAACCGCTTTCGGTGACCCGGAAGCCGGTCATCACCTCGTCGATGATCAACAACGCCCCGTGTTCGGCGGTGATCTCCCGCAGTGCGGCATTGAAGCCGGGCTCCGGCGGCACCACGCCCATGTTGCCGGGGCTGGCCTCGGTGATGACGGCGGCGATCTGGTCGCCGAGTTCGGCGAACGCCGCGCGGACGGCGGCGACGTCGTTGTAAGGCAACACGATCGTGTCGGCGGCGGTGGCGCCGGTGACCCCGGGTGAGGACGGCAGCGCCAGGGTGGCCACCCCGGAGCCGGCGTCGGCGAGCAGCGCGTCGACGTGACCGTGGTAGCAGCCGGAGAATTTGACCACCTTGGCCCGGCCGGTGAAGCCGCGGGCCAGCCGCAACGCACTCATGGTGGCCTCGGTGCCGGAGTTGACCAACCGGACTTTGCCCACCACGGGCACCCGGCGAATGATCTCAGCCGCCAGGTCGGTCTCGGTGCGCGTCGGCGCCCCGAACGACAGGCCGGCACCGGCAGCGGTGCGAACCGCCTCGACCACCTTCGGGTGGGCGTGGCCGAGGATCATCGGGCCCCAGGAGCAGACCAGGTCCACATACCGGTGGCCGTCGGCGTCGGTGAGCCAGCAGCCCTGGGCCTCGGTGATGAACGGGGGCGTGCCGCCGACCGAGGCGAACGCGCGGGCCGGCGAGTTGACCCCGCCGGGAATCACCGCGCAGGCCTCGGCGAACAGCCGCTCCGATGCCGCAAGGAGACGATCCACGACGACCAGTGTCCCAGCTCCTGCAGCTCAGCCGACTACAGGGTGTAGTTGTCAGGGGTTGAGGTGACCCGGCTCACGGAGTTGGATGGCGACCATGCAACTACCGCAACGCCTCGCCCGGTTCAACCGGCACGTCACCAACCCGATCCAGCGCATGTGGGCCGGCTGGGCCCCGAGCTTCGGCATCCTCGAACACGTCGGTCGCAAATCCGGCAAGCCCTACCGCACCCCGCTGAGCGTGTTCAACACGGATGACGGGGTGGCCATCCTGCTCACCTACGGCCCGGACCGGGACTGGCTGAAGAACATCACCGCCGCCGGCGGCGCGAAGATGCGCCGGCACGGTAAGACCTTCGCCGTCACGAATCCGCGGGTGGTGAGCCGAGACGAGGCGGCGGCGCACGTGCGCCCGGGATCGCGCCGGGTGTTCGGGCGGCTGCCGTTCGAGCAGGCGGTCCTGCTCACCAGGCAGAGCTAGTGGTGCAGTTCTCCGAGCGCCGCGCCCGGTTCAACCGGGTGGTGACCAACCCGCTGTTCCGCCCGATCTCCGGCTGGGTGCCGATGTGGTCGATCGTCGAGCACACCGGCCGGCGCTCCGGCGCGACCTACCGCACCCCGGTCTCGATGTTCCACACCGCGGACGGCGTCGCGGTGCTGCTGCCGTACGGAACCGACCGGGACTGGGTGAAGAACCTGCAGGCGGCCGGCGGCGGACGGGTCAAGGTCGCCGGCAAGACGTTCGCCGTCACCGGTCCGCGAGTAGTGCCGACCGACGAGGCCGTCGGGCTGCTGCGGTCGCCCTGGCGTCAGCTGCTCGGGCGCGCCGGCGTGGCGCACACCCTGCTGCTGGACCGCGCCGGCTGACCTACCCCGTTTCAGTGCCCGCGTTGCCGGGTTGCCCGGGGTTGCCGTCCGGGTTTCCGGCCCCGCCGGCTCCGGCCGCGCCGGCCTTTCCGGCTTGGACACCATTGCCACCGTCACCGCCGTCGCCACCCGGTCCGCCCGGACCGACCGAGCCACCGGCGGCCGCCGCACCGCCGGCACCGCCGGTACCTCCGGCACCACCGGCCACCGCGGCGGCCCCGTCTCCGGCGTTGCCACCGTTGCCACCCATCCCGCCGACGCCGCCATCGGGATGCGCCGCCGTACCGGCACCACCCGCACCACCGGTGCCACCCTTGCCGCCGCCGCCGCTCTCACCGCTGCCCGGGTGACCGAGCATGCCCTGGCCGCCATTGCCGCCGTCGCCGCCGTTTCCGGCGGTGCCGGCCCACGATCCCGCCGCGCCGCCGTTGCCCCCGGCGCCGGCCACCCGGCCGTGGCTGGGGACGCCGCCGTAGCCGCCTGAGCCGCCGTCACCGCCACGACCACCGTTGCCGCCGTTGCCGTCGGAGCCGGCCAGCGCGTCGCCGCCGTTACCACCGGGGGCGCTGAACCCGCCGGGCCCGGCGTTGCCCATGAACACCAGGTCGCCGGCGTTACCGGCCGCTCCGCCATCCCCGCCGTTGCCGCCGCTGGGGTGGTCGGCGGTGCCGGCCCCGCCGTTGCCGCCGTACCCGCCGGAGCCGCCGGGACCGCCGAAGCCGGCCACCCCGTTTCCGCCGTCCCCGGCGTTGCCGCCGCGGCCGCCGTCGCCACCGCCGTTGCCCCAGCCGCCGTCGCCGCCGTCGCCGCCACGCCCACCGGCACCGAACAGCGAGATGGCGTCGCCGCCGAGTCCGCCGTCACCGCCGTTGCCCGCGGTGCCGGAGATGCTGTCCAGTCCGTCGCCGCCCCAGCCGCCTTCGCCGCCGTTGCCCAGCAGCCAGCCCCCGGTGCCGCCGTCACCGCCGTCGGCTCCGGCACCGCCGTCACCGCCCCAGCCGCCGTTGCCGACCATGAAGGCGTTACCGCCGTGGCCGCCGACCACACCCGCCGCGATGTTCTCGTCGCTGCCCGCGCCGTAGCCGTTGCCGCCGTCGCCGAACAACCAGCCGCCATCACCGCCGTCGGGGTGATCCACGGTGCCGTCGACACCGTGACAGATCAGCCCGCAGGCCCCGTCGAATGCGAAGAGCGGGTTGATGATCGGATCGATCAGGGCGCCCGGGCCCATGATCCACAAGTTGCCCAGATCGTGGATGGTGGCGTACAGCTGGTTCTGGATCAGCCCGGCGAAGACGACCTCGACCACCGACGTCCAGGTGTAGAGATCGGTGCCCACCTGGGACAGATCCAAGGTGTCCGCCTCCGCCGGACCCGGGTCGGCCCCAGCGAAGGCGTCCATCAGCCCATCGAGGGAGAACAGCTCATCGAAGTCGGCGCGCGCCGGCGCGGCGGCCAGTGGACTGAGCCCGAGCGCCAGGAACGTGCCTACCGACGTGGCCGCGCCGACGGCACGAGAGGGGCGAGGGTTCTGGTTCTCAGCGCGACGACCGGGCATCCACCGAACTTATCCAGCCAGGTACGGATTCCACAACTACGGATATTCAACCCGGTAACGTTGGGCAGGTGCGGATCGACTGATCGATAGCCGCCGCAGATACCAGAGGTGGCCGGGTGTATTTTGTGCCGATGTCAGCCGGTGGTGGCTTCTCAGGCCCGGGGTCCCCGCTTGCCTGGTTGCTGGCACCGGTGACGGTGCAGACCTTCCTCGATGAACTGTGGGGCGCCGCGCCGCATCACATCGCCCGAGACAGCGCCGACTACTTCGACCTGCTGGCCGGCCCGTCGTCGGCCGAACAGCTCCTGGCCGCGCTGCGCACCGAGCCGTCCGCGGTGCGATTAGTGCGCGGGGCCGATCATTTGCAGCCGCCGGAGTACACCCTTGCCGACGGCACCCTGGACCTGGCCCGGGTTCACGCCGAGATGGCCCGCGGCTACACGGTCATCTGCAACAACATCGAGAAGTACCTGCGCCCGATGTCGACGCTGACCCACGCGGTCGAGGTGGAGCTGAACTTCCCGACGCACGTCAACGCCTACCTCACCCCGCCGGCCTCGACAGGGTTCCTGCCGCACTACGACCACCACGACGTGCTGGTGCTGCAGATCCAGGGCAGCAAGAGCTGGTACTTCTACGGCGACGATCCGGTGCCACCGCACCTGATGCAGCAGATGCATGAGGTCGACCCGGCCGGGCTGCCGGAGCCGACCAGCCTGAATTTGGCCGCCGGGGACACCTTGTATCTGCCCCGCGGCCGGGTGCATTCGGCCGAGACGACATCGCAGGCGTCGGTGCATCTGACCGTGGGCATTCACGTGCCGACGGTGCTCACCTTGCTGACCCACACGCTGCACATGCTGAGCCTGCGCGACGATGCGGTGCACACCCGTTTGCCCGCAAGGCATTTGGACGACCCGCAGGTGCGCGCCGGCCTGGGCACGTTGATCCGGGACGGGCTGGCCGCCATCGCGGCTCCCGAGGCGCTGGCCGAAGGTCTTGGCGCCATGCAGGATTTCCTGCTGCGGCGCGCCCGCTGCCCGGTCGTCGGACAGGTCTCCGACACCGTTGGCCTCGACACCGACACGGTGGTGCACAAGCAGCAGCCGCTGTACTCCCGGGTGACCACGACCGCCGAGGGCGTCGGCCTGCAGTTCGCCCAGTTGATCGTCAGCGCCCGTCCGGACCATGAAGCGGCGATGCGGTTTCTCTCGGAGCGCACCGACCCGTTCCGCATCGGCGAACTGCCCGGGCTGACGGACGCCCAGCAGGTGGAGCTGGTGCGGAGTCTGATCATGAGTGGATTCCTGGTGCGGCCGACCACCTGGACCGCCCAAGCCGCACCGGTGATTCCATAAATGCGGTGATTGCCGGGGGTAAAATCCGTATTCCCAGCCGACATCCAGTTATTGCTCTTGATTTGAGGATAGGATCGAGGCGTTCGCAACGGGGAAAGGTGACCATGACGGCACCAATCTGGATGGCGTCGCCACCGGAGGTGTACTCGGCGCTGCTGAGCAGCGGTCCGGGTGCCGGGCCACTGCTGGCGGCCGCCGGCATGTGGGACGCGTTGAGCACCGAATACACCGTGGTGGCGCAGGAGCTGTCCACGATGCTTGCGGCGGTGCAGGCCGGCTCGTGGCAGGGACCGAGCGCGGAATCCTATGTGGCCGCGAATGTTCCGTACCTGACCTGGCTGGCCAAAGCCGGCGCCGACGCGATGGCATTGGCGGCCCGGCACCAGAGCGCCGCCACGGCCTACATCTCCGCGCTGGCGACGATGCCCACCCTGGCCGAACTGGCCGCCAACCACGCCGTGCACGCGGTGCTGCAGGCAACGAACTTCTTCGGGGTCAACACCATTCCGATCGCGCTCAACGAGGCCGACTACGCCCGGATGTGGGTGCAGGCGGCCAGCACGATGTCGACGTATCAGGCGGTGGCCGGTGCGGCCGTGGCGTCCTCCCCGGCTGCGACAACGGCGCCCACGGTGCTCAACCCCGACACACCGGTACATCGCGACCACCAGCACCGGCCGAACCAGCAGCAGACCCAGGACTTCGGCAACATCTACCAGGAGAGCTGGTGGACCACCCGGATCGCCGAGATCAACGAGGCCATTCAGGCCGATCTTTCCAGCAACAATCCGCTGACCAGCCTGATCAGCGACCCGGTGCTGATGACGATCGCCCCGCATTACGCCGGTGAGATCGTCCTGGGGATGGCGCCGACCGTGACGGCGCTGACCGAGACGATGCTCAGCCTGGTCGCACCGGCGTCACCGCTGGCCGGCCTCGCCGCGGTCGCCGGGTTGGCCGGCATCAACGTTCCCGCCGCACCGGCGCTGCCGGCCCCCAGCCCGCCGGTGCCCGCCGCGTCCGCTGCTGCGCCGACGACGCTGGCCGCCCCGCCAGCCCCGGCCGCGGCCACTCCCCCGGCGATGGCTCCGCCGACACTGGCCCCGGCCGCCACGGCTGCCGGCGGCGTCCCGGTAATGCCGCCCCCGGTCACCGGAGCCGAGGCCGCGGTCTTCCCGTATCTGGTCGGCAGCGGCCCGAACCACGGCGCGGCCACCGCGATGCGCCTCGCCGCACCAGCGGCGGCCCAGCGCTCCCCCGCGCCTGCGGCCGCCGCGGTCACCGCGACCACGGAGCGTCAGGCCCGCCGGCGCCGGCACCGTCAGGGGCTGCGGGACCCCGGCAACCGTTACGAGTACCTCGACTCGGCGAGCGGGGCGGGACAGCTGGGTTTCACCGGCACCGTGCACCAGGAAACCGGTTCTGCGGTAACGGGTTTGACGACTCTGACAGACAGTGCCCCGATGCTGCCGCACACCTGGGAGAGCCCCGAAGGCTCGGGCTGATCCAGATACCCCGACCGTCTCAGTGGCCCAGGAGCCGCATCTTCTGCTCGTTGTACTCGTCGTCGGTGATCAAACCGCGATCGCGCAGCTCGGCGAATTCGCGGATCTCCGCGGCGATTCCCATCATCGTCGGGGTGCCGTCGCCGCCGGTCGCACCGGTCGGCGAATCCGCAGCCGGGCCGGCGGCACGGTGCGGCGTGGGGGCGTTCGCCGGAGCCGGCGCGGCGTCGGCGCGGCCACGGCTGACCGAGCCGGCCAGCGCGCTGCCGCCCATGCCGGCCAGCGCCATCTGGCTGAACGCGCTTCCGGCGCCGGCGAGTGAGGCCGCCGGTGCGCCGCCGACGCCCGGTCCGGCCAGCGGCGTCGTGTAAGACAGCGTGCGGACCTCCGGGGCGTTGGCGGCCCAGTTGATCGGCACCGACAGGTTCCCGGCGCTGATCGCCTCGCCCCTGGCCGCGGACGTCACCGACGACACCGATGACGCCGACGAGAGCGCGTCCCCGATGAAGCCACTCGGCCGCGATGGGGTCAACGGCGAGAACAGATCAATGTTGTGCAGGATCTCGTACTCCACCATCCGCAACTGATCCTGCTCGGAGAGGATCTCCCGGGTGCTGGCGTCGGCCGCCGTCCAGGCGCCGGCCGATAGCGCGATGCCGGCCGACGACGCGCCCAGGGAAATCGCCGCGATCAGGTTCAGTCCGATCAGGTCGGGTAGAACCGGGGTCTCCTGGGCCACTCCCGCCGCGGCCGCCGCCCCCGCCTGCAGCGCGGTGCTCTGCGGGGATCCGAAGATTCCCGAGGCCAACTGGCCCAGCAGCGACTGGATGTTCGACGACGACGCGTCCAGCCCCGCCGTGCCGGTCGCGGCGGTCTGACTGAGCGGCCCGGCCGGATTGCTGGTCTGCGGGGGCTGCTGGAATGGTGCCAGCCCGGTCGCGGTCGCCGACGCCGCGGCGTAGGCGTACATCGCGGCGGCGTCCTGTGCCCACATCTGGGCGTACTCGGCCTCGTTGGCGGCGATCGCCGCGGTGTTGGTGCCCAGCACGTTGGTGGCGACCAACAGCATCAGCTGGGCCCGGTTGGCGGCCACCACCGTGGGTGGCACCGTCGCACTGAACGCCGCCTCGTAAGCCGCGGCCGCCGCGTTGGCCTGCGCCGCCGTCTGGTCGACCTGCGCCGCGGTGGCGGCCATCCAGGTCGCGTACCGCGCGGCGGACTGCGTCAGCGCCACCGACGCCGGCCCTAGCCAGGCTTGGCCGGTCAGCTCGGCGATCACCGTCTCATAGGAGGTGACCGTCGAGTGCAGTTCGGCGGCCAAGCCGCTCCAGGCGGCGGCCGCCGCCCGCATCGGCGTGGAGCCCGGGCCGGTGTAGATCCGCAGCGAATTGACCTCCGGCGGCAGGGCAGCGTAATTCATTCACTGACCCCCTCCCTGGGCACCGCCGACGGAAACCGTCGTGTGTGTATTTCTATCCGAAAATCGCCCCCCGTGGCCTACGATTCCGGTTTTGCGGGGCAAGGGTCCGGCTCAGCTGCCGAGATGGCGGTCACAGCCGCATGCTGCGATAACATGCGCGCGTGCGGATGCTGATCACTGCGTTGCGCGACCTGCAGTGGCGGCTGCGCCGGTTCATCGTCGCCGCCGTGGGCACCGCGATGGTGTTCGCGCTGACTCTGGTGCTGGCCGGGCTGACCCACGGCTTCCGGGTCGAGGCGGAGCACGTGGTCGATTCGCTGGGCATCGACAGCTATCTGATCCAGACGGCCGCCGTCGGTCCGTTCATGGGCTCGTCGCGGTTCCCGCAGAAGGAGGCGGGCGACGTCGCCGGCATCTCCGGTGTCGAAGCGGCACTGCCGGTGGTTTACGGCAACACCATCCTGCAGGACGGCGAGTCACCGCTGAACGTGAACATCTACGGCGTCCCGAAGGAGGCGATGCCGCCGATCATTTCGGGGCGGGCACCGACCGAGCCCAACGAGGTCGCGATGTCCACGACGCTGAAGCGAGCCATCGGCGACGACGTCGAAATGGGGGCGGACAAGCTACGGATCGTCGGACTGGTGGAGAAGTCGACGACGCTGGCCGGGCAACCCAATGGCTTTTTGACCGTCGCGGGAGCGCAGCGCCTGATGTTCTCCGCGCAGCCGGTGGCCTCGGCGATCGGCTTGCGGGGCACCCCGGCGAAGGTGCCCGAGGGCTACCGGGTGGTGGACCGGGCCGCCGCGGTCGACGACATGGTGCGCCCGCTGGCCGGGGCGCAGATGGCGCTGTCGTACATGTCGGTGCTGCTGTGGGGCGTCGCCGCGCTGATCGTGGGCTCGCTGATCTATCTGTCGGCCCTGGAGCGCACCCGCGACTTCGCGGTGTTCAAGGCGCTGGGTGTGACCACCTGGATGGTGTTGGCCGGGCTGGCGCTGCAGTCGGTGATCGTGACGGTGGCCGCGGCGGTGCTCGGCGGAATCCTGGCGGTGGCGATCGGGCCGGCGTTTCCGATGCTGGTGGCCGTGACGTCGTCGTCGTTCTCGCTGCTGATGCTGACCGCGGTCGGCATCGGCCTGCTGGCCAGCCTGGCGGGCCTGCGCCACGCGGTGGCTGTCGACCCGGTGCTGGCGTTCGGGGGGCCGTAAATGGGTGACCTGCGGATCAGCGATCTGGTCATCGAATACGCGACCGGCGGCGGGGAACCGATTCGCCCCATCAATGGCCTGAGCCTGGAGATTCCGGCGGGATCGCTGGTGGTCGTGCTCGGGCCCAGCGGGTGTGGGAAGACCACGCTGCTGTCGTGCCTGGGCGGGATCCTGAGCCCGACCAGCGGTGAGATCCGGTTCGGCGCTACCGAGGTCACCGCGCTGAACCGCCGCGAGATCACCTCCTACCGGCGCCGCACCGTCGGCATCGTCTTCCAGGCGTTCAACCTGGTGCCGAGCCTGACCGCCCTGGAGAACGTGATGGTGCCGCTGTGGGCGGCCGACTGGACGCAGTGGTCGGCCACCGAACGCGCCCGCGATCTGCTCACCCGGGTCGGCCTGGCCGACCGGATCGACCACCGGCCCGGCCAGCTCAGCGGCGGCCAGCAGCAGCGGGTGGCGGTGGCCCGGGCCCTGGCCCTGGACCCGCCGCTGATCCTGGCCGACGAACCCACCGCGCAACTGGACTACGTCCGCGCCGACGAAGTCGTGCAGTTGCTGCGGGTGCTCGCCGCCGGTGACCGCGTCGTGGTGGTGGCCACCCACGACACCCGGATCGTGCCGCTGGCCGACATCGTCATCCAGCTCTCACCGACCGCGGCGCCTGCCCCGGCACGCGCCCAGCAGGCACCGGTCCGGCTGGGGCCCGGCGCGGTGCTGCTGGAACAGGGCACCGTGGAGGATCTGATCTACGTCGTCACCGAGGGCGAGGTGGAGATCGCACCGCAATCGTCCGATGCCGGCGGGGGTCTGCTCAAGATCGGCAAGCCGGACAACTATGCCGGGCAGCTCGGCCCGATGGTTCGTATCCCCCGCTCGGCCACCGTCCGCGCGCCCCGCGAGGCGACGGTGGTGAGCTACACCGTGGAGGCGTTTCGCGAACAGTTCGGTCACCCGCCGGCTCCGGACGCCCCTGCATCAACGTGACCGTTCCTGCGGCGTGCCTGTCCAATCGTGGTGCGCGGTCACGAGATGATGCCTGTCATGGCTGATCTGACCCGCCGGGCTGCATTGCGCCTCGGGGTCGGTGCCGCGGGCCTGTTCGGCTCGGGCACGTGGGTCTCGGGTCAGGCACGGGCCACCGGGAATGCCTACCCCACCCGGGAGTCCGGGTCGTTCGTGTCCGCGGCCCGCGGCGGGGTGGAGACCAACTGGATCATCGCCCGGCCGCCGGGGCAGACCGCGCCGCTGCGGCCGGTGATCGCGCTGCACTGCAAGGACGGCGACGCCGCCTGGGTGATGGATCTCGGGGTTGAGGAGGAGCTGGCGAAGCTGACCGCCTCGGGCCGGCCCCCGTTCGCGGTGGTGGCCGTCGACGGCGGCAACTCCTACTGGCGACCGCACAGCAACGGCCAGGATTCCGGGGCGATGGTGCTCAATGAGCTGGTCCCGATACTGGCCGACAAGGGCATCGACACCTCGCGGATCGGGTTCATGGGCTGGTCGATGGGCGGCTACGGCGCAATGCTGCTGGGCACCCGGCTGGGGCCGGCCCGCACCGCCGGCATCTGCGCGATCAGCCCGGCGATCTACATGACCTACTTCGGCGCGCCCGCCGGGGCGTTCGACAGTGTCGACGACTGGCGGACGAGTTCGCCGTTCAGCCTGGTGCCGCAGCTGGCCCACATTCCGCTGCGAGTGGATTGCGGCACCTCGGACAGTTTCAATTACGCGACCCGAAGCTTCGTCGGCCAGCTGAATCCGCCGCCGGCCGGCGGGTTCGCACCGGGCGGCCACGATGTGACCTACTGGCGGGGGCAGCTGCCGGGCGAATTGGCCTGGCTGGGTTCCTGATTTTCCTAGGGCTGGTTCATCGGGTTCGCCGGGTTCATCGGGCTGTCGATGTTCGCCGGGTTGTCGATGTTCATCGGGCTGTCGATGTTGGCCGGGTTGTCCGGGTTCAGCGGGCTGCTGATGTTGGCCGGGTTGGTCAGGCTGTCGGGTCCGTACGGGCCGGCGTTGCAGGCCGCACTGGCGTTGGCGATGCAGTCGCTGGGGCTGAACGGGTCGGGGTCGGCCGGGTCGGCTGCGGCCGGTCCGGCCATTACCAGGGCACATGCGGCGGCAGCAACAGCCACCGAAGACGCTGAAACGATTCTCACCTAATCACTCCTTCGCTCGGCCGAGAACGCCCGCAGTCGCAGGCTGTTCGTCACCACCAGAACCGAAGAAGCGGCCATCGCCGCGCCAGCAATCATCGGGTTGAGCAGTCCCGCCGCCGCCAGCGGAATCGCGGCGACGTTGTAACCGAACGCCCAGACGAGGTTCTGCCGGATGATGCGGAGCGTACGCCCAGAGAGCCGCAGCGCGGCCGGAACCGTTAAAAGGTCACCGCGCACCAGGGTCAGGTCACCGGCCTCGATGGCGGCGTCGGTGCCGGTGCCCATCGCCATGCCGATGTCGGCGGTCGCCAGCGCCACCGAGTCGTTGACGCCGTCGCCGACCATCGCCACCCGACGGCCGGCGGCCTGCAGGGTCTTGACGGCGTCGGCCTTGTCCACGGGCAGCACGTCGGAGATGACGTTGGCCGGGTCGATTCCCACCTCGCCGGCCACCTTGCGCGCCACCGTCGCGCCGTCGCCGGTGAGCAGCACCGGGGTGATGCCCATGGCCTTGAGTTCGGCCACCGCCGCGGCGCTGCTGGGCCGCACCGTGTCGGTCAGGGTGATCGTCCCGCGTTCCCGGCCGTCCCAGGACACCTCGACGGCGGTCCCGGTCTGGTGCGCGGCGGCCGAGCGGGCGATCTCAACCCGCACCCCGTCGACCAGCCCGCTCACCCCGTGGCCGGGCCGGCTGGCGAACTCGGTCACCGGTGCGATCGTCAGCCCGGCCGCTTTCGCCCCGGCGACGATGGCCGCGGCGATCGGGTGCTCGGACCCCGATTCAACGGCCGCGGCGCGCGCCAGCACGGTGTCGGGGTCCTCGCCGCGGCTGACCGCAAGGCCGGCGACGGCCATCACGCCGGTGGTGACCGTGCCGGTCTTGTCCAGCACGACGGTGTCGATGTCCTTGACGGCTTCGAGCACCTGCGGGTTCTTGATCAGGATGCCCAGCTGCGCGCCGCGGCCGGTGCCGACCAGGATGGCGGTCGGCGTGGCCAGCCCCAGCGCGCACGGACACGCGATGATCAGCACCGCGACCGCCGCGGTGAACGCCGCCGCCGCGGATTGCCCGGCCAAAAGCCAGCCGGCCAGGGTGAGCGCGGCGATCACCAGCACCGCGGGCACGAACACCGCCGACACCCGGTCGGCCAGCCGCTGGATCGACGCCTTGCCGGCCTGGGCGTCGGTGACCAGCTTGGCCATCCGGGCCAGCTGGGTGTCGGCGCCCACCTTGGTGGCGCGCACCAGCACCAGCCCGGTGGTGTTGAGCGAGCCGCCCAGCACCGCATCGCCCTCGGTGACGTCGACCGGCAGCGACTCGCCGGTCATCGCCGAGATGTCCAGCGCGGTGGCGCCGTCGACGACGACGCCGTCGGTGGCGACCCGCTCACCCGGCCGGACCACGACGACGTCGCCCACCCGCAGCTCGGCGATCGGCACCCGGGTCTCCTTGAGGCCGTCGTCGCCGCGGCGCATGACCGCGGCGTCCTTGGCGCCCAGTTCCAGTAGCTCGCGCAGCGCGGCACCCGCCGAGCGTTTGGCGTGCGCCTCGGCGTAGCGGCCGGTCAGCAGGAAGACGGTGACCACCGCCGCCACCTCGAAATACAGGTGGCCCGAGCCGGTGAGGACCGCGACCACCGACCACAGGTAGGCCGCCAGCGTGCCCAGCGACACCAGGGTGTCCATGGTGGCGGCGCCGTGGGCCGCCGTGCGCGCAGCGGCGCGGTGGAACGGGTAGCCGCCCCACACCACGATCGGCGTGGTCAGCGCGAGCGCCAGCCAGCCCCAGCCGCTGAACTGCCAGGCCATCACCATCGACAGGGCCACCACCGGCAGCGCGAGCAGCGCCGACCCGATCAGCCGGGGGCGTAGTTGCCCAGCCGGGATGTCCGCATGCTCAGCCGGGTGCTCGTGCGCCGCCCCGATCACCGCGGCCTGGTAGCCGGCCGATTCCACCGCGAGCACCAGCTCTTCGGCCGACACGCTCACGTCGTGTTCGACGTGGGCGCGTTCGACCGCCAGGTTCACCGTGGCCTGCACTCCGTCGAGCGCGTTCAGGCCGCGCTCCACCCGCGCCGCACAGGAGGCGCAGGTCATTCCCCGCAGTTCGAGGTCGGTAACGATCACCCCGCCGATGATACCCCCGCGGGGTATATAGCCCCGGGACGGCGACGAGCCCTGCGCAGCCGAGCGATACCGACGACCGCCAGCACGCCGGCGGCCGTCGCCAACAACAGCGCCAGCAGCACCATCCGGGGGTGGTAGGCCACCGAGAGGGTGGCCGGTTCACCGTCGGTCACCGGCGCGACCAGCACCAGGTAGCGAACATTCAGCCAGCTCGCCGCGCAGCCCGCCGCTGCGGCCCCGGCCAGGATCAGCTCGACGACCCCTCGCACGATCGGGGCTCTCACCATGAGGTTTCTTCGGTATCTTCGTCGAGCTCCGCCGGCGCGGTGAGGTCGCCGGGCGGGACCGCCTGGGGCACCAGCTCGCTCAGCAGCGCCCGCAACGTGCGGTGATCACGCGCCCAGGCCTGCACCGTGCGCCGCCCGGTCAGCCGCAGCCCGATGCCCACCCGGCGGCGCGGCACCCCGCTCAGTTCGCCCAGCGCCCGGGCTTCCTGCCATTTCTCCGGTTGCTGCTTGCCCCAGCCGGTGGGCCGCTTGGCCTCGGGGTAGATCATCACGATGTCGGCGATCCGCAGCGTTTCGGTGCCCTGCCGCAGCGTGGTTGCGGACAACTCGACCGAGGTGTGGATGCGCGCCGCCTTCACCTGGATGGCGAGCATGGCCGAGACCAGCGCCGCCAGCAGCGCGGGCAACAACGGCTGGATTCCGTAGCCGCCGGAGTTCTGGATCGCCACCAGCAGGCTCGCCGCGACCGGCCCGAACAGCACCCACCACCAGCTGGCACCGCTCTCGAAGAACAGCGGTGCGGGCTGCGCGGACAGCTCGGAGTTAGACATGTCGGGTCAGCCTAACGTGGCGCCGCTACCCGAAAAACGGTGGTTCTTTCACCAAGGCTCTCAGGCCGTCGCCCAGGCCAGCAGCTCCTCGACCGGCCAGGTGTTGACGATCCGCTCGGCGGCAATCTCGGCGTCGAGCGCGCGCTGGGCGCCGAAGCCGAGGAAGTCGAGCTGGCCGGGAGCGTGTGCGTCGGTGTCGATGCTGAACACACACCCCAACTCGTGCGCCAGATGCAGCAATCGGGTTGGCGGGTCCCGTCGTTCCGGGCGGCAGTTGATCTCCACCGCGGTGTGGTGCTCGCGGCAGGCGGTGAACACCGCCTCAGCGTCGAACTGCGACTCCGGCCGCCGGCCGCGCCCACCGGTCACCAGCCGCCCGGTGCAGTGCCCGAGCACGTTGACCCGCGGATTACAGACCGCGCGCACCATCCGCCGCGTCATCGCGCCCGGCTCCATCGCCAGCTTGGAGTGCACGCTGGCCACCACGATGTCGAGTCGCTCCAGTAACTCCGGTTCCTGATCCAGGCTGCCGTCGTCGAGGATGTCGACCTCGATGCCGGTCAGGATCCGCAGCGGCGCAAACTGCTCCCGCAGCCCGTCGATCACCTCGAGTTGGTGGCGTAGCCGCTGCGGTGAGAGCCCGTTGGCGATGGACAGCCGCGGGGAATGATCGGTCAGCGCGCAGTAGTCATGCCCCAACGCCACCGCGGTGCTCATCATCTCCTCGATCGGGGCCGAGCCGTCCGACCAGTCCGAATGCAGATGCAGGTCCCCGCGCAACGCCGCGCGCAGCACCCCACCACCCAGATCCGCCGCCTCGTCGCGCAACCGCGCCAGGGTGTCGGGCTCAGCACCGGCCCAGGCCTGCGCGATCACCGCGGCGGTCTTCGGCCCGATGCCCGGCAGGGACTGCCAGCTCTCGGCCAGGCCATGGCGGCGCCGCTCGTCGTCGTCCAGGGCCGCGATGACGTCGGCGGCGCGGCGGTAGGCCATCACCCGACGCGGGTCCTCGCGGGCCCGGTCCTTGTAGAACGCGATCTGGCGCAGTGCCTCCACCGGGTCCATCAACCCAGTCTGCCGTCGGTGACGGGCGCCACCGGCTGATCCGACTAACGGATGAAGTACTGCTGAGCGTCCTTGCGATGCAGCAGGAAGGTTCCCGCGGCGATCAGCACCGATCCGACGATGCCGGTGACGGCCAGGGTGATTGCGACCGCCGGCCGGGCATCGGCGTGCGACAGCCCGTTCACCGCGTACACCACCGAGCCGATCCCCCCGCCGGTCAGCAAGGTGCGGGCCCAGCGGTACCCGGAGCGCATCAGCATCAGGAAGGTCGCCACCACCACGACCAGCACCAGTGCGGTCAGCCCGACGATCGGATAGGTCACCGGCAGGTCGGCGATCTCCGGCGCGGCCAGCAGACTCACCACATACCCCGTCGTCATCAGCGGCAGGGCGGCCAGCCACAGCCAGAACCCGGTGTCGACGTCGGTGGGCCGGGTCGCCGCCGGTGGCTGCGACCCGACGTCCGGGTCCGTCACTGCAGCCAGCCGGCCGCTTGGGCCGCCCAGTAGCTCAGCACGATGTCGGCCCCGGCGCGCCGGATGCCGACCAGCGACTCAAGTGCCGCCGCCCGTCGGTCGATCCAGCCGTTGGCGGCCGCCGCCGCGATCATCGCGTACTCGCCGGAGACCTGGTAGGCGGCGACCGGAACCGGTGAGATCGCGGCCGCGGCCGCGATCACGTCCAGGTATCCCATGGCGGGCTTGACCATCACGATGTCGGCGCCCTCGGCGAGATCCAGGGTGACCTCACGCAGTGCCTCGCGGGCGTTGCCGGGCTCCTGCTGATAGGTGCGGCGGTCCCCCTCCAGGCTGGAGGCGACGGCGTCGCGGAACGGGCCGTAGAACGCCGACGCGAACTTCGCCGCGTACGCCAGGATCACCGTGTCGCTGTGCCCGGCGGCGTCCAGCCCGTCGCGAATGGTGGCGACCTGGCCGTCCATCATGCCGCTGGGGCTCACCACATGGGCACCGGAATCCGCTTGCGCCACAGCGAGTTCCACGTAACGTTTCAGGGTGGTGTCGTTATCGACCCGGCCCCGGTCATCGAGCACTCCGCAGTGGCCGTGGTCGGTGAATTCGTCCAGGCAGGTGTCGGCCATCAGCACGGTGGCGTCACCGAGTTCGGCGGCCAGATCGCGCAGCGCGGTGTTGAGGATCCCGTCCGGGTCGGTGCCCGCCGACCCTGCGCAGTCCTTGTCCGCCTCCGCCGGAACGCCGAACAGCATCAGCCCGCCCACCCCGGCGGCCACCGCGTCAACCGCCGCGGTGCGCAGCGAGTCGCGGGTGTGCTGGTAGACACCGGGCATGGAAGGGATGGGCCTGGGCTCGTCGATGCCGTCGGCGACGAACATCGGCAGCACCAAATGCCGCGGCTCCAGCGAGGTTTGGGCCACCAGGCGGCGCATCGCCGGCGTGGACCGCAGCCGACGCGGACGCTGCCGGGGAAAAGCCATGCGGCTAGCGCCTCCGGCTCTTCTTCCGCGGCGGCGGCAGCGCACCCTCGGCCCGCAGCCGGGCTGCGTGCTCGGCCAGCGCGTCGACCAGTGGACCCACCGCGGCCGTCTCGGGCTGCACGTCGACCCGCAGCCCGAATTCGGCTGCCGTCTCGGCGGTCTTGGGGCCGATGCAGGCCACGATGGTCCTCGCGTGCGGCTTACCGGCGATTCCGACCAGGTTGCGCACCGTGGAGCTCGAGGTAAAGCACACCGCGTCGAACCCGCCGGTCTTGATCATCTCCCGAATGGTCGCCGGCGGCGGGGCGGCCCGCACGGTGCGGTAGGCGGTGACGTCCTCGATCTCCCAGCCCCGCTCGCGCAGCCCCTCGGCCAGCGTCTCGGTGGCGATGTCGGCGCGCGGCAGCAACACCCGGTTGACCGGGTCGAAAACGTCGTCGTAGGGCGGGAATTCATCCAGTAGGCCCAGCGAGGACTGCTCCCCGGCCGGCACCAGCTCAGGACTGATCCCGAACGCCCGGACCCGCTCGGCGGTGGCTTCGCCGACGCAGGCGATCTTGACGCCGGAGAACGCGCGAGCGTCCAGACCGAATTCGCCGAACTTCTCCCACACCGCGCGCACCGCGTTGGTCGAGGTGAACACCACCCACTGGTAGCGGCCGTCCACCAAACCCTTGACGGCCCTTTCCATCTGGGCCGGGCTGCGCGGCGGCTCCACGGCGATGGTGGGCACCTCGACCGGCAGGGCGCCGTGGGAGACCAGCCGATCGCTCATCTCGCCGGCCTGGTCCTTGGTGCGCGGCACCAGCACCGTCCAGCCGTACAGGGCGCGGCTCTCCCACCAGTTCAGCTTGGACCGGTTGTTGACCGTCTTGCCGATGGTCACCACCAGCGTGCCGGCGGTGGTCTCCTGACCATTGGGCAGCACGACCGGGTCGATCCCGGCCAGCGCCGCCGGTTCGGTCAGCCCGGCCAGGGTGGACTCGATCGAACGCTGCGCACACGTGGTGCCCGACGTGGTGACCACGCACGGCGTGGCGTCGGCGAGGCCGTACTCGATCAGGGTGCGGGCCGCCTCGGGCAGATGCGAGGTGGTGGCCTGCAGGATCAGCGGGCCCGGGGCGGCGGCCAGCGCCGCCCAATCCACCTGCGGGTCGCGGACGTCGGCCACGGTGTGCGACGAGCCCAGCGGCAGGCCGGCGTAGGTCGGCACCGCGCTGGTGGCCGGCAGGCCCGGCACGATCTCGAATACCACGTTGGTACGGGCCACCGCGTTGACCTCGGTGATGACCGCGTCGACCGACAGCGGGTCGCCGGCCACCAGGCGCACCACGTCGGCGCCCGAACGTGCCTCGGCGGTCAGGATCTTGGCCACCTCGGCCGGCTCGCCCAGCGCCGGGCGGATGTCGGGCCCGCCCGGAACGGTCGCGGCGGCCGCCTTGTCCGAGTCGGCCTCAGAGCCGTCGGTGCCGTCGGCGTCGTCGGTCTTGTCCGCCTTGGGGTCCGGCAGAACCGGCCCGGCGATCGGCGGCAGGTCGGTACCGACCAGCCCGAGCACCGCCTCGGGCACGTCGGGGTCGACGAACACCAGCGCGGCGTTCGTCAGCGCCGTGCGCGCTCGCGCCGTCAACAGGCCCGGGTCACCCGGACCCGAGCCGACGAACACGATGCGGCCCGGCTTGGGCTTTTGCCCTCGCACGCTCAGATGGCGAGCCATTTTCCCACTCCCAGTCACTTCACGCGTCCGACATCAGCTCACGTGCACCCAACTCGAACAGCTCCGTGGCCACCGAGATCCCCAGTTCTCGGGCCGCCTCGGGGCTGCCGATGCCGGATGCACGGATCACGTCGGATCCATCCAGCGCCGCCACGCAACCGCGCAGCGACAGCTCTTCGAAGACCCTGCCGTCCTCATCGATCGACTCGACCACCTCAGCGATCGCGCCGACCGGTGCGGAACAACCCGCCTCCAGTTCGGCGAGCAGGGCACGCTCGGCAGTGACCGCGACGCGGGTGTCGGTGTCGTCCAACTCCGCCAGCACTGCCGCCAGTGCGGTGTCGCCGGCACGACACTCGATCGCCAGCGCACCTTGAGCCGGCGCCGGCAACATCTGCACCGGCTCCAGCGTCTCGGTGATCACATCGAGGCGTCCCACTCGGGCCAGACCCGCCCGGGCTACCACGATGGCGTCGAGTTCTCCGCTGCTTACCCTGTTCAACCTGGTATCTAGGTTGCCTCGTAGGGGGCGAATTTCCAAACCGAGACCCAATGCTCTAAGCTGTGCGGCCCGCCGCGGCGACGACGTGCCCAGCACCGCCCCGGCCGGCAGCTCGCCGAGCACCAGCCCGTCGCGCGCCACCAGCGCGTCCCGGGCGTCCTCCCGGGCCGGGATCGCGGCCAGCTGGAACCGGGGATCGGTGGCGGTGGGCAGGTCCTTGTGCGAGTGCACCGCGGCGTCGACGCGACCGTCGGCGATGGCCTCCCGCAGCTCGGCGGTGAACACCCCCACCCCGAGGTCGGCGATCGGACCCGACGAACGGTCCCCGGCCGTGCTGATCAGGACCAGCTCCGCGGGGTGCCCGGCGGCCACCAAGGCGTCACGAACGGTCCCGGCCTGAGTGGTAGCCAGCACGCTGGCCCGGGTACCGATACGGATTACGTCACCCAAAACGTCTACCCGGCTGACCCGGTTTCGGCGCCGACGTCCATCCCGTCGGGCACCACTGGCAATTCACCGGCGGTCGCGACCGCGTCCACGGCGGTCGGGTCGAGCTCGAAGAGCTCGCGAAGCGCTTCGGCGTAGCTGTCGCCGCCGGGCGAGCTGGCCAGCTGCTTGACCCGCACGGTAGGGGCGTGCAGCAGCTTGTCGACGACGCGGCGCACGGTGCGCGCCACCTCCTCGCGCTGGGCGGTCTCCAGATTCGGCAGCCGGTGATCCAGCCGCAGCAACTCGGCGGTGACCACGTCGGCGGCCCGCTGGCGCAGCGCGGTCACGGTCGGGGTGACCTCGGCCATCCGCTGACCGGCCAGGTAGGTGGCGACCTCACGCGCCACGATGCCGTGCGCGGCGTCGGCGTCGGAGCGGGCGACCTGCGCCGACGGCTCGCGCTGGATCCGCTCCATGTCGATGACCTGCACCCCGGGCAGGCCGGCCACCGCGGCGTCGACGTCGCGGGGCATGCCCAGGTCACAGATCATCAGCGGCTGGGTCGCCTCATCCCGCTTACCGGCGGCCAGCGCGTGGTGCACATCGGCCAGCGACACCACCGGGCTCACCGCCCCGGTGCAGCACACCGCGACGTCGGCGTCGGACAGGGTTGCAGTCATCCGGTCCAGGGCGACGGGTTCGGCTGCCACACCGGATTCGCGGATCTTGCGGGCCAGGCGCTGGGCGCGCGACAGCGAGCGGTTGACCACCCGGATGCGTTTCACGCCGGCGCGCACCAGGTGCGCCGCGGACAGCGCTCCCATCGATCCGGCACCGATCACCACCGCGGTGCGCCCCTGTAATCCGTTGTCACCCAGCTGGTTACTTGCGATCCCCAGCGCGACCGACACGACCGACGCGCCGGCGGCATCGATCCCGGTTTCGGAGTGCACCCGCTTGCCCACCGACAGCGCACGCTGCGCCAGTTCGTGCAGTACCCGGCCGACGGTGTTGTTGGCCTCGGCGGAGGCGTAGGCGCGGCGCACCTGCCCCAGCACCTGCTGTTCGCCGACGACCGCCGAGTCCAGACCGCTGGCCACCGAGAACAGGTGCTCGACGGCGGCTTCGCTGTAGCGGACGTAGGCGTACTTGGTCAGGTCGGTCATCGACATGCCGGAGTGTTCGGACAGCACCTGCCCGACCGCCGAGAGCCCGCCGTGGAACGCCTCGACGACGGCGTAGACCTCGACCCGGTTGCAGGTCGACAGGATCATCGCCTCGGTGACGAGCGGCGATTCCAGCACCTGCTCGACGATCTTGACCTGATCGGGTTCGGCGGTGCTGAGCCGCTCGAGTACGGAGACCGGGGCGCTACGATGCGATACCCCGAAGAGCAGGACGCTCACGGCAAGATCACCTGGTCCGCTCCTTGCTGTCACCCGTGAACAAACTTCACTCCACGGTAGAGGCTAAAGCGCTGGCCCACCAAATTCGGCGATATCGGCGCGCAACCTGGGCTCGTCGACCTCCCAGTAACTGTGCTCGCGTCCGTCGAGCAGCACCACCGGCAGCCGGTCCCCGAATTCCGCTCGCAGGGCGCTGTCACCGCCCGCTGCGGCGGCGTCGACGTCGACTGCGTGCAGGTCGAACCCCAGCTCAGCGGCGAGCTGCGCCAGCTGGGTGTGCACCTCGATGCAGACCGGACATCCGTCGCGGGTCAGCAGCTGCACTTGCGGGCGGGTCATGAGTTCAGTCTGGCGCAGGGTGGCTATCTTTTCGATATGCCCAGCGGAAGTGCGGTCTCGATCACGAATCTGCTGTACCGCTACGCCGAGCTGATGGACGCCGGTGACCTGGAGTCGGCTGCGGCGCTGTTCACCCACGCCCGGATCAAGGCCGACGCCGACGGCACCGTCGTCCTCGACAGCACCGGGCTGCTGCAACTGTGGCGGGGGCTGGTCAAGATCCACCCGGACGGCACGCCGCGCACCAAGCACGTGGTCACCAATCCGATCCTCGACATCGACGAGGAGGCCGGTACCGCGGCCTGCCGGTCCTACTACACCGTGCTGCAACAGACCGACGCCCTGCCGCTGCAGGTAGTCGCCGCCGGCCGCTATCACGACGAGTTCGAGCGGGTCGACGGCGTCTGGCGGTTCAGTTTCCGGGACTACTCGATGCTCGATTTCACAGGCGATCTGCGCGATCACCTGGGGGTCTTGGGGGGCGGGGCCCATTAGGGTTGACGGCGGCCGGAGAACCGGCTGCCCATGCGAAGCGGAAGGAGTCGGGTGATGGCGTTACCGGGCCCGGCCGACGGGGATTCCGCAGCGGGCGCCGACCCCGTGCTGGTCGCCGGCGCCAGCGCCGACCGTGCGCTGGAGGAGCTGCCCGAAGCCGACACGCCCGCCCCGGTCGACCTGACCGCGGCCGCGTTCTTCGACGTCGACAACACCCTGGTGCAGGGCTCGTCGATGGTGCATTTCGGCCGGGGGCTGGCCGCGCGCAACTACTTCACCTACCGCGACGTCGTCGGGTTCTTCTACGCGCAGGCCAAGTTCCAGCTGACCGGCCGGGAGAACAGCGACGACGTCGCGGCCGGCCGGCGCAAGGCGCTGGCGTTCATCGAGGGCCGGCCGGTGTCGGAGCTGGTGGATCTGGGCGAGGAGATCTACGACGAGATCATCGCCGACAAGATCTGGCCCGGCACCCGCGAGCTGGCCCAGATGCATCTCGACGCCGGCCAGCAGGTGTGGCTGGTGACCGCCACCCCCTACGAGCTGGCCGCGACCATCGCCCGGCGGCTCGGGCTGACCGGGGCGCTGGGCACCGTCGCGGAGTCGGTCGACGGGGTGTTCACCGGCCGGCTGGTCGGCGAGATCCTGCACGGGCTCGGCAAGGCGCACGCGGTGCGATCGCTGGCCATCCGCGAGGGGTTGAACCTGCGGCGCTGCACCGCCTATTCCGACAGCTTCAACGATGTGCCGATGCTGTCGCTGGTGGGCACCGCGGTCGCGATCAACCCGGATGCCGCGCTGCGGGAGATGGCGCGCAACCGGGGCTGGGAGATCCGCGACTTCCGCACCGCGCGGCGGGCGGCGCGTATCGGCGTGCCGTCGGCGCTGGCGCTGGGGGCGGTCGGCGGGGCCCTGGCTGCGGCTGTGGCGCACCGGAACGAGCGCGCCTAGCGTGACCGCTGATAAGCTTCCGCCCGCCGAACACCACGGCGAGCGGAGGGGTAGACCGGCATGGCAGTACACACCGAGTCGCAGGGAATCATCGGGACGCACTACCGGTTCCCGGACTACTTCGAGGTCGGCCGGGAGAAGATCCGGGAGTTCGCCCGCTCGGTCAAGGATGACCACCCCGCCCACTTCGACGAGGACGCCGCGGCCGAGGCCGGGTACACCGGCCTGGTCGCGTCACTGACGTTCCTGGCGGTCGCCGGGCGCCAGGTCCAGCTGGAGATCTTCGAGAAGTTCGACATCCCGATCAACATCGCCCGGGTGCTGCACCGCGACCAGAAGTTCACCTTCCACCGGCCGATCATGGCCGGGGACAGGCTGTACTTCGACACCTACCTGGACTCGGTGATCGAGTCCCACGGCACGGTGGTCAGCGAGGTCCGCAGCGAAGTCACCGACGCCGAGGGCAAGCCGGTGGTGACCAGCGTCGTCACCATGCTCGGCGAGTCGGTCAACCAGGACGCCGACACCGAGGCGGCCACGATCGCCGCGATCGCATCGATGCGCGACCGGGCGCAGGGCAAGAAGTAGGCGGCTCAGCCCAGGAACATGTTGCGGCGGCCGGCCAGCAGCCGGTACAGCGTCTGCTGAATCGTCTCGCGCACCTGGTCGGTCAGCTCGAAGGTGACCATCGGGTCGTCGGCCGCACCGGGCTCATAGTCGGTGGTCTTGATCGGCTCACCGAAGGCGATGTGCCACTTCGACGGCAGCGGCACCAGACCAGCAGGCCCGGCCAGCGGGAACAGCGGGGTGATCGGGAAGTAGGGCACACCGAGCAGCCGTGCCAATAGCTTGACGTCGGCGATCATCGGATAGATCTCCTCGGAGCCGACGATCGAACACGGCACGATCGGCGCCTGGTTGTGCAGCGCCGCCGAGACGAAGCCGCCGCGACCGAACCGCTGCAGCTTGTAGCGGTCCTTGAACCGCTTGCCCAGGCCCTTGTAGCCCTCCGGGAACACCGCGGTCAGCTCGCCGGCCGCCAGCAGCCGGTTGGCGTCGACGGTGCAGGCCATGGTGTGGCCGGCCTTGCGGGCGGCCGGGCCGATCAGCGGCAGGTCGAATACCAGGTCGGCGCCGAGCATCCGCAGGTCGCGGTGGGCCGGGTGGTGATCGTGCACCGCCACCGAGAGCATCAGCGCGTCCATCGGCAGCACCCCGGCGTGGTTGGCCACCACCAGCGCGGGCCCGTCGGCCGGCAGGTTCTCGATGCCGCTGACCTCGACCCGGAACCACTCGTTGAAGACGAGCCGCAGCAGCGGCAGCGCGACGGCCTCGTTGAAGTGCGGGTCGAAGCCGAACTCGTCGACCTGGTAATCGCCGGTGATCCGCTCGCGCAGGAACGCGACGACGGCGGCGACCCGCCGGCCGAACTCGCCCGGGGTCGGCTCGGGGTCGCCGGACACCGCAGCACGGCGCTCATCGATCTCGCGGACGACGGCGGCGATCTGCTCGGCCGAGGCGCGTTCGGCGGGGCCGCTCAGCGTCGACGGGTGCCGCCGCCCGGCGCCCGAGTTCTTGTGCAGCGGGATGACTTTGGCTTTTGCACCACCAGCCATGGTTAACCTCCCCGCAACCTGTCCATACCGATGTCACCTAGTCGTTGCGCCGCGCTCACCACGCGTCGCTCCATCGACTCCACCCATTTGGGGTCGATGATCGGAGTGAGACCTCGCCCCCGAACGTAGTCGTCAAATGCCTCAGCGGTAGTCCACTTCGTCGTGTACCCGAGGTCGGTTCGCATTCTAGTCGTATCCATCACCCGGCCAAAGCTGAGATAGTTCAGCTGCTCCCGGTTGATCTCGGTGTAGTTGTTGGCGCGCCGCAGCGAATCCAGCACCGACAGGCCTATACCGGGCAGCGGCAACGGAATCCGGCCCGAGCGGCGGATCGCCTGCGACATCATGATGATGCCGTCGGCGCCGACGTTGAAGGTGCCCGCCTTGCCGGCCATGCTGGCGCGTTCCAGCGCGCCCAGCGCGTCCTGCTCGTGCAGCAGCTGCAGGCGCGCGTCGCGGCCCAGCACCATCGGAACCAGCGGTCCGTCGAGGTAGCGCGACAGCGCGGTGTCCATGGCCGGGCCGATCATGTTGGCCATCCGCAGAATGGTGACCGCGACGTCCGGCCGGCGCCGGCCCAGCCCGCGGGCGTAGCCCTCGATGTCGATGCTGTCGCGCGGAAAGCCCTGGGTGGGCGGCCGGTAACTGGTGCTGTCCTCGGTGAACAGCACCGGGTCACGCGAGCAGGACCCGTAGACCTCCGAGGTCGACTTGAGCACCACCCGGCGCACCGAGGGCGCCTTTTGGCAGGCGGCGAACAACTGCATGGCGCCCATCACGTTGAGCTCCTTGAGCGCCGCCCCGCCGCCGGAGCGCGGCACATAGGACGCCGCGGCAGCGTGCACCACGGTGTCGACCTCACTGTTTCGAATCACCTTGGCGATAAAGGGATTGCGAATGTCGGCGCGGACGAATTCAGCGCGCCCCATCCGGCGCAGCATGTCCTTGCTCGGCATGACCGCGTCGACCGCGATCACCCGGTTGATCAAGGGGTTCTGCGTGAGCCTGGCGGTCAAATAACCACCCAGGAACCGGCACGCGCCGGTGACCAGCACAACCTTGGGGTAGTGCCGGACGTCGCTTCGCGTGCTGTCGCTCGGGGGGCCGGCCTCGTCCACTCCGCAAGCCTAACGGCCACTGGAGGAAAGGAGTACCGGCGATCGGCCGTGCACGGTCGTAGCCGAGGCGCAGGCCAGACGGAGTTACTTACCGAGTTTTCTGC
>NZ_LZIN01000095.1 GCF_001667375.1 Mycolicibacter sinensis | reverse complement strand
CCGTCACCCGAGATGGTCATCAGATCGGCGAATTGGTTCCGCTACGCGGCCGTAAGCGGTTCGTGTCCCGCACGGAGTTCGCGGCGATGTCACGCGGCGCTCCGGCCATTTCGCTAGACGCATTCCGTACCGACCAGGATGCCCTGGCCGACCAGGATGTAAGCGATCCGTATGCCCGCTGACCACGAACAGGGGCTCCTCGACACCAACATCATGATTCTGCGCCGGTGGATCGACCCGCAGCAGTTACCCGAGGCGATGGCGATCAGCGCGATAACCCTGGCGGAGCTGTCGGCGGGACCGCACGAGGTGCGCCGAAACGACGAGCAGGACGAGTACGACGAGCCCACCGAACGGGCCCGCCGCCTGGACGTGCTCCAGCGTGCCGAGAACGAGTTCGACCCGATCCCCTTCACCGCGGAGGCCGCACGGATCTACGGCAGGTTGTGCGCTGCGGTCATCAGTGCGGGGCGCAAACCGCGCCGCCGAGTCGCCGATCTGATGATCGCCGCGGTTGCTGTCGCCGAAGATCTTCCCTTGTTCACCACCAACGCCGAAGACTTCCGAGGGCTCGACGAATTGCTGACTGTGGTTGCGGTATCACGGCCTGATGCGTCGGGACGTAACACGAGCCGATCCGGCCGCACGCCCTGATCCTCGCCTCAGCCTGCGCAATCCGCGCCGTTGGCCGCTGGTGATCCGTGTTGTGCGGTGGCGGTTTGTGCCGCCATCAGGCGGCTTCGCCCGTCTGGGCCGGCAACCTGCCGAAGATCGCCTGGGTCACGTTGCCAGGGCTGATCGCCGCGGCGGCCTTGCGCGCGAAGTCGTTCGGGAGGGAGAGGCGGAACACTTTCTTCCAGGCCGAGGCGACCTGCTGGGGCAGTGGTCCGCTGACGTAGTCGAGTCCGTAGCGCACGAAGAGTTCCTGCACCTTGGGTGCGATTTCCTGGTAACGGTTGCTGGGCAGGTCGGGGAACAGGTGGTGCTCGATCTGGAACGACAGATTGCCCGTCATGAAGTGCATCCACGGGCTGCCGGAGATGTTGGCCGAGCCGAGCATCTGGCGCAGGTACCACTGGCCACGGCTCTCGCCGTCGATCGAGGTCTTCTCATAGGTCTGCACCCCCTCGGGGAAGTGGCCGCACATGATCACCGAGTGCGTCCACAGGTTACGGATCAGGTTGGCGGTGAGGTTCGCGGTGAACGTCGCCGGCGCCGAAGGTCCGGACATCAGCGGATGCAGCACATAGTCTTTGCGCATCTGCCGCCCGATCTTCACCAGCACCTCCTTGGCCTGGCGGCGGAACACATCCTCGTCGGTCTTGCCCTTCAGGAATCTGCCGATCTGCAGGTCATAGCCTGCGATGCCGTATTGGAAGATGCAGGCGTTGACGAAGTTGGTCAGCGGCTGAGCGAGGTAGAACGGCTTCCAGCGCTGGTCTTCATCGACCCGCATGATGCCGTAGCCCAGGTCCTGATCCTTACCGAGCACGTTGGTGTAGGTGTGGTGCAACTCGTTGTGCGAGTGCTTCCACATCTCCGACGGCGAGGCGCTGTCCCATTCCCAGGTGGTGGAGTGAATCTTGTTGTCGCGCATCCAGTCCCACTGACCATGCATCACGTTGTGCCCGATCTCCATGTTCTCGATGATCTTGGAGACGGCCAGGCCTGCGGTGCCGGCGATCCAGGCCGGCGGGAAGAGCGAGAACAGCAGGATGGCGCGGCTGCTCAGTTCCAGCTTTCGCTGGCCGTCGATGACCTTGCGGATGTAGGCGGCGTCGCGCTCACCGCGGCCGGCGATCACCTGTGCGCGGATGGCGTCGAGCTCGGCGCCGAGGTTCTCGATGTCCTCCTCGGTGAGGTGGGCGATCGGGTTGTCGGTTTTGCGTTGCAGGGCAGTCATATCGGTTCTCCTTGCGAGAGGGGTTTCTACAGGTCGATGTCGCAGGCGCCCGCCGCGGCGGACACGCAGGTCTGGATGGCGACGTTGTCGCCGGGCGCTGCGGTGGTGAGGTCGCCGGTGCGCAAGTCGCGCACGGCGCCTTGGCGCAGCGGGACGACGCAGCCGTAGCAGATGCCCATCCGGCAGCCCGACGGCATCAGGACGCCCGCGGCTTCGCCGGCGTCGAGCAGGGTCTGCGTCCCGCCGGCCTCGACGACGGTTCGAGACTTCTGGAAAGTGACGGTGCCGCCGTCGCCCGCGGCGATCACGGCCGGCCGGAACCGCTCGATGTGCAGTTGATCGGTGATGCCGTCGGCGTCCCAGCGTGCCTGCAGGGCGTCGAGGATCCCGGCCGGGCCACACGCCCAGGTCTGCCGCTCGGCGACGTCGCCGACCAGGCTATCCAGGTCGGCGACGTCGAGCATCCCGTCGACGTCGGTGTGCCGCTCCACCAGCCGGATACGGCCCTGGCTCGCCATCATCCGCAGCTCGCCGCCGAAAATCACGTCCTCGGCGGTCGGCGCCGAGTGCACCACCACCACATCAGCATGCCGATCTGACAGGTTGCGCAGCATGCCCATCACCGGGGTGATGCCGCTGCCCGCGGTGACGAAGAGGATCTTGGCGGGCGGTCGGGCGCCGAGGGTGAAGTCGCCGGTGGCCTGGTCGAGTTGGACGACGGTGCCGACGGTGGCACGCCGGACCAGGTGGTTGCTGACCACCCCGTCGGGAATGGCCTTGACGGTGATGGCGATGTGGCCGTCGGGCCGCCCGGTGGTGGAGGTCAGCGAGTAGGCGCGCCATTGCCGGACGCCGTCCACGTCGACTCCGATGCGGATGTACTGGCCGGGGATGTGGGTGCGCCAGCCGCGTCCCGGCTTGATGACCACGCTGACCGCGTCGCGCGTTTCGGGATGAATGGCAACGATGCGTCCGCGCAGGTCGCTCGAGGAGCGCAGCGGGTCGATGACGTCGAGATAGTCCGAAGGAACCAGCGGGCTGGTGACTCGTTCGGCGAGCTTGATGACGTGGTCACGCAACGCGCCGACGACGGTGGGTCGGGGTGCTGTTGTTGTCATACCACCACTATCGCTGCGCTTTGGGTATAAACTCTTGGCCGTCAAGTGTGAAGCGTCAGGAATTTTTTATCATTAGGGAACAAATTTGCCGGAGCATCCCCCGCGCTTCACTGGTTTGGAGCTGCCCGATGACGTCGCTGCGTCGTTGCAGGCAGTGCTTCCGCGGATGGCCGCGCGCACCGTCAGCGCGGTGACCGTCGAGGTGCCCAGTTACCGCGACGCGTTCAGCGGTCGAATGGGTCAGACCATCGAGAACGCCGTACAGATGGCACTCAGCGCCTTCCTGCGGCTGGCGGTGGGCGCTCAGGGTTCCGATCCGGCCGCGACCTTGTCACCCGCGCTGGACGGGGCCTACGAACTCGGGCGCGGCGAGGCCCGCCAGGGCCGCTCCGCAGACGTGTTGCTGTCGGCCTACCGCGTCGGTGCCCGGGTGGCCTGGCGGGAACTGTCGGCCACCGTCGTGGGTGCCGGTCTGGCCGCCGGCACCGTGGCACGGTTCGCCGAGCTGGTGTTCGCGTTCATCGACGAACTGTCGGCCTCCAGCGTGGCCGGCCACGCCGACGAGCTGGCCACCACGGGACGGGTCCGGCAACGCTATCTCGAACAACTGGCCCGCCAGCTGCTCGCCGGCGAGTCACCCGAGACGTTGCGCGCCAGCGCGGACAAGGCCGGCTGGCAGCCACCGGCCACCCTGACCGCGGTGGTCATGGCCGAGACGCAGACCCGCGGCCTGGCAGCACGATTCGGCCCGTCGACCCTGCAACTCAGCGAGGACCTGCCGGGCGTCGACCCAGCCGCTGCGCTGGCCGTGCTGCTGGTCCCCGATCTGGACGGCCAGTACCGCGGCCAACTGTGCTCGGCATTGCGGGGCCGACGGGCGCTGGTCGGGCCGGCGCGGCCGTGGACGTCGACCCAGTCGTCCTATCACCGTGCGCTGCGGGCTCGTGCCCTGGCGGTCCCCGACGACGTCGACGTAGTCGACACCGACGAGCACCTCCTCGAACTGGTCCTGACCGCAGACCGCGAGGCCACCGACGACCTTCGACGCCAGGTCCTCGCCCCGCTGGCCGGACTGCGGCCCAGCACCGCTGACCGGTTGACCGAGACATTGCGGTCCTGGGTGGTGCACCAGGGTCAGCGAACGGCCGTCGCCGCCGACCTGTTCGTTCATGCCCAGACCGTGCGCTACCGGATGACGCAGCTGCGCGAGCTCTACGGCGACCGGCTGAACGACCCGCGAACGATTCTGGAACTGATCGTGGCGCTGGGGCCGGATTCGCGGTGAAGTCCGATCGCCGACGATCTCAGTCGAGTACCACCACCATTTTTCCGGCGGCTTCCCCATTTTCCATGACGCGATGCGCCTCGCGGATCTGGTCGAAGGAGAACACGTGTGAAGGCGCGGCCGCCAGTCGACCGTCGCGCACCTTGTCGGCGATGTCCTGTAGCGGAACATCCGAGAGCGCAAACCCGGGGCTGCCGAACACGAAGCTGCCGAAGAAGCTCAGGTTGACACCGCTGGCCATCTGCAACAGCGGGTTGAAGTCCGCGATCGGGTCCAGGCCGCCGAGCCAGCCGGCCAGACACGCCGTACCGCCCCGGCGCAGCATGTCCAAGGAGTCCAGAATCGTGCTGTTGCCCACGAGATCGAGGACGGCGTCCACCTGTTTGGCTTCGGCGATGTGGGCACCCAGATCGGGAGTCTCCAGCTCGGCACGGTCAGCGCCGAGCGAGGTCAGCAGCTCGAATCGGTCGCGGTTACGCGTGGTTGCGATGACGTGCGCTTGCGCTTCCACGGCCAGTTTCACTGCCGCCTGGCCGAAAGACGATGTCGCCCCGCGAATCACGATCGTCTGCCCCGCGCTCAGGCTGAGGTTGCGGAACAGGCAGGTCCATGCGGTGGCGTAGGTTTCCGGCAACGCGGCGAGCTGATCCCACGGCAGTTCCGATTCGATCAGCGCGACATTGCCGGCGCGCACCCGGGTGAATTGTGCGTAGCTGCCGTTGATGGTGCGACCGAGTCCGCCCATCAGGGCCGCGACTTTGGCGCCGACCGGGAATTCCCCTCCGGGGCAGGAATCGACGATGCCGACGCACTCTATGCCGCTTACTTCTGCGGCCTCGGCCCATTCGCCCCGACGCATGTGCATTTCCGCGTGGTTGATGCCGAATCCCTTGACCCTGATCACCACTTCACCTTGTTTGGGCAGCGGCTTGGGGATCTCGGTGTAGGTCAAAGCCTCCAGTCCCCCGAAGCCGTTGAGCACAATCGCGCGCATGGTCGGGCCGCCCGGGGTTTCTCGCACCACCGTGGGGTGAGTCGGGATTGTTGAGGTGGTAGCCATGGTGATCTCCTCTGAATACTTTTGGTGTGTGCTATTTTTCGAAGGCTTGCGCCAGGTGCCGAGCGAGATCGACGAGGTCAGCCGCGATGACATCGGGGTGGGGAACCCCGTCGGCCCGCAACGGCGCGTTGCCGGCACGGGTGATGAGGGCACCGCCGAACCCGGCGGATCGTGCGCCGATGATGTCCCAGGCGTGCGCGGCGACCATCATGCAGGCCGAAGGCCGCACGTCCAGTTCACGTGCCGTGTACTGATACAACCTCGTTGCGGGCTTGAAGAGCCGTAGCTCGTCGACGCTGAACCGGCGCTCGAAATAGCCTTCCAGGCCTGCGTTTTGCAATGCCGTCGGGCGATCCGGACGGATCGGCGAGTTGGTCAGCGCCACCAACCGGTAACCGTCGTCGCGCAGTCGCGACAGCCCTTCAGCGACGTCGGGATGCGCCGGCATGGTGGCCATCGCGTCGGCCAGGGCCGCCGCATCGCCGTCGGCCAACTCAACGCCGTGTATCTCGGCGAGCATGCGCAACGCGGACTGCCCGAGGGTGAAGAAATCCGTATAACAGTTCGCCAGGGTGACGGTCATCGAGTAGATGACAAGTTGGCCGAACCACTCCCGAAGCACCCCGGGTCTGCCGAAAACCCTTGCGAACAACGGCTCTAACGCTTCGATGTCGATGAGCGTCTCATTGACGTCGAACACCAGCACCGCGGGCCGCACTGCGCCGGCCATGCCGGTCAGCGCCCGTTGACTCGGTGCAAGAAGTCTTTGATCAACTGCGCGACTTCATCTGCGGCAGTCTCCAGTAAGAAGTGGCCGCCGTCGAGCAGATGGATTTCGGCGTCGCGGGCGTCCCGGCTGAACGCTCGGGCACCGTCCGGCCCGAAGATCGGGTCGCCCTGTCCCCAGACGGCCAGCACCGGGACTCCGCTGGTGCGCAGGTAGTCGTGCAGCGCGGGATACATCGGCGCATTGGTGGCGTAGTCCCGGAACAGCTTGAGCTGAATTTCGTCATTGCCCGGCCGCGACAACAGGGCGCTGTCCAGGGTCCAGGTATCGGGGCTGACCAGGGATTCATCGGGTACACCGGCCAGGTACTGCCAGGCGAGCGACTCCGGCTCCAGCGCCGTGCGGATGGCCGCTTCCGTCTCGGGGGTCTGCTCACGCTGGTAGTCCCAGACGGTCTTCCAGAAGCCCTCGATGAAGCCCTCGTCATAACCGTTGCCGCTCTGCGTGACGATCGCACTGATGGATCCCGGCCGGCTCAGGGCCAGCCGCCAGCCGATCGGCGCGCCGTAATCCTGAACGTAGATCGCATAGCGGTCCAGCCCGAGCTGGTCCAGGAGCCCTTGAGTGAGCTGGGCGAGATTGTCGAAGGTGTAGTCGAAGTCGGCCACCAGCGGCATGTCGGAGTAGCCGAAGCCGAGGTAGTCGGGGGCGATGACGTGATAGTCCTCGCCCAGGAGGGGGATGAGGTCCCGGAACATGTAGGAGCTCGTCGGGAAGCCGTGCAGCAGCACGATCGCCGGCGCATCGGCGTTACCCGCCTCCCGGTAGAACAACCGGTGCCCGTCGACGGTCGCGTAGTGGTGTCGCACCATGGAAACCATATCTAACCCCTTAAATCAGTTTTGCCAGTTAGGACGAGTCAAACACCTCAGGTGTAACCTGTCAATACACGTTTAGGGGTTACATGGATATCGTTGCGGCCGGGCCCGCCGACGAGGCGCTGCTGTTGGAGTTGCTCAACTCCACCCCCGTCATCGACGGCGTGGCCCGCGACGAACTCGAGGACCCGGTCACAGCACGAGCCTGGTTGAATTCCCACAACGCCGGCCCGGCAAACGAACAGCAGCTACAGGAACTCATCGACCTGCGGGATGCGCTGCAAGACGTGGTGCGCGGGGACCGGACGCCGCAGGCGTTGGCGCCGTTCCTCACCGGAGTCGGCCTGTCCCCCGCTCTCAGCGATGAGGGCCTCACCTGGACACTGACCACCCGCGGGACATCGCCGGTCGCGGCACGGGCATTACTGGCCTGGGATGCGTTGCGGATCGCCAGTCCCGGACGCCTTCGCCCGTGCGCAAATCCCGACTGCCGGCTGTTCCTGATCGATCGCAGCAAGCCCAACACCGCGCGGTGGTGCTCGATGGCCATCTGCGGCAACCGGATGAAGGCGCGTCGGCACTACCAGCGCGCCAAAGGCACCGCCAGCGAGTGAAGCCAGGAACGCCCCGTCTCGCAGCGTGCGTCTCGCAACGATCCACTAGAGTTCTCCCCACCGCTTCCGATAGGTCGCAGGTCCCCGCCCCCGTAGCTCAGGGGATAGAGCACGGCTCTCCTAAAGCCGGTGTCGGCAGTTCGAATCTGCCCGGGGGCACCATTACTTCCAGAAGGCATTCATCGGTGTGGCGTACATGTCGTTGTCGGTGAGCGGGGCCAGTGTTCCGGGCGCACCACGCAGGGCGTCCTCGATCGTGGCCATCAGGCTGTACTGGTTGTAGTAGTCGTCGGTGGTGAAGTTGCCCGATTGCATTCCACCGAGCGTCACCGCGCCCTCGCTCGGGATGACGATCATCGGAACGTGATTGCCTTGGTTGCCGAAGCCCAGCGACAGGTTGTTGTTGTCCTCGTCGAACGTGATGATGATCGCGTCCTTCTGCGTCGGGTCATTCCACAGTGCCGAGTTCTCGATGGTGGAGATCTCTTGCTGGAGGAACTGGTCGCCCGCCGCGACGTTGTACTGATGGTCGGTCAACTGGGTGGCGATGAACTGCAGAATCCCACTAAACGTATCGACCGGGCCTTCCATGTTGTTGTCCTCGTTGGCGGCGATCCAGGTGAATCCCGGGAAGGTGCTCGGGTGAGCGAGATCGGTGGCCAACTGCGTCAGCGGAAGCAGGTGCTCTTCCAGGTAATCGGGGGTGTTGCCGTAGACGTAGCTGAATTGGGTAAAGGGCAGCTCGTCGGCGGCGTAGTCACCCGATGACACGATGGCACCTGGGGACGGCATGCTCTGCGCGTAGCCGGCCCACGAAATGCCCGCCTGATCCATTTCCTGCATGAGGTTCGGTGCGTCGATGGAGTTCGGGGCGGAGTTGTAGTCGATGCCGAAGTCGGAGCCGCCCAGGACCCGGATGTAGTTGGGATCACTGGGATGGCTCAGCGCGTAGTAGTTGTTCGCAGACCCGTAGGTGTTGATCAAGCTGTTGATGTATGGCGCGTTGGGGCTGCCGACGATGTCGTCGAAGCCCTTGTTCTCCATGTAGATCACGAACACGTGATCCAGGTGACCGACATCGGAGTCCGGTGGGAGCAGCGGCGCCGGGGCGAGGTTGGGATCGCCGACGGTGAACGACTCGTTGTCGGCGTAGGCGCCGTTGTAGGCGCCGAGGTACTGGTTGGTGTCGGTGAAGGTCGTGGTCACCTGCGCGGAGGTGGTGCCCTCGGGAACCGTCCCGGTGATCTCGCGTTCCTCAAACCCGGTGAAGCCCAGGCGATCCCATACCGTGACCGGGTTGAGCGCGCCGGTGCCCAGCACGTGCCCGTTGGCGTCGAGGAAGCTGACCTGCACGGTGGCATACGACGGGTTCCAGGTTTGGCCGCCGAGGTCCGCGCTCAGCGTGTACGGCGTTCCGGCCGCACCGGTGAGGTCGACGGTTTGGCTGATGGTGGAGGTGCCCACCGGTCCGCCGCCGGCGAAATTGTCGCCGCCGCCCGGGGGCGCGTTCTGCGGAAAGCCGAACAACCCCGTCACCGTAGGGAGCGGCGACGAGAGTGGCGACGGATAACCGACCGGGGTGCCGTAGGCGATGACGGTCGGGGTGCCGGTCTCGGTCCAGCCCGGGATGGTCACCCCGCTGTAGCCCGACCCGGAGGGGTCCGCTATTTCGAAGCCGGGGTTGACCAGCAGGTTCTGACTCATCAACTGCGCGTCGGCGCCGACCGCGCCAACCGGATCCAGGCTGGTGAGCCAGCTGACGAGCTCGGTGTCCAGCTGCGCCCCCAAGGCGTTGCTGACCCAGTCCTGCTCCAAGAAACCGGTGATCGACGTGAGGACCTGGTCGATGAAGAGGTCGAACTCATCGGCCTGAGCTTCGGGCGTGGCCAGCTGCCCCAGTCCCACCGTCACAAATGCGCTGATGGCGCCCGTCATCCCGACCGCGCTCCGGCGGTGACGCCCCATCGCCTTACGTGTTGTCGGGCCTTTTCCCCTGAGACGTCGACGAGCCATGGCCTAACCTTCCTCAGGCGGCATCGGCAAATGAAACAGCTCAGGCTACCAAGCTTCGAAGCTGCCTTGAAGGAAAAACCGAAGAAAAACTGCCGGGTCAGCCGCCGAACAGATCCGCCAGACTGAAGCTCGGGGTGTCCGCGATCAGGTCCGCCATGTTCGCCCACTGCTGGGCCGCCTGCGCACTCAGCTCGGTGGGCCAATCGTCGTTACCGCTCAAGATCGCCGTCGCCAGGTCGTCGCGGGCGTTGAGCAGCCCGGCCAGGATGCTGGTGTTCGGATTGAACAGCGCGTCGTCGATAGCGGTGAGCAGCATCTGCGGCATGACCACCGACATGGCGGTCT
This sequence comes from Mycolicibacter sinensis, assembly GCF_001667375.1. Classification (GTDB taxonomy): domain Bacteria; phylum Actinomycetota; class Actinomycetes; order Mycobacteriales; family Mycobacteriaceae; genus Mycobacterium; species Mycobacterium sinense_A. The sequence continues at coordinate 46,159 of NZ_LZIN01000095.1, read as the reverse complement.
GGGCCAGCGCCAGCGTGATCGGCAAGGTGATATCGCTGCTCAACACCGGCAGGGCGTTCCACACCGAGGTCAGGCTTTCCATCGGGTGGTCGAAGACGCTGCGCATGACGACATCCCAGTCCGGGCTCAGCGCGTCAGTGAACCGCAACTCGATCGGGGTGAAGGGCTGGCTGCCGAACACCGACTCGAAGTTATCCCTGCCCATCAGAGCCGACAGCGCGTTCAGCTCCAGGTGCTGCAGCACCCAGGCCGGCTGGGCGTGGATCCGGGCCACGTCCAGCGCGTAGTCGTAGGAGAACACGCGCCGGGCCATGTCGGCGGCGAACTCCTCCGGGCTGACGGTCGGAGTGTCGGTGGGCAGGTACTCGTCGATGTCGCTGATCGGCACCACATGGGTCTCCACGCCCAAGCCGATCGCGGCGGCACGATCGTCGAGGTTCTCGAAGCGCGCGAAGATCTCACCTGTGCTGAGTCCGCCGGTGTCCAGCCAGTTGGCCACACCCGGATTCTCGCCGCTGATGACGTAATAGGTGTAGCCGTCCTCGGCGTGGTAGGTGGTGGTGTTGTTCAGGGTGGTCTGGGCCATGACGTAGGGCAATGCCCCGCCGTAGACGTTCATCAACTCGATGCCGCTGTAGGCCCCGTCCAGGGTCGGCACCTTCAGGATCAGTGCCTCACCGGGATCCAGCTCCCAGTTGCCGCCGGTGACAACCGCGGACTCCAGGCCGACCCCGAAGCTGGTCTCGGGCGCCAGGTGCATCATCGTGTTGGCGGGCACCTCCATGCCCACCGATGCGCCACCTTCGATGCTGCGCTGGTTGAACGGCACCACGATCTGGGCGAAGGCGCTGAACAGCATGTTCAACACGTCGTCGACGGAACCGATGTTGGCCGGCTCGGTCGGCACGTCGGTTCCGCCGCCGTCGCTGGGGAAGAATCCGCCGGCCGGGATGGCGAAGAACGGCGGGCAGTCGGCCACACACTGCAGGCTGATGTTGGCCGGACCCTTGGCCCAGTCGCCCATCATGTCGCGGATCAGCAGGGACGCGGCGCCGCCGACGGTGGCGTCCGTGGAGTCCAGGAAGTTGACCGCACCCGCCGGCGCTTCCGGTCCGATGTAGACGGTGAAGTTGCCGTTGGCATCGACCACCAGGCCGTGGTTGAGTTCCAGGTCCTCGATGGTGTGCGCGGTGGCACCAGTGACGGCCATGGTGCTGATCGACATGTGCTCGGTCGCCCCACCGACGGTTCCGGTGAGCACGTAGGTCGCACCGGGCGCCAGCCCCGCGGTGACGTGGTAGTTGATGTCGGGAGTGAAGTAGTCGAAATACTGGCGCGAGTCGGCGACGGTACCGGCGACCACTTCCGGCGATCGGAAGAACACCCCGTTGAACAGCTCGGTGACCCGCGACAATCCGGTCGTGATCAGCTGATAGTTGGTGTTCTGGATCATCGTCATCAGCGTGTCCGCGTCGCCGGGCGAGGCATACGGCAGTGACAGGTCGAAGGCCTGCGCCTGCTTCATGGCGTCGAGCAGGGCATCGAGTGCCTGCTGATATCCCGCGGTCAATGTCACCGCGGGCGCGGCGTTGCCGCCGGTGGCAAACGGGGCGCCGGCCAGCATCGACAGCGCGGTGCCGACGGCGGCTGCGGCGATCCCGTACCGCCGCCCGCGAACCTGGGACGCGCGTTTCGATCCGGCACTCGCGGTCAAGTCCACGGCCACTTCCCCCGATTATGGATTAACGAGTTACTCGTCTGATTAACAGCAAAATCTAATGTTGGACCATACGTCCGGACCAGACCCGGTGCAAGAGTTCCCGCGCAACCGCGGTGCCGTGCGCCGGTGCCTGTGTCCGCATCCCCATTGCCGACATCGGCCGGCGGCGGCGGGTAGGTTGCGCTGCATGTCGAAGCGACGGGTTTCTGCGTTCGGCCTGGCGGCGGCGGTGCTCGCACTCGCCGGATGCGGACTGACGGTGACCAAGTCCGGACCGGACCCGCTGGCGCACCAGGCGCCCCGCAGCACCCCGAACGGCATGGTGCTGGTGTCACCGGACAACTTCGTGCGGGCCGTGACCGATCAGGAATTCACCAACGTCGTCAACGAGAACGGCTTCGGCCGCTTCTTCCACATGCGCGATGTCACCCCGATCGACCGTCAGTTGGTGGTGCGGTCCAACCGCGACACCTTGTACTCGGCCGCGGTGTTCGACCTGCAGGCCGCTCCGGTGACGATCACACTGCCCGATCCGGGTGAGCGGTACATGTCGGCGCAGGTGATCAACCAGGACGAATACGTCACCGACATGTTCTACGGCGGCGGTGAGCACACCCTGGATCAACAGCAGGTCGGCACCCGCTACGTCATGGTGGCCGTCCGCATCCTGGCCGACCCCAAGGACCCGGCGGATCTGGGTGCGGCCCGCCGGCTGCAGGACCAGATCATCGTGAGCCAGGAGGACTCCGGCAGCTTCGAAGTGCCGCGGTGGGACCCGGTCAGCCAGAAGAAGGTCGGCGACGCGCTGCTGGTGTTGGCCGAGACCATCCCCGACACCCGGGGCATGTTCGGCACCCTGGCCGACACCGACCCGGTGCGGCACCTGATCGGAGCCGCCGCGGCCTGGGGCGGCAACCCCGAAAAGGATGCGCTGTACCTCAACGTCACCCCGGCCCGCAACGACGGCAACACCGTGTACCGGCTCACCGTCGAAGACGTTCCGGTGAAAGCCTTCTGGTCGGTCAGTGTCTACAACAAGAACGGCTACTTCACCGAGAACCCGCAGCAGGCCTACTCGGTCAATGACATCACCGCGGTGAAGGCGCAAGATGGATCGGTGACCGTGCAGTTCGGCGGGTGCTCGCCCAACGTCGTCAACTGCCTGCCGATCACGCCGGGATGGAACTATCTGGTGCGGCTCTACCAGCCGCGACAGGAGATCCTGTCCGGCAAGTGGGTTTTCCCGGCGGCGCAACCCGAAGAGACGTCCGGCGCCGACACCCGGCCACCGCCCTCACCCCCGGCTCCCCCGGCACGTCCGCCACGCTGACGACCGATGGCGCCCCATATCTACTTCGCGTACGGGTCCAATCTGTGCGTGCAGCAGATGGCGCGCCGCTGTCCCGAGGCGTCGGATCCTCGCCCGGCGACGCTGGCCGACCACGACTGGCTGATCAATCAGCGCGGTGTCGCCACCGTCGAGCCGTTCCCGGGCTCAAGGGTGCACGGGGTGCTGTGGCGGGTGTCCGACCGCGACCTGGCCGCGTTGGACAGCGCCGAGGGTGTCCCGGTGCGCTACCGCCGCGACCGGCTTACGGTGCACACCACCGACGGGCCGGCGCCGGCCTGGGTGTACATCGACCATCGAGTGCAGCCCGGCGCTCCGCGCGACGGCTACCTGGAGCGCATCATCGGCGCCGCCGTCCAGCACCGGCTGCCCCCGGCGTGGATCGAGTTCCTGCGCCGCTGGGATCCGCTCCAGTGGCCGCTGCGCACCTCGCCCGCCAATAACGCGGCGCCGCAGTCGCTTTCGGAACTGCTGTCCGAGTCCGGGGTCGTCGAGGAGAGCCGGCTGCGGTCGCGGTTCGGTTTCCTGGCCATTCACGGCGGCGGCCTGGAGCAGATGACCGATGTGATCGCCGACCGCGCCGCCGACGCCGCCGACGCGTCGGTGTATCTGGTGCGGCACCCCGAGGACTATGCGCGACACCTGCCCTCGACGCGCTACCTCGCCGCGGAGTCCGCACGGCTTGCCGCATTTCTGGCACATGTCGACGTCGTGGTTTCGCTGCACGGATATGGCCGGATCGGACGCAGTACCCACCTGCTGGCGGGCGGGCGCAACCGCGGGCTGGCTGCGCACGTCACCCGATGCCTCGATCTGCCGGGCTATCAGGTCATCACCGATCTCGACGCGATCCCGGTGGGATTGCGGGGCCTGCACCCGGCGAACCCGGTGAACCAGGTCCGGGGCGGGGGCACCCAGCTGGAGCTGTCGCCTCGGGTGCGGGGCATCAGCCCGCGCAGCCAGCCGCCCGGCGAGGACGGCCTGTCGCCGGTCACCGCGGCGCTGGTACGCGGTCTGGCCGCCGCAGCCCGCTCCTGGACTGTGTAGGAGGTAGTTGGTGGACAAGCAGTTTCGCTTCGGCGTGGGCCTGCACACGGTGCGGTCCGCTGCCGTGTTGGCCGAGACCGCACGACGGCTGGAGGGGTCCGGGTACGACGTGCTCCACGTGCCCGATCATCTCGGTGCCCCGGCCCCCTTCCCCGCACTGGTCGCTGCCGCGGCGGCCACCACGACGATCCGGCTGGGCACCTACGTGCTCAACGCCTGCTTCTACAAGCCGGCGCTGCTGACCCGCGACATCGCCGACACCGACCTGCTCTCCGGTGGCCGGCTGGAGATCGGTCTCGGTGCCGGCTACGTCCGCGCGGAGTTCGAAGCCGCCGAGGTGCCGTTCCCCAGCGCCGGCCGGCGCATCGAGTACCTGGAGCACCTGACCACCTACGTGGCGACGCATCAGCCGCGGGTGCCGATCCTGATTGCCGGCAGCGGTGATCGGCTGCTCACCGTGGCGGCCCGGCACGCCGGCATCATCGGCATGACCGGGGCGCGGGTGGCCGGCGCGGCCGATGCACTGGCAGAACGGATCTCCTTTGTCCGCGCGGCCGCCGGTGATCGGTTCGACGATCTGGAACTGAACCTGGCCATCACGGCGGTGCCGACCGATGCCTCCGGGCTGCCCGACCTGTCTCTGACCCGCCGGTTCGCCCCGACCCTGTCAGACCAGGAGTTGCTGGCCATGCCCGCCGTGTTGTCCGGGTCACCGCACGAGATGGCGGACACGTTGCGGGAATACCGCCGCAGATACGGGCTGAGCTACTTCACCGTCCAGCAGAACCACGCCGAAGCCTTCGCGAAGGTCATCGCCGCGCTGCGCTGACCCGGGGCTACCGCGGACCGGGCCAGCCGGCCAACGCCAGGTCGGCCAGCGCGTGCAGATCGGCGCGGCTCGCTCCGCTGCGCGCCTGGATCGCTATGCCCTGACACACCGCGGCGATCCAGCGCGCGAGCACCACGGTGTCGACTCCGGACAGTTCGCCGTCGGCCACCGCATCGTCGAATCGTTCGGCGATCCGATGCACGGTGGCCTCGCGTATGTCGGCGAGTCCCGGGCCATTGTCTACTGTCAGGCAACCGTGCGGGTCGCCGCTGGTCGTGTCGGCCGCACCGTGCACCATCGCTTCGGCGACACCACGGGCGGTCGGCAGCGCCAGCGCCGCAACGACATAACCTCCGTGCCCGGCGAGGTAGCGCTGGATGGCCCGCTCGTACAGCTTCTCTTTCGAGCCGAACTCGGAATAGATGCTGCGGCGGTTGACCTTGGTCGCGGCCGTGACATCGGAGATCGAGACGCCATCGAAGCCGCGCGCCCAGAACAGCTTCATCGCCTCGTCCACAACCTGATCGGGGTCGAACTCCCGCGGTCGTCCCACCGCCATTGCCCGTCCACCTCTCCCTGTGACGTCACTCACACCGGGAATGCCCCGTCGCTATAGCGCTTTGACCTCATCATACTAAGTAACATATCGGTTCGTAATTTCCTGGAGGCGACGAAATGGGTACAGCGGCTTTGACAGGACGACGAGCACTGGTCACCGGAGGCTCCCGCGGGATCGGCCGGGAGACGGTACGGCGACTGGCCGCCGACGGAGCCGCCGTCGCCTTCACGTACTCGGCTTCGGCAGCCGACGCCGAGAAACTCGTCGCCGAGGTCGCCGCCAACGGGGGGAAGGCCGTTGCGATCCAGGCCGACTCCGCCGACCGCGTCCAGGTCGCCGCCGCGGTGGAGCAGGCCGTCGCCGAACTCGGCGGCCTGGATGTGCTGGTGAACAATGCCGCCGTCGCCTATGCGGCGCCGATCGATGACTTCCCGGCCGAGCAGTTCGACCGTCTCGTGGCGGTCAACATCGGCGGAATGTACTGGGCGGTCCGCACCGCGGTGAAGCATCTCGGGGAGGGCTCGCGGATCATCAACATCGGCAGCATCAACGCCGATCGGATTCCGAGCCCCGGGTTGTCGGTATACGGCATGACCAAGGGTGCGGTGGCGTCGTTCACCCGGGGACTGGCCCGCGACCTCGGCCACCGTGGCATAACCGTCAACAACGTCCAGCCGGGTCCGATCGATACTGACGCCAATCCCGACAACGGCGGTGACTTCCCGGAGAGCTTGAAGAAGGTAACGGCAGTCGGCCGCTACGGCCACGTGAGCGACGTCGCCTCGATCGTGAGCTTCCTGGCCGGGCCGGAGTCCGGCTTCGTGACCGGCGCGAACTGGAACGTCGACGGCGGGTTCACCGTATAGCCGACACCAACGCCCACAGCGAGCAGACCAGGGCGCCGGCCACGCTGACCGCCCCGATGTACAGCCCGTATCCGGCGGTTATCGGCGCCACGACATTCAGCCGGTAGTACCCGACGCCCAGTGCGGCGATGCCCAGTGAGATCACCAGCGCGGCAACCGATGCCACCGTGCTGAAGAGTCCGCGGCCGATCATCGCACCGGCTACCAGCAGTACGGCCGCCAGCAGCACGATCAGCTGGCCGACGCCGAAACGGGATGGCAACGCGATGCTGCCGGCACTGCCACCGATCGCGCTGGCACGCCCACCGCCGTTGGCCGAGGTGGCCAGCCACGGCAACCACGCACTGACCGACAGGATCACGGCGAACAGCGCGATGAGCCAACCGGGACGCGAGCGAGTCATGTTGTGACACTAGCTCGCATCGACGAGCTCACCGCGGCGCGGCATCGCCCAGGTCCGGGTCAGGCCGAGCCGGGCCAGGAAGTCGTCGTCGTGACTGACCACGATGAACGCCCCGCGGTAGCCGGCCAGCGCGTCGACCAGCTGGTCCACGCTGGCCAGATCGAGGTTGTTGGTGGGTTCGTCGAGCAGCAACAGCTGCGGTGCCGGGTCGGCGAGCAGCAGCTGGGCCAGTGCGACCCGGAACCGCTCACCGCCGGACAGGGTGCCGATCGGCCGGGCCACGCAATCGGCATCCAGCAGGAACCGGGCCAGTTGGGCGCGTACGACCCGCGGCTCGCTGCCCGATATCACCGACACCGCGTCGAACGCGGACGCCGTGTCATCCAGGTGATCCAGGCGCTGCGGGAGATAGCCGACCCGGTCGGTGCGCAGGCTTCCGCCCGCACCGGCCAGCAGCGCTTCGAGCAGTGCGGTCTTGCCGACCCCGTTGGGGCCGTCCAGGGCAATCCGTTCCGGGCCCTGCACGATGATCGGCCCGGCGCTGCCGGGCAGTTCGGCCAGCCGGCGGGTGGACGCCACGTCCGGGTCGGGCAGCTCGACGCGGATGTGTTCGTCGTGGCGAACCCGGGCGGACGCAACATGCAGGCCGGCTTGGGCGTCGCGCACCCGGCCATCGAGCCGGCTGCGCAGCTTGCCCGCCGAAACCTGCGCGTTCGACCCCCATTGGTTCATCACGATCTTCGGGGCGCGCTTGTTCAGCGCGGCGACATGGGCCGCGCGGCTGCGTCGGGCGAGCTTGGTCTCGGCTTCGATGCGCTGGCGCTTTTCGACTTTGACCGCCTGTTCGGCGGTGCGGGCCGCCGCGCGGGCAGCGGCCTGCTCGGAGTCCAGGTGCGCCCGCCACGCGCGGTAGGGCCCACCGAAGGTGGTGAGCCGCCCACCGTAAAGCTCTGCGGTACAGCCCATCTGCTCCAATAGCGCGGTGTCATGGCTGGCCACGATGAGCGTCCCCGGCCATGCTGCGACCATCCGCATCAGCGCGGCGCGCGCGCCGCGATCCAGGTTGTTGGTCGGCTCATCGAGCAGGGTGATCGGGGCGGCCGCCAGTCGCAGACCGGTCAACGCCACCAGCATCGCCTCCCCACCGGACAGTTCGCCGATCCGGCGGTCGAGGTCACCCGAGCCGAAACCGATGTCGCGCAATGCCGCAGCGGCGTGGGCTTCGATATCCCAGTCGTCGCCGACGACCTCGAAATGGACGGCCGCGGCGTCACCGCTTTCGATGGCCCGAAGGGCGGCGAGACGGTCAGCGACACCGAGCAATTCGGCGATCGAGACATCGGCATCGAGGGGACACCGCTGCGGCAGGTAGGCGACCTCGCCGGCCGTGGTGACGCTTCCGGCGGTGGGGGTGAGTTCCCCGGCGATCAGCCGCAGCAGGGTGGACTTGCCGGCTCCGTTGGCACCGACCAGGCCGGTGCGGCCGGCCCCGAACGAACCGCTGACGCCGGCCAGCGCGGTGCTGCCGTCAGGCCAGTCGAAGCCGACATCGGTCAGGGTGGCTACGGAATCGAAATCAGAGCAGGACACGGGGTCTCCGGGAAAGTCAGCGGGGGCGCTGACAACCGGGACGCGACTTACGGCGATTCGTCGGTGATCAGCGCGCGGACAACGGCGCGAGACCGGCGATGCCTGTCATTCCCTACCTCCTGTGAAACCGACGCCCGCCACCTTAGTTGCGGATTGTCGGGGCGTGCAACCTAATTAAGCCGGAGCGAAAACCGTGACGAACCTGCGCAGCGACTCGTCGATGTCGCTCTTCAGCGCGGCAGCCACCAGCATGCCGATCGGGCCGAACAGCGCCGGCCCGCCCAGATGAACGTCGAAGCTGACCTTCGAGCCGTCGCCGGCCGGGTTGACTTTGGCGAGCAGCTTGATCTTGACGCCGCCCTTGCCGTCGCCGTTGAGGGTCATCCCGGTCGGGGGCTTGTAGTTCACGATCGTCCACTTGATCCGGTTGGGCATGCCCTTGACCTCGACGATCGACTCGAGTGTGGTGCCTTTGTCCAGGGTTTCGGGCAGCACACTGCGCCACACCCGGTGGATGGTCAGCCACTCTTTGTAGCGCGACAGATCCGACGCGTGATTCCACGCCTCCTCGGGAGGCAGCGGGACGTCGATGGATCCGGAGAGCTTGGCCATGTGATTCTCTTCTCCTCATATCCCCGTTATCGGTGGGTCATTGTGGTCGTTGCCGGCTCCCGCCACAACTTGGGCCGCTCACCGAGCATCACGCCGCGGGCCCACCACATCGCCTCGATAGCAGCGGCGCCCAGGGCCCCTACCCCCAGCGCCAGCGACGTCAGCGCGACGTTGGAGGGGTCCAGCAGGAATTTCTCCCGCGCCAACGGGATCGCGAAGATGCCCACATAGGCCAGGCCGCAGCAGATCACCAGCGTCAGCCGCCACCACTGATACGGCCTCGCCACGACGGCCAGCACCCAGCCGGCGGTGATCAGCAGGGTGATCAGCGCGGTGGTGGACGCCTGGATCTGTTGCACCGGGGTGGCTTCGCTGCCGCGGTAGGCCAGCAGGTAGGAGCTGAAGGTGGCGATGCCCACCACCAGCCCGGCCGGCAGTGCCCCGCTCATCACCCGTCGCACGAATCCCGGTTGCGCCCGTTCGTTGTTCGGCGCCAGCGACAGGACGAACGCCGGGATGCCGATGGTGAACCAGGCGGCGATCGTGACATGGATCGGCTGGAACGGATACAGCAGCGGTTTGGTGCCGAACAGCGCCGAAGCCAGCCCGACCAGGCCGACCAGCAGGGCGAGCAGCACCGAATACACCGTCTTGGTCAAGAACAGGTTCGCCACCCGTTCGATGTTGCCGATCACCCGGCGTCCCTCGCCCACCACATAGGGCAGGGTGGCGAACTTGTTGTCCAGCAACACGATCTGCGCCACCGAGCGCGCAGCGGGGCTTCCCGCGCCCATCGCCACGCCGATGTCGGCGTCCTTGAGCGCCAGCACGTCGTTGACACCGTCGCCGGTCATGGCCACCGTGTGGTCGCGTGACTGCAGCGCGCGCACCATGGCCCGCTTCTGATCGGGGCGTACCCGGCCGAAGACGGTGTGTTCCTCCAATGCCCCGGCCAGCCGGTCCGGTTCGGTCGGCAGCTTGCGCGCGTCCATCGCGCCCCCGGACAGCCCCAGCTCCTCGGCCACCGCACCCACCGAAACCGCGTTGTCGCCGGAGATCACCTTCACCGAGACTTGTTGCTCGGCAAAATAGTCCAACGTATCGCGGGCATCGGGCCGCACCTTCTGCTCCAGCACCACCAGCGCCACCGGGGTGACCTGCCCGGGCGCGTCCGGGTGATCGACGGGCCGGTCGCTGAGGCCCAGCAGCAGCACCCGCAGGCCGCGCGCGCCGATCCGTTCGGCCTGTTCGGCGGCCTCCGACGACGGTTCGAGCAGTACGTCGGGGGCACCGATCAGCCAGTCGCCGTGCTCGGAGAACGAGACGCCACTCCACTTGGTGGCCGACTTGAACGGCGCGCAGCCGCTCGGCGTCCAGCTCGGCGGTGCCGGGAACGCCTCGGCGATGGCCTGGATGCTGGCGTTGGGCCGGGTATCCTCGGCAGCCAGCGCGGCCAGCGCCTCGTGTACCGGAAGCCCTTTAGCGCCGGGAAGTTCGGCGACCTCGGCCACCCGCATGCCGTTCTCGGTGAGGGTGCCGGTCTTGTCGGCGCAGACCACGTCGACGCGGGCCAGCCCCTCGATCGCGGGCAGTTCCTGCACCAGGCACTGCCGCCGCCCGAGGCGCACCACTCCGACCGCGAACGCCAGCGACGTCATCAGCACCAGACCCTCAGGAACCATCGGCACCAGCGCGCCGACCATCGCCAGCACCGATGCCCGCCAACCCACGTCGGTGGTGAACAGCTGGGTGTAGATGATCAGCAGCCCGGCCGGGATCAGCAGGTAGGTGATGAATTTCAGGATCTGATTGATGCCGTTGCGCAGTTCGGATTTCACCAAGGTGAACTTGGTGGCCTCCTCGGCCAGTTTGGCCGCGTAGGCCTCGCTGCCGACCCGGGTGGCCCGGTAGGCGCCGCTGCCGGAGATCACGAAACTGCCCGACATCACCTGATCGCCGATGCTCTTGCCGACCGGGTCGGCTTCACCGGTCAGCAGGGACTCGTCGACCTCCAGATCGGACACCTCGACGATCTCGCCGTCGACGACGATCTGGTCGCCGGGGCCGAGTTCGATGACGTCGCCGAGCACCACCTCGCGGGCCGGGAGCTCTGCGGTCCCGGATTGCCTGCGCACCAACGGTTTCGCCTGGCCGACGATGGCCAGTTTGTCCAGCGTCTGCTTGGCCCGGATCTCCTGCACCATGCCGATGACGCTGTTGAAGACGATGAGCAGCCCGAACAGCCCGTTGATCAGCGATCCGGTGGTCGCCACGATGGCCAGCAGCACGCCCAGGATCGCGTTGATCCGGGTGAAGACGTTGGCCCGGATGATCTCGCGCACACTGCGTGCGGCACGCACTGGGATGTCGTTGGTCTGGCCCTGCGCAACCCGTTGGGCGACTTCGTCGTCGGTGAGCCCTGCGGTTCGCGCCGTCAACGGGTGAACCTTCCCAGCTTGTCGTGATCGAAGTACTCCAGTTCCACCGCGTCCTTGGTGAAGATGGCCTTGGATATCGTTCCGTCCGGAGCGTTCTCGCCCTGCGGGGCGAAGGTGAAGGTGTCACCGTCGTAGTGGCTCAACCGGAATCGCTGGTGCCGCGGCCCAAGGGTCACATCGAGCGCACCGTGGTCCTCGGTGACGGCAGCCGGACCCCAGTAGGGATTGGTGTACTCCCCGACGTATTCCGACAGTGGCCGGGCAGGGGCGGGATGAGCAGGCGGTTCGGCGCCCACCAACGTTCCTTCGGGTTGCGACATCGGCGCCAGCGCCTGCCGGTACAGCGTCGGCCAGTTCTCGCGGACCTCGCCGTACTGGACCAGGTCCAGAAATTGGGCGATCAAGGTCTCCGGGACCCCGATCGGTGTGGCGTTGGCCAGCACGACGATTCCGACGTCCTGCGACGGCAGTGCCGAAAACGCGGTCGCGGCACCCAGCAGGAATGCGCCCGAGTGGCCATACTGGGTGCGCCCCGATGAGGTGATCGACACGTTGAATCCCTCGCCGTAGAACCCTGGCCGGGCGGTGCCGACCGCGGCGGGGGCACTGATCACTTGCGGCGTGATCGCGGGGAGCAACGCTTCGGGCGCGATGATCCGGGTGCCCTCATAGCTGCCATTGGCCAGTACCATGGCCAACCAGCGGGCCATATCGTTCACCGAGGAACTGACCCCGCCGGCCGGCGACTGGGCGTCCGGATTGCGTTGGTATCGCGGCTGATAACCCTCGTCGGTCTTGATGTGGGTGAGTGCGCGGTTGGGGCGGGCGAGAAAATCCGCGTAGCGGGAACTGGTTGAGGCCATTCCCAGCGGTCGATACAGCGCGTCGGCCGACAACTGCTCCCAGGGGACGCCGGCGGCGCAGGCAACCGCCTCTGCGGCGGCGGTCAGCCCGAAGTTGGTGTAGTCGTAGTTGTTGCGGAAGGACGCCAGCGGTAGGTATTTGAGCCGCTGCAACACTTCCCGGCGGTCGTAGCCGAGGTCTTCCAGGCGGTCGCCGGCGTGATCAGGCAGCCCGGACCGATGTGCGTACAGGTCGGCGATGGTGATGTGGTCGGTGACGTAGGGGTCCGACAGCGCGAACCAGGGCAGCTGCGTCACCACCGGGGTGTCCCAGGCGATGCTCCCCGCGCCGATCTGCTGCGCCACCACGGTGGCGCCGACGGATTTGGACATCGAAGCCAGCTGAAACACCGTGTCGGCGTTGACCGCATTGTCCGCTCCGTCACCCTTGCGGGTGTCGCGAACACCGAAGCCCTTGGCGTACCGGGTCTTTCCACCGTGGACGACCGCGACGGCCAGTCCGGGTATTCCGGTGCTGTCCATCAGTTCCCGCGCCAGACCGTCGAGTTTGGTCACCGCCGCATCGACGCGGCCCGCCGGGATCTCCACGCCTGACACCTCGTTGGGCGGGGTATCGTGCTGCGCGGCCGGAGTCACCGCCGGAGTGCATGCGCTCACAGCAACGGTCAGCACAGTGGCTGCCCACCTGATCATGGCGTTACGCCCTCCACCACGGTGTGGACGCGGCGGCGCCCGGTTGCACCCGGCCACCGGGTTTGGGCACCGCCGTCGCAATCCCCGCGGCGTCGGCGGCAGCCAGCAGCCGTTCCACCGGCTCGGCCCAGCGGTGCGGCGCCAACCGGAACGTGCCCCAGTGAATCGGCACCAGCAGACCCGACGCCGAGGCATTCAAGTCGAGGTGCGCCTGGACCGCCTCCTCGGGGTTCATATGGATGTCCGGCCAGGCGGTGTTGTAGGCGCCGATCGGCATCAGGGTCACATCGAACGGGCCGTGCTCGGCGCCGATCCGAGCGAAGCTGTGGGTGTATCCGCTGTCCCCGCCGAAGTACACCCGGTGGCTGGGTCCGGCGATCACCCACGACGCCCACAGAGTCAGGTTGCGGGTCAGGAACCGCCCGGAGAAGTGCCGGGCCGGGGTGCAGGTCAGCGTGAGTTCACCGAGCGCGACATGCTCGTCCCAGTCGAGTTCCACGACCCGGCCGGCGGGGATGCCCCACGTCCGCAGGTGCGCACCCACGCCCAGCGGGACGACGAACGGCGCCCGCTGGCTGCGGGCCAGTGCGGTGATGGTGTCGATGTCGAGATGGTCGTAGTGATCGTGGCTGACCACGATCGCGTCCACCGCGGGCAGCGCCGCCAGCTCGACCGGCGGCGGGTGCAGCCGCCGGGGACCGACGGCGTCCGACGGCGAGCAGCGTTCGCTGAACACCGGGTCGGTCAGGACGCGGTAGCCGTCGACTTCGACCAGCGCCGTGGCGTGGCCCAGCCAGGTGATCGACAGCGGTTCGGCGGCGCCGCTGAAATCGGGGTCCACCAGCGGCACGGCTGCTGCGGGTCGGCTTGCGCCGCGATCGGCGAACAGCTCCCGCAGCATCAGGCGCTGTTGTTCGCGGTCCATGTTGACAACCGCGACCCGCTCGATGTTGTGGAAGATCCCGTCGCGGTAGTGCGACGACCGGGCGGCCACCGCGCTTATGTCGTGCGGTGCCGCACCGAGGGCCCCGGGTGTGCCGCGCAGCGCGCGAAGCGTCCAGCTACCGGCGGCCAGGGACGCCGTGCCCACCACCAGCCGAAGTGTTCCGCGCAACATGATGCCGAGTCTATGGCGGTGACCCGCTGCACCCGGCTCCGCCGCGTTTGCGATCACCGCGCTGCCTCTGTTAGGCGCCCTGGAACTTCGGCGGCCGCTTCTCGATGCGCGCCACCTGGGCTTCGATGACATCCTGGCTGGCCCAGGCCCGGTCGAACAACTCTTTGTGCGACGGCTCCTGCTCCTGGTAGGCGCCGTCGTCGTTGAGCACCCGTTTGGCGTGCTGCAGCGCCAGCGGCGCCAGTCCGGCGATCTCGTGCGCCCAGGCCTGCGCGTCGCCTACCGTGCCGATCCGGTTGACCATCCCGGTCAGCAGCGCCGTCTCGGCGGTCAGCTTCTCGGCGGTCAGCAGCATCGCGCGGGCCCGCCCGTAGCCGGCCAGGGTGGAGAGCCGGCGGATGCTCCAGTTGTCCAGTGCCAACCCGTAGCGGGCCACCGGGAACTGGAAAAATGCCTCGGGGGTGGCCACCCGCAGATCGCAGACCATCGCCAGTTGCAGACCGGCGCCGATCGCGGCGCCGTTGATCGCGCCGATCACCGGCACCGGGACATCGGCGATGCTCTGGTGCAGGGCGAGCAGCTTGTCGGGGTAGTCGGCGGCGAACGCGTCGCCGGACAGGTCGGCGCCGGCGCAGAACGCGGTTCCCTGCCCGGTCAGCACGATCGCCCGGACGTCGTGGGTGGCGGCGTCCACGATGGCCGCCCGCAGTTCGGTGACGAGCTGGGAGTTCAGGGCGTTGCGCCGCTCGGGGCGCTGCAACTCGATAGTGGTGACGGCTTCGTCGCGGGTAACACCGATCATGACGAACCAGCCTAATTAGGCTGCGGGGGTGAGCCGGACCGGGGCCGACGAACTGCGCGAGGCGGTATTGGACGGCGGCTCGTTCATCAGCTGGGATGACGAGCCGCTGGCGCTGCCGGTCAGCGACTCCTACGCCGCCGAGCTGGCCGCCGCCCGTGCCGCCACCGGCCGCGACGAGGCGGTCATCACCGGCGAGGGCCGGATCAACGGGCGACGGGTCGCGGTGATCGCCAGCGACTTCGACTTCTTGGCCGGCTCGATCGGGGTGGCGGCCGCCGAGCGGATCACCTCCGCGATCCAGCGCGCCACCGCCGAGGGATTGCCGCTGCTGGCATCACCGAGCTCGGGCGGCACCCGGATGCAGGAAGGCACCGTCGCGTTCCTGCAGATGGTGAAGATCGCCGCCGCCGTCGAGCTGCACAAACGCGCTCACCTGCCCTACCTGGTCTACCTGCGCCACCCGACCACCGGCGGGGTGTTCGCATCCTGGGGTTCCCTCGGCCACATCACGCTGGCCGAACCCGGGGCGCTGGTGGGCTTTCTGGGACCGCGGGTCTATGAGCAGCTCTACGACGCACCGTTCCCGCCGGGCATTCAGACCGCCGAGAATCTGCAGGCCCACGGCGTGATCGACGGCGTGATCCCGCTGAAGTGGCTGCGGCGCACCTGTGCGCGGGCGCTCAAGGTGATCCTCGACGGCCCCGGTCCCGCCCCTGCCCGACCCGCTCCGGCGCCGATTCCCGACGTCCCGGCGTGGGACTCGGTGTGCGCGTCGCGGCGCCCGGACCGGCCGGGGTGCGGGTTTCTGCTGCGCCACGGCGCCACCGAGCGGGTCTTCCTGTCGGGCACCGGAAGCGCCGAACGCGGCGCCACCATGCTGCTGGCGCTGGCCCGATTCGGTGGCCAGCCGGCGGTGGTGCTGGGCCAGCTGCGCGGGCCGGATCGCCTGACCGATCCCGTCGCGCTCCAAGACGCCCGCCGCGGCATGGCGCTGGCCGCCGACCTGCGGCTGCCGCTGGTGCTGGCCATCGACACCCCGGGGCCGGCGCTGTCGGTGGAGGCCGAACAGGGTGGGCTGGCCGGGCAGATCGCGGCCTGCCTGGCCGAGCTGGTCACGCTCGAGGTGCCGACGGTGTCGGTGCTGCTCGGCCAGGGCAGCGGCGGGCCCGCGCTGGCGATGGTGCCGGCGGATCGGGTGCTGGCGGCGCAGCACGGCTGGCTGGCGCCGCTGCCCCCGGAAGGGGCCAGCGCCATCGTGTTCCGCGACACCGACCACGCGCCGGAACTGTCGGACGCCCAGGGCATCCGGTCGGCGGATCTGAAGGCGCACGGGATCGTCGACGTGATCGTGCCCGAGCATCCCGACGCCGCCGCCGAGCCGATCGACTTCGTCAAGCGGATGTCGGCGGCCATCGCGGCCGAGTTGCACGCGCTGCGCGATGTTCCCCAAGAGCAGCGCCTGGCCACCCGACTGCAGCGTTACCGCCGGATCGGGCTCTAAGCCAAAGACCGCTGCCAGGCCTCGTGCAGCGCGGCGTAATGCCCCTCGGCGCGGATCAGCTCGGCCGGTGGCCCGTCTTCGACGATGACCCCGCCCTCGATCACCAGCACCCGGTCGGCGATCTCGACCGTCGAGAGCCGGTGGGCGATCACCAGCGCAGTCCGGTCGGCCAGCACGCTGCGCAGCGCCCGCTGCACCATCCGCTCGCCGGGGATGTCCAGCGCCGACGTCGCCTCGTCGAGGATCAGCACCGCCGGATCGGCCAGGAACGCGCGGGCGAAGGCCACCAGTTGACGCTGTCCCGCCGAGAGCCGGCCGCCGCGCTTGGCCACGTCGGTGTCATAGCGCTCGGGCAAGTCGGCGATGAACGCCTCGGCGCCCACGCTCGCCGCGGCGGCGACCACCTCGGCGTC
This sequence comes from Mycolicibacter sinensis, assembly GCF_001667375.1. Lineage (GTDB taxonomy): Bacteria > Actinomycetota > Actinomycetes > Mycobacteriales > Mycobacteriaceae > Mycobacterium > Mycobacterium sinense_A. The sequence continues at coordinate 29,358 of NZ_LZIN01000095.1, read as the reverse complement.
GGTCGCCTCGGGACGGCCGAAGCGGATGTTGTCGGCCAGCGTCCCGGAGAACAAGAAGTTCTCCTGGGTGACCATCACCACGTGCCGGCGCAGCTCGGCCTGGGTGAGGTGCCGCAGGTCGACGCCGTCGAGTGTCACCGCTCCCGACGTCGGGTCGTAGAACCGGGCGATCAGCTTGGCGATGGTCGTCTTGCCCGCGCCGGTGCTACCGACCAGCGCCACGGTCTGGCCCGCCGGGATGTGCAGCGACAGCCCGGTCAGCACCGGGGCGTCGGTGCGGTAGCCGAAACACACGTCATGCAAGGCGATCTCGCCGCGGGCCTCGCCGAGGGCGACCGGGGCGTCCGGGTCGGCGACCGCGGGTTTCTCGGCGAGCACCCCGGCCAGCTTTTCCAGCGCCGAGGTCGCCGACTGGAAGGTGTTGAGGAACTGGGTGATCTCCTGCATCGGTTCGAAGAACATCCGCAGGTAGAGCAGGAACGCGGTGAACGTCCCGATCGTCATGTGCCCGTGCAGAACTCGCCAGCCGCCATAGAGCAGCACCACGCCGGTGGTGAGGTTGCCGACCAGCTTGACGCCGGGGCTGAAGACGGCGACCAGTTTGAACGCCCTCTCGTTGACGGCGCGGTAGCGGTCGGCGACGCCCGCGAAGATCTCCTCGTTGCGGGCTTCGCGGCGGTAGGCCTGTACCGCCTTGATCCCGGTCATCGTCTCGACGAACTGGACGATCACCCGCGCGGCGTGTTCCCGCACCGCGGTGTAGGTCTTCGACGACTCGGTCCGGAACCAGCGCAGCAACGCCGCCAGCACCGGGAAGGCGGCCAGGCACATCAGGCCCAGCCGCCAGTCCAGCACGACCAGCAGCACCGCGGTGCCGACCAGCGTGAGGGCAGCGCTGACCAGGCTGTCGAACCCGGACAGCAGCATCTCCTGGATCGCGTCGATGTCGTTGGTCAGCCGGCTGACCACCCGGCCCGAGGTGTAGCGGTCGTGAAAGCCGATATCCAGGCGCTGGAAGTGCCGGAACACTCGGCGCCGCAACTCCAGCAGCACCCGCTGGCCGATCCGTCCCGACCACTGCAGGAACAGCAGCCGGCTGCCGGCCTGGGTGAGCACCACGGCCCCCAGCGCAATGATGATCACCGTCAGCACCCGCATCGAGCCGTCGGCGATCGACGGGATGCCGCGGTCGATACCGCGCTGCGCCAGCACCGGAACCGCGAGGCGGGCAGCGTTTTCCACCACTACGATCAACGCCAGCAGCACCACCGCGACACGATAGGGCCGCAGCAGCGACCACAGCAGGGCGCGCGCCGGCGTCACTGCCGCGCCCAGTCGACGAGGTGTTCGGCGCCGTCGTCGAGCTCGTCGTCGGCGGCCAGCAGGTAGCGGTAGTGCGGCACCGCGGCCAGCAGCTCGGCGTGGGTGCCGACCGCGGCGATGGCCCCGTCGGCAAGCAACGCCACCCGGTCGGCCAGCGCCACGGTCGAGGCCCGGTTGGCCACCACGATGCCGGTGATCGCCCCCTCCCGCAGCACCCGGCGCAGCGCGTCGGTGACGGCGGCTTCGGTGTGCACATCCAGCGCCGACAGGGTGTCGTCGAGCACCAGGATCGTCGGTGCGGCCACCAGGGCCCGGGCCAGCGAAAGCCGTTGACGCTGCCCACCCGACAGGCTCATCCCCTGTTCGCCGATGCGGGTGTCGAGCCCCGACGGTAGGTCGTACACGAAACCGGCGGAGGCCACCTCGAGGGCGCGGGCCAGCTCCGCGTCGCTCGCCTCGGGCCTGCCCAGCCGCAGATTCTCGGCCACCGACATGGAGAACAGCGTCGGATCGTCGAACGCGGTGATCACCGCCGAACGCAGCGCCGCCAGCGTCAGCGAGCGGATGTCACGCCCGCCGATAAGGATCTGCCCCTCGGAGGCGTCGTAGAGCCGCGACAGCAGCATCGCCAGCACCGACTTTCCGGATCCCGTGACACCCACCACCGCCACGATCTCACCGGGTTCGACGGTGAGGTTGACGCCGCGCAGCACCCACGGGCCGTTGAAGCGGAATCCGACGTCGCGCAGCTCCAGTCGCCCCGACGGCGGCACCGGATCGTGCCCGTCGGTGATCTCGACGGGCGCGTCGAAGATCTCGGTGATCCGGTCGGCGGCGGTCATCGCCTCCTGGGTCGCCGACAGCAGAAAGCCCAGCGAGGACACCGGCCAGACCAGCGACAGCATCAAGGTGATGAACGCGACCAGGGTGCCCATCGTGACCAGGTGGTTGCCGGCCGCGTACGCGCCGATCCCCAGCACCACGATCAGCGTGAGGTTGGGAATCACCTCCAGCAGCGTCCAGAACCTCGACGACACCACCACCTTGTCGATACCCAGGTCGCGCAGCGTCTTGGCCTGGGTATCGAACTGGGCGAACACGTAGTCCTCGCGACCGAACGCCTTGATGGTGCGCAGGCCGCCCGCGGATTCCTCGACGGCGGTGGCGACCTGGCCGGCCTGGTCCTGCGCGCGGCGCGACAGCCGGGTGTACTGGCGCCGGAAGTGCTGCACCGCCAGCGTCACCGGCACCATCGACACGGCCGCCACCACGCCCAGCGGCCAGTACAACAGCAGCAGAATGGTCGTCACGGCCACGATCTGCAAGGTGTTGAGCAGCAGGAACACCACCACGAACGACAAGAACCGGCGGATGGTCGCCAGGTCATTCATGATCCGCGACAGCAACTGCCCGGACTGCCAGCGCCCGTGAAACGTCAGCGGCAGTATCTGCAGCCGGGCGTAGAGATCCTTGCGGAGGTCAGCTTCGACGCCCATGGTGGCGTGCGCCACCAGCCAGCGCCGCACCAGCCACAGCAGCGCCTCACCGACGCCGAGCGCGGCGGCTGCCGTCCCGAGCACCCACAGGCCGGGCTGGTCACGGTGGGCCACCGGCCCGTCGATGACCGCCTTGGTCATCAGCGGGATCGCCACGGTCGCGCCCAAGCTGACCACGGCGATGGTGATCATGGTGAGCCACCGCGCCCGATAAGGCCGCAGGTACGGCAGCAAATTGCGCAGCGCGGAGGCCGGATTCACCCAATCGACCCTAGAACCAAGTGACCGCCCCGAGGAGCATCCCGCGCTCAGCGGCGATATTCAGGCAAAATGGCGGCCATGAACAACCCCGCCAACGCCGCAGCCTCCCCCCGGGTACTGGTCGTCGACGACGACTCCGATGTACTCGCCTCGCTGGAACGCGGACTGCGCCTGTCCGGTTTCGAGGTGGCCACCGCAGCCGACGGCGCCGAAGCGTTGCGCAGCGCCAAGGAGGCCCGGCCGGACGCGATCGTGCTCGACATCAACATGCCGGTGCTGGACGGCGTCAGCGTGGTGACCGCCCTGCGGGCGATGGGCGACGACGTGCCGGTCTGCGTGCTGTCCGCCCGCAGTTCGGTCGACGACCGGGTCGCGGGCCTGGAGGCCGGCGCCGACGATTACCTGGTCAAGCCGTTCGTGCTCGCCGAACTGGTGGCGCGGGTGCGGGCGATGCTGCGGCGGCGTGGGTCGTCGGCCAGCTCGTCGTCGGAGACCATCACCGTCGGCCCGCTGGAGGTCGACATCCCGGGCCGGCGCGCCCGGGTCAAGGGCGTCGACGTGGACCTGACCAAGCGGGAGTTCGACCTGCTGGCGGTGCTCGCCGAGCACAAGACCGCGGTGTTGTCGCGCGCCCAACTGCTCGAGCTGGTCTGGGGCTATGACTTCGCCGCCGACACCAACGTCGTCGACGTGTTCATCGGCTACCTGCGGCGCAAGCTGGAAGCCGGCGGCGCGCCCCGGCTGCTGCACACCGTGCGCGGCGTCGGATTCGTGCTGCGCACGCAGTGAGGACCACGATGAACGTCATGAACGCGCTGCGGCGCCTCTTCGCCCGCACGCCGTCGCTGCGAACCCGGGTGGTGCTGGCGACCGCCATCGGGACCGCGATCGTGACGGTCATCATCGGCGCCATCGTGTGGGTCGGGGTCACCAACGACCGCAAGTACTGGCTGGACCGCCGGCTCGACGAGGCGGCCGGTCTGACGGTCCCACTGATCGGTCTGGGCGAGCTGCCCCGATCAGCCGGCGCCACCGACGCGGTGATCACCCTGCGCCGGGCAGGTGAGGTGACGTCGAACTCCGCGGTGGTGCTGCCCCAGCTCGAGCCCGGTTACGCCGACACCGAGATCGACGGGGTGCGCTACCGGGTGCGCACCGTCGACATCCCCGGGCCGGGGCCGCGGTCGCTGGCGGTCGGCGCCACCTACGACGCCACCGTCGCCGACACCAACAACCTGCACCGGCGGGTGCTGCTGCTGTGTACCTTCGCGATCGGCGCGGCCGCCGTGCTGGGCTGGCTGCTGGCCGCGTTCGCGGTGCGGCCGCTGCGCCGGCTGGCCCAGCAGGCCCGCTCCATCGACGCCGGCGACGAGCGACCGGAGATCGAGGTGCGCGGCGCCAGTGAAGCCGTCGAGATCGCCTTGGCGATGCGCGGCATGCTGCAGCGGATCTGGAAAGAGCAGGACCGCACCAAAGAGGCGCTGGCGTCGGCACGCGACTTCGCCGCGGTGTCCTCCCACGAGCTGCGCACCCCGCTGACGGCGATGCGCACCAATCTCGAGGTGCTGACCACCCTGGACCTGCCCGATGATCAACGCAAAGAAGTCCTCAACGACGTCGTGCGCACCCAGACCCGGATCGAGGCCACGCTGTCGGCGCTGGAGCGGCTGGCCCAAGGCGAACTGTCCACGGCCGACGACCAGGTGCCGGTGGACATCACCGAGTTGCTCGACCGGGCGGCGCACGACGCGATGCGGGTCTTCCCCGACCTGAACGTCTCACTGGTGCCATCGCCGACCTGCATCATCGTCGGGTTGCCGGCCGGGCTGCGGCTGGCGGTGGACAACGCGATCGCCAACGCGGTCAAGCACGGCGGCGCCACCCAGGTGCAGCTGTCGGCGGTCACCTCCCGCGCGGGCGTGGAGATCGCCATCGACGACAACGGCACCGGGCTTCCCGAGGAGGAGCGCCAGGTGGTGTTCGAACGGTTCTCCCGCGGGTCGACGGCATCGCATTCGGGCTCAGGTCTCGGGCTGGCCCTGGTGGCTCAGCAAGCCGGGCTGCACGGCGGCACGGCAACGCTGGAAGACAGCCCGATGGGCGGGGCGCGGCTGATGTTGCGGCTGCCGCCGCCGCGCTGAGCTCGGTTAGCCGATCGCCAGCTCGTTGGCGATGCCCGCCCGCGGCCAGGCGTCCTTCGCCGCCTCCGCTACGGCGGCCGCTTCGGCGGCCTTCGCCGCGGTCCCGGTCAGCGTCACGGTGTCGCCGCTGACGCTCAACGCGAAATCGCCGATCGCGGCCGCTGCTTCGAAGACCGGAGCCGATCCGGAGAAGTTCGGTGTCGTGACGCCCGGCGCCACGTCGAGCCGATCGATGACGGTGACGTCGTCGGTGGAGGTGATCACCGCGTCCAGCAGCGCCCGTCGGGCCGCTGGGTCGGACACCGTTCCGGCCACGGTGATCTCGTTGCCGTGCCGGACCACCGAGACCGGCACCGCGGCGCCGGGATCGGTGCCGGGCGGCGAATCTTGTTGCCGCTCACAGCCGGACGCGCCCAGCAGCACCGCAACCAGCGCTGCCGTGATCAGCCGGGCGCGCACTCAGCGGGTGCCGAGCAGATCGATCACGAAGACCAGGGTCTTGCCGGCCAGTTGGTGTCCGGTGCCGGCCGGGCCGTAGGCCAGCTCGGGCGGGATCACCAATTGGCGCCGGCCGCCCACCTTCATCCCCGGGATGCCGTCCTGCCAGCCCGCGATGAGCCCGTCGAGCGGGAACTCCAGGGACTCGCCGCGGTTCCACGAGCTGTCGAACTCCGCGCCGGTGTCGTAGTCCACACCGAGGTAGTGCACGTTGACCTGAGCGCCGGGCGCGGCCGCCGGGCCGTCTCCGACGACGATGTCCTCGATGACCAGCTCGGTGGGGGCCGGACCGCTCGGCACGGTGATCTGGGGCTTGCCCGGGTTCGTCACGGCGGTTACCGCCCGCCGATGGTGACGTAGTCGCGTTCGGTGTAGCCGGTGTAGACCTGACGCGGCCGGCCGATCTTGGAGTCGCCCTCGTCGTGCATCTCGCGCCAGTGCGCGATCCAGCCGGGCAGCCGGCCCAGCGCGAACAGCACGGTGAACATCCGGGCCGGGAAGCCGATCGCCCGGTAGATCAGGCCGGTGTAGAAGTCGACGTTGGGGTAGAGCTTGCGCTCGATGAAGTAGTCGTCGGTCAGCGCGGCCTCTTCGAGGTCCTTGGCGATGTTGAGCAGTTCGTCGTCGCCGCCGAGCTTGCCGAGGATCTTGTCGGCCTGCTCCTTGACGATGCGGGCCCGCGGGTCGTAGTTCTTGTAGACCCGGTGGCCGAAGCCCATCAGTTTGACGCCGTCTTCGCGGTTCTTGACCTTCTTGACGAAGTCGCCGACGTTGCCGTGCTGATCGCGGATCTGCTCCAGCATCTCCAGCACCGCCTGGTTCGCCCCGCCGTGCAGCGGGCCCCACAGCGCGTTGATACCGCCGGAGATCGAGGTGAACAGGTTGGCGCGCGACGAGCCGACCAGCCGCACCGTCGACGTCGAGCAGTTCTGCTCGTGGTCGGCGTGCAAGATGAACAGCATGTCCAGGGCGCGCACCACTTCCGGGTCGACCTCGTAGGGCTCGGCCGGCAGGCCGAAGGTCATCCGCAGGAAGTTCTCCACCAGGCTCAGCGAGTTGTCCGGGTACAGGAACGGCTGCCCCTCGGACTTCTTGAAGGCGTAGGCGGCGATGGTGGGCAGTTTGCCCAGCAGCCGGATGGTCGATACCTCGACCTGCTCGTTGTCGGACGGGTCCAGCGAGTCCTGGTAGTAGGCGGAGAGCGCGTTGACCACGCTGGACAGCACCGGCATCGGGTGGGCGTTGCGCGGGAAGCCGTCGAAGAACCGCTTGAGATCCTCGTGCAGCATGGTGTGCCGCTGGATCCGGCCGGTGAACGTCGCCAGCTGCTCGGCGGTGGGCAGTTCGCCGTAGATCAGCAGATAGCTGACCTCGATGAAGGTGGACTTCTCGGCGAGCTGCTCGATCGGGTAGCCGCGGTAGCGCAGGATGCCGGCGTCGCCGTCGATGTAGGTGATGGCGCTCTTGACGGGCGCGGTGTTGGCGTAGCCGTTGTCGAACGTGGTGTAGCCGGTCTTGGCGAGCAGCGAACCGATGGCCAGGCTGTCGGACCCCTCGCTGGCCTGGACGATCGGCAGCTCCAGCTCGCCGCCCGGGTACTTCAGGGTGGCGAATTCGTCGGTTGCGGCCACAAGGAACCCCTTTGCGCTATTCGGCTAACCAGTCGATCGGGCGTGTACTAGGAACGTGTATAGGAAAAGGTAGTCGGTTCGGGGCCGACGCGCCCGTCCGGGGCCGGGTATCGCGGAACCGTCATCGCGGCACTGCCGGTCCCGGCCGGCGGTAGCCGAGGAAAGCCGGCGCCACGAGGGCGGCGAGCAGCACTCCGACGATCACCAGCACCCCACCGCCGGCCGCCGCGGCGGCCGTTCCCACCACCGCGCCGGCCGCTCCGTGCACGGCGTCGGCGAGTCGGGGCTGCGCAGCGGTGTGGTGTCGGCGAACAGCCTCAGCGGGCTGCCTCGACTAGCTCCGGCACGGACGAAATCCTAGTCGCCGGGCCGTCGAAACCGCTGTACGCACCGGGGGCTATGTGCGACGGTGAATACCGTGCCCATGCGCCTTCGCCGCTGCGCTGCTCTCGCGCTGTTGTTTGGGACGGCACTGCCGTTGGCCGGGCCCGCAGTCGCGGCCCCGAGCCAGGACGAGCGGTTTCTGACGTTACTCGGCCAGCGCAATCCAGCCGCCGTGCCAAACGCTCCCGAGCTCATCACCCAGGCCCACCGGGTCTGCGACCAACTGGACGGCGGTGTGCCGTTCCGCGACCTGGTCGAGCGCCTGACGAACGGCTCCGACGAGGTTCAGTCCGGTGACGGCGCCATCCTCCCTCGCACCAGCAGCATCGTGAAATTCATCGCGGCGGCGGCGACCATCTACTGTCCGCAAGACCGCGACCAGCTGCCGTGACGTCCAGGCAGGGCGCACGACAACTCAGGCAGGGCGCACGACGACGCTGACGGTGCTTGCGCCGCTGGTGGATTCGATGAACAACACCGGAGCGTTGGCATTTGAGACGACCGTGCCGCCGGTGACCTCCACGTGGTAGCCGTCCGGGTATTCGATGGGCGGCACCGAGATGACCGTTTGGGTCCCGGCCGCGAAGCTGCCCAGCCCGTCAGCCCGCTCGGTGGAGTAGCTCAACTGGAACACACCGTCGTGATACGACCAGGATTCCGGGGTGCCGCCGACGACCTGCGGGTACGGCGCGGCGATGATTGCCAGCTTGTCCCAATCGACGTTGTCGCCGACCGGCGGCTTGCTGGGGTCGAAGACCAACGCCTGGCCGATCGGGTCCGAGCTGGTCACCTCGCTGGTGGCGTAGGCGAACTCGGTCCAGTTGAGCCGGAACCGATCGGCGACCGGGATCATGGCGTCGATGGCCTTGAGCCGCGCGGTGGATCCGAACTCGGTTAGGAAGGCCGGAATCCCGTGTGAGTCCGCGTAGTCCTCGCCGCGGGTCAGCGCCAGGTCGTAGTAGGCCCCGCAGCCGAAGTCGATGCCGAAGACTGCCGACTGGAGGCAGTAGGTGTGGAAGGAGAAGACGGTGTTCGGATCGTCGACCTTGCCCAGATGGGTGTCTATCGGAAGATTGCCGAACATGGTGTTCGGTTGGAAGAACACCGGAGTGTGCGGGTCGACGGACCGGATCGCGGCACCCACCTGGTTGTAGAAGGGGGTCAGCGCCTGGCTGTCGAAGTGCGGGTTGCCGAACAGGCTTCCCAGCCACTGCGAGCCCGGCCACGGTTCGTTGATCAGCTCGTAGCCCAGCACATTGGGGTTGCCCTGGAAGTAGTTGGCGACGTATTGCCACATCAAGGCGTAGTGATTCTGCAGCCCGACGCCGTCGGGCGCTTTGGCGTTGTTCCAGAAGGCATCCCAGGCGTGGTTCTCCGCGGGATTGACTACGTAGTTGAGCGGGAAGCCCAGCTGGGGGTTGGGCAATCCCCCAGTCTGCACCATCCAGTCCGGGAAGCCTTGGCCACCAAAGGTGCTGCTGTAGAGGCCTTGGGTCGGGTAGAGCAGGCTGACGATGCCGTGGTTGGCCAGGGTCTGCACGGTCTGCGCGACGGAGGCGAGGTAGGCCGCGTCGAATACGCCGGGCTCGGGTTCGACGGCTTCCCAAGCGAACCCCAGCCGTACCGACGTGAAGCCGTTGTCGGCCAGGAACTTCGCGTCGTCGTCGCTGAATCCGTCCGCCGACGGCTCGTACGGCGGCACCTTGTAGTTGTGGTTGAGCCCGTGCAAGACGACGACCCGACCGTCGCTGTCGGTGAACCAACGTCCGGTGATGGCCAACCCGCCGTCGTCGGTGACCGGCGGTGCGTCGGTCCGCGTGCCGTAATGGCCGGCCGCGCCGTGGTCGCCGAACAGGGATCCGCCGGTGCCGCCGGTCCCACCGAGAGCGGGCAGTGCGGTGGAAGCGCCGCCGATCCCGCTGTGGCCGGCGTCGCCACCGCGGCCGCCGTTGCCCATCAGCCATCCGCCGGCGCCGCCGTCCCCGCCGTGCCCACCGTTGATGCCGTCGGCGCCGGCACCGCCATCACCGCCATCACCGCCATTGCCGAACATCCCCGCCGCGCCGCCGGCACCACCCGCGCCGCCGGCGACGGTGCTGTCCCAACCGGCCCCGCCGTCGCCGAATAACCACCCGGCGGCACCACCGTCGGGGGTCGCCTCGGTCCCGGCCGTGCCGTCGGCGATCATCGCGCCCCAACCGAGGGCTTTGCTGAAGTCGTTGAGCCCGTCCAGGATCGGGGTCGGACCGGCGCTGTTGATCCAGGCCTCGATGCCGGTGTGCAGCGGGGTATAGATGAGCTGGTCAATCCACGCGGTCGCATCCGCGACGCCGGGAGTCGCTACCGCGGCGAAGGCGGCATCCCAGTGCGCCGGATCGAAGAACGCCTCCCACGCGGCCGGGCTCCACAGCGCGGCCCAGTCCACGGTGTTAGTCGCCGCATCTGCGAACGGCGCCAATACCTGATCGAGCACATCGTCGATCACCTCCGCGCCAGCTGGAGCCGGCGCGGCCATGCCGAACGCTATAACCGCGCTCAGTGCCGCACCCGCGCCGATCACCCGAGTGCGCCGGCGGGCAGAAACCGCAGCCGACCGGCGATTCGCGTCAACACAGCCAAGAGCCATCTCACGCCGGCCTTCCCGCTACTGGAACCGTGAACCTGAGAAATTCCGAATAGAATGAGAAGTTACTACAAAGTAAAGTCAGTAACCGGCAGAACCCGATTGTCAGGGCTGTAGGCGCTCGATGCGCCCGCCGCTCACCCGGATCCTGTTGTGCAGCCGGCCTTCCCGGCCCTGCCAGAACTCCACCACTTCCGGCGCGATGACATATCCGGCCCAGGTGGGCGCGACCGGAACCTGTTCGGCGTCGGCGAATCGCGCGGTGACCTCGACGAGCTGCTCGAGCAGCGCCGCGCGCGAGGCGATCGGCTGGGACTGCTGCGATGCCCAGTAACCCAGCTGCGACGCCCGGGGCCGGTGCGCCCAGTACTCGGCGGGGATCGCGGCGTCGGTCTTGGTGACCCGGCCGCGGATGTGGACCTGGCGGCCCAGCTGATACCAGGGAAACGTCGCCGATGCGTACGGCGTGGCGGCCAGCTGGGCGGCCTTGGCCGAGCCGTCGTCGGTGAAGAAGGTGACGCCGTTGCCGTCGAGGTTCTTGCACAGCACCGAACGGCTGACCGGTCTGCCGTCCTCGACGGTGGCCAGCACCATGGCGTTGGGCTCGGGGACGCCGGCGCGTTCGGCGTCGCCGATCCAGTTGCGCAGCAAAACCTCCCAGCCGTCCTCGAGCCAGTCCACGTCGAGGTCGCCGCTGTTGTCCTTCTCCCGGTATTCCACTCGCATCGCCGCCAGGTGCTCGTTGTCGGGGCCTGTCTCGTGCACCGCACAACGCTACGCCGTTGCGCATCCCGGCCGTCATTACCGACCGGTAGCAACTGCCGGGTCTGCGAGTGGGAGAATCGGAGGCATGACTGCTGCAGTCCCGGATAACTTCGTCGCCGGCCTGGAAGGCACGGTGGCCTTCACCACCGAGATCGCTGAACCGGACAAGGACGGCGGCGCGCTGCGCTACCGCGGTGTCGACATCGAGGACCTGGCTTCTCGCGTCAGCTTCGGCGACGTGTGGGCCCTGCTGGTCGACGGCGACTTCAATCGCCCACTGGCCCCCGCCGAGGCGCAGGAACTGTCGGTGCGCACCGGTGATGTGCGAGTCGACGCCCAGGCCGCGGTGGCGATGCTGGCGCCGCAGTGGGGCTTCAAGCCGCTGCTGGACACCGAGGACGCCACCGCCCGTGACCAGTTGGCGCGCGCGGCGGTGATGGTGCTGTCCTACGTCGCGCAGTCGGCGCGCGGCTCGCAGACGCCGGTGCCGCAGTCCGAGATCGACGGCTGCTCCACCATCACCGAGCGGTTTATGACCCGCTGGCGCGGCGAACCCGACCCCAGCCACGTCGAGGCGATCGACGCCTACTGGGTATCGGCGGCCGAGCACGGGATGAACGCCTCGACGTTCACCGCCCGGGTGATCGCCTCCACCGGCGCCGACGTCGGCGCGGCACTGTCCGGTGCGATCGGCGCGATGAGCGGCCCGCTGCACGGCGGCGCCCCGGCCCGGGTGATCCCGATGATCGCCGAGGTCGAGGACTCCGGCGACGCCCGCGGGGTGGTCAAGGGCATCCTGGATCGCGGCGAGAAGCTGATGGGCTTCGGTCACCGGGTGTACCGCGCCGAGGACCCGCGCGCCCGGGTGCTGCGCGCCACCGCCAAGCGACTCGCCGCGCCCCGCTACGAGGTGGCCGCGGCCCTGGAGCAGGCGGCACTGGCCGAGCTGCGAGAGCGCCGCCCGGACCGGGCCATCGAGACCAACGTCGAGTTCTGGGCGGCGGTGATCCTGGACTTCGCCGAGGTGCCTCCGGCGATGATGCCGGCGATGTTCACCTGCGGGCGCACCGCGGGCTGGTGCGCCCACATCATGGAGCAGAAGCGGCTGGGCAAGCTGGTGCGCCCGTCGGCGATCTACGTCGGACCGGGCCCGCGCAGCGCGGATTCGGTTGCCGGCTGGGATCGGCTCTCGCACCCCGTGGGCTGATCCGTGGTCGTACTTGCGCCGAACGTGTGACCACCGCGAAATTCTGCGCGTTTTTCGCAGCGAGTACACGCTCGGCGAGGGTGCGCCGAGGCATCACTGATCAACGCCGCCGCAGCGCTCCCAGCAGGTTCTGCAGCAGCGGCACGTCGGAGTAATCGTCCACCACGTCGAGCATGTCGGGCACCCGGGTGAACTTCACCCGCGGCCGGTCCTGTGCGTCGCCGCTGGCGATCTCAGCGGAGTCGATGGCCTTCCAGCCGGCGGCGTCGATCACCTCGGGCTGACGGGCGTGCACCATCCGCGCCACCGCGCGCGGGCCGCCGATCGGCTCGCTGAGCTCCCCGGCGTTGTAGTCGGCGACCAGGGCTTGGATCGTGTTGAGCGAGTCGGATTTGTTGGTACCGATGAAGCCGTTGGTCCCACGCTTGATCCACCCGGACACGTACGCTCCCGCAACCGGCCGCCCGGTGGCCGGGTCGACGACGCGACCGCCCTCGTTGGGCACCACACCGGCGGCGTCGTCGAACGGCAGGTCGGCGATCGGGGTGCCGTGGTAGCCGATCGAGGTCAGCACCAGCCCGGCCTCGATCCGGCGGCCCTGGTCGGTGCCCGTGACAGTGAATTCGATTGCGGCGGCGCGGTTCTCGCCGATCACCCGGGCCGGGGTCAGCTGGTAGGCGAACCGGATGCGGGGCCGGGAGGCCGGCGCGGCGGCGTCACCCAGCTTGGCCAGGATCTCCAGTTTCTGCCGGGTGAAGTCGTCGCGCACGGTCGCCAGGTCGTTGCGCACCCGGGCATGGTCCTCGGCGTCGAGCACCACCTCGGCGGTCTGGGTCAGGCCGACCAGTTCGGGCAGGGTGAACGCGGAGTCGATCGGCCCGCGCCGTGCCGCGATCACCACTTCCTGCACGCGGGACTCGCGCAGCACCGCCAGGGCATGATCGGCGATGTCGGTGCCAGCCAGCGTGTCGGGGTCACAGGTCAGGATGCGGGCCACATCGAGTGCCACGTTGCCGTTGCCGACGATCACCACCCGCTCGTGGCTCAGATCGACCGGCAGATCGACGAAGTCGGGGTGCCCGTTGTACCAGCCGACCAGTTCGGTGGCGGTGCCGGTGCCGGCCAGGTCCATGCCGTCGACCTTTAACCGGCGGTCATGCAGCGCGCCGGAGGCGTACAGCACGGCGTGGTGGTACTGAAGCAGGTCGGCGTGGCTCAGGTGCTTGCCGACCTCGACATTGAAGAAGAAGTTGAAGCCCCGCCGCCGGGAGATCTCGTCGAACAAGCGGGTGACCAGCTTGGTGTGCTGATGGTCCGGGGCCACCCCGGCACGCACCAACCCGTAGGGCGTGGGCAGCTTCTCGAACACGTTGACCAGCACACCGGGCTGGGTCAGCAGCTCGTCGGCGGCATACATCGCCGCCGGGCCCGAGCCGACGATGGCCACCGTCAGCGGATGCCTGCCGCGCTTGTGTACTTCGGCGGCCGGCAGGATCGGGGCCAGCTTGGACGTCGGCGGCAGCTTCACACCCTCGGGCCGCTTGGGGTAGTAGGACTTGTTGATCTCGATGAACGGCAGCTGCTCGGGCGGCAGCGCGGTGTCCGGGTAGATCGCGCCGACCGGGCAGGCCCGCACGCAGGCCCCGCAGTCCACGCAGGCGTCCGGGTCGATGTAGAGCATCTCCGTGGTGGCGAAGTCCGGTTCATCCGGGCTGGGATGAATGCAGTAGACCGGGCAGGCGAAGACGCAGGACGCGTCGTTACAGCATGCCTGGCTGATGACGTGCGGCATGAGGCGGCGGACTCGCTGGCTTAGGCGACGCGCGACAGGTGCGCGCGCTGCGGCTGGGCCCGGAAGCGCGACGGCGCCCCGTTGATCCGGCACATCCGCCACACCAGCTTGGCGACCGGGTTCATCAGCCCGGTGTCGTGGCAGAGCATCCGCACGTCGGCGAACATGTCCGACAGCATCCGGCGGGCGTCGGCCGACCCGAAGAACACGTCCTTGCGCACCGAGCGGGGAATGTCGAACTCCTGCCAGAACGCCTTCGGCGGAACGACGATCGCCGAGCACAGGATTCGCATGGTGACCGGCACGAACAGCGAGAGCCAGAACCGCTTGCGACGCGGCAGGGTCGGAACCCGCTTGTTGAGGTATTCGTGCGCGAAGGAGATGTGCCGCGCCTCTTCGGCGACGTGGATCGCCATCACCTTCTCCATGATCGGGTGCAGCGTCTTGCCCTCGCGCAGGATGTCCTTCTGAATGTGGTCGATGGGCTCCTCGCCGGCGAGGATGCCGAACCAGAACGGGATCGGCAACGGGCCGGCAACCAGCGGAATGAACGCCGCCAGCCACTTGAGGAACCGCGGCATGCCGGGCACGTCGGCGCCGATGTGGTTCACCATCTCCTGGAACATCAGGGTGTGGTTGCACTCCTCGACCGACTCGTGCAGGCAGTAGCGGTACTCCGGTGAGCCGTTGGGCACCCAGAACGCGTAGTTGAGCAGGCCGCGGATCAGGATGGACTCGAAGTGCAGGCCGACCTTGGCCACGTTGGCCTGGCGCCACATGCCGATCTTGATCTGCAGGTCCTCGGGCTGCGCCTGGTACCAGGCGTGCTTACCCAGCGGATCGGTGGCCGGCAGGATCCACCGCGGATCATTCTCGAACACCTTGAATTCCGGGCTGTCCCAGTCGATGTCGAGGTAAGGGTTGAAGTGCCGCCGCACCGAGCCTTCCGACAGGGTGTTGAGCATGTCGACGTAGGCAGTGTCGTCGGACACTTCCATGTTGGCCCGCCACCGCCGCACGATGCCGGTTCGGGCCGGTTTCTGAGCCGTTTTTTGAGCCATCGGAGACACCCCCACTGACGTTTACATTTGGGCTTGTTATGTACAACGGTACCGCAGGTATCGGCTACCCGTCCAGACCTTGCACCACGCCTGTGGTCGTGACAGGTGTCGAGCGCCGGGCGTGATCTTTGTCACGATAAACCTGCCGTGCAGGCGGCCCCCGGGCGCTGTCTACGCTAGAGACCATGGCTGAGCAGCTCACGATCCCGGACAACATCAAGCCCGCCGACGGACGGTTCGGTTGTGGGCCCTCCAAGGTCCGGCCGGAGCAGTTGAACGCGCTGGTCACCACGGCGGCGCCGCTGTTCGGCACCTCGCACCGCCAGGCGCCGGTCAAAGACCTGGTCGGCCGGGTCCGCGCCGGGGTCCGCGAGCTGTTCTCGGTGCCCGACGGCTATGAGGTGGTGCTGGGCAACGGAGGCTCCACCGCGTTCTGGGACGCCGCGGCGTTCGGCCTGGTCGACAAACGCTCCCTGCACCTGACCTATGGCGAGTTCAGTGCGAAGTTCGCCTCGGCGGTGGCCAAGAACCCCTTCGTCGGTGACCCGATCATCATCAAGGCCGAGCCCGGCAGCGCCCCCGAGCCGGCCGCCGACCCGTCCGTCGACGTCATCGCGTGGGCGCACAACGAGACCTCGACCGGGGTGGCGGTGCCGGTGCACCGGCCCGACGGCGCCGGTGACGCCCTGGTGCTGATCGATGCGACGTCCGGCGCCGGGGGCCTGCCGGTCGACATCACCGAGACCGACGCCTACTACTTCGCCCCGCAGAAGAATTTCGCCTCCGACGGGGGGCTGTGGCTGGCGATCATGAGCCCGGCCGCGCTGGCTCGTATCGAGGCGATCGCCGCGTCGGGCCGCTGGGTGCCGGAGTTCCTGTCCCTGCCGATCGCGGTGGACAACAGCACCAAGAACCAGACCTACAACACCCCGGCGATCGCCACCTTGGCGCTGATGGCCGAGCAGCTGGACTGGATGTTGGGCAACGGCGGGCTGGACTGGGCGGTCAAGCGCACCGCGGATTCGTCGCAGCGGCTGTACTCCTGGGCGCAGGAGCGGCCGTTCACCACACCGTTCGTCGCCGACCCGGCGCTGCGGTCACAGGTGGTGGGCACCATCGACTTCGTCGACGAGGTGGACGCCGCCGCGGTGGCCAAGGTGCTGCGAGCCAACGGCATCGTCGACACCGAGCCCTACCGCAAGCTGGGCCGCAACCAGCTGCGGATCGCGATGTTCCCGGCAATCGAGCCCGACGACGTCAGCGCACTGACGCAGTGCGTGGACTGGGTCGTGGAAAGGCTCTGAGCGCGACCCGCCGAACCGCCGTAATCAACTCGTTATAAGGCCAGCGTGTCACCGCTGCCGCGGCCGGTTGCTGCACTAGAGTCCGCAGCTAACGGGCCTTCGCGAGGAGAAGTCATGAAGGAATTGACAGTCGTAGGTCTTGACGTCGACGGCAAACACGTCATCTGCGAGAGCGTCTGCGGTGAGGACGAACGCGCCGACATGTTCCGACTGCGTATCGACGACCGGCTGCGGTCATCGGTGCGCGGAGAGGGCAACCGTGTCGGGCAGACCCAGATCGATCTGGGAGGGATCATGCTGCGTCCGAAGGACATCCAATCCCGTATCCGCGCCGGTGCGTCGGTCGAGCAGGTGGCCGCGGCGGCCGGCGTGGACGTCTCCCGAGTGGAGCGGTTCGCCCACCCGGTGCTGCTGGAGCGGTCGCGCGCCGCGGAGCTGGCCGCCGCCGCGCACCCGGTGCTGGCCGACGGGCCGGCGGTGGCGACGCTGCTCGAGGTGGTCAGCAGTGCGCTGATGGGGCGCGGCCTCAACCCCGATCACAGCAGTTGGGACGCGTGGCGCAACGACGACGGACGCTGGACGGTGCAGCTGGCCTGGAAGGCGGGCCGCTCCGACAACGTCGCGCACTTCCGGTTCGCCCCGGGCGCGCACGGCGGCACGGTGACGGCCGTCGACGACTCGGCGATGGAGCTGATCGACCCGGACTTCGACCGTCCACTGCGGCCGGTGGCCACGGTCGCCGAGCTGGACTTCGAGGAGCCGGCCGCCCCGCCGGTGGCGGACGAGGAGCCGGTCCGCCAGCGCTCGACGGCCCGGTCCCGTCGCAGCAAGCCGTCGGTCCCCGGTTGGGAGGACGTACTGCTCGGGGTGCGCTCAACCGGCTCGACCGGTCAGCGCTGAGCGACCAGCACCACCAGCACGAGCCACGCTCCCGCCACGCCGATTGCGGCGCCCAGCGCCAACCACCGCAACACCGGGGCGCGCCGCCAGCCCCAGACCGTGGGCGCCAGCCCGCCCACCGCGATCAGGTTGAGCCCGACTGCCACCGCGGGGTGCACCCGGGTCAATCCCAGGCTCAGCACCGCGATGGCGGTTCCCGAGACTGCTGCGACGAACGCCGCCACGGTCAAACCCGTTGCCCACGGCGTGGTTTGGGTGGAACTCATTCCGGCAGCCTAGTGCGCTCGTAGAACGCCAGCGCGGCCGCCGTCGCGACGTTGAGGGAGTCGGTGCCTCGCGACATCGGGATGCGCACCCGAACATCGCTGGCACGCATGGTCTGCTGCGATAGACCCGGTCCTTCGGCGCCGACCAGCACGGCCACCGGCTCGCCGCGCACCTTCGCCATCGCCGTCGACAGCGTCTCGGCCCCCGGGTCCGGGGTCATGGCCAGCAGGCGAAACCCGCTCTGCCGCAGCATCGCCAGATCAGCCGGCCAGTCCGCCGACCGGGCGAACGGCACCAGCAGGGCGTGCCCCATCGACACGCGCACCGCACGCCGGTACAGCGGGTCGGCGCAGCCACTGCCGAATACCACCGCGTCGACGCCCAGGCCGGCGCCGTTGCGGAAGATCGACCCCAGGTTCTCGTGGTCGTTCACACCCTCGAGCACCGCGATGGTCCGGGCGCCGGCGACCAAATCTGCCACCGTCGGCTCGGACACTCGTGAGGCGGCGGCCAGCACACCGCGGTTGAGGTGAAAACCCACCACCTCGGCCATCACCTCGGGCGACACCCGGTAATAGGGCACTCCTGGGACGCCGGTGAGGTCCGGCGCCAACTCCGTGAGCCGGCGCTCGGTGCCCAGCAACGCCCGGGGTGCGAAGCGCGAGGCCAGCATCCGCTGCACCACCAGCACCCCTTCGGCGATCACCAGCCCCTTGCCGGTGGGCAGGTCCGGGCGACGGTCGATGCTGTTCAGGTCGCGGAAATCGTCCAGCCGAGAATCGGCGGGGTCAGTGATATCGACGACGTCGATGACCCTGGCCACTGGCCGAACATTACCGGCGACGCGCTAACGTCAACGGCGATGACCCCCCAGCTGCCGCCTGAGCCCTCCCCCGAGCCGCCGCCGCTGCCGGCCGCGCTGCTGCGCGTCTGGCCGGTGATCGGCGCCGGGGTCGCCGGCTTCGGCGGCGCGACCGTCGCGGCGTTCGCGGTACCGGCGCTCCAGGAGTGGCGGCCGGTCAGCGTTGCCGGCTTGGGCGTCGGCGTGCTGGGCACCACGATCTTTCTGTTGCAGCGCGGCGCGGCACGGCGCGGCGCGCGCGGCGCCCAATCCGGGCTGGAACACGAATAAAGTTGCGGATTCAAGGAGGAATGAAATGGCAGCCCCGCTGTTGCAGGCAGAGATCGACATCAAAGCACCGGTCACCGAGGTATGGAACCTGATCTCCGACTTCCGGCGGATGCCGGAGTGGAGCCCGCAGTGCCGGTGGATGAAACCGCTGGGCGCGGTTCGTTCGGGCACCCGCACCATCAACGTCAACCGGCGCGGCAGGCTCTACTGGCCCACCAGCTCCGTCATCACCGAGTACGTCCCGGATCGCAAGCTGGCCTTCCGGGTCACCGAGAACCACAGCGTGTGGAGCTATGAACTCGAGCCGACCGCCGAGGGCACCCGGGTCACCGAGAGCCGGCACGCCGACGACGGAATCACCTCGGTGTCCACGTTTTTGACGAACAAGTTCATGGGCGGGGTCGAGAACTTCGAGCAGGAGTTGATCGCGGGCATGAACGCCTCATTGGCGCGCATCAAGGCAGCCGCCGAACACCGCTGACGCGTCCCGCAAGTGGGGTAATGTCCTTCGACGAAAGTGGGAGGGAGCCATGGAGGCAACGCAGTCCGGCACTCGAATGCTGAGCGGCATCGCAGCAACCGCGGTACTGCTGGCCGCCGGCCTGGCGCCGGTGGCAGCGGCACCGGAGATCGTCACGCAGGCGGCCGCCGAGGTAGCCGCGGTCTCCACCGAGGTGGCGTTGACCGGCAGCGCGCTGGTCGACGGCATCGACGGCATCATCGCCGACGTGGCCGCCTTCGATACACCGGGCACCGCCGACGCGTTCGATATCGCCGGTCTGTTCAACGCGGAATTGGCTGCCGCCCAAGGGTTCTTCAACAGCCTGTTCAGCCTGCCGGGGACGTTGTTCAACGACGTCCAGAACGTCATCACCAGCCTGGCCAGCCTCGACTTCGGGATGGCCTTCAGCGAGGCGATCGACATCCCGCGGGACATCATCAACTATGTGCTCGGGCTGCCGGGGCTGGTGATCAACACCATCTACACCATGGCCCTGGTGCTCCCGGGCGAGTACCTGTTCAACTTCGGCTAAGGAGTGTCCGGCTCTTCCGGTTCGGCGGGGGCTTCGGCGGCCGGTGTTTCGGCGGCCGGTGTTTCGGCGGCAGTGTCGATTTCGACGGCAGTGCCGGTTTCGGCCGGGGCTTCGGCCACCTCTTCAGCCGGTTCGGCGGCCACCTCTTCAGCCGGTTCGGCAGGGGCGATCTCGGCGGGGGCAGCGCTCTCGACGATCTCCAGCACGCCGTCGTCGTAAGGGTCATGGGCCGGGGAACCGGTGCCCGCCGGTGCCGGGGTGTCACTGTGGGCGCCACAGCCGTACTCGGCGTCGACCACCCGGCCGTCGGCGGACATCTCGTTGCCGCAGGCCCCGAACGCCGTGCCGAGCACGCCGGCCAGCGGCAGGTAGAAGCCGCAGTCCCGGCAGACCCGTCTGGTCGAGCGCGCCATCGCCGACTCCGGACCGTACTCGCCGTCATGCCAGCGCTGGGCCGCCTCGGCCCGGCCCAACGGGCTCATCAGCCACCGCCGGCCCAGACCGATCTCACCGGCCACCTCGTCGAGTTCCGGGTCGCCGCTGGCGGTGTAGCCCGGGACCAGTCGCGGATCGTCGGCGGGCGGTGCCAGCAGGTCCCCCGGACCCAGGTCGCCGGGCCGGACCCGCTGGTCCCACGGCACCCACTCCGGCGCCAACAGGGCGGTGGGTCCGGGAACCAGCACCATCTCGCTGATGGTGGAGTGCGCGGCGCCCGGGATGGCGGCGACGACGACGGCCCACTGCCAGCCCTGGTAGCCGGGCAGCAGCGCGGCGAACCGATGGGTGGCAGCGGTCGCGTCCTCGTAGTCGACGCCCAGGTGCTCACCGACGGTGTCGGCGCCGCTGAACTCGGCCACGGCCGCGCGGGCCTGGTCGACGGCCGCGGCCAGCACCGCGGGCACGGCGATGGTCGCGGTGTCTGAATCTGCGCTGGGTCGCATCACGCGGGTCCTTTTCACTGGAATGACGTCCCTATACTGCCGCAGCACGGTCCGCTCAGCCACACGCAGGCACAATCGCGGCCTGCACGGCGGGGCGTTCGTCATAGGGAAGAATCGAATTGTGTCTGCACGGCGGCGTGATCTCCCCGACCCGGGCCGGCGCCGTCGTCCTGGCTCCGGACCCGGAAACGGCTCGGCCGCCGAGCATCCCGGCATGGCCAACTACCCCAGTGACCAGCGGCAGCGCCCGCCGATGCCCAGCGCCAACCGCTACCTGCCGCCGCTGCGCGACCACAGCGAGGCGCCCCGCCGGCACAGCCCGCCCGAGGGCGCCGGCACCGCGGACCGCGTCACGGTGACCCGGGTGGCCGCGGCCCGCAGCCGCGAAATGGGCTCCCGGATGTACGGGCTGGTGCAGCGGGCCGCCACCGCCGACGGCGCCGACAAGTCCGGCCTGACCGCGCTGACCTGGCCGGTGGTCGCCAACTTCGCGGTGGACGCGGCGATGGCCGTGGCGTTGGCCAACACCTTGTTCTTCGCCGCGGCCACCGGGGAGAGCAAGGGCCGGGTGGCGCTGTACCTGTTGGTGACGATCGCCCCGTTCGCGGTGGTCGCGCCGCTGATCGGACCGGCGCTGGACCGCATCCAGCACGGCCGGCGTGCGGCGCTCGCTTTGTCGTTCGCGCTGCGTACCGTGCTGGCTCTGGTGCTGATCGCCAACTACGACGGCGCCGCCGGCACCTTCGGCTCCTGGGTGCTCTACCCGTGCGCGCTGGCCATGATGGTGTTCTCCAAGTCGTTCACGGTGCTGCGCAGCGCGGTGACGCCGCGGGTGATGCCCCCGTCGATCGACCTGGTGCGGGTCAATTCCCGATTGACGATGTTCGGTCTGCTCGGCGGCACGATCGTCGGCGGCGGCATCGCCGCGGGCGCCGAATACGTCTTCACCCGGCTGCTTCACCAGCCCGGGGCGCTGTTCGTGGTCGTCGCGGTCTCGATGGCAGGTGCCGGCCTGGCGATGCGGATCCCGCGGTGGGTCGAGGTGACCACCGGCGAGATCCCGACCACCTTGAGTTACCGCTCGAACGAGCGTCGCCGCAGCTGGCCCGAACAGGTCAAACGGGCCGGCGGGGCACTGAGCCAACCGCTGCGCCAACCGCTGGGCCGCAACATCATCGCCGCGGTCTGGGGCAACTGCACGATCAAGGCCATGGTGGGTTTCCTGTTCCTCTACCCGGCGTTCGTGGCCAAACAGCACGATGCCAACGGCTGGGTGCAGCTGGGCATTCTCGGGCTGATCGGCGCCGCGGCCGGGCTGGGTAACTTCGCCGGCAACCTCACCAGCGCCCGGCTGCAACTGGGCCGGCCCGCGGTGCTGGTGGTGCGCTGCACCATGGCCGTGACCGCCGTCGCGCTGGCGGCGGCGGTGGCCGGAACCCTGGTGATGGCGGCCATCGCCGCCCTGATCACCTCCGGTGCCAGCGCGGTCGCGAAGGCGTCGCTGGACGCCGCGCTGCAGGACGACCTGCCCGAGGAGTCGCGGGCGTCGGCGTTCGGCCGCACCGAATCCACCCTGCAACTGGCCTGGGTGCTCGGCGGCGCGCTGGGGGTACTGGTATATACCGACCTGTGGGTGGGCTTCACCGCGATCACCGCGCTGCTGATCCCGGGGCTGGCCCAGACCATCCTTTCCTTCCACGGCGACTCGTTGATCCCCGGTCTGGGGGGCAACCGCCCGGTGCTGATCGAGCACGACGGCGCCCGCCGCGACCCGGCGAGACAGGGGTGATGAACAGGTGAAACGCTCGATGGCCGTGCTGGTGGCGGTGCTGGTGGTGGCGGTATCGGCGCTCGCCGGGTTCGGTACCTGGTGGTTCAGCCGCGGGACCCCGACGCCGCCGCAGATCAGCGCCTACTCCCACGGGCGCCTCACCCATGCCGGGCCGTACCTGTACTGCGATGTACTCGACCTCGACGAGTGCTTCGTGACCGAGGCGAAGGGCACGCTGGCGGTCGACGAGCGCCATCCGGTCCAGCTCTCGGTGAGCAGCGTGATCAGCCGGGCGCCGTGGCGGCTGCTGCGGCTCTACGACGACCCGGGCGATGCCACCGGCGAGATGTATTCGCCGGGCAGCACCCTGGCGGTCACCGTCCCCACCGTCGATCCGCAACGCGGCCCGCTACGCGGTCTGGTGGTGCAGTTGCTCACCCTGGTCGTGGACCGGGATACCGACGAGACGTTCGCGGTGCCGCACGCCGAATGGGCGGTGGGCCTGCAGTGGCACCGGGGCGACAGTTCCTGATTCGCCGAACGTGCATCGAATGCGAAAAATCGCGGCGAATGTCGCAGTCAGTACACGTTCGGCGCGCTAAGGCGATTCGCACGGCGAAATGCGGGAGCGAGAGCCTCATGCTCCGTGCCCGGCGGTCACCCGCTCGGCGTCCGGCACCGGCCCCGGCGGAGTCCCGTCCCCGAATGGCCTGCCGCCCAGCGCTTCTCGCCCATGGGGCGAAAGCCAATTCGCCAGGTCCGGGCCGTCGGGAACGATCCCCGAGGGATTGATGTCGGCGTGCACGATGTAGTAGTGCCGCTTGATCTGCACGAAGTCGGTGGTGTCGCCGAAGCCGGGCGTCTGGAACAGGTCCCGCGCGTAGGCCCATAGCACCGGCATCTCGGACAGCTTCTGGCGGTTGCATTTGAAGTGCCCGTGATAGACCGGATCGAACCGGGCCAGGGTGGTGAACAGCCGCACGTCGGCCTCGGTGATGGTGTCGCCCACCAGGTATCGCTGATCCGCCAGGCGATCGCAGACCCAGTCCAGTGCGGTGAACAACCGGTCGTAGGCGGCGCTGTAGGCGTCCTGGCTGCCGGCGAAGCCACACCGGTAGACGCCGTTGTTGATCTCGGTGTAGATCCGCCGTGCCACCTCGTCGATCTCGGCCCGCAGCGGCTCGGGGTACAGCTGCGGGGCGCCGTCGCGGTGGTAGGCCGTCCACTGCGTGGAGAAGTCCAGGGTGATCTGGGCGAAATCGTTCGTGACCACCGCACCGGTGGGCACGTCGACGATCGCCGGCACGGTGATGCCTTTGGGGTAGTCCGCAAAGCGCTTGAAGTAGGCGTCCTGCAATCGTGGGATCTTCAGCACCGGGTCCACACCGCCGGGATCGAGGTCGAAGGTCCAACTGCGCTGATCGTGGGTCGGTCCGCAAAACCCAATGGAGATAACGTCTTCCAGCCCGAGCAGTCGCCGCACGATGATGGTGCGGTTGGCCCACGGGCAGGCCCGCGCAACGATCAGCCGGTAGCGGCCGGGCTCGACGGGGTAGCCGTCGCGGCCGTCGGCGGTGATCCGGGTGGTGATGTAGTCGGTGTCGCGTTCGAAATCGCCACCGGCAGCAACGTAGGAGGCCATGGTTACCAGCGTGCCACGGTCGTGCAAAGCTGAGCTCAGCTTTGCTGCACAGCAGAGTCGGCCCCGAAGTGCCGGGCCAGATTGGGTTCCTCGGAGGCACCCGGCTCCCAGTGCGCGATCCACGGCCCGGTGCCTTCCGACGGATCGAGGATGCCGTCCTCCAGCCAGGTATGGCGGTCCTCGAGCACCGCGTGGGCCAGCGCGACGTCGGTGTCGTCGGTGTTGGCCCACAACGCGGCGAACAGCGCCTCGACCCGCAGACGCGACTGCTGACAGAACGCGTCGGCCAGCTGGTAGGCCTGCTGCCCTTCGGCGGAATCTGCCGCCCGTTGCGCCTCCGCGTGCACGCAGACCGCTGCCATCGCGAACAGCTCCGCCCCGATGTCGACGACGCGGCCCAAAAAGCCCTGCTTTTTCTCCAAGCCGGCCTGCCAGCGCGCCATGCCGTAGAACGTGTTGCGCGCCAGCTTGCGCGAATGCCGTTCGACAAAGCGCAGATGCGCCGCCAACCGGCCGAACTCGCGGTAACCGGTGGGACGCTGACCTTCGCCGAAAACCAATTGCGGCAACCACTTTGAGTAGAATCCGCTGGCTCCGGCGGCCGATTGGGCCTTCTGCCGCAGACCGGCTTTGGGGTTGGCGAGCTCCCCGGCGGCGCTCAGGTGTGGGTCGACGGCCTCGCGCGCGATCAGCAGCCGCATGATCTCGCTGGACCCCTCGAAGATGCGGTTGATCCGCAGGTCGCGCACCAGTTGTTCCACCGGTACCGCACGCTCCCCGCGGGCGGCGAGTGACTCCGCGGTCTCATAACCGCGGCCCCCGCGAATCTGCAGCAACTCGTCGGCGATGACACAGGCCATCTCGCTGGACCACAGCTTGGCCAGCGCCGCCTCGATCCGGATGTCATTGCGGTCTTCGTCGGCCATCTGACCGGACAGCTCCAACACCGCCTCCAGCGCGTAGCCGGTGGCGGCGATGAACGCGATCTTCTTGGCCACCGCCTCGTGCTCGCCGACCGGCCTGCCCCACTGGACCCGCTCCCGGGACCACTCCCGGGCGATCTTCAGCGACCACTTCGCCGATCCGGTCGCCATCGCAGGGATCGCCAGGCGCCCGGCGTTGAGAGTGGTCAAGGCGATCTTCAGGCCGTCGCCCTCGCGCCCGATCAGGTTCTCGGCGGGCACCCGGACCGCATGGAGCCGGGTCACCCCGTTCTCGATCCCGCGCAACCCCATGAACGCATTGCGGCGTTCGACGGTGATCCCGGGCGAGTCGGCTTCCACCACGAAGGCACTGATCCCGCCGCGATGCCCGTCGACCTTGGGCACGCGGGCCATCACCACCAACAGGTCGGCGACGACGCCGTTGGTGGTCCAGAGCTTCACGCCCTCCAACTCATAAGCGGCGCCGTCCTCGATCGGTGTCGCGGTCGATGCCAGCCGGGCCGGGTCGGATCCGACGTCGGGCTCGGTCAGCAGGAACGCCGACACCGCCCCGGCCGCACACCGCGGCAGGAACTTCTGCTTCTGTTCCTCGGTGCCGGCCAGTTTGAGCGGTTCGGGCACCCCGATCGACTGATGCGCACTCAGCAGCGCCCCCAGGCTGGCGTGCACACTGGACACCATCACCAGCGCCCGGTTGTAGGCGACCTGCGACATGCCCAGACCGCCGTACTCGCGCGGGATCTTCAGCCCGAAACAGCCGAGCTCGGCCAGACCCTTGACGTATTCGTCCGGAATCCGGGCGTCGCGTTCGATGACGGCGCTATCGACGGTGTCGAGGAACTCCCGCAGCCTGCCCAGGAATTCCTCGGTGCGCGCGGCATCGTCATCCGACGGCCGGGGAAACGGGTGAATCAGTTCGAGCGGGAAACGCCCCAAAAACAGTCCCTTGGCGAAGGACGGTTTGTCCCAACCACTTTCGCGGGATTCCTCCGCGACGGCCCTGGCTTGCTCCTCGGTGACCTGCTGTGCCATCACCGCACCTCCCGGTTTGACGGCGCTCGTCGTCGAGCGATTATCAACCGGTGTTCCCCGATCAGGCCTTCCGCTACACCTCGGCCTTGGCTAGGCGTCGAGCTCGCGCGCCACGGCCTTGACCACCTCGGAGATCTGCCGGGCGGTCTTGCGGTCGGGATATTTGCCCTTGCGCAGTTCGGGCTGCACCGTGCCTTCGAGCAGGGTGATCATGTCCTCGACCATGCCGTGCAGCTCGTCGGGGCTGTGCTTGTGCTCGGCCGGCGCGGCCTCCCGGCGGCTGCGGGTCAGGCTCGGCGGCGGATCGATCAGCGTGACGGTCAGCGCCTGCGGTCCGCGACGGCCGGCGGCGACGCCGAACTCCACCCGCTGGCCCGCCTTGAGACCCTCCACGCCGTCCGGCAGGGCCGAGGCGCGGACGTAGACGTCCTCGCCTTCCTCCTGGGACAGGAAGCCGAAGCCCTTGGCGGCGTCGTACCACTTCACCTTGCCGGTCGGCACTGGTCTCACCTGCTTGTCTTGGACGATCACGCACTCGGGGGACATAAAGGAAGCGTCCCGCCTGCGCAGGACGCGTCGGCTGCCAATCTTACTCGGACCAGGCCCGCATGAGCACCCCGGTTTACTCGGTAAGCTGGTGGCGCCGCTGGAGACGACGTGCGCCAGACGCCGAACGGGTTCTGGTCGCCCTCCGGCCAACCGAATCGGATACGCACATGACGTTGAGGCAACGGGATCTGCAGACCCCATCACCGCAGGTGGACGCCGGCGCGGACGACAAGAACGTCGTCGCCCGGCAAGCCTTCGATGAAGCCGTGCAGCGAGCCATCGCCCAACAGATGCCGACCGCTGGCCCGCTGGTCGACACGTTCGGCCGAGTGCACACCGACCTGCGGATCTCCCTGACCGACCGGTGCAACCTGCGCTGTACCTACTGCATGCCGGCCGAGGGCCTGGACTGGATTCCCAGCCAGCACCTCCTACAAGACGACGAGCTGATCCGGCTGATGCGGATCGGCGTCACCCGGCTGGGCATCACCGACATCCGGTTCACCGGCGGCGAGCCGTTGCTGGCCCGCCACCTCGAGGACGTGGTGGCCGCCGCGGCGAGCCTGCAGCCGCGTCCCGAGATCGCGCTGACCACCAACGGCCTGGGGCTGGCCCGGCGCGCCGGCGCCCTGGTGGCGGCCGGACTGGACCGGATCAACGTGTCGCTGGACACCGTCGACCGCGCCCACTTCGCCGAGATCACCCGGCGGGACCGGCTGCCCGACGTGCTCGACGGCCTGGACGCCGCCGCGCAGGCCGGCATGAAGCCGATCAAGGTCAACGCCGTACTCGCGCCCAAGGTCGCCGGCGAGGACATCGTCAACCTGCTGCGCTTCTGCTTGCAGCACGGCTACCAGTTGCGGGTCATCGAGATGATGCCGCTGGACGCCGACCACAACTGGAACCGCGACGCCGGCCTCGGTGTGGAGCAACTGCTGGAGCTGGTGCAGACCCAGTTCGCGCTGCGACCCGACCCGAAGCCGCGCGGCTCCGCGCCGGCCGAGGTCTGGCTGGTGGACGAGGGCCCGGACCACCCGGCCGGCACCTTCGGGATCATCGCCTCGGTGTCACGCCCGTTCTGCGGTGACTGCGACCGGACCCGGCTGACCGCCGACGGCCAGATCCGCAACTGCCTGTTCGCCGCCGAGGAATCCGACCTACGGGCCCTGTTGCGGAACGGCTCCGACGACGACGCCATCGAGCAGGCATGGCGTGCCGCCATGTGGACCAAGAAGGCCGGCCATGGCATCAACGATCCGGATTTCATTCAGCCGGATCGCCCGATGAGTGCGATAGGTGGTTGACCCATGACGCAGCAGATCGACAGCCCCACCGCCGTTGCGGTGACCGTCCGCTACTTCGCCGCGGCGCGAGCGGCCGCCGGCGTCGAATCGGAGAGCATCCAGGTTCCGACCGGCGCCGGCGTCGCCGAGCTCGCCGAGACGCTCGCACGCGGAAATGAGCGGCTGGCGACGGTCCTGGGACGCTGCTCCTACCTACGTGACGGGGTCGCGGTGCGCGACCAGGCGGCGCCGCTTCAGCCCGGCGAGACCATCGACGTACTGCCGCCATTCGCCGGCGGATAGCGAGCCTCGACGAGGGAGAGGCGAAGCTGGACCGTCGAATCAACCCCGGCGGGGGACATGATTTACGTCACATAACGAATTGATCACGGACTGACAACAGCTTGGTAGACCATGCTCTGACCTGCGCTAACGCGGCCGTTTCCTGGTGTTTTGAGAAGAACCAGCAGTGAAAACACCCGGGCGCGCCAAGCGTGACGATGCCAGTAAGACCGGTTACGGTACATCTCCGGGTGCATCGAAAATCTTCCGATCGATCCGCCTTTCCCCTCCCGTAGCGCCGAACTCCATCCAACGGGCGGGGAAACCGACGAATACCTGATGGATGGAGGCGGGGGACCCGACCGGTCCGCCGCGAGCGGACCTGGGGCCACCCTCGGCCCCTTGGGGTGAAGCCATAGCACGCACCACGGTGCGTTAATGCCGGGCAGTTGTGTTGGCCCGAACCCGACGCTGACCTCGCAGGCGTAGACAGAGAGGAATTCACCACCGTATGAGTGGACGGCATCGCAAGCCCACCCAGTCGAACGTCAACATCGCCAAAATCGCCTTCACCGGTGCAGTGATCGGTGGCGGCAGCCTTGCCCTCGCCGGGCACGCCGCCGCGGCCACCGATGACGAATGGGACCACGTCGCCCGATGCGAATCCGGTAACAACTGGGGCATCAACACCGGCAACGGCTACCACGGCGGCCTGCAGTTCTCGCCGAGCACCTGGAGCAGCAACGGCGGCGGCAAGTACGCCCCGGTGGCACACCAGGCCAGCCGCGAGCAGCAGATCGCCATCGCCGAGAACGTGCTGGCGCGCCAGGGACGCGGTGCGTGGCCGGTCTGCGGTCGCGTCCTGTCCGCTCCCACGCAACGCGACGTTCCCAGTGACCCCCCGGCCGAGAACGGCGAGACCGTCGCATTGGACAACCCGATGGCTCCGCCCCCGGCACCCGAGCCGGCACCGTGGTGGATGCCACCGCCCCCCGAGCCGGCACCCGCCGACGAGGGCGGCGCACCGGCGGCGCCCGCGGGCTGGATGCCGCCCGCTCCGGAGGCTCCGGCCCCCCACCCCCCCCCCCCCCAGGC